>JAUHQD010000002.1 GCA_030418115.1 Alteromonadaceae bacterium BrNp21-10 | reverse complement strand
GCACCACCTGATCCCATTCCGAACTCAGCAGTGAAACGTATTAGCGGCGATGGTAGTGTGGGGTTTCCCCATGTGAGAGTAGCACACCGCCAGACTCCTATTACACGAAGAAGCCCACTCAATGGAGTGGGCTTTTTTCGTATAAGCGCTGTCGCGCAAAGCTACCTCGCAGTCAACCTTCCCGAAGGGGATTCCCGGGCACTCGCAGAGCTCGTACCGTTACGTCGGGCGAAGCAATGCTTCGCTGTTAACCGACTCCACCCCCATGTGAGAGTAGCACACCGCCAGACTCCCAATTAAATAGAAAAGCCCTTGTCGAAAGACTCGGGCTTTTTTATTGCCTACGATTTACTAAGATAGTCAATGTTCTACGGGTAGGCCTGCACACATCCATGATGACGATCACCCAGTAACACCATCCCTGATTCGTTGAAAAGCGGAGCTGAACGGTGTTCCTGAAATTCCCGCTTGCCCATGATGAACATCACTCTAATAAAGCACTCCTAACTAAGTGTTTGATTCTTAACATTACGTATAAAGAAGTGTGCTATATGCATAACTGCGTATATTTTATCATACGTATCAGAGTGCCGAAGTAGCGTAGTATTAAATTTAATCAAAGGAGCAGGGAAACTTCTTTCAACCTTAAACTTGGCGGTGCAGTATGTTTAGATTCTTTTTACTGTTGTTGATACCCAATCTGTGTTTTGCGGATGCCAGTTTTTGGGAGAATAGTGTTGATTGGTTGAAGGAGTCAGTCGAAGAACAAGCCATTGTTACTTTAGATAAGCAAAAATTTCAATTTTCTGGATTTAGAGATAGACAGGCAAAACTTAGTATTTCCAAACCTATAGGTGAGTATTTTTCATTCAATACTTCATTGGAAATTAAACGCCAGAGTTCAAAAAGTGGTGTTTGCCAACTGAAACTAAGCAGTTATTCTTATGAATTTATGCCTCGTGTACATTTTGCGAAAGATGTATTGATCGGTATTGGCGCGCGTAAGTTTGTTGCAGGTGAATTGCAGTTTGGCCCTGATCAATATGTGAAATTAGAATCAGGGCATGAATGGGTGCTGAGTGCACTATTATCTGAATTTGGTGCAGCCAAATCATTGGAATTGCGATTGTCTGCCATGACCTTATATGCTGATGAGTTTTCACCACTAAAACAACAGAAGCGCTTTACCGACAGTGCCATTAAATTGGTTTATCGTAGCCACTTCTAAGGTTCAAAAAGATCAATTAAGCAAACACTACGGTTTTATGCTGATGAATAATGACTCTGTCTTCTAAGTGGTAACGTAAGCCATTAGACAGCGCTGTTTTTTCACAATCTTTACCCTTCCTGACCATATCCGCGGCGTTGTCATTGTGACTAATGCGTATGACTTGTTGCTCAATGATAGGCCCTTCATCTAAATCCTTAGTCACATAATGGCAGGTCGCGCCTATCAGCTTTACGCCTCGATCGTAGGCTTGTTGATAAGGCTTAGCCCCGGCAAAGGAAGGCAAAAAGCTATGATGAATATTAATCGCTTTGCCTTTTAATTTTTCACATAGGCTATTAGGAATAATCTGCATAAAACGAGCAAGTACGGTGAGATCAATTTCATAGCTTTCTAATAGTCGTTCCACTTCGGCAAAGGCTTGCGCTTTATCTTGGTTTTTGAAATCCACAAAGTGAAAGGGGATGGCGTACCAGTCTGCAAATTGTTTCATTTTGGCATGATTCGCAATAATGCAGGGGATCTCACAGTTTAACTCACCACTATGCCAGCGATGTAATATGTCAACTAAGCAATGGGAATCATGGCTGGCTAATAGAGCCACCTTTTGCTTTTCACGGGAATCTGTTAGATGCCATTGCATGTCATATTGGTTGGCAATATCAGCAAATGCGTCAGCAAAGCTACCTTTCGCTAGATCAAAAGAGTCCGCATTTATTTCATGACGCATAAAGAAGCGCCCTGCTTGTTGATCGGTGTGATGGTTTGCCTCAACAATGGTGGCATTGTGATCGGCCAAAAACTGACTTACGGCGGCGACTAATCCCACTTGATCTGGGCAATCAATAACGAGTTTGAAAGTTTGTTGCATATAAATCCACTGCTCAACTGTAAAACGAAGGTTGAATACTAAGGGTAGAGCCTACGCATTGTAGGCCTTTGAGTAAATATGCTTTAGCGCTAAAGTTGTTGAAATAGTTATAAAAATTAATTTTTCTTAAATATGATCAACATTCTATGAGTCCGGCTACGAACTTTGCTATCCCACATTGGAATTTCAAGCGGCACATTATTTACAATATTTTTCGGATTGTAATGACCAACTATCTCTGATCAGGTACTGCACCCCCGAATAACTTGAAACAGATTCATATAGATGAATTTGATCGAAGTGACATTGAAAACTAGGCTGGATTATGGCCGCTGCAGGATTTGAGGTCATTTTTCTGGATAAGGTTACATGGGGAATATAGGGCCGTTTGGGGATGTGTAAATTACATTGATTAGCTACATGGGTAAGTTGGCTTACTAAATGGTGCATTTTTTTATCGACGTCTTCTGCACCTAAAAACAATATTCTGGGTTTTGACCAAAAGCCGAGTTGGTTTAGTGTTAATGAAAACGGCACGGCTTTAATGGTGGATATCAGCTTGCTAAGTTGCTCTAAAATCAAATCGTCCACATCACCCAGAAACACTAGGGTGATATGAAAATTGCTGACTGAAGTTGGACATTGGAATTTTGGCAATGCTTTGCTGCGCCAATGATCGATCTCAAGTTTTATAGTGGGGTCGAGATCTAAACCTAAGAAATATCGCAAGACTTTCTCCTATTATTATTGATGACTGTAAATAGATGTCATCAAAACCCAATCATCCTAGCAGTTTCTACTTTTTAGTACGATTATTCTAAAAAAGGAATTGTAGGGACACTTGGTTAAGGTGGGAATATTTTTACGGATAGGAACACAATGATTATGTATGCAGAATAAAAGGTCTTAGGGTGTTAGAATTCATTAATATGCTAAAAATACTCGCCTACTAATAAGTTTTTCTGTTCTTATGTCTCTGCCTGTCGTTCAAATATTTCCAGCCCTTGAAGCGTCGTTATCCCAAGGCGATGTGTTGCTGGTGGCGCCTCCTGGTGCCGGTAAATCCACTTGTTTACCTCTGTTTTTATTAGGTTTAGCCCGCTTCAAAAATTGCAAGATTATCCTGTTACAACCCCGGCGTATCGCGGTGCGTAGTATTGCTAGTTATTTGGCCGAACAACTACAAGAGCCTGTCGGTAAAACCGTAGGCTATCGTATGCGTGGTGAAAATAAAGTGAGTAGTCACACCCGTTTAGAGATCGTCACCGAAGGCATATTGACTCGGATGTTACAAAGCCAGCCTGAACTGGATGGTATTGGCTTGGTGATCTTCGATGAGTTTCATGAGCGCAGTATTCATGCGGATTTATCCCTAGCTTTGTGCCTTGAGGTACAACAAACATTACGCGATGATTTACGCTTATTAGTGATGTCGGCGACCTTGGATATTGATGCATTGCAGCGTTTTATGCCGCATGCGGAATTACTGCAATGTGCAGGCCGTAGCTATCCAGTAACCCTGCATTATCGCCCGGACCTATCTAAGCAACCGTTATCAGCGAAAGTGGTTAAGGTGATTCGAGAGGCCTTGGAAAATCATCAAGGCAGCATTTTGGTGTTTTTACCCGGTGTGCGAGATATTCAATACTGTGCGCAAGCTTTGAGTAGTCTGGTGTCATCGACTACGGTTATCCATAGTTTGTATGGTGAACTGGATAAAAAACAGCAAATGGCGGCTATTGCACCGTGCATTGCTGGCCAACGAAAAATTGTTCTCGCAACCAATATTGCCGAAACCAGTTTAACCATTGATGGAATTGAAGTCGTTATCGATAGTGGTTTAGAGAAAACGGCGCAATTTAGACTTACCCAAGGGGTTACCCAATTAGTCAGTCAAGGAATTTCCCAATCTTCGGCTACGCAGCGGGCAGGGCGAGCGGGTCGAACAGCTAGTGGTCATTGCTACCGATTATGGGCACAGGAGCAACATGGGCGATTATCAATGCAATCCCAGCCAGAATTATTACATGTGGATATCATGCCGTTGTTGTTGGAATGTGCCCTGTGGGGCACGCCTATCTCACAACTGGGGCTGATAAATCAGCCATCAACGGCACAAATCGAGCGTGCCAGCCAGTCGTTGCTAGAATTACAAGCCATAGATACAGATGGTAAAATCACCGCTCACGGGCGGGCATTGCATGGGTTTGGTAGTCATCCTTCATTAGCCAATATGTTAGTCACTGTGCAAAAAATGAGTGCCGGTCATCAGAGTATGGCTGCCGCCATAGTCGCTTTATTGGAATCAAAAGACCCATTACCTTATCAAGCCAGTGTCAGTCTTGAACAGCGATTGCAGTTATTGCAGCAACAACGATCTCATCCTATTTGGCAAAGCATACGCCTTTGGCAACAGCGCATTGGTTGTGGTAATGCGTCGTGGCCGCTGGGCGATAGTGGCTTGTTATTGGCGCTGGCATTTCCACAATGGTTGGCTAAGCAACGGCAACCGGCGCGTTTACTGTTGGTCAATGGCAGTGGCGCGAGTTTAGCGGAACATGATCCGTTAGCGCAACAGCCATGGTTAGCAGTAGGTAATATGCTAGTGACCGATAAGCAACAAGGCGATACCCCGATAAAATTGGCGGAAAGGATCAGCGAAGCCCAATTACAACAGCATTTTGGTCATCTTTTTCGTGAACAACACATTTGCCAATGGGATAATCAACAACAACGAATTGTCGCCCAGCGCCGCAAACAGTTAGGGCAAATTGTGTTGTCTTCACAGAAAGTATCCAAACCAGATACGGCGTTATGCCAACAATTGTGGTTACAGCAAATTGGTAAACTAGGGGTGATGAATTTGCCCTTTAGTGAACAAGCCTTGCAGTTGATTTACCGCGTGCGTCTGGCCCATAACGTCTTTAGTGATGATCCTTGGCCTGATTGGAGCGAGAAAGGATTAACTGCATCCCTCGAACAATGGTTGCTGCCTTATTTAACTGAAGTGTTGAGCATGGCACAACTGCAAAAATTAGATTTTATTGAGATCCTTAAAAGTGCGTTGGATTGGCCATTACAACAACAGTTGCAAAACCATTTCCCTCAACGATTCGCCATACCCAGCGGCAATACCGCTGCATTAATTTACGCCGCTAATGGGAGTGTGAAATTATCGGTACGCATGCAAGAGCTTTATGGTTTACAGGAGACTCCCACTATCGCTAGAGGCAAGGTTGCAGTGCAATTGGAATTACTCTCTCCAGCACGTCGACCGTTACAACAAACTCAAAATTTGGCTGGCTTTTGGTCAGGAAGTTATAAAGAAGTGCAAAAAGAAATGAAGGGCCGCTATCCCAGACATTTTTGGCCTGATGACCCAGCTACAGCTCAGGCTACCAGTAAAACTAAAAAAAATATGTAAGCTAGGTACGAGGATTACGCACCAAAAAGCCAGCAGTGGCTGGCTTTTTGGTAGTTAACGATAGTTATTTTTGTACTTTAGTACGGCTAATGGCGGTTGCCGAGGCTGCAATGCGGCGATTTTTAATATGCGCTGCTTCAGTATGACGGTCATCCAACAAGCGTGTTTCGCCAAACCCTTGAGCTAATAACTGAGATGCCGGGATGTGATATTGGCTAATCAATAAATCACGAACAGCGTTAGCCCGTTGCTCCGATATTGTTTGATTGTAATCAGCATCACCAGGTGCAGAAGAGTGACCTTCGATAGTTACAATAATCTCAGGGTAGGTTTTTAGTGCTTCGGCAAAATCGATAATCGACTGATCCTGAGGATTATCAATATTACTGGAGTTATTGGCGAACAGTACATTGAGCGCAATGGGGATCTTTTTCTCTGCAAATAAGCTACAGCCGACGTCATCCACTTTGTCATTGATTGGCGTATCAGCACATTGATCAATATCATCATTAACACCATCATGGTCAGTGTCACCAATTGCGGCTAATTTAATAGCGCAGCCAAGGCTATCCACAGTGGTGCTTGCTGGTGTATTTGGGCATTGGTCAACATTGTTGAGTACGCCGTCATTGTCATTGTCGGTCGGTAAGGAGCAACCTTTTTTATCAACAGCCTCGCCCGCTGGGGTATTGGGGCATTGATCTAAGGTGTTAACGACACCATCGTTATCATCATCTTTTGGAGTATAGCTAGATGTTTTACTGCCAAATAAATATGCTAAACCTAGTTTTAGGCTAATATCTTGATGGCCATCACTAAATTCGCGATTGGCCGCTGCCTCAGCGTAGATGTTCCAATTATCTTTTAATGTCCAACGATTACCAACACCAATATTTAATAAATTGTAGGTTTGTTGTAATTTTTGCGCTTTAAGACCGGCAAAAAAGTATTGGCTTGTAGCATTTGGAAAGTACAGTGCGTCCATTCCTACACGGTAGCCATCGGCGGTAAAGGCATGCTCTTGCAGATTAAGATCCGCCCACTCAATACGACCTGCCCATTTAGGTGATAAACCAACTCCCCCTTCAAAACCAAAACTCACACCATCTACAGCCTCACTATTGCCAGTAAATTTGTCTTCATCAGCTCGATAGTATTCGGTAAAAACACCTAACCAAGAAGGCTGTATTTCGGTAATCTCGGCAATAACGGGGCTGCTCATAGTGAGCGCAATGCTGAGGTAAATGATATTTTTTTTCATAGAATATAGTCCTTTAGTCGTATTAACACTATTGAGTACTAGCGAGTAGTTTTAGTTGTTATGATGATCATATTATAGAGACATTCTTTCGATTGCGCCGTTCTTTCAAGAAGACATCAGGTAATCAGTGTAAAGATGGAACTTTACTTTTTATGTTTGTCTGACAGATTAGCTCTTCGCGCCACTGTATTCATTTTTGATCAATAAGAACCCTTAAATAATGCCCAAAGCTAAAACTACCGCTGCTCGTAAAAAACGTTCACCTTCTTCCTTTACACCGCGTCAATCCATTCTGGCTAAAAGCATTCATTGGATGAAGCGCCATTGGTGGCAATTTGCGCTGGTATTGTTAGTGCTAATGGCCGTCTACAGCGTGGTGTTGGATGCGCAAATTCAGCACAAGTTTGGTGGCAACAAATGGCAAGTGCCTGCGCAAGTTTTTGCTCGTCCATTAGTGTTATCCGTCGGCCGGGAAATGACATCCAAGGAACTCATTGATGAACTGCAATTACTCGCCTATCGGCCAGTAACGCAATTGCAGCAAAGCGGCGACTATGTCAGCAACTACAATATGGTCAGCTTGGTGCGTCGAGCCTTTGATTTCCCTGAGCATCCTGAAGAAGAGCGTTCTATTCAGGTGGTGTTTGCCAATGGCAAAGTCCAACACATTCGTGATCTTATTTCTAATGATGAACTTGATTCTGTCAGTCTCGAACCGTGGCTGGTTACTCGTTTACTCAGTGCCGAACGTGAAGATCGTATGCTGGTTAATTTGGAAGAGGTGCCTAGTGCGTTAGTGGACACATTATTGCTGGTTGAAGATAAAGATTTTTACGATCATCATGGTGTGGTACCACTGTCGATTTTACGTGCATTGGTTGCCAACATAAAAGCCGGTGCACGAGTGCAAGGCGGTAGCACCTTGACTCAGCAATTGGTGAAAAATTTCTTTCTCACCCGTGAAAAGTCCATTATTCGTAAAGTGCGGGAAGCATGGATTTCCTTATTAATCGAATTGCGTTACAGCAAGGAGGATATTCTACAGGCCTATTTGAATGAGGTGTTTTTAGGACAAAATGGGGCTACCGGTGTGCACGGTTTTGGTTTAGCCAGTCACTTCTATTTTGACCGACCTTTGCCAGAGTTGAACTTGGCAGAAATGGCAACTTTAGTCGCTATGGTAAAAGGGCCTTCTTATTATAATCCAAGACGCTACCCTAAACGGGTAATAGAGCGTCGCGACACGGTGCTACGCTTACTGTTTGAAAATAATGTGTTGAGCAAAGCGGAATATCAACATTGGTTAAATACACCATTAACTTTGGCCAATGAGAATCGTTTAGCCCAAGGAAAATATCCGTCTTATATGGATCAAGTTAAGCGCGAATTGCGCCAAGCGCTGGCCTCACCGGAATTATTTCAGTCGGGTATTAAAGTTTTCACGGCGATGGATCCATTGGCACAGCGCCGTGCTGAAGTTGCTGTACGTCGAGGTATACCTAAACTAGAAAAGCTTAAAAAAGTACAAGAGTTACAAGGTGCGATGTTGGTTAGTGACATCCGCAGTGGGGAAATTCGCGCTATCGTTGGCGGAAAAGATCCTCAATACCATGGCTTTAATCGCGCTCTTGATGCCAAACGTCCCATTGGCTCTATTATTAAGCCGGCGGTTTACCTAACTGCTTTAGAGCAGGCTGATCAGTATAACTTAGCTAGCATTATTGCAGACAAACCCATTCAAATGAAAAGCAGCCACGGCCAATTATGGAAGCCGTTGAATGCAGATAAGAAATTCCGTGGCGAAGTTAATTTGATTACCGCGTTAACCCGTTCGTTAAACGTCCCTACCGTAAATCTTGGCATGCAAGTGGGCTTGGATAACGTAGCCAATACATTACAGCGCATGGGTGTGGATGATGAAGTCAGTCGCTATCCGGCGATGACGTTGGGGGCGGTTAACTTATCGCCTTTTCAAGTCAACCAGATGTACCAGACCATTGCCAATGAAGGGCAATATATTCCGTTACATGCACTACGAGCGGTGACTACCGTCGATGACAGTTTGTTGTGGCAATTTGAGAAAGCCGGTCAGCAACGATTAGACCCTAAGGCCACCTATCTAGTTAATTACGCATTACACAAGGTAACCCGTGAAGGCACTGCGAGAGTGTTGAAGGAACTTTTCCCACAAGTGAATATGGCAGGTAAGACCGGTACCACCGATGATTATCGCGATAGTTGGTTTAGTGGTTATGACCGCTATGCGCTATCGACCATATGGGTAGGTAAAGATAATAATCAAATAACCAAGCTCACCGGTGCAGGTGGGGCGTTAGATCTCTATGTTAATTATCAGCAATCTCAACAACCTAAATCATTAGTCCGGTCCATGCCGGAGGGCGTCAATATGGTGCACTTTGATCAAAAGTCCGGGCAATATTTGGCCACGGCTTGCCCACAAAGTCTGATTTTGCCCGCCGTCATAGACGCATTGCCACCATCGGCTGCCAATTGCGTCCAATCCCCAGTTAAATCTGAGCAGAAGAAAAAGAGTTTATGGCAGCGCCTGTTTGGGGATTAGCTGAGCTCCGGTTAGTAAGTTAATTAGACTTTTACACAAGCTTGAGTGTTTAGTTAAGTCCCAATTAAGTGTTAGTTATCAAGCCATTCAGCAATAAAAATTCAAAACTCTTCTATACTTAGTTTTTTCTAAATAATAAAAAAACTATGCAAAACGAACAGTTACAGTCATTTTTCCGTGGCGACTACATGCCCCATGGGCATTGCTATTTATGGCAGCCACATATTTTGTGGACCAATGTCGTAGCCGACTTAGTGATAGCCGCTTCTTATTTTTCCATTCCTATTGCCATCATGATGTTTGCCAATAAACGTAAAGATATTGGTTATAACAAGGTATTTGCGTTGTTTTCGTTATTTATTTTGTGTTGTGGGATAACCCATGTTTTCGGCATCATCACCATTTGGCAAGGGGTGTATGGAGCACATGGCATTGCCAAAGCGATCACTGCGCTAGTTTCCCTTGTCACTGCAATTTATGTTTTTAAACTCATGCCCAATGCGCTGGCTATGCCAACCATTCAGCAATTTGCTGGTGTACGTGATCAGTTGAAAGCGGTGAGTGAGTCGCACTCTAGCCTTGAATCCCAATTAAAAAATAGCGGTGTATTTAAATTTATGATCGAAGCTATGCCGTTAGGTGCGGTGTTGGTTGATGATCATTTTAATATTCAACTGGTGAATAAAACCTTGCTGAAAGACTTTGGTTTTAGTTCCGAGGCGCTATTAGGTAAGCCGCTGAGTTACTTATTTACTAGTGATGGTCATGAATTTGAAAAGCTACAGCAGGCATTAAAAACCGTAGTCGAAGACAATCCCATGAGTAGCCAAAGCTTAATATTGAAAGGTAAAAGCAAGCATGGTGATGGTATACCTATAGAGGTCTCGATTGTCAAAGAACATGCTGACGGTACCGCGATGATCTTGGTGTCTATTAAAAACTTGACGCATTTTCGCTATTTAGAAAATCAAATACTGGAATCTCACCAACGTTTAGAGCGCGCTATTAGCGCCACTAACGACGGAATATGGGAGTGGAATATTGCTACAGGTGAAGTCAGTTATTCGCCGCAGTTGATGATATTGATCGGCCAGGAACAGCATATTGAGCATCCAGAGTTCGCACATTGGAAAAGTCATATTCATCCCGACTTTGTTGAATTGGTCGAGTTTAATATGCAACGTCATTTTGACCACGGTGAAAAGTATGAAGTGGAATATATTGGATTAAATAAAAAGGGCGAATATGGCTGGTTTCTCACTCGCGGCGATACGTTGTTTGATGCCAATAATAAGCCTCGTTTGATGTCCGGATCACTGAGTTACATTGAAGAGAAAAAACACATTCAAGAAGAGTTAAAAGAGAAGCAAAGATACCTGACTAATATTATTGATAATGCCATTTGTGGGATTTTTGTATTTAATTTTGACCAACAAACTAACACTCAAATAAATCAGCGTTACACCGATATTACTGGTTATAACATGGAGGATATTGCTACTTTGCCATCGTTAATGGAACTGTTTCATCCTGATGATATTGGCAAGGTCATGGTGCATATAGAAGATGTTATTGCCGTGGGCGGGAATGAAGTTAGCGCATTACAGTATCGCTTGAAACACAAGTCCGGACGTTGGATTTGGTGTTACTCCTTTGATTCTGTGCTGTCCAGAGATGCTAATGGCGAACCGCTAGAAATGCTGGGTACTTTTATTGACATTACCGACTTAAAAAATAATGCAGACAAATTAACCGAATCTAACGAATATTTAGAGCGTTTTGCTTATGTGGCTTCCCATGATTTACAAGAGCCATTACGTAAAATTACCGCATTTTCCGATAGCTTGCATGCGCGATTGGTGGATGAATTAGAAGGCGATGCTGCCTATGAACTCGATCGTTTAAAAGATGCGGCATCAAGAATGCGAGTGTTAATTCAAGATGTATTGTCGTTATCCAAAATCAATGTCGATAGTGTTAATAAACAACAACTCCCCTTTAGTCATGTGCTAAATCAAGTACAAGATAATTTATCTTTTTTAATTGCCGAATCTCAGACTGAGATTATGCTTAAACAAGATGCAACGATTTATGTGGATTCTGGTTTAATGACACAATTGATACAAAACTTGATACAAAATAGCATTAAGTTTAGACAAGCCGATCTCGCCGCCAAAATAATCATCAGCATTCAACAGCAAATCCATACAACGTTAATTCAAATACACGACAACGGCATCGGTATGGACTCTAATGGCTTGCAACAAATATTCGAACCCTTTAAGCGCTTGGTTCGCCGTGATCAATATGAGGGCAGTGGTATTGGTTTGGCTATCAGTAAGCAAATAGTCAAAGTACATGGTGGCACTATCCACTGTACTAGCAAGTTGGGTGAAGGTACGCAGTTTATGATTGAGTTGCCCAATGCATAGTCGTGTTATACACAAAATATTGATTGTTGATGATGATCAAGATGATATCTATTTTTTTAAACAGGCGTTGTCCAAGGTGCAAGGTGATTTTCAGCTACAACATTTGCGCAACGGTAAAGAGTTGTTAGAACACATTACTGAACACCGTCTAGACAATGTCAGCCTAGTACTACTTGATTTGAATATGCCAGTGATGGATGGCTGGGAAACGCTGGAAAAAATGGCGTCACTATCGGTCAAAGTAAAGTGGCCTATCATTGTGTATACCACCTCTAAGCGAGCTGAAGATGTCGGTAATGCCTATAGGTTAGGGGCACTCTCCTATATCGTGAAACCCGACACGATTATTGAGTTAACAAAAATACTACAGTCCACATTTAAGTATTGGTTTGACGTTGTCGAGCATCCCATGAAAAAGGAAGGAAATTGATGCGCAGTATGAGAGTTTATATTTTGGAAGATGATGAGGACGACGCCTATCTCGTCCGACAATTGTTGTTAAAGAGTCAAGATAGTTGCCATTATGATATTAAGCATTTCAATACAATTGCTGATTTTGAAATGGAGTATGAAAAGACCACTCCCGATGTGGTTTTATTAGATTTAGGCTTACAAGAAAGTCGCGGGTTGGCGACCTTAGTCAATTTACTCTCAGTGGTAAATAAATGCCCGATTATTGTATTAACCGGGTTGGATGACAACGACGTTGGTGAACGGGCTATTCAGCTAGGGGCGCAGGATTTTATTCCCAAAGAGGCGTTGTCAAAGAAGTTATTATCACGTTCTATTCGTTTTTCTAAAGAACGCTTTCAACTTATGAAAAGTATCCAAAATCTCGGTGAGCATGATGAATTAACGCTTCTTAACAATCGCCGTGTGTTCGATAGTGAATTAACCTCCTTATTAGCCCGCCATAAACGTTATGGTGGTAAATTCGCCATCATGTATCTGGACTTAGATGGGTTTAAAAGTGTTAATGATAATTATGGCCATAGTGTCGGTGATCAATTATTAAGGCAACTCGGTTCACGATTACGTAATTTTAGCCGAGCAACGGATATTGTCGCTCGTCTTGGTGGCGATGAATTCGCGATTATTGTGCCGCAATTCGAAAATGACGACGAGCTTGAAAAAATCGCCACAGATAAAGTGGCCTCCATTGAAGCGGTTTATCTGGTGGAGGTGAATCAGGTACTACAAGAAATTTATGTAGGTGTTAGTATTGGTATTGCGGTGTATCCACTGCACGGTGAGACAACCCACGCTTTACTGGACGCCGCTGATAAGGCCATGTACGAAGCCAAAGCCAAAAAAGAAATTAGTTACAATTTTGCCGACCCAAGCGTGTTGTTGAAAAAGTAATTCGGATAATACGACGGGTTTTAATTAGCCTATAAAATACTGGGATAGATGTTTAAGTGGAGTCATTGACTTGTTAATTATCAACAGTAAATTTGTCGCCAAAGCGGCAGTCGCATTGCTGTTTTTGATGGCTGTTGGCGTGATTGTTAATTATTGGAAGGGGCAGGCGCAGACTCAAGAAATAAAAGCCGCAGCAACCCAAGTATTGTCGCAGTATCGCGCTCAATTAGAACGTGAGTTATTACAAAATTTAGCGTTAACCGCTGGCATCAAAAGCTATGTTGCCGTTCACCCAGAAATGACCCAACAGCAATTCTCTGCATTCGCTGAAAACTTACTCACTCAACATAGTCAAATTCGCAATATTGGCGTGGCTAAAGATCTCGTTATCTCGCATATTTATCCCCTCAAGGGCAATGAAAAAGCATTGGGTTTAGATTATAAAACCATTCCCCTGCAGTATGCCGCGCTTTTAAGGACACTGGAAACCGATAAAGTACTATTAGACGGCCCAATTAATTTAGTTCAGGGGGGGATTGGACTTATTGCCCGTCAGAAGATAGTCAGTACCAAAAATGGTGCTCTATGGGGCGTAATCTCGGTGGTGATTGATTATGACCTACTGTTTGCGACAGTAAATAATTTATATCCTCAATTAGACGTCGCGATTAAGCGAGTCGAAGCACCATATAAAGCGGTTTATGGCGATCAGTCGTTATTTGAGCGGGCTCAGGCGACGACCATTATTGCTTTACCGGAAGGCGCTTGGCATATCGCAATAGATTGGCATAATGCAGGCCTTCAACAAGGCAATCTGTGGGTGGTTGTGGCGCCGCTAATTCTATTGTGGGTGCTAATAATGGTGATTTTTCAGCGTGATGAACGCTATCAACACAAGCTGAAAATACAAACCGCTGTCGCCAATCAGGCTAGTCAGGCCAAGTCTTTGTTTTTGGCGAATATGTCCCATGAGATTCGTACGCCGCTCAATGGGGTGATTGGTACGCTGCAATTACTCAAAAAAAGTGCTTTAGAGGCAAAACAAAAAAAACTGACCGACACAGCATTATTTTCAGCGCGTAAATTATTGACCATTATCAGTGATATTTTGGATTTTTCTAAAATCGAAGCTAATAAAATTGAGGTTGAAAGTACTCAATTTCATCTAGATGACATTATCGCATTTGTTGAGTTTTCATTCACCCAAGTGGCAAAGGAAAAAGGGATTGATTTTACTATCGATGTGCAAGCCGATATTCCTCAATATTGGTCCGGTGATCCGACGCGTATCGGGCAAATACTACTGAATTTAGTGAGTAATGCGGTTAAGTTTACCGAACGGGGTCGGGTAGTGGTAAGAGTTAACCATGTACATACTGAACAGGCAGATAACTTAGTACTACAAGTGCAAGACACTGGATCGGGAATGGATGAACAAGAATTGGCGCGGGCTTTTGAAGCTTTCACTCAAACCGACTCATCAATTACTCGGCGTTATGGTGGTACCGGTCTAGGCTTGGTTATTTGTAAGAATTTAGTGGAGGCGTTAGGTGGCAATATGCAAGTGGATAGTCGTAAAGGCGAAGGCACACAATTTGAAGTGAGCTTGCCATTAGTGGTTGAAAGCCCACCGCTAGGTGCTGTATCTGAGGAAGATAACAGTGTTCCCGATTTACAGGGTAAAATCGTGGTGATCGCCGAGGACAATGAAATTAATCAAATGGTTTTACAACATGCATTGGAGCCAACAGGCGCTAGCATTTATATCGCTAATAATGGCATTGAAGCCTGTGAAAAAGTGCAGCTGTATTCGCCGCATTTGATCTTAATGGATATTCAAATGCCAGAAATGGATGGGGTGGCAGCGACCATCGCTATTCGTGAGCATGATAAAAACACCCCCATTATTGCTTTCACCGCGAATGTCATGGCTGAAGAAATTGCCGAGTATAGCCAACAGGGATTTAATGATTATTTATCTAAACCGTTTGAATTAGATAAACTGTATCAGCTATTGAATAAATATCTGTTGTCAGCTGAGTAGCCTTAAGTATAAACATAAAGTAAAACGCAGCGACGAGAACAAAATTAGCAGTAATGTAGCGAACAAAAACAATATTGATATTATTAAAAATAAGTACCTATTGAAATATAGACATTATATTTACAATCTCGACATCTCTTATCCCGAACTGAGGTTAACTATGGATAAACAAACGGAAATTCAAGCAGCGGTATTTCGCCGGCTGTTAGCCCATTTAGATAATCGTAAAGACGTACAAAATATCGAGCTAATGATATTGGCCGGTTTTTGTCGCAACTGTTTTTCAAAATGGACAGTTGCTGAAGCGGAAAAACGTGGGGTGGATATTGATATTGATACGGCGCGCGAGCAAATTTACGGAATGCCCTATGAAGACTGGAAAGAAAAGCATCAGCTCCCCGCCACCGAAGAGCAAATGCAGCGTTTTAACGCTTTAAATAAGTAATCCAACACTGGAGCAAGTAGTTGCTCCTTAATTTGAGTAAACATGAAACGGAGCAGCTTATTGCTGCTTCGCATAACGCATAATATTCACGTATGAATCCACATAGTAACGTTTGGGATTATTGGCTAAATGTTGCAATAGTTCTTCATGGGCTTGAGTGGAAACCATCAAATGATCGCCGCCAATACCGTGGAATACAATACTGGCCAAATGCCCTTGGTCCGCCGCTTTGGACACAAAATCAATCAGTTGTTGCCCGGTAACGTTAGATGGCATTAGTAACTCAATTTGCTCCTTAGGTAAATTCATCGGTACACCTTTAGCACCAATAAAATATTTACTGAGTATGGGCCAATAGCTAGTTTTACCATTGTCTACTTTGTCATCGATACAAGGTGGGGTAAAAGTGCGTTCTGTTTCACCATCAATGGCTTTTAAAAAGGCATTGGTGGTGGCTATTTCCCGTTCAATTTGTTCTAGGCTGTAATTGTCTAGATTGGCATAAGGTTTTACCCATTCGCGGCCGGGTAACGAACTTCGACAGGGGTGATTCACCGTATGGTTACCTAATTCATGGCCTTGTTTCGCTGCTTTACGCCATTCTTCTAAACGTTCGTATACTGGGGCGTTGGATACACTTAAGTAGAACGAACCTTTGAAATGATATTTATTTAACGCAGGGATAGCGTTATCCAACTGACTATTAAGGGCATCATCATAGGATAAACTCACGGCCGCTTTGGCGCCGTTAGGCCAATTGACAAAATCCTCAGCTAGGCTCGTGGAAAGAGGCAGTAGTGCGGTAATGATAATTAGTAGCGTACGTTTATAAGGTTTCATCACAGTTCCTGTTTATGCTGTTAGTTAATGTTTCTATGGCTATTGTGCTTGAGTCAGTGATGAGATCAATAGCGAAAACAACTTTGCACTATTATGTTAAATTACTGTCACAAAAATCGTTGTACTGAATAATAATTTTATAATTAACAATCAGTTAGATAACGATTAAATTTACTACTGGTAATCAATATAATTTGCGTAAATCACGCAAGAAACTTTGTTTGTAATCACTGAAAATGCTGTGAACATATGGGGCTTTTGTTATTAACCCCTTTAAGAAAATAAATGGGATCATTAATGCAGTATCGAAATCTATTTAAGGTCATTTTAATAGTGGCTAGCCTTGTATTGGTTGGCTCTTGTCAGCACTTAATCGCAGAAAAGCCATCTATTCTGGTTTATTCAAAAACTAATGGTTTTCGTCACGACTCTATTGCTGCTGGCATTAAAGCTATTACTACCTTGGCTGCCAAAGATGACATCAGTGTAACTGCCAGCGAACAGCCTTCGTTGTTTTCACTGAATTATCTACTGCAATTTGACGCCATTGTCTTTTTGAATACCACCGGTGATGTGCTTAATGACGAGCAGCAATTGGCCATGGAGCACTATATTCAGGCTGGTGGCGGTTTTGTGGGTATCCATGCGGCTGCAGATACGGAATGGCAAGAAGGCGATTGGCATTGGTATTGGCGCTTAGTCGGCGGTATTTTTAATGGTCATCCTTCCGCCCCATCTAATGTTCAACAAGCCAAACTAACAGTAGTTGATAAGCAACATGCGGCAACCAAGGGCTTACCCGATAATTTTGAACTGGCTGACGAATGGTACGATTTTAAGAACCTTAATCCAGCACGTAACGATCTTTTAGTCGTGGATGAATCTAGTTATCAGGGCGGTAAACAAAGTGAGTATCATCCCGTTGCTTGGTTTCATGAATATGATGGTGGACGCGCTTTTTATACAAGCTTAGGTCACAGTATTGAAGCCTATAGTAACACTCTGTTTTTACAACATCTGCGCGGTGGGCTGCAATATGCCATAGGTAACGGCAAACCCACCAATCTTACACAAATTAGACCACCACAATATAAATTTGAGAAACAAGTGTTGTCGTCTGAGCTCAACGAACCCATGAGCTTAGATTTTTTTGCCAATGGCGATATTTTAATTGGTGAGCGCCCGGGCAGCGTGAAATTATATGAGTCAAAAACTGGCACATTAACCCAAGTGGCTCAAGTGGATTCCGCTTTTATTAGTGAATTGGAAATGGGCTTACAAGGCGTGGCGGTGGAACAGCGTGCTAATAAACCTACAGGTATTTATATCAGTTACACCGCTTATTATGGCGAAGAAGTGCATATGCGTCTGTCACGCTTTAATTGGGTTAATAGCGCTATTGATATGGCGTCAGAGAAAGTACTTTTGCATTATCTTGTTGAGCAAAATTGCTGTCATATGGGCGGAGATATTGAACTGGCAGAAGACGGCAGTCTGTTTCTATCTACCGGCGATAATACCAATCCGTTTAAACAAAATGGCTATGGGCCAATAGATGTTCGAGCAGGTCATGCTCACAGTGATGCCCAGCGTAGTTCTGCTAATAGTCAGGATCTACGTGGCAAGGTCATTCGTATTCTTCCTCAAGATGATGGCAGTTACCGCATACCTGAAGGCAATTTGTTTAGCGATTTGGCTCAGGGGCGGCCTGAAATTTATGTCATGGGCACCCGTAATGCGTTTACTGTGACCTATGATGATATCAGTGGTGAATTATTTTATGGTGATATTGGGCCTGATGCGGGTAAGTATAGTGAACAACAAGGTAGCCGTGGATACGATGAGATTAACCGAGTGACACAAGCGGGATATTTTGGCTGGCCATTGTTTATTGGTGATAATCAACCTTACCGCAAGTATGACTACGCCACTCAGTTGGCCACATCGGAGCTATTTGATCCAGCGGCACCAATTAATGATTCACCTAACAATACTGGCACTAAAGCCTTACCTGCAACGCAAAAACCACTACTGTGGTATCCCTACGGTAATTCAGATAAATTTCCTGAATTGGGAAATGGTGGGCGTAACGCCTTGGTAATGGATGTGTACCGTGCCAACGATTACCCCCAAGCCAGTCGCTACCCTGATTATTATGATGGTAAGTTATTCATTATGGATTTTATGCGTAAATGGATAAAAGCCGTTGATTTTAGCGCGGACAATAAAGTGCAGGTTATTGATGCACTAGCGCCGCAAATCGATTTAACCTTGCCCATTGATGGGCGCTTCGGCCCCGATGGCAATTTGTATGTGTTGGAATACGGCTCGGCATGGTTTGAAGACAACCCCGATGCACGCTTAAGCAAAATAGCCTATGTGGCCGATGCACAAGCGCCGCAAAAGGCACAAAGTAGAGTTGAACAAAATGCGGCACCTGCAGGGCATCAACAAGCACCTCACCCAGGACTGAAGTTAATTACCGATAATTCATGTTTAAGTTGCCATAAGTTAACCGAGCAATCTGTTGGTCCGGCGTTTTCTAAAGTCGCTAGTAAGTATCGTGAAAATCCCGATGCAACTGGTGCTATTGCCGATAAAATTGCCAGCGGCAGTGTGGGAGCGTGGGGTAATAATGGTTCAATGCCTGCTTTTGCTCATATAAGCGTTGAGCAACGTCATAGCATCGCTGAATTTATTATGACGTTGCAATAAGCTGCAATAGTAAACACAGCTAATGTCGGAGCGACTTTTACTTAATAAAATAAAGGTGCAGGTTTAAGAACTGCCGCTATTTGAAACCGTTACCGCTGCCGTACTGGCAATCATTGCCGCTTGTTGCGCTTCCATTTGACTTGCCACCACGGCAGTATTTTGTTGTGGTCTGGCCATAATGCCTGTATAGCATAAGCACAGTGTGCTGATGTCGCAATGGCTCTTATTCAGAGTTTTATGGCACCATCCCAATCGGCAGGCATTTGATTGCTACGCATACGGTAGCAGTGTTCAAGATGGTGGCTTACAAGCTTATCTTCGGGCTGAATTTGTAATGCTTGTTGAAAGCATTTAATGGACTCATCCCAGCGTTGTTGAATACGCAGGGCTAAGCCTTTTTCAATCAATTTGGCGGTGGAGAGTTTGCGAATGCGCTCTTCATCGGGTAAATGTTCTAAAATTTCGAACACCTCAATGGCTTGTTTCTTACCTTTCACTCGTACCCAGTCGAGTACGCGATGGGGATAGGAATCGCGCATTCCCGATATATCTAAAGTCTGCGCAGTGACGACAATATCGGCATGGTATTTGGGGGCCAGCGATTCCAAACGGAAGGCGGTATTCACCGTGTCACCAATTACCGTGCTGTCCATGCGATCTTCGGAACCAACGGTGCCCAATATCACAGGACCGAAGTGAATACCGATACCGTTATTCACCGGTGGGTAATTACATTTAGCCCGATGCTCATTGTATAAGGTCAGCGCTACACGCATATCTGACGCCGCTTTTAAGGCGTCACGGGCCTTATCGGCATTACTGCCGCCGGGGTGATCAAATAAAGCTAAAATGGCGTCGCCAATAAATTTATCGATAAAGCCGCAATTGTCGTGTATCGGCGCATTCATTCGCAAAAAATAAGAATTCAGGAAATTCATTAACTCTTGCGGCGACATTTGTTCGGACAAGCCAGTAAAACCACGAATATCGCAAAACAAAATAGCGACATCATCTTCATCAGCTTTACCTAGTTCAATAGATTCAAGACCGTCCTTAGCAAAGTGTTCGAAAAATTGATTAGGTACAAATTTTTTGAAGGTTTCACTGATTTTTTGTGCGTCTTCCAATTGTTTGTGTAGCTGTAATACTAGCTCTTGTTGTGCCAGATCCGAGTTAGATTCCGATAGGGCGACCGAGGATTTATTACGCAGTGATTTATATAAATTGTTGACTAAGCGCATTCGTCGTAACATCCACAAAATCACTGTCATGCACAGCACTAATGCCAACAACAGTAATACAGACAATGTGGGTGAGGACAATAAATCTAGCAATGCAGCACTCTATATTAATAATTTACAGCGAATAAGATGGCAGAAAGCGAATCCTCTGCCAAGTCTCCATAAAAAATAACTTACAATTCGGCGAAAACCTTGTCAGCAATATCCAGCGTTTGTTGAATAATTTCTTCGCTATGAGCAGCAGAAATAAAGCCCGCTTCGTAAGAAGCCGGTGCTAAATAAACGCCATTTTCTAACATACCATGATAAAAACGATTGAATAACTCGGTATTGCAGTTAATTGCTTGCTGGTAATTAGTGACTTTTTCCACTTCGGTGAAAAACAATCCAAACATACTCCCGGCCTGATTAGTGGTCATGGCGATGCGGTATTTATTGGCTATTTTCTGCATGCCTTGAGTTAACTGTATGGCTCTTGTTGTTAGTTGCTCATACAAGCCAGGTTGTTGAATCGCCGCTAATGACGCTAAACCCGCCGCCATCGCAACGGGATTACCCGATAACGTACCGGCTTGATAAACCGGCCCAGTTGGAGCAATGCACTGCATTATCTCGCGTTTACCGCCAAAAGCGCCAACCGGCATACCACCGCCAATCACTTTACCTAAACAGGTTAAATCGGGATCAATATTATAATGAGCTTGAGCACCACCAAGAGCAACGCGAAAACCGGTCATTACTTCATCAAAAATCAGTACCGCACCATATTGGCTACAGAGTTCACGTAAGCCTTCTAAGAATCCAGCAACCGGTGGAATACAGTTCATGTTACCAGCAACAGGCTCGACAATAATGCAGGCAACTTGCTCGCCTAATTCCGCAAAAGCATCGATGACTGATTGTAAATTGTTGTATTCCAAAGTAATGGTATGTTGTGCCACATCGGCGGGGATCCCAGGTGAACTGGGAACACCCAAAGTCAAAGCGCCAGAGCCAGCTTTGACTAACAGCGAATCGGCATGGCCGTGATAACAACCTTCAAATTTGATGATTTTATCGCGATGGGTATAACCACGAGCCAAGCGAATGGCGCTCATGGTGGCTTCGGTGCCGGAGTTAACCATGCGTACCATATCCATTGAGGGTACTAATTGACACACCAGCTCAGCCATTTGAATTTCAGTTTTTGTCGGTGCGCCGAAACTCAAACCTTTAGCGGCAGCATCTATCACGGCTTGGCGAATGGCGGGATGATTGTGGCCCATCACCATTGGCCCCCATGACTGTACGTAGTCAATATATTGTTTGCCGTCGGCATCATAAATATAAGGGCCATCGGCACGTTCAATAAAAGGGGGAGTGCCACCAACAGCTTTAAAAGCACGAACGGGTGAGTTTACGCCACCGGGAATACGCTGCTGGGCTTGTTCAAAGAGGGTTTCAGATTGGTTCATTGTTCACCTTTGCGGCTATACCACTGCACAGGGCAGTCGTAGTCACTAATAATATTTTCTACCCCTAAGGTCAGGGCGAATAACGCCATTCTGACCAATACGCCATTATCGGCTTGACGGAATATCGCCAAATTAGGGTTAAGATTTAAGTCGTTGTCCAGTTCGTTGGCATCGGCGCGGGAATCTCGTGGTAGCGGATGCATGATCACAGTTTTAGACTGGAAATGCTGAGTGTAAATTTGTTGATTTAGGCGGAATTTACCTCGATAGAGGTTGGCTTCCTGTTGTGAAGAAAAACGCTCTTCCTGAATGCGAGTTTGATAGCAGATATCCGCATCCAAATTGCCCTCGAGCTTTTCTCTGATGGTAAATTGGTGTCCGGCTTTATCGATAATATCCATCACGCTGGCTGGCATTGCCAGCTCTTTAGGAGCGATTAGGGTAAAGCGAATATTTTTATATAAACTCAATAGTTTGGATAACGAATGCACGGTACGGCCATATTTCAGGTCGCCAATCATGGCAATGTGCATGCCGTCTATTTTATCACCATGGGAGTGCAGTTCTTTTTCGATGGTGTAAAGGTCCAGTAAGGCTTGAGTGGGATGCTCATTGGCACCATCGCCACCATTAATGACCGGTACTCGGCTACCCTCGGCAAACTCAGCCACCGAGCCGCTATCAGGGTGGCGCATGGCGACCACATCGGAATAGCTGCTTAAAACGCGCGCAGTATCATATAACGACTCGCCTTTAGATAACGCCGAGTTGGCCATACCTGCGGTTTCGCGCACATGCCCACCGAGTAAATTAAACGCGGTGCCAAAGCTAACTCGAGTACGCGTGCTAGGTTCAAAAAACAAGTTACCTAGGATGGCGCCATCTAATACGCGGGTGCGTTTTTTACGATGGGCATAGGGCGCCATTTGGTCGGCAACATGGAATATTTGTTTAATCATGCCGGCATCGAATTGATTCACCGATAAGATATGTTTACCTTTTAAATTACTCATCTTCCCAACCATGTTTCATCTTAAAAATCGCCGAAATTTTAGCATATGGCGGATGAATTTGACTCAACTTTCAGTGACCTGTTTTGCAACAATACGTTGCTCACGGGCACTGACATGAGAATGCTGCCAATGACCTTGTTGCCAACGTCGCCAATAGAAAATAGCTCTTACACCTTCATCTAATATTGCCGAAGCCATAATGCCGTATACGCCCCAACCTAAGGTGAAGGTCATTACATAGGCGGCGGGTAAGGCCACTAACCAAGTGAATAACGGGCCGACAATAGATATTAAGAAGCCATCGCCGGTAGAACGCAATACGCCTCCTGCAATAATGTTCACCGTACGTGCTGGTTCAGATAGGGCGGCCAATAAAAACATCCACATGGCGGCTCCCATCACCACCTCATTATCGGTGTACATGTCCATAATCGGATTATGGAAAGCAAATAAAACACACACGACAATGCCGGAGCCCCATAACGCCGCTTTTAGACTTTGCTTCATTTGCCTTTTAGCTTGTTCATATTGATTGGCACCGACCTTTTGGCAAATCAATACTTCAGTGGCGGTTTTTAGAGCGACGCTGATAATTAAGCCCAGCATAAAGGTATTAAAGGTATACACCTTGGCGGCCAAAGCCACGGTACCTAAGCTGGCAGCCATGGAATTGAGTACAGTCATATTGATGTCAAATGATAAGGGCTCGAGCATATTGGGGATTGCAATGCGCGATATGCTACGTGTGGTTTTTCTAAACTCTTGCTTTACGGTGGTCCAGTTAATATTCAGTTTTAAACGCAGATACACCGCTAAACCACTGACCACTACGCCCATGGATGAGCCGACTACACTGGCCCATGCCACACCTTCAATCCCCATTTTAGGAAAGCCAAATAGCCCGAAAACCACAATGGCATTGCCCAGTACGTTAGCTGTGAAATAAACAATGTTGGCGTACATATTCCATTGGGGTTTGCCGTAAATATTGAGTATGGATTGGAATATGCCTTTAAACGCCCACACCACCATTAACCAGCACATAATACTCATATACAAATTGGCATCGGCTTGTACTTGGCCGGGTAATCCCATTAAGTGGGTGACGCCCGGTGCCGCCCAATACAATAAACCAGTGAGCATAAGGCCGATAAGTACCGACCACAGCATGTAAGTGCCAATGGTGGCGCTGGTGCGTGTTGGATCTCCTGCGCCTAAACGTTGGCTGGCGACTCCTGCGCCGGCAAATATGGTCGCCCACAGCATATTGCCGCAAAAGAATAATACCGGTGTCATTGCGCCTGCGGCGGAGGCCGCAGAATCACTAATGCGACTAAGAAAAAAGGTGTCCAGTAACGGTACACTAAATTGTAGGCTCTGCTCGACCAACATGGGTCGACTCATGCCCCACAGCCCTTTTTTTTGGGCTGCTGTGGATTCTGACATAATTGATTTACTTCTAGATTAGGGAGTTGTTTTCAGTACCGCTAAAGCGATCACGGCGAATAAGATTAAAACAGGTGCTTCATTGATAATGCGAAAAAAACGCGCCGAATGGTGATTAGGTCGACGTTTTAATTGCTGCATCAAAACATACAAATAACCATGGAATGCATATAAGCACAGCACCAGCACTAATTTTACATGTAACCAAGCGGCAGCGGCAAACCATTGTTTGCCATAACTTATAATTAATGACACACCAAACACCAAGGTGAGCACGGCAAAAGGGGTAACAAACCAAAATAAGCGACGTTGCATAACTTCTAGCTGACGTTTGACTGCCATATTTTCAGTTTCAGCGTGATATACAAATAGTCGCGGTAGATAAAATATTCCAGCGAACCACGCGACCATAAAGAAAATATGTAAGACCTTTAGCCATAATATTGTCATTAGTATTGTTCCCTATGTAAATGGTTGCGCAGCACTTCCCAGGTAACAATGCCAACTATATCATCTGGCGTATGTTCATACACATAGACTGCGCCACTGCGATTGCCTTGCAGTATTTGATACACTTCAGCCAAGGTTGCTTGATGGGGAACACCTTGCATGCTGGTAAATTTTACTGCATGACCTTGATGGGGAGCAATGGCTAGATTGGGTTCCACTAACGCATATTGTTGGCCAATTTCAAAGTCCTGGGCTTGCACCACCAGTTGGTTACTCGATTGGTTGATATATTGGGTGTAAAAGGTGTCGGGAACATCATGAAAAATCTTTAAATCCGCATTCATCACCGCTAATACTCCGGTTTTTTGCAAGTCTTCGGTGACCGACGATACTTTATACGCCAGCTTTTGATACTGCATTTGCCGAATAAAGATGGAGCTGTTACCTAAGAACTGTGTGGAGGTAACATAAGCGGGCACAATTACTAATATTGCCGGCAATATTACTTGCGGATTAAAAGACAACTCCATTACCGCTGACAATGCTGCCAGTGGTGCGCTAAGTATTGCAGCCATCAACCCCGCCATGCCTAAGAGCGCAAAGCTGCTGGTGTAATCGTGAATGTTATCGATGAAAACCCCTAAAGGCATCACCAAAATGGCCCCCACCAATACACCTAACCCAAATATAGGGCCAATAATCCCCCCAGGAACACCTAAGCCAATGGCGATAATGGTTAATGCAAACTTACCTAACAGGATCGCCAATAATAAACTGAGATTTTCTGGCGATGACATCACCACGTTGATGGCGCTGATACCCGAACCCATGGCTTCGGGTAATAGATAACCAATGGCACCGGTGACCACTCCCGCAATTAACAATCTGCTGGCCATGCCAAGTGGTCTAAATAATAAAATAATCCGCATTAACTGACTGTTGAACAAACTGGCAATACCGCCTAGGGCGATACCAAACAACACTAAATATAAATAAATCCAATGGTTGAGTGTGGTGAAGCGTAAAAAGTCCATCTCGTGGAATTCGCCAAAGACCAGCCGGGTTAACATCGAGCCGCAAGCGGCAGCCAGCATCACTGGGATAAATAAATGGATCTTGTATTCTCGCAATACCACTTCCATCACAAAAATAACCGCCGCAAATGGGGTGTTAAAAGACGCCGAAATACCTGCGGCAATGCCACAACCGGCGAGAATACGAATACTGTTATAAGGCAGTTTTAACCATTGTCCTAAAAAACTACTACCGGCCGCCCCAAGATGTACTGACGGCCCTTCACGGCCAACAGAAAAACCGCTGGCTAGGGCGACAATGCCTCCAATAAATTGATTTAAGCTGGAACGCCATGGTATATGTCCATAATGCTGTTTAACACGATGGATCACGAAGGGGATACCCATCCGATAGTGATGAAAGCGGGTTAAATAGGCGAAAAACAAGATTACTAACGCGCCAACAATGGGCAGAATAAAACGGAGCTCAGGTGCTAGTGTGGTAAAGTTGTCTGAATGTGTGAGATAAAAAGATTGAATGCCTTCCAAGGTTAAACGGAATATGATGATCAGCAATGCCGCACTACAGCCTCCCACAATACCAAGCAAACAGCGTTGCACGGATGTTCGCGGGTGGGCTAATTCATGTCGAAGTGATTTAATTGACATCGGCGGCTGAATCCATTTAGGTTAGCCACAGTTTATCACAAGTGTCTGTAATGCAAGCGCTTTAGTCAAAAAATATGCAACTGGTATTTAAATAACGCAATGAGTAGAAAACGTGACCGAAGCCGAATTTAAGCAAAAAGTGGGTGCCTTCAAATATTACGCGATTTGTATTGTCGCTGTGGCGGTGTGCATCTTCCTTGGATTTAAGCTGGGAAATGTGGCCGATAAACAGCAACAACAGCAAATTCAAGGCATGCAAGGCAGTATTGATAAGTTTAATAGTGAAAATAATGCGCTGGTGCGTAAGTTGAATATTTTGGGTGTGGAGCTGGAAGTGGAAAAACGCGCCAATGCTAAAGCCCAAAACGACATTCAAGCCATGTACGAAGAAAATCAGCAAGTACGTAAAGAATTATCGTTTTATCAAAAAGTAATGGCGCCGGAGTTAAATGAAAATGGCTTTGTGATAGATAGTTTTAGTCTTGAAAACACTAGCGTAGATAATCGTTTTCGCTATTCACTGGTGTTGATGCAACAAGAAAAACGCAAAAATTTTGTCAAAGGCGATTTATCACTCAGTGTTCAGGGTAGCCTTAATGGCAGCATGCAAACTCTAGATATGTTGCCACTAATTCGTCCTGAACGAGAAAATTTGGCCTTTCATTTCCGTTATTTTGAAATCATTCAGGGAGAGGTCACCTTACCAGAAGGTTTTGTGCCGGAGAAAATCGGTGTGTTAGCCAAATTGACTAGCGTTGGCAGTAAAAATGCTGAACATCAACGTAGTTTTGATTGGGTTATAACCCCTCCACAAACTTGACCATTTTAGTCAAGTATTAGATAATCAATCCTTGTCACGCCGCAATGACTACATGTTGTGGCTTGTATTTTGTTTTTCCCTCGAGGTAATCATGTCCGTCGAAACCGCTATGCCCATTGAATTTTCTGAATCTGCTGCCAAAAAAGTGCATGCGTTAATTGTTGAAGAAGAAAATCCTGCGTTGAAACTACGTGTTTTTGTGACTGGCGGCGGCTGTTCAGGGTTTCAGTATGGCTTTACCTTTGATGAAAAGGTTAACGACGGTGATACCACCATCGACAAAAAAGGCGTAACCCTTGTTATCGACCCCATGAGCTTACAATACTTGGTTGGCGGTGAAGTGGATTATGTTGAAGGCCTAGAAGGCTCGCGTTTCTTAGTCAATAACCCTAATGCGACTACTACTTGTGGCTGTGGTTCTAGCTTCAGTATCTAATTCTCAATGGGCGACATTCGTTCGCCCTTTTAATTGTCTTATCTCTGTTCTGTCTTTATCTCATTTCCTTTGTCTCCTCCATTAGTACTGTTCAAGGTCATCTGCAGCATATCCAATGGCTGTCTGTTATTGCTTTAATTGTCATAATTGACTAAATTGATTAAAAAATGAACAGAGATCAGGATGATGTCACTTTTTTCAATAGCTAGGATTGTTGGATGTTTATTGTTTCTGCCGCTCTTTGCTGTCCAAGCCCAGCAGCTTACGGTAGTCGTAGGGGTACTTTCTCCAGAAACTCACAATTCCAGTGTTACAGGCGCCAGCCATCGATATTGGACCGAACAAGGTTTGGTTGCTGCGGGTAAAATACCCAGCCCTTTGGGTAATGTAACCATAAAGCCGGTTTTTATCGATACTCAATCAAATGATGCCGAATGCTATAATAAAGTGGTTAATTTTTTGCAAAACCACCCTGAGGCCGCACTTCTTATTGGCCCTGTACGTAGTGGTTGCGCGAATACATTAATCACCAATGATATATCCCTACCAATTATTTCATCATTGGCGTCTGCATCTGTGCTGACCCAAGATGCAGTTAGGCGTAGTGAATGGTTTTTCAGGGCGAATATCAATGATCAAAGACGTCTAGAATATTTGGTGAATTTTATCGGTCGTGATGCTGATTATAATCAGAATCGTTCCTTTCTAATTTATGATGCAGAGTCTGCTTATGGTAAAGGATTGGCCGATGATCTTCATAAGTTAGTAGCAATTGCCGATGTCGCTCAATACACCATTGTTGATAGTCTAGAAAACCCTGCTGCTATCTTAGATCGCATTCTGGATGTGGAAGACCCTAATAGTTCGACTAATGTTTATATATTGGGTAATTCTTCTGCGGTAGTTACCATTGCCAATGCATTACAAGAGGTTGGCGAAGAACATATTAACAAAGTATTTCATATTTTTACTGTGGGTATGAATCCCACGTATTTAAAAAGCTCAGTGGATGGATTGATTACCATCGGTGAGGTTGGCTTTAAAGAAAATCACAGCAATACATTCGAGGCAGAACGGCAAAGTATTCTGAAAAAAGTACAGCGTTCAGGTCATAAATTTTATCCCACGACCTACACTGCCGCGCGTTTTATTGTTCCGGAAGCGACAAAAAATGCACTAGCCAGTTTGGGCGAAAACTATGACATTAATGATATTGATGCACTTCGTACGGCGCTACGTAATGAACTTGTCAGTTATAAAAGTTTTAGTTCAATTTCCCCCCCAGACGTGCTGAGTTTTGATCATAATGGTGATTTGGTCGGTAAGTTTAAATTCCCAGTCTTTGAATTAGAGCCTTCCTTTAAGCAGATCAATTTGATGGAGGCTGAGCCGTTACCTTGGATTGAAGTACTGTCACTTAGTGAATCGGTCTCCTTTTTAGAGTCGCCAGTGACGATTTCACTAGTCGGCCATAACACCGATGATATTCCTATCCATGTGACACTGACGGACCCTAAATCGGGCCATGATTATGAATTTTCTATTAATAAGTTGGCGAACAAGGAGCAGGTGACCGCGACATTTCATGTGAAGTGGTTAGGTGAATACCAGATATCTTCAAACCGTGAGATTTATCCAACGGCAACACCAATTAAAGTGGAGTTTTCCGCTTTTTATTTAGTGTGTTGTGTTTTTGCTGTGATCGGCGTGTTTAGTAAACACAGAACATCACAAGCACAAGGTGCTTTGCAGTTGGCGGATATGTTACAAGGCGTGATCATTGGCGCTGCTCTGGCGTTTATTTCTACCTATGTTAAATACTCTATTGTGCCGGTGGTGGAAACCGATTGGAATTTACTCAATGGTGCCATGTATGGCTTCATCGGTGGCTTCTTTGGTCCATGGATTTTACACGTGATCGCCGCTCGTTTTGGTGTGGGCAGTAACCCCCCTGTAAAGTAAGTTTTTCTGGGCACAGACAAGCGTTTATGGCATTGGGATTCTTGACAAAATATTCATCTACAATTTGATACAGTTCTCCTTCATGTTGTTAATTAAACTACGTTAGTATTGTTAGGGTAAAACCAACAATACTTCTCCCACGTATTTAACATCATCAAGGATAGAATTTGCATGTCGAATTTTGTACAAAAATTACGTAAACAGCCCGCATGGATCGCCGCAATTATTTCTGTTTTACTTATTCTTTGGGTCATCTCTGGTAGCTTGGCCGAAGACCCCAGCACTACCAATGACAATCAAGCTGAGAAACAGGTCATTTCTAAGGTCAAAGCCAAGCGCTTTGACGCGGAGTTGATTGATAAAGAAGTGTCTATTTATGGCCGCACCGAACCCGATAGGCAAGCCTTGCTCAAGGCCGAAATTAAAGCCCAAGTGGTAGCGGTGTTGGTAGAGCGCGGCATGTCGGTTAAACAAGGGCAGAAATTAGTGTTATTGGCACAAAATGATGTGCCGGAACAATTAGCTTACGCGCGCTCATTGCTAGTACAGCGCGAATTAGAATATCAGGGTATTAAATCCCTCAATCAGAAAGAATATCAGGCACAAACCGCGCTCGCTCAAGCCGAAGCTAATTTACATGCCGCTAAAGCGCAATTAGCGCAGTTGCAGTTGGCGCTTTCCCGTACCACCATCGTTGCGCCATTCGATGGCATTTTGAATGAACGTTTTGTTGAGGTCGGTGATGCGCTGCGCGAAGGTGATCAAATTGCACAAATTGTCGATCTACAACCTTTAGTGATCCGTGCCAATGTTACCGAAGCTCATATCGCTGATTTAAAGGTTGATCAGAAGGCCACTGCTCGGTTGATTTCTGGTGAACAGGTGGTTGGTCATGTGCGTTATGTGGCCAGTGTCTCTAATAGTGGTACTAATACCTTTCCCATTGAAATTGCCGTTGATAATCCGCAAAACCGTTTGATGGCGGGGCTAAGCAGTGAAGTGTTTATTGGTTTGAAACAGGACTGGGCCATAAAAATTACGCCAGCGCTAATGGCTTTAGATGAAGATGGTAGTTTAGGCGTCAAGGTTGTTGAAAAGAAAAAAGTGCGCTTTGTGCCTATTGATATTCTTAAAAGCGAACGGGACGGGGTGTGGCTGGCCGGTTTAGGTCAACAAGCCACAGTTATCACTGTCGGTCACGGTTTTGTCCGTGATGGTGATGATGTCGACGTGATAATAGAAGAATAAGGGCAGCACATGGGTAATCTGATCAGTGCGGCCTTAAGTCGTTCGCGTACGGTGTTGATGGTGTTTGTGTTGCTGATGATTTCCGGCAGCGTTACCTATATTAATATCCCCAAAGAATCTAACCCAGATGTGCCTATCCCGTTTATTTATGTGTCGATAGTGCATGATGGGATCTCCCCAGAAGATGCTGAGCGTATGTTAGTACGGCCAATGGAGCGCGAGTTACGTTCCATTGAAGGCGTCAAGGAAATGAAAGCTACCGCTAGCGAAGGTCATGCCAGCATCTTTATTGAGTTTATCGCCGGTTTTGATGCCAAAAATGCACTGGCTGATGTGCGTGATAAAGTCACCGTTGCCCGTGCAAAATTACCCGACGATACCGAAGAACCTACCATTCATGAAATTACCATGGCCGGACAAGAGCCAGTGGTAACGGTGATTTTATCTGGGCCAGTGTCGGAACGCGCATTGCTGACAACGGCTCGTGAATTGAAAGATCAAATTGAATCCATTCAAGAAGTGCTGGAAGTGGATGTCGGTGGTGATCGTGAAGATATTGTCGAAATCCTTGTCGATCCGCTGCTAATGGAAAGCTACAAGCTCGATCAAAACGACATTTTTAACTTGCTCAGTCGTAATAACCGTTTAGTGCCCGCCGGTACTATGGATACCGGTAAAGGTCGCTTTCCGGTCAAAGTGCCGTCGGTATTTGAAAGCGTAAAAGACGTTATGGAACAGCCGGTGAAGGTCCAAGACGATCAGGTTATCACCTTTGCTGATGTTGCCGAGATCCGCCGAGCTTATAAAGATCCCAATGGCTTTGCCCGCTTAAATGGTGAACCCTCAGTATCATTGGAAGTGAAAAAACGTCCCGGTGAAAATATTATTGAAACCGTACAAAAAGTACGTGATCTTATGACACAGGCGCAACAACTAGACCGCTGGCCGAATGCAATTCAGGTAACCTTTGTTGGCGATAAAACCAAAGACGTCAACATGATGCTGTCTGATCTACAGAACAACGTATCGACGGCAGTGGTGTTAGTCGCTGTAGTGATTGTGGCCATTTTAGGCTTACGTACAGCAGGCTTGGTTGGGGTATCTATTCCCGGCTCGTTTTTAACCGGAATCTTAATTATTTCACTTTTCGGTTACACCCTGAATATGGTGGTGTTGTTTTCGCTGATTATGGCTGTAGGCATGTTAGTGGATGGGGCAATTGTGGTGACCGAATTTGCCGACCGCTGCATGAGTGAAGGCATGGACAAAAAACAGGCCTACAACAAAGCGGCACAACGCATGGCATGGCCGATTATTGCATCCACCGCCACGACCTTAGCGGCTTTTGCACCTTTGATGTTTTGGCCGGGGATGATGGGCGAGTTTATGAAATACTTGCCGTTTACCCTGATTGCCACGTTGTCAGCCTCCTTACTAATGGCGTTAGTATTTGTGCCAACCTTAGGCGCGGTATTTGGTAAACCGCGTTTTATTACCGATGAAGCGCGTCAACAAATGGTGCAAGCCGAGGAAGGGGATATTACTCATTTAGGTGGCTGGACGGGACGCTATATTGGTTTATTAGCAAAAGCCATTGCTCATCCATGGAGGGTGTTATTCAGCGCCATAGTTATCGCGTTTTTGTCTATCACGGCTTACGCCACTTCTGGCTTAGGTGTAGAGTTTTTCCCTCATGTGGATAGCCCATCAATTACGGTAGTGGCACGGGCTAACAGTGAAATGTCGATCTACGAAAAAGATACCTTAATGCGTCAGGTTGAAGCCAAGTTGCATGGTATGCCAGAAGTGGAATATCTATACACCCGAGTTGGTGGCGAAGATCAATTGGGAACAATACGCTTGAATTTAGTGGATTGGCAATTGCGTCCCCATTCCGATGATGTACGCAATACTGTCGAGCAACGTTTAAGCAGTGTCACCGGTATGGATTTAGAAATCCAACTGCAACAAGGTGGACCGCAGCAAGGCAAAGACTTACAGATCCAGTTAACCTCTCGCGTTCCTGAATTACTGAATGAAAGCGCCCACAAAATACGCATGGCGCTAGAGCAAAACGGTAAATTTACCGCTATTAATGACACCGCCAGTAAGCCAGGTATTGAGTGGCAATTAAAGGTTAACCGCAGTGATGCCGCCCGTTTTGGTGCCGATGCCACACTGGTGGGGAGTTCAGTACAGTTTGTTACCAATGGCTTAAAAATTGGCGAATACCGTCCCGATGATGTCGATGATGAGCTAGATATTCGCGTGCGCTATCCCGCCAAAGATCGTTATATTGGTAAGCTTGATGAGATCAGAATGAAGACGGCAATGGGCATGGTGCCCATTGGTGAATTTGTTGAACGCCTGCCCAAGCCTAAAACCGATGTCATTCGGCATATCGATAGTCGTAGGGTGATTGAGGTCAATGCCAATATGTTGCCCGGCGAGCAATTAAGTAAAGAATTGCCCAAGTTGCAACAGCTATTACCGGAACTGGGCATTGATTCACGGGTGCAACTTATTGTTAAAGGCCAAAATGAACAGCAGCAAGAATCCGAAACCTTTTTAGAAAAAGCCTTTTTGGTGGCGTTGTTTGTGATGGCGATTATTCTGGTGACCCAGTTTAATAGTTTCTATCAAGCCTTTTTGATCTTAAGTGCCGTGTTGTTTTCTACCGTTGGCGTGTTTTTAGGTTTGGTGATAACACAAAAACCCTTTGGCATTGTCATGTCCGGTATTGGTGTTATTGCTTTGGCAGGAATTGTGGTGAATAACAATATTGTGCTGATTGATACCTATAATGTATTGCGCCGTGAAGGCATTGCCTCCATGGAAGCCATCTTACGTACCGGCGCACAACGATTACGGCCGGTAATGTTAACCACGGTGACAACTATTCTTGGTTTGATGCCCATGGTGCTGGAAATTAACATCGATTTCGTGGGGCGGAATATTGAATTTGGTGGGCCCTCTACCCAATGGTGGTCGCAATTAGCTACTGCTATTGCCGGTGGATTGACCTTTGCTACGTTGTTAACCTTGGTATTAACGCCAAGTTTATTAGCCATTAAGGCTGCCCGTGACGATCGTAAATTAATACGCGACTCTGCGATTGAGTAATGCTTTATACTCAATCGCTCCAGTTGCGGTTAAATAGTAAGTTTAGCTGATAACAGGCTAAGCCTTTGTTAGATTGTGATTTTAGTGTTTAATTCCAAGGAACTATCATGTTGAAATTATACGGCTCTATGGCCTCACCTTTCGCCCGTCGTTTAAGAATATGGTTGGCGAATACCGAGCATGAATTTATTGATTTACAAATCTATGCTGGGGAAGATCGTGAATTCTTAGCTGAGCATAACCCGACCATGAAGATCCCAATGATAGAAGATGACGGTGAACTCATTTATGATTCACGGGTTATTTATCGTTACCTCAGCCAGAAATTCAAAGACGCGCCGCTATCTTGGGAAATGGAAAACGTACTGACCTTGATTGATTCAGCCAATGATTCCTTTGTGCAGTTATTAATTGCCAAGCGTTCTGATATCGAAAAGGATGACGATAAGTTATTTTTTAAGTTGCATAATGATCGCATCGCCGCGACCTTGAAGCATTTGAACAAGATTGTTACCGATGAGCGCTTTAAAGCCTGGCAATATCCACAAATCTGTTTGTATTGTTTATTGGACTGGGTAGAGTTTAGGCAATTACATGATTTGTCTGGGCTGGATAATTTACTGACATTTCAAGCGCAGCATCAAGATCGTATTGAAGTAACGGCTACCGACCCTCGGGTAGAATGAGCTGAATTTATTACAACCCCAACTCGGGATAAGACATTTTGCAAAATAATATGTACCAGTTAGATCTTAACGTGCGTTTTGATGCCAGTATTGAAAGCCTATTTAACGCGTGGCATAAGCCAGAGCTATTACTGCAATGGTTTGCGCCGGGAGATATGTTAGTAACGCAGGCGATGTCAAGTTTCAAAGTGGGTGGTAAATATCGTATCGCCATGCAAGATAATAACGCAGAGCAATACACCGTATTTGGTGAATACTTAGCGATTGATGATCAACAAACCCTAAAATTTAGTTGGCATTGGCTCGACAGTGACGAAATTAGTCAGGTGGATTTAGCGTTCACTGCGATTAACGACTCCACATCGGAACTGAATTTAACTCACCATGGTTTTTTAACCGAAGAATCGCGGGATCTACATCAACAAGGTTGGATAGGGTGTTTGGAGAAACTGTCAGTTTTGACACTCTAACCCGCTGGGTAATAACCACCTAAAATGGCGCTGCGGTTGGCGCCGGTGACCGCTGGGATATTGCCATGAATACCTTGTTGGTGTGCATAGGCGAGCCAAGCAAACGCCATGGCCTCTACTGCATCCGGTGCAATACCTAAGGATAGTGTTGATGTTACCGTTCTTGGTGCGAGAGCTTGTTGTAGAGCCTGCATTAATTGGCTGTTGTAGGCGCCACCACCACAAATAAATACCTCTGTGTCACCCACACAATCAGCAATAGTTTGTACGGTTAATGCTAATAAAGTGGCTTGCACGTCTTCAGGTGTTATCTCATCAGGTTGCGCGGTTAAAATCTGTTGTAACCACACAAGATGAAAATCTTCTCTGCCGGTGCTTTTAGGTGCAGGTTCAGCGAAATAAGGATGTGCTAGCAGGCTAGCCAATAATTGCTCGTGTACGCTGCCGCTGGCCGCCCATTGTCCATCTTTATCATAGGCTTTATCTAAATGCTGTTTGATCCACGCATCCATCAAGGTGTTACCGGGGCCGGTGTCGTAACCGCGGATATTCGCTATATCGTCTTTTATCGACAATTGGGTAATATTGGCAATGCCGCCAATATTAACAATGCTACGTGGCTGTTGTGGATGGGCAAATACGCTGTGATGAAAGGCCGGCACCAACGGCGCACCTTGTCCGCCTAAGGCGATATCTTTATTGCGGAAGTCGGCAATAACATCAATACCGGTATTCACTGCTATGGTATTGGCATCGCCAATTTGCAGGCTATAGCCATGCTCTTTATCGGGAAAATGGCGAATGGTTTGGCCATGAGAGCCAAGAGCCTGAACTTGACTAGGAATAAGACTATTACGTTTGAGTAGCTGTTGTACTGCATCGGCAAAGGCTTTACCTACTTGACGACTAGCCACACCCATGCGTTGAATTTCATCATCGCCGGGTTGACTTAGGGCATGTAATTCGTCGAGTAATGGTTTGGGGTATTGATAGGTTGAATAATCTAGCAGCGTTGGCGCGTTAGTATCAGAAAAATCCACTAAGGCAGCATCGATACCATCCATACTGGTACCCGACATTAATCCTATATATAAACCGGCCATTGGCGCTCTATCGTGTCTCTGAATGTGGCTTAGTTCATCGCCAGCATAATGCGTTTATTATTTTCCAGCTGTGCCAGATATTGCTCGGCAACTTGCAAGAACTGTTGTTTCTTATTGCTATCTATCGGCTGCGCTTTTGGCAGTTTTACCGTACGTGGATTGCGATGTACGCCATTAACCAAAAACTCATAATGTAAATGCGGCGCTTCGGCCATACCGGTGGCACCCACATAACCAATCACTTGGCCTTGCTTAACTTTGGCACCCACTTTTACCGCACGCTTGGTAAAGTGCAAATACTTTGTCACGTATTTTTCGCCATGCTGAATAAACACGTAGTGGCCATTAAAGCGGTTATAAGATGACTTAATCACTTTACCATCACCAGCAGCAACTACTGGGGTACCTTTATTGGCGCGATAATCAATACCGTTGTGAGGTTTGTAACGTTTTTGAATGGGATGAAAACGATTAGGATTAAATTTAGAGCTGATATACTTGAAGTTAACCGGTGCACGTAAAAAGCTCTTTCGTAAGCTACGGCCTTCAGGGGTGTAATAGTTGCCATCATCATAACGAATGGCGGTAAATACTTCCCCTTGATTAACAAATTCAGCGGCAACAATATTGCCTTCACCAACAAATTCACCATCAATGAAGTTATCTTCGTAGATGACATTGAAGTGATCGCCAGCACGTAATTCCAAGGCAAAATCGATGTCCCAACCAAAAATATTGGCCAAGCTCATGATTTGTTGGTCGGACATACCTGACTTTTTACCGGCATTCCAGAAACTGTTTTCTACCGTACCATTAACGTAATTCAGACGGCTTTCGATTTGCTTTTGATTAATGCTGGTGACGAGTTTGCCATTATCATCAGCACTGATATTCAGGGTTTCGGTTGATGAATAGTAATAGCTCAACGATTTAAACTGTTGATCTTCATCGATCAAAATATCCAGTTCATCACCGGGCATCATTTTGAGTAGGCGCTTAGCAGCTTTGCCCGCGTGGGATACCGCATACACATCCTGTGGGCTAAGACCGGCACGGTCAAAAATCTTGGCTAGGTTATCACCACTACGTACTACGTAGGTTTTCCATTCAATGCCATCAACTTCGGCTTCATGCTCAGTATGGGGAAAGCGATCTAAGGGTAAATCTAAAGGATAATATTGGCCGACAATAAGATCATTGGCGGTACCTTTACTGGCACTGACTTGGTCCGATGGGAATAACATTAAGACAACAAGAAACGACAGCGCAGAGGACAACAGCACTTTGTGGGGTCGAGGTAGCTTTTTAATCGTTTTTCTTACCATAAGGATTATATCGACCAGAAACTGCTAAAACAGTTCGCAGAATATAAGGTTTTTTTGGTCATTTCCAGTTATTCGTGAATTCAGGAGCTCGCAGTATAAGGGATGGTGGCACTAAGTAAGGTATGAAAATGCTTATAATAGTACATAAATTAATCAGAAACGCTATTTTGCCACTCACAGTGCTTTAAATAGCTGCAGTCGCCGAGTAGAATGCCGTGCGGGCTAGAACGGCCACTTTTATCGGTTTTGAGGAGCAAGAGAAGAATGTCTGATTGGCAAAACGCAATGGCGGAAATACAACGGGGTGCTGAAGAAATCCTCTTAGAAGACGAATTATTAGCAAAACTCAAAACCGGTAAGCCGCTAAAAATTAAAGCGGGCTTTGATCCAACCGCGCCAGATTTGCACCTTGGCCATACCGTACTGTTGAACAAATTGCGTACCTTTCAGCAATTAGGTCATGAGGTTATTTTCCTAATCGGTGACTTTACCGGTTTGATTGGCGACCCCACGGGTAAAAATGTTACCCGTAAACCGCTGACCCAAGAAGCGGTATTGGCCAATGCCGAAACCTATAAAGAACAAGTATTTAAAATCCTCGATAAAGAAAAAACCACCGTACGTTTTAATTCCGAATGGATGAACGAGTTAGGCGCAGCCGGGATGATCAAACTCGCCGCCCGCCAAACCGTGGCCCGTATGCTAGAGCGTGACGATTTCAAAAAACGTTATGCCGGTGGTCAACCTATTGCCATTCATGAATTTTTGTATCCATTAGTTCAAGGTTGGGATTCAGTCGCACTTAAAGCCGATGTCGAGTTAGGTGGTACCGATCAGCGCTTTAATTTATTAATGGGTCGTGAGTTACAAAAAGACGAAGGTCAACGTCCACAAACCGTATTGATGATGCCGTTATTAGAAGGTCTTGACGGTGTACAAAAAATGTCGAAGTCATTGAATAACTACATCGGCATTACCGATGCGCCCAATGACATGTTCGGCAAGATTATGTCAATATCCGATGAACTTATGTGGCGCTACTATGACTTACTTAGCTTTCGTCCCATTGAAGAAATTGAACAGTTGCAGCAACAAATGGCCGATGGCGCTAACCCGCGGGATATTAAAATTACCCTAGCTAAAGAAATCATCGAACGTTTCCACGATGCTGCGGCCGCAGAAGGGGCTCATCAAGACTTTATTCAACGCTTCCAGAAAAATGCCATCCCTGATGATATGCCTGAAGTGTCTGTATCAATAACCAGTGAAGGTATAGCGATTGCTAACTTACTCAAAGAAGTCAATTTAGTCGGCTCCACCTCAGATGCAATCCGTATGATCAAGCAAGGTGCTGTGAAGATAGACGGTGAAAAGGTTGAAGATACTAAGTTGTTACTGACCGATGCCGGTGAGGCAGTTTACCAAGTGGGTAAGCGCAAGTTTGCACGAATTACTTTGGTATAAACTGCCAGTTTGTTTTTTTAAAGCCGCTACCAAGCGGCTTTTTTATAGGTATAAACGTTGGGGGGTAATTAATAATGTGATGGCATGTTCAAACCATATTTAAGATAAAGCTTGTTTAATTCTCCGCTTTTATTCAATTCAGTGATTATTTGATCAAAATGCTTTTTAAGAGTAAATCCTTTGTCTGAACGGGTAAATGCCCAATGTAACTGGTAGTTACCAATAGGCTTGAGGGATACTTTTTGAGTATCCTTTTCGGATAAGCCGTTTTGCAATACACTGCCAATATCCACATAAAAATCAATTTTTCCATCTAATAATAAGTCTATACCTTGAGCCACCGATTCAACCCCAATGCCTTTAACCGTGCTTGGGAGCGCTGCATAAAAGACATCTTGGTCATATCCGTGTCGGTAAGACCCCGTCTGTCCATCAAACTCGCAGCAACTCGAATCATCACTTTTTCTAAAAACGGCATAAATGGTTTCTGTTAAGACCGGTTTATCAGAAAAGTAAAACTTATTATTTAAAGGCAGGGCGCCGGTTGTATCTATTTTCCCCTGCTCTAAGTACTTTAGAGTACGTTTCCAAGGTAAGTATTGTGACTCAAGTTTATACTCATTTTCTGGGAATATTTCTGACATCAACTGGTGGTAAAAACCACTGCCATCTATATCTGTAAAGTTTCCCCAGACGTCAGTTCCCCACATGATCGTCGTTTTAGACGAGACCTGAAGAGAAGTTAAAATAAACACTGAAAAAACAAAAAATAACTTCACCAGCAAACCTTTTATTATCGTTATAAGTTGCATTAACACACGTTCATAAGCATAAATCAATTTTGGTCTGTCCTAGAGTTTTATTCGCAGAGGTTAGTTAATTTATTGCCCAAAACATAAGCACCTAAGCCGAATGCCATTAAATTAAAACTACTTTGCAGTAACGCTTTTATTCATATTCCAGGCCCCAGATGAATTGGAGTAAATGGCAAGATTCTTCCTCTGGATACTTATCGTCGAATGCCGGATAGGCAAATTTATTTTTTGAATCCACATGCTAGCACTTAATAAGTAACTTGTTGATTAGTTGAATACTTACCGTTCGGAAAATTGCGACTCAATATTCCCGAATTTAATGACTACCCATTACCCGTTTATATCGTTTAATACTCTATGCCTACGGCTAGCTCAGGTTATTATTGTCAATGTAAGTCTGAATACGAGTTATTAATAAAATTAATATGCAACGTAATTCAATATAAACAGTCGAAGGCTCATTGAAGATATTGATCAATAAAGGAGCATTAAAAAGAAGTTAAATTAGCGAGTGTTATTCATTGCTATAGCATTGCGCATTTTGATTTTTAGGAATTTATTTTTGAATACAGGGACGATTTAATTGAAAAAGAAAATAGCGATTTTCATTGATTCAATGAATGGCGGTGGCGCAGAAAAAGTAGTACTTTTTCTGGCAGAAGCGTTACAAGGCTTGGGGCACGAAGTCATTTTATTTGTACTTCACAAGCGAGTTGAGTATGTATTGCCAGTCACTTTACCCGTGCACTATTTACATCACGATCCCAAATCTAAAACTAAAGGCTGGCTGAATCGTCAGAGCCAAGCTGGCAAACTACGACAACAAGTGGACAAGGTACAACAATATGGCAAGTTTGATCTCTTTTTAGTTAATCTGGAAGAGAGTTATCGTATTGTCAGTGCTTGTCACTTTTCGCCATGTTTTTATGTAATACACAATTCTTTAGAAGAGACGCTGCAGCGAACAAAAAGGCTAGGGCCTCTTCAGTACTATTATTTGAGAAGACAAATAGGTTATTTAAACAACAAGAACTTAATCGCTGTTTCTTATGGTGTTGAAGACGAAATAAAAGCTTCGCAGCTGATACGGCCAGCAAGTACTCAAACAATTTATAATCCTTTTGATGTGGCTAAAATTAAACAGTTAGCCGCATTACCCGACACCTCTATCCCTAAAGCTAAATATATTATTCATATCGGGCGATTCGCTAAACAAAAGAGATATGACATTTTGTTATCTGCTTTTAAGCAGGTATCAGAAGAGTATTTATTGGTTTGTTTGTGTGGAAATACCCAAAAGCTGAAACGAATGGCAGAAAAAATGGGACTGAAGTCGAGACTGATCGCTCCAGGTTTTGTGCAAAATCCTTATAGTTGGATCAAGCAAGCCAAATTACTGGTGTTAAGTTCTGATTATGAAGGGTTTGGCAATGTGCTTGTTGAAGCGATTATCTGCGAGACGCCAGTGGTCTCGACTAATTGTCCACATGGGCCAAATGAAATTTTGACCGGGACGTTAGTTAATAACCTTGTGCCTCGTGGTGATCCTGACAAGTTGGCTGATAAAATAAATCAGCTTTTAAAAGACCGCACTAACTTGAGTAATCCAGAGATACTTAAGAAAGTACAGGCAGTCGACATAGCCCAACAATACCTAGGATTGATTTAAATCTAACAAATAAGCGCTAAACACAGACAACAAAAAAGCCGCTGGGCAGCGGCTTTTCATCAAACGTTTAAAGAGACTAAATTTTAGTATCTATAAGCATCAGATTTAAACGGTCCATTTACATCAACATTAATGTAATCCGCTTGTTGTTGAGTCAGTTTGGTAATCACACCACCAAAACCTAACACCATGTAAGCAGCGACTTCTTCGTCTAATTGCTTCGGTAATACTTCTACGGTTAATGCGGCTTGTTTAGCGGCGGCATCCATATCGGCAAACTTCTGCTTGAATAAGTGAATTTGCGCTAGTACTTGGTTAGCAAAAGAGCCGTCCATGATCCGTGAGGGGTGGCCAGTGGCGTTACCTAAGTTAACTAAGCGACCTTCAGATAATAACAACAAGTGATCGGCTGCATCATCGCTACGGAATAACTTGTGCACCTGCGGTTTGATTTCGTCCCAGCGCCAGTTTTTACGGGTGAACGCGGTGTCGATTTCATTATCGAAATGACCGATGTTACACACAACTGCACCAGATTTAAGGGCTGATAATACATTAGCATCACAAACGTTTACGTTACCGGTAGTGGTAACGATTAGGTCAGTATTGCTTAACAATTGAGTATTGATATCGGCTAATTTACCGGTATTGATACCATCGTTGTAGGTTGATACCACTTCAAAGCCGTCCATGCAGGCTTGCATGGCGCAGATAGGGTCCACTTCGGCAACTTTAACAATCATGCCTTCTTGGTTTAACGATTGTGCTGAACCTTTACCTACATCGCCGTAACCAATAACCAGTGCTTTTTTACCGGCTAACAAGTGGTCGGTAGCGCGCTTGATGGCGTCATTCAAGCTGTGACGACAACCGTATTTGTTGTCGTTTTTAGATTTAGTGACGGAATCATTAACGTTAATCGCTGGCACTTTTAAAGTACCGGCGCGTAGCATTTCTTCTAGGCGATGTACGCCGGTGGTGGTTTCTTCGGTAATGCCGTGAACGTTTACTAAGATGCTGGCATATTTGTCATGCAACATTTGGGTTAAGTCGCCGCCATCATCCAAAATCATGTTGGCATCCCAAGGCTGACCATCTTTAAGGATAGTTTGCTCAAGGCACCATTCGTATTCTTCTTCGGTTTCGCCTTTCCAAGCAAAAACCGGTACACCAGCAGCCACAACCGCGGCGGCAGCGTGATCTTGGGTAGAGAAAATATTACAAGATGACCAACGTACTTCGGCACCTAGTTCTACTAAGGTTTCGATCAGTACACCGGTTTGGATGGTCATATGAATACAACCTAAAATCTTGGCGCCTGCTAGTGGCTTTTCAGCACTGTACTTAGCTCGAATGGCCATCAACGCTGGCATTTCACTTTCGGCGATGGTGAGTTCTTTACGGCCCCAATCGGCAAGGTTCATATCGGCGACTTTAAAATCGCCAGAGGTAATTACGCTATTTGTCATCGTCTATTCCAATAATTAACTGTTAACAGTGGTGAATTCTTGAAGAATTTTTAATTGTACGTCGGTTTCTAAACGCGGACCAAAGATGGCTACACATTCGGCTGCGCTGCGGCTGGCTAACTGGCCGGCCTGTTTTAAATCCATGCCATTGGTAATGCCATATAAAAAAGCGCCAGCAAAAGTATCGCCTGCACCAGTGGTGTCTACGGCTTTTACTTTATAAGGGCTGATATCAATACGTTGGCTGTCATCAATGATTTTTGCCCCCTGGCTACCACAGGTCATGACTAAGCGTTTAGTGTGCTTGAGGAGCATGGCAATTCCGGCTTCGGCATCATTGGTTTGCGAAAAGTCACGAACTTCATCTTGGTTACAGAATAATAGGTCAACGCCATCTTCGCCAATCACTTGCTCTAAATGTTCACGTGCATATTTGACTACTGCTGGGTCAGAGAAGGTCAGAGCGATTTTAACGCCGTTCTCACGCGCTACTTGTTTGGCACGTAAAATGGCTTTAACCGCTTCCGGCGAATACACCAAATGCCCTTCGATGTATAAATAAGTAGAGTCCTTCAACAAATCTTCGTGTAATTCGTTGGTAGAAAAATCGGTAGTAATACCTAAAAAAGTGCACATGGTGCGTTCGGCATCATCGCTCACCATAACTACACATTGGCCGGTGTCACCTGGAGTATTTTGCTGGCTTAAGCGGTGTTCAACACCGGCTTTATTCAAATCTGCAAGATAGAATTTACCTAATTCATCATTGCCCACTTTACAGCAGTAAAAAGCTTTGCCGCCAAATTGTGCTGTGGTCACCATGGAGTTTGCTGCCGAACCACCGCCTGCGCGTTTTTTAATGGTGTATTCGTTATTTAAGCCATTCACTAGTTTCTGTTGAACGTCTTTCTCTAATAACGTCATTACACCTTTTTCAACGCCTTGGGCGGCAAGGAATTCGTCGGTGACTTCATAATCTAAATCGACAAGGGCATTGCCGACCGCAAACACATCAAATTGGGCCATTATAGGTTCTATTTAAATTGGGAACTGAAAAAGGGGCGGCATTTTAGCACGAGTAATTATTAATGCCCACGATGCCATAAAACCATTCGGTGAGTTTCTTCATTTTCACCTACGTAAAATAATTTTCTTTTAATTTTTTAACTGCGGTATTGGATATGGCTTTGCTGAATTACCTTTAAAGGTAGACTATCTAAATAACAAGGCCGCTATAGTATGTATTATAGCTGCCTTGTTAATATTTTTAGAGGTGATCGTTTTTGTTTATGGTTGCTTGGTTGCGTTTGGACTCATCTTTAGCGTTCCATTCAGGTAGATATTCAGCTAATTTAGCTTTTATAGATTGTGCATTTTCTCGTGCCCAATTTTGTGCGGCTTTAGCCGTAACTACTAAATCCGTGTCTTTATCTATTTCTTGAAAATCTTTAGATTCATAGAAAAACTTCCCATCTTGCCCTTGGTGTCTAACAGGGTGCATAGAGAAACGTGCTTTCCAAAAACCTATTCTAGGAGAAACAATTGAGTAATATGTTTTACCGCCGAGTGTGTCTGTTTTCAGGAAGTCGGCCGACTCACCTACAACCATGAACATATGCTCACCTGGTGTGGTTTCATAGGCTACTTTTGTATCGTTAGATACTATGCCTATAAATTCAGGGACACCTGATGTTACATCAAAAACAGATGCTTGGATTGCTTGTCCAGTGAACGCAGAACGCATAAAAATTAATTGTGATTTTGTTGCGTCTATATTGGTTGTAACCGAATGTGTTGCGGGCTGCATTAAAGTCGATTTACAGCCGCTAACTGCAATGATTAATGTCATTGATAATAAGATTTTTTTTAGCACTTTTTAAAAGCTCCATTTATTGTTTAATTTCAGTAATCCTAATTCCTCATAGCAAAAGTTATTGCACTAACTAAAAAGCTTAGTATCAATAAAATTGCCAGCACAATACTAACTGATTTTAATGCCCGATCAATATCTTGAATTGCCGGTAGAGTCTTTGTGCCCAATTTGGCAAAACGGCGCTTTTGTTGTTGATAAATTACCGGCCCGCCTAATTGAATGCCCAAGGCACCACCACAAGCAGCAAGTATAGAATTATGGGTAGATGACATTGCCGAGGACCCGCGTAACGCCCGTAATGCGCCGCGAATGTTTTCTGCCAACATAAAAGCGATAATAAATAATTGCACCGGTAACCAATTTAACAAACGTAGTAGTGCCGAGATAGGTGCGCCAAAATGCTGATATTGGCTGAGTTTGCGATTCCAAATTTGCGCAAATTCGTAAACCAAGCGATAACTTAATGCACCTACACCACCTAATAATAAATACCAAAACATCACGGCAACGGTTTGATAGCAAAAACGCAGCACTAGAGTTTCAATACTGGTTTTGACAATGCCTACTTCGGATAATGTGGAAGTATCCCGTAAACATAATGGACTGAGAGTATCCCGCGCCAGTGCCTTTTTATGTCGCTGCAATGCCAGTGATACTTTTCTCACCCCATGGGTTACCGGCCGAGTCTGCATAGCCACCAGCAGTAAAATACCGTCGAAGAAAAGTGGGAATTCCGCAAGTTGAATAAACAGCACCATGATAATAATGAAGGGGGTGAGCAACACCAGTGGCGCTAAAGTACCGGCGATTTTAAGTTGCATAGGGGCGCTGTTTTTGTGGTTTACCTTTTGCGCCATGCGTAAAGCAATCAGGCGAGCAAAACCTAATGGATGATATTTCTCGGGCCAATGCCAACGGCGCTCAATCAACAGTACTAATGCCAATATTAATATAGGTTGCAGTTGTGGTGCTACCAGCCAGTCGTCCATCAAATTCATAATACCAACATCAAGCAGCCAAGGTGGCAATCATGCTCATGACTAACTGAGCAGAATTTTTGCCAGCCACTTCCAAATATTGTGAAAATGACATGCTCGAGGATTTACCGGCAATATCAGATAATGAGCGGATCACCACAAAGGGTGTTTCTAATAAGTAGCAGGTTTGGCCGATGGCAGCGCCTTCCATTTCCACGGCACACATTAAGGGATAAAGCTCACGCAATTTAGCTGCGGCTTCATCGCAACCAATAAAGGAATCGCCAGTACAAATAAGGCCGCGCTTGCTGTTAACGTGAATACTATCGCGGGCGGCCCCTTCGGCGGCTTGAATGAGCTTTTCTTCACAAGGGTAAATGGCGGGCATGCCGTAGACTTGACCACGAGCATAACCAAAATGAGTTACATCCACGTCGTGATGTTGTACTTCGGTGGCAATGACCAAATCACCAATATTCAGTTCGGTATCAAAACCACCAGCGGAGCCGGTATTAACCACATAATCGGGGGCGAAGCGATCAATGAGTACGGTGGTAGCTACTGCCGCCGCTACTTTACCAATGCCGCATTTTACTAACACCACTTCAACGCCATGTAAGCTGCCAGTGTAAAAGGTAAGGTGAGCATAGTGATGCTCGACGATATCGTTAAGACTGTCTTTAATAAAGGCAACTTCTTGATCCATCGCGCCTAAAATTCCAATTTTCATACTGCTTTAACACACCCTAATATCTTTGGCGTCGGACGCTCTGGTCGAATAGAAAAGATAGTTTACCTTTAAATGTAATTTATGCGTATATTTCGCTAATAATTAGCGTTATCTACATTTTTCGTTCATAGATTATTTTATAACACACTGTTATTAATTGCTTTTTTATTTTGGTACAGTGTTTGCTAACTTTACTATTAATATAAATTTAGACATTAAAAACCAGCAGTAATTAGCTGGTAACAGTAAAATGACAACAAAAGGAATTAACATGGCCGTGATACTAACCGACAGACCTATAGAGAAAGTTCGTGAAGAAGTAATTGATCAATTGATCATGAACTACAGTCACGAGGCGATTTCACTGGAGGCTTTTGAGCGGCGCTTGGAAATTGCCACACAAACTCAGGATCATCAGGTTTTAATGCAACAAGTGGAAGACCTCACCTTGAGCGTGGACGAGTCGTACACCGAGAGCAAAAAACAGTCATTTAATGCACGAGTCACACCCAAGGAAATGCTTGAGATAGAAGAGATCACTACTATTCTCAGCACCAATGAGCGGGCAGGTGTGTGGGATGTGCCCAAAGAGATTAAATGCAAAAGCATTTTAGGCAGTTGCACTATTGACCTGACACGGGCGAACTTTACCCACCCGACGGTACGGATTAAATTAATGAGTTTGTTATCTGATGATCGCATCTACGTGCCGGACAACATTAACGTGGTGATCCGCACTTCTAATTACCTAGGAAATATCAGCACTAAACTTGATGGCAAAACGGACCCCTCGGCACCGACAGTGATTATTGAAGGCACCTGTATTTTAGCCAGTACCGTGGTTAAGGTAAAACGTACCGTAAAACAGCGCTTTATGGAATTTGCAGAGCAACTTAAAGAAATGTTGAATTAAACAGATGAAACGAAAAGAACAGATAGGGATGTGCTATCTGCTCTGTAAGGCTTTGCTTATAAGGCGTTGGGGTTAATTAGTCGAATGCTTAAGCCGCAACCGGCCGACTAGGGCGACCCGCTCTAGGACTGGCTACAGGTGATACCCTTGGGTTTTCTGCAGAAGTGCCTTTAATCAACGGTGTTTTTGGCATTTTGTAACGTAGCGGTGCCAATTTAGCATCGATACATTCACGTATGTCTTGAGCTTTATAGCCGGATCTTACTTTAATGCGTAAGTGTGGAATGCGCGCGGCTTCTAATGAGCTACTTACAAACCAATCACGCTGAGTTTTATAATTGTTTTTGCCATTGCTATGGACTAAATCAACGGCGATCACTGGGCTAAGATCGGTACGGTCACATAAAACAAAATCCAGCTGCTTGGTGTTGGCTTTTATCACTGCGGTTTGTGATAGCTTTTTGTCGGTACCTTTACGAACTGATAACACATCAGCCAATCGCACTCGACAAATAATGCGGTATTGCTTGCCTACTGCCTCATCTAATAATTCAAGAAAATTACGTTCTACCGGCGTGAACAAATTGTTCTTCTTGGTAAAAGGAAAGGCCAACCCGGTGTCATTAAACTTAATCGCAACCACGGCTACCACAATTAACAGGATCATCAGCATTATCGCCAGTTCCATGATTTCTTCCTCAAGCTATTACGTCATAAAATTGACCACAGGGGTCAGGTCATGAAAATAATGCAAAGAAAGTGCCATTGCCTATGTGTTTAGCAAAGACTTTATTCTGCTCCTTAGTTTGTGTAGCGTGGTAGGTATTCGATATTCGCCCAAGGCCTTTAGATGTGGACTCTGTAGCATTGTTAACTCAAAACATTCGCGGTTGCTCGCTGTGTGCGGCACAGTTGCCGCTGGGCCCTAGGCCGGTGGTGCAAATAAATGCCAAGGCGCGAATCTTAATTGCCGGTCAAGCCCCCGGCAAAAAAGTGCATGAAACGGGTATTCCTTTTGATGACGCCAGTGGTGAACGTTTACGACAATGGTTGGGTGTTACCAAAACCACCTTTTACGATGCTAGTCAATTCGCCATTGTGCCCATGGGGTTTTGTTATCCGGGGACGGGCAAGTCTGGCGATTTACCGCCCCGAGCAGAATGTGCCGCCCATTGGCGACGACAGGTGTTGGATGCATTGATTAATATTCAACTGACGATAGTTATTGGCCAATATGCTATTGGTTATCATCTACCAGACGAGCGGAGAACCCTAACTGAAACGGTAAGAAACTGGCCAAATCATTGGCCACAAAAAATAGCGTTACCTCATCCTAGCCCACGGAATAATATCTGGTTAAAACGTAACCCTTGGTTTGCTGAGGAAGTGTTGCCGCAATTGAGAAGTAGGGTGGCAGCGGTGCTTGGGTGACGATTCCATTTTGTGATCAAACCAATTCATGATTGCCAAAGACGATCTCTATCACTTAGCTAGTTGTGTTTTGCGGTAATTTGCTGGGGTCATGCCGGTGTGTTCTTTAAACACCTTATAGAAGCTGTTTCTATTGTTGAATCCTGATTGATAAGCAATGTCGTTAATGCTTAAGGATTGATGCTTGGTGATCAGCGTTTTTGCCGCTTCATGGCGCAGCAGATTAAAGTATTCATAAAAGCTGGTTTCCATATGCACATTTAGCAGCTCTGATAACTGGTGGGTGGTAATGCCTAGCAATGCCGATAATTTTCTCATTGATAGGTCGGGGTCTAAATGTAGTTGATGCTGTGTAACCAATTCGGCAAGGCGATTTTGCAATTCAGCGGAAGCCTCAGTGCTTAACTCTACTTGCCTTAATTCTACTTTTCTTAATTCGATTGGCTGAGTGTGTTGGTTGAAATCGCCTGCTTCTGAGGTCACATCATCCTCATTATTAGCTGTTGATAAATAGTCAAAAATAGCGGGTTGATACAGAGCAAATAACGAAATACTGCAAACAAAAATACACATCACACTAGAAATTGTCGTAATCAGCGCGGTGTCAAAACTAGCTCCAGCTCTTAACTGATTTATCAGCAGCAAATCATACAACATCAAACCACTCAAAAAGATAACCAGATAGGCAAACCAATAAAAGGTGCTGTTTTTGTAGTGTTTTATTGCACGTGTTGCGATTGATGCATTGTTGTATAACCAATAAAGGCACAGGCCTAAATAAGCAAAAACCTGAATAAAAAGATAGTGATAAAAGTCCAAGCCCAACGCTCTAGGTTTGTAAATATTATGTTCTGGTAGCATGAAAATCTGCACAGCGATAACGGCTACAAAGGGTACTAAATGCAGCGCTAGTTGTTTGTAAGATAAAGGCCGCAGAGAAATTTCACGCAAAGCAAAATATACAATTGGACCATACAGCCAGGTAATAGTTGCTGAAATGTAGATTAGTAATGAGGATGACTGCTTAAAGGCAAGCATCAAATAAGCATTAAACGGCAACAGAGAAATAACTAAACACAATAGCAGTAATGCTACCTTTATTCGGCGTTCTCCCCTAGGGCTGAGCAATAGGCTGATACAAGCAAATGCACTGAGTGTTAACGTTACTAAATAAAAGGCTTTTAGTGCTTCTTGTGTGGCCACACTCATTGGCTAATACCTTGTTTTATGTGCCAAAATGAAGTTGAACTTTACTGTTTATTTGCTCGGAAAACTATTGAATGTACCAGAGAAATAAATTAAACCATCTCCAAAATTTTGATACCACCGACCAGAGTGTGATGTTTCAAAAATGAACAGCATTTTATAGTTAATAGGTTTTGGCAGTTTATCGCTAATTTGCTGGGTTTCCTCTAGCGCAACATTGGGTCCAAGTTTTGTGTAGCTGTATGTACCCGTTGAGTCTATGGTTTTTTGTCCGTAGCCTTTAAAGGTCATGGTGCCATCGGCTAAATAGGTTTGCATAACAAGTGCATTCGCAGGTAATTGGTCCATAGGAACCACATCAGATAGGGATTTATCAATGGTTAAGGCCATGGTGGTTCCGGCGAGTGTATCCAACGCAATTGTTGGTTGCGCCAATCGTTGGCTAGGATTGATATCTTCTGCAAGAGCAAAAGAAGAGCAAGTCACCAACCCACTTGTGATGACCAAAAAAGCCAATGTAGAAGGCAGGCTATTTAACAGGAAAGACTTGATAGTGAGTACTAGGTTCAATATCGACATGTTTGGCCTATTTTTGAAATATAAAGAATATATCGGCATTTCCGACATTTCTTATCCCGAGTGGGGTTAATGTAACCAAATGGGCTTGGGGGAGTTGGGTCACTAACCCAAGCCACTCGTTAAGTGGATTATTGTGGTAAACAGCCTAGATTGAGAAAAACCCAATAATTTCTATTCCCTTTCCATCCTTCGCAAGTTTTATAACGTCAGACCCTGAAAACAGCAATTTATCTTCTGCAACCCGGATTTCCCATGTGTACCAAAAGTTGTCTCCTGTTGAATACACTTTACCGTGTGTGCCAACCCAAACGGGGTATTGCGCTCGAACACGACTTATCATGTCGTTTAATTGTTCTGGCCCTATAGCAACGGCAGAAGGATCACTATAAACACTGTTTTTAGTCCAAAAAGTATTAATAATCTCCAAGCGTTTATTGGCATCCAATTCCTCCCATGCTTGTTCATAAGCATGTAGAAACGTTGAGTGCTTTATGGGTATGCCATTGTTTTGCAAACTGGAGGGCTGTTGATTTACTGGCTTGGTCGTTGCCGTTTGGTTATTCGCCGCTGCACCAAAGGTTGCGAATAAGAGGGCTAGTAATGAGGTATAGGTTTTGAGCCTATTTTTTGACATAAATGTATTCATTGAATTTCACCTAGTTATTGTAAGACTGCGAACAATCTTAAAAGGTGATTCAAAGTTATAGTCATTTTGGATCAATAATGACTGAGGAAAGTGTATTTTTTAGAACAACAATCTGACTATTGAAAGTTAATAAATCCATACATAGCTAGATAAGTATTTAATTAAATTCACCTTTGAATCAACAGCTAACTAATGCTAGGTTATTGACTTAAAAGTAAAATTACTTAGCCGCAAGATTAAGTGCCATATAACGAGCTGTTTTTTTATGTGGCGTCAGTAAGAGTATTTTCACCGCTAGAGCCTACAAAAAGATCCTATGATTAAATATTTTTCAAATCTATCCAACAGTAAAATGGTGTTGTGGTGCTACCTAATCTGGTATTGCGTGACACTATTTTTTTACTTCGATCCTGCCATAAAAATTTGGTTGAATTCTTTAGGTATTAGCTTGGTTATCGGCATTGCATTAATGCTGAGTGTGAGTAAATCAAAAGAAGCGCCTACCGATTATTGGCAAACATTTCGATTGTTTATGATGCCATTCTGCGTGTCTAGTTTTTCATCATTAATAAAAGACCAAGGCTATATTTTGATCCTGCCGCCGAAGGTTGAAGAACAAGCGGTATCTGTGGGCGCGTGTGTTCTGTTTATTGCACTTATCTATTCGATTAAATATTTTAAAAAATTTAATGTTGGCAAAGAGTAGGAACTCTCTGATTCAAATGGTGATGTCAGTCATCGTTACCTATTTAACAATCATCCGCGTATGGGCGCATCTGAACTTTATAAATAATGCTGATGATTTTGCTAAGGGATTGCACCGCACTAGCTAGCCCTCGTATTTAAAAGGCTATCTACAGTATTCAACGGGCAATGTCATCGATGCAGGATAGTTTGGAGTACTAATCGTGTTGTACATAAATGAGGTTGTTCGTATTAAATCCACGCTCTTTCGACATGCTGATAAATTTCTGAATTATTTCTGGCGCGACGCTGGGAGTTCTAGCAAGCAACCACAGGTAATCGGAGTTGGGGCCTGAAACAAAGGCATATTGATAACCTTTGTGATCCAGTTCAAAAATGACGTAGGAGCCATAGAATGGCCCAAAGAAGGATACCTTGAGATAGCCTTGGTTGTTGCTGTCGACGAAGTAGGCCTTACCTTGTGCTTCTTGCCATTTATTGTCAGCTTCCGAAAAACCGCGATTAAGTACATTAACGCCGCCGTCACTTTTTAAGCTGTATTCTGCGCTAACTCGGTTCAAACCTTTTTCAAAAGAATGATCTAATCGAGCAATTTCATACCATTTTCCTAAGTAATTATTCAGCTCAAAGTTGGCAACGGGCTTAACTAATTCAGGCATGCCTAAGCAACCACTCAATAGCAATACGCACAGCGTCAATAATACTTTTTTCAAATTGATTTCCTGATATTTAACCTATGATTGCTGCGATGCAGTAGTGACTACATTACAACATACTAGATTTATTGCTCATAGGTGAGATTTTAACGGCAAGTTAAGACCAACAGGGATGTTATCCATATCAAAAATAAAATGTCTTAGTGGTAATAAGGGGGCGGCGCAGTGGAAATACTCTCGACTACTTAATTAGCATATCCACTTGGGTGCCGTTACCGTCTTCTGACAATACAATAATTTTCTGCCCCGCAGAGAATTGTAATACGCGACGACCTTTTACGGTCACGTCACTATCGGGATCGCCAAGTTGTTGCAAATAATAATCTGCCGCTTGGGGGATATCCGATGGTGCATGATAGGTCAGGCTGGCGGGGAGTTCTTCATTGAACAGTTGGCAGAATTTAGCATCGGGCATCACCGGAGCTTGATGCAAGGTGGCTGGGCAACCCATATCGGCTTGTGCGGTAGTCGATAACAATAAGGTCGCAATTGCCGTAGCGCTTAAACCTTTTTTAATCTGGGGTAAGTTCAACATAGGAACCTCCAATAACGGTTAGAGCTTAACTATAGTGCTCAGTACCTTGCGCGGCAATGCCTATTGGCTGTTAACAGGTATGCTTAACGGTTTGTAAGTATATTTACAAACCGTTAAGCAATATCAATTTAGATCAGGCTAACACTCAAACTAGAGTGATCCGCTGGCGATTATTGGCCGCTGATTTGAAAATGGCTTCGACTATGCGAATGTCTTTCATACCTTCTTCACCAGGGACTAATATAGGACCCTTGCCTAATACAGCCAGTGCGTCATTGTCCATTTGTCGGGCCTGTTGATTACCGGCGAAAGCGGGTAGGTGTTGTCCGCCGCTAGTACTACCGGTAACGCCGGTGTAGCTTTGCATGGGTGCTAGTTTGTACCAGCCTTTAGCGCAGTTAACTTGCAGTTGGTTGAAACTTTTGACCACACTGGTGGCGCATTCAGCCCGTAGACCATCGGCAAATTCTAAAGTGAAATAGGTCGTTTCATCGACTTCGGTAAACGCGGGGTGGGATTTCTCATGATAGGCACTAACGGCAATCGGTTCTTTGCCGGTGATAAAGCGTGCGCCATTTAAGGCGTAAACGCCCATGTCGTACATTGCACCGCCGCCCATATGTTTTTGCATGCGCCAGTAATCGGCGGCGGCACCGTTGCCGCCATAGCCAGACTGGCTGATAACATTCTTTATAGCGCCAAAGGGTTGGGTGACATGATATTTACCAAAAGCGCGAGTATTGGGCTCATGTTGCATGCGATAGCCCACGGTAAGTTGCACTTTATTTTTGGCACAAACATCGATCATAGTTTGGCATTGCTTGGCGGTAAGTGCCATGGGCTTTTCGCACCATACATGCTTACCTGCATTAGCAGCGATTTCTGCATACTTTAAATGTAATGCTGTAGGCACCACCACATAGACAATATCAATGTCCGGATTATTCGCTAACTCATGCATATTGTCGTAGTTGTAGACATTACTGTCTTTAATACCGTATCGCTTTTGCCAAACAGGAATCTTTTCCGGCGAGCCTGTCACAATGCCGCGCAGCTCAGAAAATTCGGTCAATTGCAGTGCCGGTGCTAACAAATCACCACTGTAGTAACCCAAACCCACTAAAGCGACGCCGAGTTTTTTTGATGATGAAGCTGCCGTCGCATAAGGAATGCTAGTACTGGCTAAAAGCGCTCCAGCGCTCGCTTGTTTTAGAAATTGACGACGACTTGAATGGCTCATAATGGCTCCATATTTATATGTTTGAATTTTTAGAATATCCTAATTAGACACAATGACTAGACATGCTTTTGTGAATTTCTATTTCCTTAATCGACATTAAACAACGTGTAATGTGTCTTAGCTGCATATTCTTCATATATTGAAACATTGCTAGATACTAGATTTACACTCCCTTGACAGTTCTTTGTCAGATTTCATGATTTAATCCATAACATAATAAATTATCGGTTTTAAATTGCAGTCTATGAAAACTAAAAATTTCAGCAAAATCTTCGCAGTGTTAGCGGTTGTCGTCGTAGTCTGGTGGGCGTTCATGCCTACTCAAACCAGTGAACAGGTTAAGTATCACACTCAACCTTTGTCATTAGGCAAGATTGAAAGCACGGTGAATTCTTCGGGTTCAATTTCCCCGGTGGTGACCGTTGATGTGGGTTCTGAATTGTCGGGCTTGATTTCCGAATTACATGTGGATTTTAACTACGTTGTAACTAGTGGGCAGGTGATTGCACGCATTGATGACCGTACTGTGCAATCAAGACTTAAACAAAGTGATGCCGATTTAGCTTCTTCACAGGCTTCCTTGGCGCAGTTAAAAACAGCGTTAGTGAAGGCTGAAGTTGAAGCCGCTTTAGCCGAGCGCGAAGTTAAGCGTACCCGTGAATTAGTTGGCAAGAGTTTGGTCAGTGAATCCGAGCTGGACATTAGTGAGACGGCATATCAGCTAAAATTGGTAAATATTGATGCTGCGAAAGCTGCCATTGTGGTGGGGGAATCGCGAGTGCTGCAATCACAATCGAGTTTACAACAGGTAAAGCTGGACTTAGATCGAACTTTTATTCGCTCTCCTGTGGATGGTGTGGTGATTGATCGCCAAGTGGATAAGGGTCAGGCAGTTTCCGCTAGCTTATCTGCGCCGACATTATTCTCTATCGCTCAAGACTTAGAAAAAATGCAGATTGAAGCTGATGTTGATGAGGCTGATATTGGCCGTATTAAGCAAGGCCAGCCTGTAAAGTTCACTGTTGATGCTTTTCCTGAACGTAAATTCGAAGGGGTCGTGTCGCAAGTACGTAAAGCGGCCACTGTCACTAATAACGTCGTGACTTACAAAGTGATAATCGATTTAGAAAATAAAGACTTGGTGATCCTGCCGGGGATGACCGCCAATGTGGATATTATTTTAGGTCAGCGTAGTAATGTGTTGCGGGTAGCCAACTCGGCGCTGCGTTTTAGCCCTGAAAATGAATCAGAAAGTAGCAGTGGTCGTCCAGACTCATCTGAACGCGCGCAGAAAATGGCTGAACAGTTAGGGCTAGACGCAGGTCAAACTGTAAAACTCGCCGATGCCATGGATAAAATGCAAGCGGCAATGCAGGAAATGCGGGAGTCGCGCTCGGCCATGTCTGGGGCCGGTGGGCCACCACCGGATATGCGTGAGTTAATGAAAAAATTACGTAGTCAAACCGAAGCCGAACTTAAAAGTTTTCTTACCCCAGAGCAAATGGAAAAGTACCAAGCCATGAATCAGAATCGTCGACAATCGGCTGCTAAAAATGCCGATTATCAGCGTGGCACCGTGTGGGTACTTAAAGACGGTAAACCCCAACGAGTTAATGTACGCGTCGGCATTGCGGATCTGGAATATAGTGAGATTGTTAGTGAACAACTCAAAGATGGTGATGCCGTGATTGTACGTGCACAAAGGGTTGGCAGCTAATGTCTGAGGTCCTTATTAGTGTTCAACAGGCCAAAAAAGTCTACCAAATGGGCGAAGAGCAGGTATGGGCGTTAAAAGGCGTCGACTTGCAAATTGAACAAGGTGAATTTGTAGCGATTATGGGTTCGTCGGGGTCGGGTAAATCCACCATGATGAACCTACTTGGTTGTTTGGATGTGGCCAGTGAAGGACGTATTTTTCTGGATGGCGTTGAGTTGTCGAAACTGGATAAAAATCAGTTAGCGACAATCCGCAATCAACGTATCGGTTTTGTATTCCAGCAGTTTAATTTGCTCCCGCGCACCACTGCACTGGATAATGTCACTTTGCCGTTGTTGTACAGCCAAGTACCAGAATCGGAATGGCCTCAACGGGCCCGTGAATGTTTGGACTTGGTCGGCTTAGGTGAGCGTTTACATCATCATCCATCGCAATTGTCTGGCGGTCAGCAACAGCGGGTGGCTATTGCTCGGGCTTTGGTGAACAAGCCGGTAATGATTTTAGCCGATGAACCAACAGGCGCATTAGATACCCAAACCGGATTAGAAGTGATGGCGTTATTTCAGCAACTGAATCGTCAGGGAAAAACCATCATATTGGTGACTCATGAGCCGGATATTGCTGAGTTTGCCAGCCGAACGCTGACATTCCGTGATGGTGAGCTAGTGGCCGATGAAACCAATCCCAATCCCCGTCAAGCTACAATGGGGGAGCAAGTATGAAAATTCTGATCTTACTCAAAACTGCAATGACGGCACTACGGGTGAATATGCTGCGCAGCTTTTTAACCATGCTCGGCATTATTATTGGTGTATCGGCAGTGATCATTATGGTGGCCATGGGCGCCGGTGCACAGCAGCAAGTTGATAACCAAATTAAATCCTTGGGTGGTAATGTGTTTTTCGTTATGGGCTCGTTTCGCAATAGTGGCGGTGCTCGTTCTGGCTCTGTGGTTAAAATTAATGAAGACGATGCCCATTTAATCGAAAGTCAGATCCCCGGTATTAAAGCTGCCGCGCCTTATCTGTCGTCTAATGGCCAAGTTATTTATGGCAACCTTAATTGGTCGACGAGTTTAAACGGCATTGATAATCGATATTTTCAGGTGCGAGATTGGCAGATCATGTCTGGCCGCGAATTTAACGGCCAAGAAATTCGCAGCGGTGCCAAAGTGGCGATTATTGGTGAGCGGGTGCGTAAAGAATTGTTCGGCATTAGCGACCCCATTGGTCAAACGATCCGCGTGAAGAACTTCAATGTGTCGATTATTGGTGTATTGGCGGAAAAGGGCCAAGATGCCCGTGGTGAAGATCAAGATGATGTGATTTTCCTACCCATTAAAACCGTGCGTAGCAAAATTACCGGTATTGATTCTACTAATCCTAAGTCGGTGCGTTTTATACAAGTGGGAGTTTATGACGGCGAAGATATGGATTATATCGAAGAACAAATGGCGGAATTATTGCGCCAACGTATGCGTATTCCAGCCAATGGTGATGACTTATTCCGTATTCGCAATGTGTCGGAAATGATCGCCACCCGTGCGGAAACTATGCAGGTGTTTAATACCTTACTGGCTTGGGTAGCCTCGGTGAGTTTAGTGGTCGGTGGCATTGGTATTATGAATATTATGCTGGTGTCGGTGACCGAGCGTACCCGTGAAATTGGTTTGCGCATGGCGGTGGGGGCGAAACCAGCGGATATATTGCGACAATTTTTGATTGAGTCTATTGTACTGTGCGGATTAGGTGGCGCTATTGGAGTATTGATTGCATATGGTTTTGTATTCATTGGCAATAATTACGGCATTGGTGCCGGTGGCGTGATCAATACTGATGTCGTGTTAATCAGCTTGGGTTTCTCAGCACTCATTGGCATTTTCTTCGGTTATTACCCTGCGCTAAAAGCGTCGCGTTTAGAGCCTATCGACGCATTACGTTACGAATAGTTTGCGTATATTTTTCTTACACTATGTTGTTGCTGTCTTTGGCTAAGGTAGAATGCAGATAATATTGTGATGGTGCGAGAGTGTGATGAAGAAAAAAGTTGGGTTAGCACTGGGCAGTGGCGCTGCGCGTGGTTGGGCGCATATTGGTATTATTGAGTCGTTGCAAGAGTTGGGTATCGAATTTGACATTGTTGCTGGTTGCTCCATTGGTGCATACGTGGGTTCTGCCTTTGCTAATAACAAACTCAGTGAACTCAAAGAATGGGTGTTAACCCTAAATGAATGGCAAGTGGCCTCTTTACTGGGCATGGGCTTTCAAAAAGGTGGTTTAGTCAGTGGCGAAAAGGTGTTTACCAAATTAGCCAGTGATTTTGTGCCACAAAATATTGAACAATTACCCATGCAGTTTGGTGCAGTCGCCACCGATTTATACCGTGGTCGAGAAGTGTGTTTTACCGAAGGTGATGTGGTGAATGCGGTACGTGCTTCTTGCTCTATTCCGGCAATATTCCCCGCCCATTGGTATCGAGATAAATGGTTGATTGATGGCGCGGTAGTAAACCCTGTGCCAGTGTCATTATGTCGGCAAATGGGCGCAGATATTGTGATTGCTGTGAATCTTAACTCTAATTTTTATGCGGCCCATCAGGATGCTCTTGAAGTTGAGCAGCAATCCAATGATGACCGTTTTTCACAGTTTTTAAGTAAAAGTAAAAATGTGATGGCGCAGTGGTGGGGTGAGAATGAAGATCAGCCGGAAAATACCAAAGAAACTAAAACATTACCGCAATTAACTGAAACCAGTAGCGTACAAGGTGTTAAACGCCCTAAAAAATCACCTACTATGATTGGCACTATGGCTGGCGCATTGGATATTATGCAAGACCGCGTCACTCGTTCCAGATTAGCTGGAGATCCACCGGATATTTTATTAGAGCCACAACTCGGGAAAGTTGGAATTATGGAATTCCATCGCGCTGATGAGCTCATTGCCGAAGGTCACGCCAACGTTGAACGTTTAGCTAAGCAGATTAAATATCGCTTAGGGATGTAACCATTACCTATTGATAAATATTCAGAAATAAAAAAGCCCGCGATTTGCGGGCTTTTTTGTGAGTTTTGAAAACCTATTAACTTTTTAGTATTGCTTCAATTGCGGCAATCTCATCATCAGACAAATCTAAATTGCTTTGTGCACCGACAATATCTTCAATCTGACTGACTTTGCTGGCACCGATAATGACCGAGGCCATGGATTGTTGACGATGGATCCAGCAAATAGCCAATTGCGCCATGGTTTGTCCACGGGCTTCGGCAATCTTATTGAGCTTAATGACTTTATCCACTTTATCTTGGCTAACTTGTTCGGCGGATAAAAATGGGTTATTGCCATCGGCAGCCCGTGAATCGGCTGGAATACCTTTAAGGTATTTATTGGTTAATAAGCCTTGAGCTAACGGTGAAAAGGCAATACAGCCAACGCCTTGATTGACTAACTCATCATGCAGGTCGTCTTCTTCTGTCCAGCGGTCGAACATAGAGTAACGTGGTTGATGAATCAAACAAGGTGTACCTAAGTCTTTCAAAATGGCACAGGCTTGGCGGGTTTGTTTGGCTGTGTAGTTAGATAAGCCCACATACAGCGCTTTACCAGAGCGTACAATAGAATCTAATGCGCCCATGGTTTCTTCTAGTGGGGTGTCTGGATCAGGACGGTGATGGTAGAACACATCAACATAGTCAAGATTCATACGTTTGAGGCTTTGGTCCAAACTACTGATCAAGTATTTACGCGAACCCCATTCACCATAGGGGCCATCCCACATTAAATAACCGGCTTTACTGGAAATGATCATTTCATCGCGGTGGGCGGCTAAATGCTTGTGAAATATTTTGCCAAAGTTAATTTCGGCAGTGCCCGGCGGTGGACCATAGTTATTGGCTAAATCGAAATGGGTAATGCCCAAATCAAAAGAGCGCAAAATCATTTTTTCAGCGACATCAAAAGGGGCATCGTCGCCGAAATTGTGCCATAGCCCTAAGGATACAAATGGCAGCATTAATCCACTATTACCACAACGCTTATAAATCATGTCATCATAACGTTTACTGTCTGCTTGGTAGCTCATAATTCGCCTTAATATAGTAAAATTGCTATTTCTTATAATAAAAAAAGCCTGCATGCAGGCTTTTTAGTAGATGACGCCTAGAGTACCTTATTTACTGGCCTGTAGGCCATAGCCATACTCAAATAATGGCTGATAATTTGCGTCACCAACGTTAATTGGGATCTGCTGTAAGTCTTTTGGCCAACTCACACCTAACTTACCTTTGAAGGGTTTATCACCGAATAAAACGTCGGCCACACCATCACCTTCGGTGCCAGGTAACCAAGCTGCCACTAAGGCATTCCAGCTTGGTAATTCATCGCTGATAAGCAATGGGCGACCGGATACTAATACCACCACAAAAGGTACGCCGCTGGCTTTTACATTGTCGATGGTTTGTCGTTGTTGTTTGGATAAGGTTAGCGGTTTGCAGAATTGACAAGGTTGTACATTGTAGTCACCCCAACCTTCGGCGTAAGGGTCTTCACCTACCACAATAATCGCCACATCATGGCCGTTTGCACCTTTACCGTCTTCAGCAAAAGTCACATTTTGTGCCTGTTGCTGTATACCTTGAAAAATGGTGGTGCCGGTGTTTTTAGATTGCTTCTCGCCTTGCCATTGAATACTCCAACCACCAGATTGCAAACCAATATTATTGGCGTGACTACCGGCAACAAAAACCTTAGCTGTTTTTGAGATTGGTAATAGATCATTATCATTTTTTAACAGCACTAATGATTCTGCAACGGCTTGACGTGCAACAGCTCGGTGTTCGGCAATACCTACTACTTCTGCAGCCGGTGCGGAACGGTCGGCGCTGTATGGGCGTTCAAACAAACCAATGTTAAATTTGGCGGTAAGAATACGGCGTACGGCATCATCAATACGTGACATCGGTACTTCGCCATCATTAACCGCCGCCGTCAGGTCGACAATAAACTCTTTCCAGAATTCTGGCTCCATGGCCATATCTAAACCGGCGTTGATTGAACTCACTACGCGCTGACGATTAGTTTCACCCTTTAGCTCTTCAAGAGCTTGCCAATCAGAAATAATAAAACCATCAAAGCCTAGTTCGCCTTTAAGGATGTCATTGTTCAGCTCATTGTGCTCATGCATCTTGGTGCCATTAACACTGCTGTAGGAATACATTACTGAGCCTACACCTGCTTCAAAAGCCGGTAGGTAAGGAGCAATGTGAATATCGCGAAAGGCTTGTGCATCTTCGCGGGTATCGCCACGGTCGATGATATATTCGTGATCACCCGTACCGTAAGTGGTCCCCCCGTCGCCAACCCAGTGCTTAGCCGTGCCCAACATCATGCCAGAACTTTGTAAGCCTTTTACATAGCGCCCAGCGTAAGACACACCGATTTCTGGATCTTCACCATAGCACTCATAAGCGCGGCCCCAGCGGTCATCACGGGCCACACAAAGTGCAGGGCCGAAATTCCAATGTACACCATAGGCGGCGGTTTCAAGGGCGGTGATGCGGCCAATCTCTTCGATCAAATCCGGATTGCGCATGGCACCCAAACCAACATTGTGTGGGAACAAGGTGGTGTTAATGGCATTACCGTGACCGTGCACGGCGTCGGTACCAAAAATAAAGGGGATGGCTAAACGGGTAGATAATGCCGCTTGTTGGTAGGCATCGATCATTTCTCGCCAATCTTGCGGGGTGTTACTGCCTGGTACTGAGCCACCGCCATTAAGAATGGAGCCTAAAAAGTATTCTTTTACATCTTCAGGGCTAGCAGATTTGCGCTCAGCTTGAGTCATCTGGCCAATTTTTTCCGCCAATGTCATTTGGCTTACTAATGCCGCCACTTTTTCTTGAACGTCGGTTTTATTGATCAGCGATGCCATTTGCTGTGCATGCTTTTTCAAAACAGCCAAGGTACCGGTATCTTTGTCGAATACTGAGTTTAGGCCTTGTGGCTCTTGTGGTGGATCACCAAAGAACATGTCGCCTTCTTGCCAGATAAAATCGGCGCGCTGAGTGCGAGCTTCACCGCTCCACGCCCAAAAATTGGTACCGCCGATATTTTCGCCTGATAGACCAGCGTTATACCATTGGTTGTAGATCTCGCTAAAAATCTTGTCGCGCCAAACTGTGGTTGAGGTATCGCTGTAATTGGCGTTATCACGCTCTACGCCAAATTCTTCCAACACCATGGGCTTGTTGAGTTTTTTGGCAAATTCGATGTGTTGTGCAATATAAGCACGGGCTCTGGCTAAACCGTTATTCAGCGTAGTTTCTGGTTTGTTTACATCAAACCAGCCCCAATTTTTCATCCACATATGAAAAGTGGCGTAGTCAATGGAGTCTAGGGCATGAGTACGCATAAATAACTCTGCATCTTGCAAGGTGCCCATGGTGCCTTCACTGCCAGTGGTAACCAATTGATTAGGCGCCAACTGGTGAATAAATTTGGCGGTGGTATCAACCCAATTGACGAAGGCATCAGCAAAAGGGTGACCATCGGCATCACTACCAGGACGTGGTTCATTAGCTAATTCCCAAGTCATAATGGTTGGGTCATCGGTATATTTTATGCCGTTGATGCTATTGGTGCGGCCAATGGTTTGAGTCAGTACATTTTGGAATACTTTTTGTGCTTCAGGCATGCGATAAAAGCGCGCCGAGTTTTGCATAAAGCCATTCCAGTCGCCGGTGACATCAGGATCAAATACCGGATCACCGGTTTGCCAAGACACATATTGCGACATGCCCCCAGACCATTGCCAGAAGTTGTTTAAGAACAACACCGCTTTCATATCGCGTTTGGCCATTTCCGCTAGTAAGAAATCCAACCCTTGTAGCAGTTGCTCATTAAGCTTACCGGGTTCGGATTGAATACCCGGGCGTAATGCCATTTCTAAATCACTGGTTTCAGAGGCCGCGAGTACGCGTAAGTTAGTTATGCCATTGGCTTTAAGTAGATCGAGTTCGCGAATAAGTTGTGCGCGGTTGCCCAATTCGCCATCAACGCCTAAATAACCCGCATGCCAAAAATTGGCACCAGCAAAATAGTACGGTTTGCCGTTAAGTTCGAATTTACCGTTATTAACTGCAACAAATTCAGCGTTAGTCGTCGTTGATGTTGGGGAGTCAATTTGATTCTGATTAATACTTTTCGTTGACTCTGAGCAACTGACAGTAGCAAAAAGAAATAGCCAAAAAGTAACGAGTCTCATTTTTTCTATGCCCATAAATAGGTGTCCTGTTAATTAAATGAGTAAATTTACAAACAGTATAAAATATCTGTTTACTTTATGTAACCGGTTTCTTTAGTAGCTTCTTTTAACGTTTTTATTGCTATACAAACCTTTAAAACATGTAAAAAAACATTATTAATCGGTTCATTTATATTCACTAAAGTTAATCAGTTGTTAAAAAAACATTAGCTGAAAACGTTATATTGCAAACAAATTGTTAATATTATGTCTTTACAAACGTTTTCATAATAATAGAATCATCTACAGAGCGATCGGTGCGTTCGAGGTCTAGATTTTGAATAAGTATCAAAATAATCTAATAAGGCTTTGTAAAAAGATCGCCAACATATGAGCAAATATGTGCAGGGAAGTTCCTTTGTCGATGGTTTAAGAAACAATACAAAGGAAATATAAGTATAACTCTGCAATTGCATTTCATATTTGGCTTGTTTACATGACAACAAATGGACAACACTAATGAAAATACAGAAAAATTTTAATAAGTCGTTACTGACTACAAGTATTTCAATGCTACTAGGTACTGCTGCAGTATTACCTGCTATGACAATGGCTCAAGAAGCCGGCGCAGATGACGTAGAAGTCATCCAGGTACGTGGTATACGTTCAAGCTTACAAGCATCAACAGCGGTAAAACGCGACTCTATGGGTGTGGTTGATGCCATTTCTGCAGAAGATATTGGTAAATTTCCAGATACTAACTTAGCCGAATCATTACAACGTATTACCGGTGTTTCAATCAGCCGTTCAAACGGTGAAGGTTCACAAGTAACGGTTCGTGGTTTCGGTGCCGAAAACAACATGGTGACCTTAAATGGTCGTACTATGCCCAATGCGTCAACCTTTAATGGTGATGGCGGTGGTTCTAGAGCTTTTGATTTTGCTAACCTTGCATCTGAAGGCGTAAGTTCAGTAGAAGTATATAAAACAGGTAAAGCAAACATCACCACTGGTGGTATCGGTGCGACTATTAACATTAAAACCAATAAGCCATTAGATAATGATGGTTTTGTTGCCAGTGTTGGCGCAAAAGCGGTAATGGATAGTACTAACCGTGCAGGCTCAGATGTTACACCTGAGGTTTCAGGTATTTTCAGCTTCACTAATGATGATTCTACTTGGGGTGTTTCACTAACCGCAAGTCGCCAAGAACGTGATTCAGGTACCGTGGGTGCTACTGTCAATGACTGGGGTATTTACTATTGGGATGATATTGCTGACCCTGATAGAACTTGGAATAACGCCGAAACTCAAGTGACTAATGCCCCCGATCAAGGTCAGTTGTATTCTCGTTTTTATGATTTACGTTATGAGTTTACTGATACTCAACGTACTCGTGATAACGCCCAGTTAACCTTGCAGTTTGCTCCTACAGAAGACTTCACAGCGACTGTGGACTACACCTTTGCAGAAAACCATATCCAGCGCCATCTAGGTCAAACTGGTAACTGGATGCAACAGAGTGGCAATCTTCAAGCGGTTGAATTCGATAATTCAGAAATTGCCACCATGATCTACGCCACAGAATCTTATGCAAACGGTGTTGATGAAGGCTATGAGCAGCAAGATGCCGATCAAACCAATACGCTAACCTCTTTGGGGGTTAATTTAGAATATCGCGTAAATGATGATCTCAAATTTAATTTAGATCTCCATGATTCAGAAATGCACAGCCGCGGTACCGGTCCTTACGGCACTGGCTCAGTGCGTATGGCATTAGCCAATCCTACCGTTGTCGAAAGAGAATGGTTTTTTGGCGTTGAATTCCCAACTTATATTAACACCTATGATGATAGCAAAGGTGGTAACCCTGGTTTCCCACCTAATACTAACGGTCAAGTCGACAATGGAGACGTGAGTTCTACCATGTTTAACTTGCGTCAGGCCGATCAGAAAGCCACAGTGACTCAAATAAAACTCGATGGTACTTATGAGTTTGATAATGGCCGCTTTGATTTTGGTCTTGAAACTCGCGATATGGAGTCGCATTCACTTAACTATGCAGCAAGTAACGTCGCCTTAGGTAACTGGAATGGTGGTTATCCTGGCGAATTTGGCGAGATTGTTCAACCTTTCGATATCCAAGGTGAATTTGATGATTGGAGCCCTCGAGCTGGTCATGGTTTTATCGCTAACGCGGTAGACATGTACGAAGCGGCACAGAATATTGCACGTTACAACGATATTTTACCCGCTACGATGGATCAAACTACTGATAACCTTGTCAACGAAGAAACTACAGCAGCCTATTTCCAATTTGCGCTCAACGGTGATTTAGGTGACATGCCTTTCAACATCTTAGCTGGCTTACGCTATGAAGCTACCGATGTGTTCTCAAGCTCTTTAGCAGCGGCTTATAAGAGTGTTTGGGAAAGTAATAATGACGTGGCAATTCGAGTAGATGGCGATGCACCTGCTTCGCTGGCCGATGCTGATGCAAGTTATGATAACTTGTTACCTAGCTTAGATTTCACGTTGAATATTTCTGATGAGTTAGTGGGTCGTTTCTCGTTCAGTAAAACCATTGCTAGAGCCGGTTTAGGTAGCTTAGGCGTATCGGCATCTGGTTTTGGTGCTGGTGGTGGTTCAACATTGTTGGGTGCGGTTCCTACAGCTAGTGCATCAAACCCTGGTTTATTACCATTAGAATCAACCAACTTCGACTTGTCATTAGAGTGGTATTATTCACCCTATAGTTATGTGTCTGGTGGGTTGTTCGAGAAAAACGTTTATAACTTTATTGGTTCACAGCAGGTAGATAGACAATTACTGGATATTCGTGATGTGACAGGTGGGCCTCGAACCCAGGCTGCTGCTGCTGCACTGGCTGATGCTGGTTTAGCACTTAACGACGATAATTTGTACGGCATGCTGGTTTTCACCGAGCATAATGCTGGCAACGATGCTGAGTATGTTGGACTGTATGGCAGTGATTTTAATCCAGAGGCAAATACCTATCTAGCGGAAAGATCTGGCTGGGATGTTGAATCTAGTTCTGCCGATCCTGCGTATACCTTTAGAACCTCTACACCAAATAACGGTAGAGAAGCTAAAATATATGGGGCAGAATTTGCCGTACAGCACTTCTTTGGTGAAACAGGTTTTGGTGTTCAAGCCAACTATACCTTGGTTCGCGGTGATGTTGCTTTCAATAACCTAGGTGACCCAAGTGTTTCTCAGTTTGCATTAGTTGGATTAAGTGATACTGCTAACGTGATTGCTATGTATGAAAAAGATGGTCTTCAAGCACGTATTTCTTATAACTGGCGTGATGAGTATTTGAATGAAACCAGCCGAGGCAGTTCAGCTAACCCTCGTTATATTGAAGCTTATTCACAAATTGATGTGAATGTCAGCTACGGTATAACGGAACAGTTAACAGTTTCATTTGAAGGTCTAAACATTACCGGTGAAAACAGTCGTTCGCATGGCCGTAACTACGAAATGATGTGGGATATGTACGACTTAGGTGCTCGTTACCAAGTTGGTGCACGTTATACTTTCTAATCAGTTAGTAATTTAGTAAGTACAAAAAAGTGTAAATTTAAAGCCGCTGATTTCAGCGGCTTTTCTTTGCAATCCATTCTAATGAACCACAGTTTATGGTTAAATAATTTAAGACTCTTTCAATGAGTTAATTTAGATTATCTGATTTCTTATAACAGCAATAAAATGGTATTCCTTAAATGACTAAACATGTTTTGCTCAACAATATTCATCATCAAAACACCCGAGTGATCACTCAATTTTCCGAAAGCTACGGTGACAATATTGCAAGTACTATGGTTTATCCGACCGAATTTGCGGAACTACAGAAAGAGTACCCCATATTATTTCGTCAAAATCCTGAGACTGATAAATTTTATGCCACTGCACTGTTAGGGTTACAACAAAACGAAAATTTATTTTTAGAAGCAAATACCGATTCCGGCTGGGCGGCGCGTTATATTCCGGCTAATATCGCCCGAGGTCCGTTTCTTATAGGTTTCCAACAGCAAGAGAGTGAGGCTGAGCAACAATCAGCGGTGATCCATATTGATATGGAACACCCTAAAGTGAATGAAAAACAGGGGCAGCCGCTTTTTTTAGAACATGGTGGCAATAGTGCTTATTTAGAATACATTTCTAAAATATTGAACATTGCTCATCAGGGAATAGCTGTGACCGATATGATGTTCGCTGCATTTACAGAATTTGAATTGATTGAACCTGTGAATATTGAATTTGATTTAGCTAATGGCCAAAAGACCCGTTTAACGGGAAATTACACCATTAACGAGAACAAGTTGCAGGCATTAACTGCGGAGCAATTGCTGCAATTAAATAAGGCTGGCTTTTTACAATTAGCGTTTGCAGTTGTTTTTTCAATGACAAATATCAGAAAGTTGATCGAAATTAAGAATCGTAGAGAAAATAACGGATAAAGTGCCCTAACAATAAAGAACTCATAATAAAACCAATGATGACACCCATTAAAGCTAGAACAAAGGTTATAGAAAATTGCCCACCGGGTCAGATACCGGAAGAGCTACTTGCTGCGGCAGAGCCTGTTATTCTTAAAGGGGTTGTGAGCGATTGGAAGTTAGTCGAACTTGGCTTGCAATCCACACAAAACACTATTGACTATTTGAAACAGCATTATAATGGTAAACCTTCATTCGGTTATTTTGGTGATGCGTCATTGAAGGGACGTTTTTTTTATGATGAACAAGTTACACGCCTAAATTACGAGAATAAACAAACTCGCATTGACGAGTTTTTGGATCTCATTTCCACCACGATTAATGACCCATTACCCCCATCGCTTTATATCGCCTCTAATCTTATTGATAGCCATTTCCCGCAACTCAGAACTGAGAACGATATTCACATTCCACGACCACAGAGCGATGTGCCTGTCGAGTCTATTCGAGCAGGTATCTGGATAGGTAATCGGACGACGGCTTGTTGTCATTATGATATGTCAGATAACTTAGCATGCTGCGTGGTGGGTAAAAGACGATTTACGTTATTTCCGCCCGATCAAATTGGTAACTTATACCCAGGACCATTAGATATCACGCCGGGAGGCCAAGCATTGAGTATGGTGGACTTTGCTAACCCAAACTTAGATGCTTACCCTAATTTCCCCGAGGCGATAGCCAATGGTCAAATTGCCGAGCTAGAAGCTGGTGATGCGTTGTATTTACCCAGTATGTGGTGGCATCAAGTTGAAGGATTAAGTCCGTTTAATATTTTAATTAATTATTGGTGGAGTGAAGCGCCCCAATACACGGGCACAGCCATGAATGTTTTATATCACGCCATGCTGAGTTTACGTGAGAAGCCGGAACATGAAAAACAAGCTTGGAAACATGTTTTTGATTACTACATTTTTGGTGATGGCAATCAGGCCGCCGAACATCTTCCTGATCATGCGCAAGGTTATTTGGGTGAATTAGATCCCATGAAGGCAAGAATGTTAAGGGCAATGCTATTAAATAAGCTTAACCGCTAATCGGGTATTAAATATTTGTGTAGCTAGCAAAGTTAAATAAGAGAGACCATTTTGCAAACTAATAAAATAAAAAAAGTCGTTATTGCCGGAGGGGGAACTGCTGGTTGGGTTGCTGCTGCTGCACTCTCTAAAAAGCTGAAAGGTTTAGTTGATGTAACACTTGTTGAATCAGATCAAATCGGTACCGTTGGTGTTGGCGAAGCCACTATTCCGCCAATGCGCGTTTTCCATTCTTTACTCGGTATTGATGAGCAAGAGTTCATGCGTGCAACGGAAGCGACGTTTAAATTAGGGATATCTTTTAAAAATTGGGGACAAATAGGCGATGAATATTTTCACCCCTTTGGTACCACCGGCCAAGGGACCTTTCTTGCCGATTTTCAGCATTTTTGGCTTCATGGAAAAAGCCGTGATGTGAATGCTGCGTTTGGTGAATATTGTTTGGAATCCCAAGCCGCTAAAGCCGACAAGTTCGCTACATCAAAAAGTGGCAGCATTAATTATGCTTATCATTTAGATGCCACGCGTTACGCGAAATACTTACGTAAGTTTAGCGAAGCCAATGGCTTAGTGCGCATTGAAGGTAAAATTCAACAAGTCCAACAACACCCTAATGGTGATATTAAAGCGCTGCAAATGGAGTCTGGTCAGCTGATTGAAGGTGACTTGTTTATCGACTGCACTGGTTTTTTAGGTTTGTTGATCGAAAAAACTCTTAAGGTGGGTTATGAAGACTGGTCACATTGGCTGCCTTGTGACAGTGCTATTCCCGTGCAAACAGAATCAGTTGGGCCTGCGGTGCCTTATGTAACTTGTACCGCTCACCAAGCTGGATGGCAATGGCATATTCCATTGCAGCACCGTGTTGGTAATGGGTTAGTCTATTGCAGTGAGTTTCAATCGGATGATGATGCTAAACAAACATTGCTCGAGAACATTAAAGGTAAGAAACTGACTGAGCCTCGAACCATAAAATATAAAACGGGTCGTCGTAAGGCTTTTTGGAGTAATAATTGTATCGCGTTAGGTTTATCCAGTGGCTTTGTCGAGCCTTTGGAGTCAACCAGTATTTATTTGTTTATGAATGGTGTGACTCGCTTAATGCGAATGTTTCCATTTAATGGCATATCGCCTGCGATTATTAATGAGTATAACCAGCAGTCTGTTGTTGAAATAGAAAATGTCCGCGATTTCATTATTTTGCATTATCATGTGACGGATCGCGAGGATAGCGAGTTTTGGCGTTACTGCAAAAATATGAGTATTCCAGACTCGTTGGCTCATCGAATTGAATTATTTAAAAATAACGCTAATGTGTTTTTAAATGAGCGCGAACTGTTTAGATTAGAATCGTGGACACACGTGATGTTAGGTCAGGGTATTCGTCCTAATTCGTATCATTCAATTTTCAGTACTATGTCGGATAAAGAACTCATTGCGCATCTTGCTAATATTCGCACCACAATTGCTGGTGTAGTCAATAAGTTACCGAACCATGCTGAATTTGTTCATAACTATTGCAAAGCCGCGGAATAACAGCATGCAACTGAATCTTAACCCTAATATGCAAGTAACCGAGACTTACATTGGCAAGGAAAAATTACCGTTATTGGTTATCGATAACTTTGTGCAAGATGCAGAGCAGATGATAGAACATGCCAGTCAGCTGCATTTTGTCGCCAATGGATCGTTGTATCCCGGTGTTCGAGCGCCAGCTGGTGCGAATTTTGAGCATCTATTGCTCAATGTACTACAGCAGCGGAAAAAGCATTTTTTTGCTGATGAAAAGTTGAAACTTAAACTGTCATTATGCCAATATTCTTTAGTTACTACTCCTCCAAATCAGTTAACGTTACTGCAGCGTATTCCGCATTTTGATACCGTTGAAAAAAATGCTTTAGCCGCCGTTTTTTATTTGTTTAAAGGTGATTTGGGAGGTACCTCATTTTATCGTCATCGCAAGACTGGATTTGAATATATAGATGAGACACGGAAAATACCTTATTACACCTCCCTTGAACAAGAAAATGGTGGAGGCCGAATTCCGACTCCCGAGGATGGTTATATTAATGGGGATTCTTCCTTATATACCCGTATCGGTGAGCAGAAAGGCGTATTTAATCGCTTAATTGTGTATCACAGCAATGCCTTGCATTCAGGCTCTATTCCAACTGATTTTTCATTTGATCCAGATCCCCAAAACGGGCGACTGACCATTAGTAGTTTTATTGATTGCAACTATTAATAAAGGCGCTTAATTAGCTTTCAAACATCAAATATGAACCGGTGCATTTTGACGATTTTATTATAGCTATGTTGTCATGAAACCGGTTAACATATTGAAAAATGATTTTACTAGGAAAATAATTATGATTAAGTCTTCTGCTGCTAAAGTAGCTGTGATTGTTTCATCAATATTAATGTTGTTTATTAGCGGTCATGTTGTCGCTAAAAAGTTTGATGATATTGCATTAACGCCCCCTATGGGTTGGAACAGTTGGAATACGTTTGCTTGCGATATCAATGAGAAAATGATCAAAGAGATGGCCGATATTATGGCTAAATCCGGTATGAAAGACGCCGGCTATGAATATATTAATATTGATGACTGCTGGCACGGTGAGCGTGACGAGAATGGCAATATTCAAGTGAATAAAGAGCATTTTCCTTCTGGTATGAAGGCACTAGCAGATTATGTTCATAGCAAAGGTTTAAAGCTTGGTCTTTATTCTGATGCAGGTTGGAAAACCTGTGGCGGTAAACCCGGCAGCCGTGGTTATGAATTTCAAGATGCCAAACAATATGCCAAATGGGGTATTGATTACCTTAAATATGACTGGTGTAACACGGAGGGCTTAAAAGCGGAGGGTGCTTATATGACCATGCGTGATGCGTTATTCCAAGCCGGCCGACCTATTGTATTTAGTGTGTGCGAATGGGGTGATAATCAGCCTTGGGAATGGGCTACCGATATCGGCCATTTATGGCGTACATCCGGCGACATCATTAATTGTTGGGATTGTGAGCATAAGCATTTAGAGGGGACGCCTAATGAGTGGTCATCGTGGGGTATTTTAAAAATTCTGGATATGCGTCATAACATTCGTCAATATGCAGGCCCTGGTCACTGGAATGATATGGATATGATGGAAGTGGGTAATGGCTTATCGACACTTGAAGATCAGTCCCACTTCACTATGTGGGCAATGCTAGCATCACCGTTAATTGCAGGTAATGATTTGCGCAGTATGTCGAAAGAGACATTAGCAACCCTTACCAATAAAGATGTGGTCGCTATAAACCAAGATATTTTGGGTATTCAAGGCTTTAAATATCAAGCGCAGAATGGTGTAGATGTGTGGTTGAAGCCACTAGCCAACGCACGCTGGGCTATGGCAATACTAAATCGTAATGATCAGGCTGTTGACTTCAATTTTGATTTTGTCGCTCAGGGTGTGATTGTCGATGAACTGTCAGGTAAGAAAATCGACCTTAAAAATACCCGTCATCAGATCAAAGATGTTTGGCATAACAAAATGTTGGGTGATACTAGTAAATCGCTGAATACCAAAATTCAAGGTCATGAAACACTAACATTAATACTGGCAATGTAATCGTAGTTTAATTCTTAACAAAGCCGGCCTTGTGCCGGCTTTTACATTTGTTAACATTTTTTTAGGAATTTTTTAATACTCACGAATTTAATTTAACCTTTCCGTAAACCTATATTTTTAAAGTCTTTCAACGTTGATAGTGCTTGTCATCACACCGAGTTACGTAAATAATTTTTCCCATTGTTATATTTTTGTTATTGAAAAATGAAAACGTTTGTATTAGATTCATGAAAGTATCTAGATTAACCGGTTCATTTGAGTGTTATTAGTAACCGGTTACAAAGTTAAGTCGATCTCTCTATGCCTGAAAATAAGTAAAATAGAGCTAAGCCTAGGGTTGGCACGCGTATAAATAGTAACCGGTTACATTTTGTGTTTTCGGTGACTTTCTACGAGCTTCACAATTGAGTTCACTAAATTGTGGAAAAGGCAGAAAAGGCTACCAATTTGGGACAACAACAACAAAATTTGGAAAATGTTATGAATGCAATAAAGCAAAAAAATAGCAGTAGTTTTAAAGTTTCTGCACTTGCCCTCAGTGTTGCTGCCAGTTTATATACTGGCAGTGTATTGGCGCAGGACGCAGACACTGAAAAAGCCGGTGATATGGAAGTTATTAATGTCAGCGGTATCCGTGGTTCACAGGTCGCGTCTATCTTTGATAAGCGTTCCGCGGCGAACGTGGTTGATAGTATTTCTGCTGTGGATATCGGTAAACTTCCCGATGTTACTATTTCAGATTCATTACAGCGTATTTCTGGTGTACAAGTTCGTCGCTCTGCCGGTGAAGGTGCTCAGGTTAACGTTCGTGGTTTACCACAAGTTATGGTTACCTTAAATGGTGAGCAGTACATTGGTGCTAACTCCATTAACTCGGTTCAACCTAACTTTACCGATATCCCATCACAATTATTTAATGGCGTGTCTGTAGCGAAAACATCACAAGCGAATATGGTGTTCTCTGGTATTACCGGCTCTATTGACCTTCAAACTTATCGTCCGTTTGATTTTGACGAAGGTTTTTCAGGTGCAGCTCAAGTTGAATTTCAACGTGGTCAAGACAGCGGTGAAACCGATCCATTGTTATCTGGTTTAGTAGCGTATAACAGTGGTAAGTTTGGTGCGTTGTTCAGCGTAAGTTACTCTAACCCGCATTTAGCTAATTACTACAATGGTTTCAATACTACCAGTGCTACCGGTGATGCTGGTTCGTTGAATGGTATTAATGCTTGGGGCGCGACTTCTCCGACCGATTATATCTCTCCTCAAGGTTATGTCGCATTACAACAAATCAACGAACGTGAACGTCTTGGTGTTAATGCCTCGTTCCAAGCTGACTTAGGTGATGGCTTTGAATTAGTTGCAGATGTTTTTTATACAGATCAAGAAGATTACTTCCGTAAAGTGGGTTTAAGTGCCACTAACCGTTGGGCAACTTTAGATTGGTTCACACCGACTCAGTCGCGCGCGACGGGTGACGACAACTGGGATAGCTATCAAGCTGTAGCATTAGATGTACGCCGCTTGAAGTCGTGGACTCAGAACGACAGCTTCAATACGTTCTCGCGTAACATCAATTTAGAATTGAACTATGACAATGGCGGCGCTTTCACTGGTTCTGCTCGAATTGTGTCTGGTAAAGCGGAAAATCAAAAACGTCACGGTTATAACGAAGGTGATTTATCTGCCTGGACCGGTGATACTAAATGGCAACTACCCAATGCTGGCCCAGATGGCGCTAACTTCTACCCAGCGGAAGCTTGTGATAGTGGTACTATCATCGGTAATCGTGGTGAAGACGGTGGTTGTTTCTTAGTAGGTAACATCAATGGTTATACTTCTGATCCACAGTTAACTATTGATACTAACGGTGAATTCCCAGTTTGGGGTGGTTTCGATAGTATGGTATCCACTAATACTGGCTCTACCACTGTTGGTCAATTGATGAGCAATGAACAATCTTACACTGTTGGTGCTTATTCATCAGAAAACAATGCCAATAGCACTGGTTCAATTGATGCAGTTCGTTTTGATGGTAAATTTGCTTTAGAAGAAGGTTTCTTCACTAGTATTGAAGGTGGATTCCGTCAGAGCTGGCGTTCAAACGAAGAATATCGTTATCACTTATTCTCCCCATTCTGGGATGAAGGTACTAACGGTCAGTGTGAAGCTCAATGGAAAGCTGTTGACGTAAACTGTAGCGCCGCCGGTGCTGGTGAAATTGTTAATGGTGAATTTATGGCGTACACCGCTTTAGTTCCAATGCAATTAAGTGCCAATAATAATGTTATCTGGGTTGACGATTTCGGTCCATTGAACGGTATTCCAGGTGTATGGGCTGCTGATCCAAAAGACTATGATGATCCTTTAGCGTTCCATAACCGTGTTTTCGGTGAAACTCGTGAAGCGCTGATCCCTGGTAGTTCTTATAACGTTGATTTCAACGAAACGTCGTTCTATTTACAAGCCAACTTTGAACATAATGATTGGAGTGGTAACTTCGGTGCACGCTTATTGTCTACTGAGTTACGTATTCGCCAAAACGTTGCAGGTAACCCGTTACCTAACGGTAATACTAACGTTGATATCGGTGATACCACTACTACTCGTACTTGGGTAGATTTCCTTCCTGCTGTGAACGTTACTTATCAAGCGACTGATGATGTGGTTGTGCGTTTTGCTTATACAGAAAATACGACTCCTCTAAATCTTAATCAGTGGGCTGATGGTTTAGTCGTTAATACCGTGGTTAACAGCGATTCTACTGATGATGTTCCTGATGGTGTATTTACTGTTAGCAGTGCTAACCAAAATGGTAACCCAGAGTTAGATCCTTGGTATTCAACTAACTACGATTTGTCGATTGAATATTATATGGGTGAAGCCAGTATGTTCAGTATGGCAGCATTCTTAGTGGATATTGATAGTTTCACCACCAGTGGTACTTTCCCTGCACAAATCGCCGATAATGATGGTGTGGTTCGTCGTACAACTAACGTTACCACCAATCTTCCTGGTGAAGGTGGTGAGATTTCTGGTATGGAATTGAGTGCTAAATTAGCTTTTAGTGACTTATTTGATGAAGACAGCGTGTTAGCCAACTTTGGTGTTGATACCAACTTCACTTACTCACCTAGTGAGCAAGATGCATTGGATATCGCTGGTAACAAAATGCAGTTCCCAGATAACTCTGAAACTCAATTTAACTTAGCTTTATGGTATCAATCAGATGTCATTCAAGCGCGTTTAGCCGTCAACGATCGTAGTGAGCGTTTGGCCGTGCAAAACGTTGCTGGAGCGAATCTCAACGCATATCAAAAAGGCACAACCTATGTTGACCTTTCTGTAAGCTATGACGTTACTGAAGATATTTCTGTTTATTTACAAGGTTCAAACATTACTGGGGAATACGAAGAGTATTATCTAGAATGGGAAGACCAATTCGCTTGGCAGAACTATTATGAATCACGCTATACCGTGGGTGTACGTGCTAAGTTTTAAACAATACTGATTTGTTTAAAACCTAAAAAACCAGAAGCCTAGGCTTCTGGTTTTTTTATGCCTATCAATAAGGGATTAAAAAAATAACACTAGTACCAATAGTAAATATTGCATTTTGTGGTACTCCATTTCCATTTTAAAAACTATAAGTGACTTCCATACCGTAAGTGCGTGGCTCTGCATAATTGGTGGTAACAGTACCGAAAAAGTCTTTGCGATTATCAATGGGGTCGCGTACATCGGTTAAATTTCGCCCCCATAAATAGAACTCTAAGCCATTGTTGTTACCTAATAATCCCACTCGTGCATTCACCAAGGTGATGCTATCTACATGGCCAAAGTCAACAATAGTTCCATCTGTTAAAGTGGCGTTTTTAACGTTATCCACGGTAGTATAAAAGTCGCTATTGTGATTAATGTCTAATCGCCACGATAGGTCGGCATTAATCATCGATAGGTCGGTAATATATTGAATTCCTAAAGAAAAATTACTTTTTGGTGCGTTGATTAATTCTTTACCAGCGGCGTTGCCGCCACCGGTTAGGCCACCAGGAAAATCATCAAATTCGGTATCTAACAAGCCCATGCTCGCTTGCACTTCTAAATTAGTAATGGGCCGGTAAACGACTTCCAGTTCTACTCCTTGTGTTTTGGCTTTGGCCGCATTACGAATGGATATCGAGGAGGCGCCATTGCCTAAATCGATAAACTGATTCACCTGATAATTTTTGAAATCCGAGCTGAACGCCGCCATATTAACCACAAGGGTATTGCCATAGAAATTACCTTTAAGGCCAACTTCGGCACTGTCTACGGTTTCTTTATCAAAATCAATGCCTGCGGCTAAGTCATTATCCGTAATGTAGTCGAGGTTAAAACCCCCACTTTTAAAACCGGTCGAATATTTAGCATAGCTGGTGAGATCCTCATTGATACGGTGGCTAATATGCAGGGAATAGGATAGATAACTGTCGCTACGTGAATCTATCATTGGCCCATCGGTGCTACCAATACGAAATATGCCCGATTGTGAACCATTCAATAACCAATTGAGATCTTTGCTTTCATGGGTATAACGTAGTCCTAATCCAATTGTGTTTGCTGAGCTCAAATCATACCCACCATTAAAAAAGGCTGCGACGCTATCGGTTTTCACCTTGCCACTATTATTGACGACAGCGCCGGGGGTATTACCAAAAAGGAAAGAATGGGCGCCATTAATGGCATCCCTTTGAGTATTGGCGTCTTGGGTATACAAATACAGGCCAGTAACATACTCGTAGGGCGAATCATTGATGGGCGAGATGAGTTGAAACTCTTGCGACCATTGCTGGTACTGATCATTGTATTCAATACTTAATAAATCAGCTGCGGCATAGTCGGAGTCATTACGATAAAAAATATCGGTATCTCGATAGGCGGTGATGGATTTAAGGTCATAACCATTATCAAAATGATAAGATAAATCCAATGATCCACCTGCGATGTCGCGCTTTTCAAAGGTATCAAAAGTGGTAGCGACTTCATTTTTATTGGGCGCTGCAAGGTCTATGCTGGAGCTTAATGTATCGGATAACGCTTCCCCGAGAAATGACAAGCGTTCGGTATTTAAACCATCAACACTTAGGTTAAGTTCTAACTGGGGTGAAATTAATGATCTAAACTGCCCGCGATAAGCTAAGGCATCCCGTTCGTTGAGATCACTACCTGTTGTCAGGTTTTTGATATAACCATCTCTATCAAGCTTACTGACCGAGAATTTGGCCGCGCTGCTATCGGTAAGTGGTAGATTAATGTGCCCTTGAAATTCTTGTGCATTGAGATTGCCTAACGACGCACTGACTTTACCTTCCAAGGTATCGCTGGGCGTTTTCGATATTAGGTTGATTGCACCTGCCACGGTGTTTTTACCAAACAAACTACCCTGTGGTCCGCGCAACACTTCTACTCGTTCTAAGTCGAGTAGTTCTTGATTCAGCGCCGGTGACTGCCCTAAATAAACACCATCTAAATACACCCCCACCCGCGAATCAAAGCCAATATTGCGACTATTAGCACCGACGCCGCGGATAGTAATCGCTGAGGTGAAATCAGTGGTTCTGGAAATAGATAGATTAGGGATAAAGTCGGACAGCTCACTTAATTGAGTAATGCCAGTTTGTTCTATATTCGCCGCGCTGAAGGACGACAGTGCAATTGGCACATCGGACAATTTTTGTGCACGTTTTTGGGCGGTGACAATAACCACTTCATACTCTGTGTCTGTTAAGCTATTGTCATCAACGTTTTGCTGCGCTTGGGTTGCGCCCAAAGAAAGGAATACGCATAACAACAAGCTAGACTGCAGTATACTTTGGTTCAAGACACTTTGGCGCAAAGTCTTGGAACTAGCGGGGGAGAATGAGGTTTTTGGCATCGATAAAGTCCTTTTACCTTTGAGTATTTTCAAAGGTTTTTACATAGTGTTCACTGTAGGTTGTACATCTAGTATTAGGCAAGCTAAGTTATGTATAAATTAGTGTTTTTTATTGGCATTGTGCATTAACATGCCGCAGTTTTTTGCTCCCCATTGTTAGAGGATGATTGTATGTCTCGAGTTTTGATTATAGGTGCTGGCGGCGTTAGTGCCGTAACAGTAAAAAAATGTGCGCGTTTACCGGAGCATTTCGACGAAATTTATTTGGCTAGTCGTACCGTATCTAAATGTCAGGCATTGCAAGACGAATTAGGAACCGATCGTATTAAGGGCGTATTCGCCGTCGATGCGGATTATGCTTCTCAGGTTGTCGAAGTGATTCAATTAGTGAATCCCGACTTGGTGATTAACTTAGCCTTACCCTATCAAGATTTAGCCATCATGGATGCCTGTTTAGAAACCGGCGTACATTATTTAGATACAGCTAACTATGAGCCCAAAGACGTCGCCAAATTTGAATATTCTTGGCAGTGGGCGTATCAAGATAAATTTGAAAAAGCGGGCTTAATGGCGCTGCTCGGTAGTGGTTTTGATCCCGGTGTTACCAACGTGTATACCGCTTATGCGGCTAAACATTATTTTGATGAAATCCACACATTGGATATCGTTGATTGTAATGGCGGTGATCATGGTCAGGCGTTCGCGACCAATTTCAATCCAGAAATTAACATTCGTGAAATCACGCAACGTGGACGCTACTGGGAAAATGGTGAGTGGAAAGAAACCGATCCATTAAGTGTGCGTGAAGATTTGGATTATCAAAATATCGGTGTTCGCGCATCGTACTTGATGTTCCATGAAGAATTAGAGTCGTTGGTTAAGCACTTCCCAACCTTAAAACGTGCCCGTTTCTGGATGACCTTCGGTGATGCATATTTAACTCATTTAAGCGTGCTTGAAGGTATCGGCATGACGTCCATTGAGCCTATCGACTTCCAAGGTCAGCAAATCGTTCCACTTGAGTTTTTAAAGGCCGTGTTACCAAATCCCGGCTCGTTAGCGGATGGCTATACAGGTCAAACTTGTATTGGTACTTACATTACCGGTATTAAAGATGGCAAAGAAAAAACCATCTTCATCTATAACAATTGTGAACACGCAGCTTGTTTTGCAGAAGTAGGCGCACAAGCGGTGTCTTATACTACCGGCGTACCAGCAATGATTGGTGCAGCATTAATGCTTAACGGTACCTGGAAAAAGCCCGGTGTGTGGAATATGGAGCAGTTTGATCCGGATCCTTTTATGGAAATGCTTAATATCCACGGTTTACCATGGCATGTCGTGGAATGTGAGTCTTCACCTTTCAAAAAATAAGCTTATGTACCAGTGAATATTGAAATAGCCAGAGTGCGGACTCTGGCTATTGCGTTTTAGGAGCACTAATTTTGATTGACCCAATGTTAAACCCGACTATTCCATCTCCTTGTTATGTGCTTGAAGAAGCCAAACTAGAAGCAAATTTACAATTGATGGCGCGAGTGCAAGAGCAGGCGGGCGTTGATATTATTTTGGCGCTCAAAGGTTTCTCTATGTGGTCGGCGTTTCCACTAGTGGGTCAATATCTACAAGGCTGTACTGCCAGTTCGGTATGGGAAGCCAAATTAGCAAAATTTGAAATGGGCAAAGAAGTACATGCCTATTCACCTGCCTATAAACCCAATGATATTGATGAACTGGTAAAATTGGTGAATCACATTTCCTTTAATAGCATTGGCCAATGGCAACGTTATCAGCAACAAGTTACTGATGCCGGTATTTCTATGGGCCTACGCATTAACCCAGAGCACCGTGAAGCGGATACCGAGCTTTATGACCCTAGTGCACCGGGTTCGCGCTTAGGCGTGAAAGCGCAGGATTTAGAGGGTGTAGATTTAAGCGGCATTGATGGCTTCCATGTACACAATTTATGTGAATGTGATTCGTTTGCCGCTGAGCGTACTTTAGCTGCAGTAGAGAAACGCTTTGCTAAGTGGTTGCCGCAATTAAAATGGCTAAATTTAGGTGGTGGTCATTTGATGACCCGTGAAGGTTATGACGTTGAGCATTTGATTAACTTGCTTAAGACCTTCCGCGAAAAATACGATCTGCAAATCATTCTAGAACCAGGTTCTGCCGTGGCTTGGCAAACCGGTACTTTAGTGTGTGAAGTGGTAGATATTGTCGAAAATGACGGTCAGATTGCTATTTTGGATATCTCCGCTACCGGCCATATGCCAGATGTTTTAGAAATGCCTTACCGACCGATGGTGCGTAAAGCGGGTGTGCCGGGGGAATTTATTGCTGATTATAAACTTGGTGGTAATTCCTGTTTGGCCGGAGATGTGATTGACACTTACAGTTTTGAATTTCCATTAGATATCGGTGACCGTATCATCTTTGAAGATATGATCCACTACACCATGGTTAAAACCACATTCTTTAATGGTGTGGAGCATCCATCCATAGGGATTTTGAAAGCGAGTGGTGAATTTGAGTTAGTCCGACAATTTGGCTACGAAGATTTTAAGAATCGATTGTCATAAAATTGAGTTAATAATCAAGCCCCGTTAAGGGGCTTTTTTATGCGGATCATATGACCTTTTTAAAAACGGATTTGATCCGAGTTCAGGTTATTTAATAAATTGGATTAGTTTGTGGGCAATCGCAATGTTGTCTTGAAAGCCTCTGAACTTCTCTGAACCCACACCATAAGCAAAAACTTGCACATCATCGGCAGTGTGCCCATGGGTGGTCCAGCCGCTCATACTGCGCTCATTGATAACATCACTAATTTGGTTAGCTAAAACTCTTGGCTTGTTAGTTTCTTGAGCTTTTTTCAGAGCTATGTTGAGTAATGCACTTTCTTCATCGGTAAGCGCAAAATCAATCTTACTATTCCACACTTTAAGCACATCGTTACTTTCTAGCATTTGCTTAGACATGCTGGCCGCAGAAGCATGCACTTGACGAACTACATCGCTCTTCCATAAATATTTACTGTTGGCACCGACACTTAGGCCGCCGGTACTGTGATCAGCAGTGATCACGACTATGGTATCACCTTGCTTTTCAGCAAAGGCTTTGACGGTTTCGATGGTTTTAGCAAAATCACTGAGTTCGTGCATTGCACAAGCGATATCGTTGGCATGAGCACACCAATCTATTTGGCTACCTTCAATCATCATGAAGAAACCTTTTTCATTGTCTTGTGACAATAGAGACAGTGCCTGTTGTGCCATTTTATCTAGGTGAAACGTGCCTACAGGTTCGTCAATAACATGGGGGAGTCCGGCCGGTGCGAATAAACCAATTGCCGGTAATGTTTTTAACTCAGCTAAGCGACTTAAATCGTCAGCGTATTGATAGCCAAAGGCTTTAAATTCGTCGATTAGATTACGATCTTCGCGAATAAAATATTGAGTGCCACCACCTAACATCAAATCCACAATAGGTTTGCCGTTAATTTTGTTACTGATGTATTCGTCAGCAATGGCATCATAATTATTGCGACTTTCATTGTGGGCAATAAAGCTTGCCGGTGTGGCGTGATTTATCTGTGATGTAGAAACAATCGCCGTGTGCAGACCTTTTTGCTTGGCAATCTCAAGTATGGAATGTAACGGTTTCTTGTCTACATCAACACCAATTGCCCCATTATAAGATTTGAATCCTGTACTTAACGCGGTAGCGGAAGCGGCGGAGTCTGTTACAAAGGTATCATCATCCGGATAGGTGGAGGCAGTGCCGACCAATAACTCATCAAAGATGGTTGTTTCTATGTGCTTGGTCGTTGGATCATCGGCAAAATAGCGATATGCCGTAGTGTGAGCTAGACCCATGCCATCACCAATAAGATAAATAATATTTTTAGGTACGGGGTCTGCGAAAACAGGCGTACAAATGGCCGTTAATAAAGTGGTAACGGCGGTGATCCGAGTCAAATAATGCATTTTGCTATCCATATCAAAAAAGAGTCTTAATCGAAGGTCAATATCGCATATCCCTTCAAAGTTAAAACTATTTTATTACAAAAAAATGTACGTAATAGAACAATACTATTCGAATAGCTCTTTATGCAATTCTCGAACGACATCATCACTGTGGGATCCGTTCACTAAAAATGACATATTGTGTGGATTCGCACCGTAACAGATCATGCGTAAATTGTGATTTTGCATAGCGGTGAATATGCGACTGGAAACACCCGCTTCACTGTGCATATTATTACCCACGACAGTGACTAGGTCATAACCGTTTTCCACAACCACTTCACAAAGATTACGCAAATCTTCAATAGTGGCTTTGTTGAGTTTTTCACGTACAGAATTAGGTGGATTATCAATAGTCATAGACACTGAAATTTCTGAGGTCGTCACCAAATCTACACTAATATTGTGCTTGGCGATAATGGCAAAAATTTCTGATAAAAAACCCGGTGCATATAGCATTTTCGGCGTTTTAACGGTAACCATTACCTGATCTTTACGGCGAGTTATCGCGCGATAATGAGGTTGTTGTTGGCAATCCTTCGCAATCCAAGTGCCGCCTTTCTCTGGTTCCTTACTGGAGCCAACAAACACGCGAATATTTTTACGTAATGCAGGCACCATGGTTGCCGGGTGCAGTACTTTTGCACCAAAAGTCGCCATCTCAGCGGCTTCATCAAAACTCAGTTCCGGTAACGGACGGGCTTTATCGGTAATACGTGGGTCAGTAGTATATACACCCGTGACATCGGTCCAGATTTCGCAGGTTTGTGCATCAAGAGCTTCGGCTAATAGTGCGGCAGTGTAATCAGAGCCACCACGACCAAGGGTGGTAGTTTTGTCACTTTCGTCAGAACCTACAAACCCTTGAGTCACAATAACCGCGCGGGCTAATTCGGGTGACAATAGCTTTTGTGCCTGCTCGGCAATGCGTTCAATATTCGGTATACCTTGACCAAATTGGCTGTCAGTTTTGATTACTTTACGAGCATCAAAATTATCGGCAGTACAATCGAGTTGATTAAGTACTTCGCTGAATAACAAAGACGACATTCTTTCACCTACAGATAACAGAATATCTTTTAAGTCGGGGCGCTGAAGGATCTCTTCGTGGTGAGCCAGTTCGTGCAGTTGCTCAAACAAGGCTTGTAGTTTTTCTTCAACCATCGCCGGGGAACCTAAATCCCGCAAGATGGCTTGTTCGATATCCTCAATTTGCTTAATCACGGTATCAATTTGCGCGGTGGTCATCTCGGTGTTGGCTAATTCAACCAAGCAGTTCGTCACGCCTGCGGAGGCACTAACAACCACAACCCGAGTTAGGGGATTATTTTTTACGATGCGTGCACAGTTTTGCATTGCTGCATGGTTTGCAACACTGGTGCCGCCGAACTTAGCAATATTGAGCTGATTCATAGTGGGGATAATTCCAAGTAAACAGTCCTAAAAATTTCGGGCGTTAAGGTAGCAGCTTTAAGCCGTGGTGGAAATGAATTTTTATGCAGAAAAAGCGCCTAAATTATCCAGAGTATATACGTCGAGCACAAGTTAACTTACAACAGCATTAAACCATACAAGGTATAGGCAATAATGGTCACTGTGCCACCAAATAACGCATAGGGTAACTGGGTTTTAACATGCTCGAGTAAATCACAACCAGAGGCTAATGCCGACACCGCGGTGGTGTCTGAAATTGGTGAGCAATGATCACCAAAAACACCACCACCTAAAATGGCCGCAATAATTAGAGAAGGGGGTAATCCTAAAGATTGAATAAGGGGGACGCCTATGGGAATTAATATGGCAAAGGTGCCCCAAGAGGTGCCAGTAGAAAAAGCAATAATAGCACCGACAAAAAATAGCATGGGCGCGATTAAAAATAGCGGTAAGTTGTCACCCACTAATTGTGCGATAAACACACCGGTGCCTAATTGTTTAAGACTGGCCCCCAGCGCTAGGGAAAACAACACAATAGTCACTAGCGGTAACAATTCGCTCATGCCGTTAAAACCAATGGTCACCAATTGTTTATGGCTAAATTGCTTACTGCTGAGCATCAGTACATATGCCACCAGTGCCGCTAAAACAGTGGCATACAAAACGGATTTTGAGCCACTGCCATCGGCTAACACACCATTGCCTGTCCAAAACATAAAACCAATCATGCCGCCTACGAGTACTAAAAGCGGTAGTAGCATATAACGTGCTTTGGTCGGTGCATGTTGTGGCTGTTGGCCGATATCCGGCATATTGGTGTTTTGTGAGCGCGCCAAAGGGCCATGCAACTTGCCGGTAAAAGCCGTATACCACACCATCAAAATCGCAATAATAGGATAGAAATTGAGGGCCACTGTACCCCAAAGGATTTCGGCGGCGGACAGTTCAAACTCGTAGTTGCTGAGTAAACCTAAAACAAAGGCGCCCCAACCATTGAGTAACACTAAGATACAAATAGGCGCGGCAGTACTGTCGATAATAAACGCCAGCGTTGCGCGGCTCATTTTATGTTTGTCGAATAATCCACGAGATAGAATACCGGCGGTTAACACACACAGGTTTGATTCAATAAAAATCATCATTCCCGTCAAATTGGCAATAAAAGCGGATTGCCGAGGGGTTTTACCTAAGCCTTTGTCGACAATATATTCCACCATAGCGGTAACCCCGCCTGAGTGACGCATAAAGGCTAGCACTGCACCAATCAGCAAACTGAAGATCAGAATACGGCTGTTACCGGCGGAGGCAAACACATTAACTATCCGCTCAATGGCACCAATTCCGCCATGGAACAGCGAAAAATCTTGAGTAAGATTAAGCAATATTTCTGAGGTTAATATTGCCAAAAACAACGCTAAAATAACTTCTTTTTTCCACAATACAATGGCAATGGCGACAACGGGGGGAAGAATGGTTAACCATTGCATAGTGCGTTCTCATTTAGGGTAGTGTGATTTTTTATTAAGTAATACTCCCAGAATTGACTGGGGCTTGGCAACGTTTAAGTGTTAATCGCGATTAGTTTGTAAACCACCGGTATGGATAAGCAACACTTTGCTGTTGGCGGCAAAATAACCTTGTGCTAACAGTTGCTTGGCGGCAAACAGCAATTTACCACTATACACGGACTCAATAGGGAAGTGACTAAAGTTACGGCAAAAATCGCTAAGCTCAGTGGAAGATTTTGCGTACCCGCCATGATGAAAATCATGCAGAATTTGCCATTGGCATTGCTGGTCACCGTTTAAAAGCTGTTGTACTAGCGATTCCAAATAGCCCTTACCTTTAAGCACCGCAATACCTATCAGTTGACTGCTATTGGTGGATTGGATTAGGCCTGCAAGAGTCCCTCCACTGGCTACAGGTAGCAGAATGTAGTCATACTCCTGTTGTAATTCACTGATAATTTCTGCCACACCCTGCAATGCACTGTGTTGGCTGCCGCCTTCGGCAATGATTTGTGCTTGGGGGTAACGTTGCTCTAGTGAAGATAAATAGTCTGCATCATTTCGGCGTTGATATGTGGCTTTGTCTACATATTGGATATCGCTTTGCCATTGCACTAAGTCTTGTAACATCGGCGTTAAATTTTGCTGATAGTTGCCGCGTACTATTGCGGTAAATTGAATACCTAATTGATAACAACAATACCCAAGGGCATGCAAATGATTAGAATAACCGCCGCCGAAACTAATAATGTGTGTAGTCGATTGAGACAGCGCCATGGCTAAAGCATACTTTAATTTACGCCATTTATTACCAGAGATAATCGGGTGTAATAAATCATCCCGTTTTACCCATAACTGACTATTATTGGGATTAGCCCAGTTAACATCACAACGTTGTTCAGGTGAGGGCGACTGGATTGCTAATTTGCGAGCTAAGGAGTGGCCAGAGAGCTCAAGTTTTTCCATAGGGAGGCGTGATGTTCATCGAGTTATGCAGTTTATTGGTGGCTATTCTATTACCGATACTGACTAAAGTCCCGTTAGCCATCGCCATGATCAAAGAAAAGGGCTATGACAATCGTTATCCTCGGCAACAGCAACAACGCTTAATGGGTTTTGGTGCAAGGGCCAAAGCCAGTCATGAAAATGCCTTTGAAGCGTTAATACTTTACGCACCAATTATTGTGTTAACCATGGCATTAAACAGCACGTCGACGTTGAGCCAATATGGTGCTCTTGGCTGGATCCTGTCGCGTCTGGTTTATCATACTGCCTATTTATTGAATTGGCCGCTGCTACGCAGCGTTGTATGGCTGGTAAGTTATTCGTGCACTATGATTATCTTGTTAAGTCTACTGTTCAAGTGGAATTCACCCTGAAGAGTAGATTTTAACTAACTTTTTGTGAGAGCTAATGGGGTTTGCTGACACTAAAAATATTCTAGGCTCAACATTGGCACAGGGACGTTGTAAATGGCAGCACATCAACGCTAGAGTTTAACGAGCCGTCTTTTTGTATTACAGGGTGATAAAGATGTACTGGCAAATTACAAATGCAGTGAAGTGTTGGTGCCTCATTCTTTTGATGGGTGTCGGTAATGCCCATGCAGATACCCTGACCGTGGGTTTAGGTAACTTTGAACCCTACTTTTCAAATAGTGCCGATCAAGGGCTATTCACCGATATTATTAATCGTACCTTTGCTTTAATACCCGAGCATTCTGTCAGTTATGTTTTTAATTTACCCAATCCTAGATTAGTTCACGGGTTAAATGAGCAAGTATTGGACGGTGCGGCTAATATTTTTAGTCAGCAACAGATCATCGGTTGCCTAACTCAGCCGGTATTTTATTATTTGAATGTGGCAATTAGTAAACAAAATCGCCAATTTGAGTTAGAGCAGATCTCTGACCTGTCCGGGCATTCCATTGCCGCCTATCAAGGTGCAACAGAATTACTCGGCCCTCGTTATATGTTGGCGGTTAAAGGTGCAAAAGCCTATGAGGAAGTGATTGAGCCGGTAATGCAAGCCAAATTGCTGTCCGGGAACTTAGTTGATATTAGTATTAACGATACTTTTATTTTTCTGCACAGTTTAAAAAAATGGAGCGGCGCACAGTACCAAGCGGAAAATTATCGTTTTCATGATATTTTACCGCGAGTGTCTACCTACATGGGATTTAATAAACAACAGTATTGTGATGGGTTTGATAAAGCATTCTCCCAGCTAAAGGCATCGGGCGAACTCAACAAAATATATCTCACTCACCTGCAAGCTTTTGGGGTATTACCTCAGCGGCTTTCTCTTTCGTATATGAATACCAACTGATTACTTCAAGTTATTGATTTTAGTGGGAGTGTGAGTTTGCTAATGCAGAATAAGTGGGTAATATAGCAGCAATAATTTGCATGTGAATGCACTCAGTTCTTCGATAACAATAATAATATTAGGAAGTAATATGAGTTTTCCCGTCCTTATTTGCGATGATTCCAATCTGGCTAGGCGCATGGTGCAGCGTAGCCTGCCAAAGGATTGGGATGTTGAAATTTATACTGCCGAACATGGCAAGCAAGCCATGGATATTCTTCGCCAACAACATATCGCCTTACTCTTTCTTGATTTAACCATGCCTGAAATGGATGGTCTACAAGTGCTACAAGCCATTAAGGAAGAGACAATTGAAACCTATGTCGTCGTCATTTCCGGCGATATTCAACCGCAAATGCAACAGCGGGTGATGGCCTTCGGTGCACTCGATTTTATCACCAAACCCGTGGATAACTTACGTTTGCAAAATATACTCGAAACGTTCGGGTTTTATTCCCCCTGTGAGTACGCTACGGCTTAATTATGCATAGATGTCGCTTGTTTGTGTTGTAGTTGTTAAGTAACTTCAGCTCGGGATAAGAATTGTCGAAAATGTATATATACCCTTTATATTTCAATGAGTTACTTTTATTTGCTAATGTTAATATTGTTTTATTCGGTACAGTGCGGCTATTTTTGTTCCTATCAAGGCGTTCACTATGTTGTTTAGTCAACCTAAACCCATAGTGGACAACGCACAGAGGGGCAAAAATAGCTGTGCTGTAAGGCATTGCTTATCCCAAACTGAGGTTAAGTACTCAATAATGGTGAAAAACTACACTTAACTTGAGCTAGGGTTATTTAACTATTACCTACTGAGTCTAATGTGGTGGGCCATCCAATATAGAGGTATTGATGATTACTGGTAGTTGCCTGTGTGGCGAAGTTAAATACGAGATTTCCGGTAAGGTGGGAGACATTGTGCACTGCCATTGTCAAACTTGTCGCAAAGCCCATGGCGCTGCGTTTTCTAGTGTGGCTGCGGTCAATGACCATGAGTTTCATTTATTAGGTAACGTTACACTAGGTTGTTTTGAGTCGTCGAAAGGTAAAAAACGTTATTTTTGTGTAAACTGCGGTACGCAAATCTATGCCAAACGAGAGGGTACAGAACATATTGTTTTACGCTTAGGCTCTTTGGATGATGATCCGCAATCAGTAGAAAAAAGCCATATCTGGCTATCGCAAAAAGCAAGCTGGTATTCACTACGTAGTGATGTACCCGAGCACCTTGAGTTTGAGTAGAACCATGGAATTTATTCAAGCCACGGCATTAGATAGGGACTATTTGCTCAAGCTTAGAATGTTAACCATGGTTGAGCATTTAGAAAAGTCAGGCCAATTTCTAACTGAGTTGGAACAGCAAACTAGACTTGATGATCAGTATGATTGCTCGTACTTGGTGGTGCACAAGGGCGTAATCATTGGCACCTTAAAATACCAACAGGCCGCTAGTACCATTGACATTATGCAGATTCAAATACACCCACAGCATCAGAATAAAGGTTATGGTAGCGAGATAATTAAACAGATTTTACGCAATGCTCAAGCGAAAACGCTGCGTCTAACTGTGCTAAAAGATAATCCTGCATTGAAGCTCTATCTTCGCCTAGGTTTCAAAGTGGTAGGTGAAGATGACTATGAATACCACATGCAAATTAAGCGCTAGCACATTCAAAAACACTTGCCAGCATTCATAACAATCCTTCAGTAACAACGCTCTTCCTCCATCAGTTTAATCTTTCTAAGTAAATTTCACTTTTTCTTTACTGGCTGTCCGTATGGTTATAGGCCTACACAGGAGAGGTTTAATGAAAAAAATTGCAGTATTAATCTTGGTGGTTTTGATTTTTGTTGGTTGTACTAGTGTGGAATTACCCACACCGGTTCCGGCTATTTCCCACTACCAAATCGTTAATGTGAATGTGGTCGATGTAATCAATAGCAAGATTATCAACGCCCAAGATGTCGAAGTGCAGAACGGCATTATTGTCAGTATGCTTCCCCATTTGTCTTCTGGAAGCAACAACGCGCCCATCCTTACTATTGATGGTACTGAGCAATTTTTAATTCCTGGATTATGGGATTTTCATGGGGTACTTAATCAGCTATCCCCTTATATTGATTACCCTTTGTATATTGCCCATGGCATAACATCTTTAAGAAGCATTCTGAATTGCCCCAATGAAGATGAAGTGTCGATTTATCCTTGCATGGCTGAGAAATTCACTTGGAATACCCAAGTTGCCAACGGCAGTTTGGTGGGCCCGCGGATAGCCGGTTCGGGGACATTTCCTATCAATGGTAAATCAATGTTGCATCCCGACTCGCCGAGTTTTCACGGTGGTGGCTCAGTCGCAGACGCCATTAAAATTGTTGAGCATTACGCTGAGTTTCAACCAGAACTGCGGCCCTATTCACTGAAAGTGTACAACAACCTGAGTAAGGACTCGTACTTGGCCCTTGCTGCCAGTGCCCGTGATGCTGGTTTTGATATATCAGGGCATAAGCCTCGTGCAGTCCGCATTGATGAGGCGATCACCGCTGGCCAGCGTTCATTTGCCCATGCCAGATTATTTTTGTACGAATGTTCGGTGCTCAAGCAAGAGTTAAGCGAGGGGCAGTATTGGCAGTTGCCGTTACCAGAGTTTTACCGGTTACTGCTAAATAATGTTGATGAAGAGAGTTGCCAGTCAATTATGCAAAATATGGCCGCCAACAATGTGTATTTATCGCCAACCTTATTAACTCGCCGCAACGACTATCTCGCGGTAGCGGACAAACAAGAATTAGTGCAAGGCTTAGACTATGCGCATTATATGTTTGCCCGAGAATGGGATGAAGACATTGGCAAACTAAAAGCCGATATTAAGACCGAGGAAGACGTGCAGACAATGCTACTTTTTTATCAGGCTGCATCGAAATCTATCGGCGAAGCTCACCGTAATGGTGTGAAGATAATGGCTGGCACCGACAGTTACGATATTTACGTGGTTCCCGGCTTTTCTATTCATGAGGAAATGTTGCTGTTGCATGAAGCGGGCCTAGGTAATTTTGATGTGCTGAGGGCGGCAACCTTGAATACTGCCAGCTATTTTGGTGTGCAGGAAAAATATGGCAGTATCGATAAGGGTAAAGTCGCAGATATGGTATTACTACAAGAAAACCCTATCAGTGACATCAAAAATACCACGACCATCCAAACTGTATTTCATGGTCGTCAGATTTATTCGCAAGCCGCCATTGGTGGTTTAAAGCAGCACGCCAAAACTTTAGCCAATAGCCACAGGGTGACGCAAAAATTAATTTGGTTGTTTCTGCAAAATCCCACTGGTTTTTAACTAGTAGATAGTGCAGGTAGTTGAAATTCAAGTAGGTACTTTTGCTGTGAAATCGATTTTTTCATGAGCCAGCCTGTGTTGTCTGCCAGTTTGGCGATCAGTTTATGGCCATGACCAAATCGATGCTGCTGTGCAACATCTTGATCAGCATCCATCACCATATTGCTGATGCACAGCTTGTTATCGCGCAACATAATGCTCACCGGATAATTGCAATCACCATGGTAAATGGCATTTTCTAGGGCGTTGCGAACTAACATGCTAATAATTTGCTCATTGCCGGTAACGAGGGTGTTGGTAGTTAATTCAATGTCGAGCTGGGCGTTGTGCTGATTGATTAACGAGTCTAAATCTAAGACAGTTTTTTCAATAAGATGACATAGGTTTAAATCATTAACGTTTTGATTCTCTGTGCGGGCTAAGGCAAGCAAAGCATCAAGAATATCGGTAATGTCTTTAATGCAGGGTTGCATCAGTGTTTTGTCTTGGGACGAATCGGGTAATAAGGTGATGGCGTTATTTAAAATACTTACCGGTGTGCGCAGCTCATGACTGACATCTGAAGTAAAAGCTTGCTCGCGCTCCAAAGTGGTAATCAGTTTGCCCATAGTGTTATTTAACTGGCTGGCTAAATAGCCAATTTCATCATCGCGCTTTAGTATATTCGCCGCTACCGGCGTTACTTTGCTATAGCTTTTAACTTGTGCGGTTAGTTGTTTTAACGGCTTGGCAATAACCTTGGCACCTAAAAAAGCAATGGCTGCCGCAAACACGAGTAAACCCAAAAATACGCTTATGAATAGGCTGACTAATTCCGTTGCCAGTGTGGTTACTACTAAAAGTTCGGTAACGGTAGCGACCAGTATAGTGTCAGTGTCATCGGCCAAGGTCACTGGTGTTAAGTGATAATGTTCGCCATCATTAGTAAAAATCTCTGTCGCATTAGGTTTTTTTTCTAACTCATTGGCAATAACTTTTGGCAGATTTTGTTGTTCATATAAAGACATGTAGTTAGGCAGAGGCGGTGGTTGCGCAACATTGGCGTGTAAGCTTAATATTCTAGCTTGGTTGAGCAATAGCCGTTCTATCAGCGCATCTTCGGTTACATAGGCGAAAATCACTGCCATGCTGGCGTATATCAAACTGACCAAAAACGTCATGGTGAATAGCATGACAAACAGCGACTTTGTGATCCCTTTAGGCATGTTCTACTTCCAATTTAAAGCCCACACCATTGAGTGCGCGTATGGATAAGGTAGGGGCAATTTTTAACGCTTTACGTACTGTATAAATATGGGATTTTAATGCATCCGTTGCAGGAGGCTCGTCTAACCAAACGCTATGTATCAGCTCAGTTTTGGTCACTGCTTTTGGGTAATGCTCTACCAAGGTCATGAGTAGGGTGAAGCCGGTTTTTGTTAACGTCAGTGGCTGCGATTGGTAACGGGCCGTGCGCTCACGGGTATCAAGGACGAGATCGTCAATTTGTAACTGGTAACTGTTATGCAGTGATTTTCGTTTTGCTAAGGCCTCGCAGCGCAGCACCACTTCACGCAGGTCAAAAGGTTTGGTGAGATAATCATCGGCACCATTTTCAAAGCCTTGCTGTTTTTGCTCGAATGCATCGCGGGCGGTGAGCATTAACACCGGCACATTAGTCGATAGACGTTGTTTAACAAACTGACATACTTCTAGCCCGTCGATATCGGGTAGGCCCACATCCAACACAATCACATCAAATATTTGCTGCTGTATTAATTGCAACGCTTGTTGCCCCGTTGCGGCAAAATCTACCGACCAGTATTGTGCCTGCAAAAAAGTAACCAGTTGCTGGCCAAGCTGTAGGTTGTCTTCAACGACTAATACATTTAATTTAGCCAAGCTCACTCCTTCATTGCGCGTTAATCTGGCTACCATATTGGCATTGTACCTTGGCTACACGATGTTTGTTTTATTGCGGATGAAATAGATGGGGTGAGTCATTTATATTCTGGGTTGTTAGCTGTTAAAATGAATAGTTAACAATGGCGGTAAGTGTTAACTAGCATTTGTATTTCGCTAAGTGACTAAGTTTTAAATTAAGACGCTAAGTAACTGACATTAATAACTAAAAATTTTAGCAAAGTGTTTCTATGTTATATATTTAACTATTATTGTTAATGGGGAGCCTAGTAGCGTACTGTTATTTAAACTACTCAATTCATTTTTTAAATAAATAGTGGTAGTTGTTGAATATATTAAATACTTTTTTTCAATAAATAAAAGAGTGAGAGTTGATGACTGAAAAAGTAATCGTTTACGATAGATTTTCATGTAATAACTGTGCGGATAAAGGTGAACTTGATTTCGATTTTACTATGGCCTTTCAACCTATTATTAATTGCCAATCTAAGCAAATATTTGGTTATGAAGCATTGGTTCGTGGGTTAAATAATGAGTCCGCGTACAGTATTATTTCTAAGGTGAATGATGATAATCGATATTTGTTTGATCAACTCTGTCGAGTTAAGGCGATCGCACTTGCCTCTAAATTAAATTTGGATTCAATGTTAAGTATTAACTTCCTTCCGAATGCTATTTATCGTCCGGAACGCTGTATTCGAACCACCTTAGAGGCAGCCAAGAAATATAATTTTTCAGTTGATAAAATAATGTTTGAATTTACCGAAGTCGAGAAGGTTGAGGATAATGCCCATATTCAACGCATTGTTGATTATTACGATACATTAGGTTTTATTACTGCTATTGACGACTTCGGCTCTGGGCATTCTGGATTAGGATTGTTGGCCGACTTTCAAACAAGCATCGTGAAATTTGATATGGAGCTTATTCGTAATATTAATCAAGATAAAACTCGGCAAATCATCATTAAAAATTGCTTATCCATGTTTAGTGATTTAAATATTATACCCTTGGCTGAAGGTATTGAATCATTTGAAGAAATGCAATGGTTGAAACAGGCCGGTGTTGAATTAATGCAAGGTTATTTTTTTGCCAAACCAGGCTTTGAGCATTTACCACAAGTTGACTTTAATCTTATTTAGGTTCTTGATTTGTCATAATAATCCGGCTAACAATAATATCCCTGTTTGATGAATAACATCGGATTTATCGTAAAACTTAATAAATCTCAGTTTGTAAAAGTACTGAGGTTTATTAAATGCCGTAGAGTTACCTTATTCTTTTTTTCACATTCAGTTAAATACTCAATAAGCCCTTTAATATAAAAATCTGAATCGGCTGCATACTTCTTACATCATCAAAAAAAGTAAATCTATAACTAGGTTCTGTAGTCACGAGTCTGTGGTGAATTGATTACCATTGAGTAATTAATTACACAACAAGGCAACTCTATGTCTGGCAATATTTTCAAAACCGCTGTGGTATTCAGTTTGTTAGCGACTTTTGGTGTGCATGCAGCACCTACGCTTAAATCGGCTTATCAGGATGCGTTTAAAATAGGTACGGCAGTTAATCCGCAAATAACCTCCGGTGAAGATGCCACACTACAAAAAATTGTGTTGCAACATTTTAATACTGTTACTCCAGAAAACGTCATGAAGGCTGAAGTGGTTAACCCTAAACCGGGTGTGTATGATTTTAAACAGGCAGATGAATTCGTTGAATTCGCCCAGCAGCAAAAACAATTTATTGTGGGCCATACCTTAATTTGGCATAACCAAACGCCCGCATGGTTTTTTCAAAACGATAAGGGTGAGCCGAATACTCCCGCACAGCAAGCCGAGCGCTTACGAACTCATATTAAAGCGGTAGCGGGTCGTTACGCTGGCAAAGTCGAGGCGTGGGATGTGGTTAACGAAGTCATCGATAATGATGGCTCTTACCGGCCAACCACTTGGGTAAAGGGTATTGGCAGTGGTGATGAGCTAGTGAAGCTGGCGTTTAAATATGCCGAAGAATATGCACCGGATACCGAACTCTATTATAACGATTTCAACGCATGGCGACCCAGCAAAGTGGCGGGAATAGTGCGCATGGTTAAAATGCTGCAACAAGCGGGTATTCGTATTGATGGCGTGGGTATTCAAGGGCATTGGGGGTTGAACTTCCCAAAAAATGAATATATTGAACAAGCCATTGATGCATATGCCGCACTGGGCGTAAAAGTGATGATCACCGAACTGGATGTGGATGTATTGCCATTAACCCGAGAAGGGCAAATTATCGGTACCGGCATGTTCCATCCACAATTTCAGTTAGAAGAATTCAAAACCTACCTCGACCCTTATGCCGATGGTTTACCGGATGCCGTTCAACAGCAATTATCCAATCGTTATGCTGAACTCTTTGAGATTTTTTATCAGCGCAAAGACAAAATTGATCGCGTCACCTTTTGGGGCATACACGATTCCATGTCATGGAAAAACGGCTACCCGATTCCAGAACGTACCAATTACCCATTGCTGTTTAACCGCGATAAATCCGCCAAGCCAGCGCTTGAGGCAGTGTTGCGAGTACCAGGGAAATAAAAGTTACTCTGATTTGAAAAGGCGGCAGAGGTCGCCTTTTTATTATTATCATCTATCAATAATGTGGAAGATTTGAATTGCGAAGTAACGTCTGATAATCCATCTTAGTGTGGCAAAATATCAACAAATATATTTTTAATTCACCACGCTTATTTTCAATTTCGTAAGTAAGCCGATAATCACCTTTAATTGATTCTCTTATTACATCAGAAACTAAATGCTGACAAACTTTTCCTGATTCAGGAGCGACCAATATTTGATTTTTCCAATCAGTGACAATGCTTTTTATATGCTCTTTTGCTTGTTCCTTATCTATATTTTTCGCTTTCCACTCAATTGCATTTTTAATATGCAATTGAGCCTGATTAGTTATAACTATCTTCATCTTTAAACGCCTATTATAGAGCGCTCAGGAAATCATCTACCTCGACCACTGAATCAGTATCAACATCTTTCCGAGCTTTAATAATTAACTCCATGAAGGCCATTTTCTCTTGCTGAAATTCATATGCTTCGTGCGTTTGAACAACTAGGGAATTTCTTCCGTTTTGTGTAACAAACATTGGATCAAATCCAAGCATGTTGTGCAAGTTGGCAGCATTGGCTTTCATGTCGCTTATGTTTGCAATTTTCATAGTTTCCTTTCTCCAAAGTTTCATAAAACAACCACACTCCTTTTAATCGAATTTATATTTTGGTTCGGTGTGGTGGGTTAATTACCCCTTTACGGGTTAAAATATTCTGTTCGGATACTCCCAGTTATTTGTTTACACAGGCATTGGACCATATTTAGTCCGATAGATCAAATTAAGTTTTATTGGCTTATCTTACTTTACTAACTGATTTAGTGAACAAAGCGATGATAAAAGCTTATTAAGTATTTGCCCCTAGATCGATCCAAATAAACATAAGTTATTAGAAATCAGTAGACATCAACGGTTGACATCTAGCCGTCTATACGGCAAATTGCATCTCATGAAAAATATGACTCGCACCACCATTATTATGACCACGATTACCCACACACGGGTTGTTGTCGCTGGCTAGTGCGTAAGTAAGAATTCTAGAAGCCCGCGACCTAAAGGAAGCGGGCTTTTTTGTACATGGGCGCAATCGGAAGAGCAAAGCTCTGCTTTGCAGATTGTGCCGGAAATCAAGGATGATTTTCGCGGTCTTTGGCTTAGAGCAGGAGCGATAAAGGCAAAGTACACTATGCCGGAATTGTCGGGAACATTTTCCGGCGTTGTACGAGAGCCGACTTTAATTGGCTCTATGACGAAGTACCATATGTCTACAATGTACACGGCATTTAAAGATTTAGATTTGCAACGCTATTTAGAAATATTTGATAATTGGTTAATAACAACATAGGCAGGAATTACAGATGAAAGTTTTGAAGTTTGGTGGGTCATCATTGGCGGATGCAGTACGTTATTTGAACGTGAAAGAGATCGTCACCACCATTCATACCGAATCTGGTGCCGCGGTGGTGTTATCAGCACCTAAAGGTGTCACCAATGCGTTGTCGTTGTTGGTGGATGAAGCCGCTGCTGGTGAGGATTACCAAGAGTTACTAGCCAAATTGAATATGACGTTAACCGGCATTGTTGCCGATTTAGAGAAGAACATTGATGGCTTTGCCGCAGAAAAACTACAGTTGTTTATCAGCGAGAAGCTAGAGAAGTTAGCTGGTCAGCTCAATGGCATTAAGTTACTGCAAGTTAGCCCCGATGCAGTTACCGCCAAAATATTAAGCATTGGCGAATACGTTAGCGTTAATATCTTCAGCGAAATCTTAACTGCCGGTGGCCAGAAAAATAAAATTATTGAGCCGGTAGACTATATTGTCGCCGAAGGTGATTACCTTGATAGCTTGGCCGACATGCAAGCCAGTATTGCGCGTTTTGAGAGCTTCAAGTTTCACAAAGACGAAGTACTGATCATGCCCGGGTTTGTGGCGGCCAATACACAAGGTGAAAAGGTCACGCTAGGCCGCAATGGTTCCGATTATTCAGCGGCTATTTTAGCAGCTTGTTTAAAAGCTGAATGCTGTGAAATCTGGACTGACGTAGACGGTGTGTATAACGCCGATCCCAATAAAGTCGAAGGCGCGGTGTTGTTGGATAAGTTGACTTATCAAGAAGCCATGGAGTTATCTTATTTTGGTGCCAAGGTCTTGCATCCAAAAACCATTGGCCCGATTGCTCAACATCACATCCCTTGCTTGATTAAAAACACCTTAAACCCTGCAGCACCGGGTACGTTAATCAGTAATGAAGCCAGCGAAGTCTGGACTAGCGTTAAAGGTATATCCCATTTAGAAGACCTTACTATGCTCAACGTTGCCGGGCCTGGATTGAAAGGTATGGTCGGCATGGCCAGTCGCGTGTTCGAAGTCATGTCGAATGCCAATATTTCTATTGTGTTAATTACTCAGTCTTCGTCTGAATACAGCATCAGCTTTTGTATTTACAGTAAAGATGCCGATAAAGCCCTCGATTTGCTTAACGCCGCTTTTGAATTGGAATTGGCTAATCATTTATTAGAGCCCATTGAAGTGCGCCCTGAATTAGCGATTATCTCCCTAGTTGGCGATGGTATGCGTAAGACGCAAGGATTAGCAGCACGTTTCTTCAATTCACTCACACAAACGCGGGTTAACATCGTGGCGATTGCACAGGGCTCATCAGAGCGTTCTATATCAGCGGTTATCGAAAGCAAAAAGGCGCAGGAAGCGGTTAAAGTTATCCATCAAAACTTCTTCTCCGATTTACATACTATCGATGTGTTCTTGGTAGGCTGTGGCACCGTGGGCGGCGAGTTGCTTAATCAAATTGCTCGCCAGCAAACCTTGTTGCTCAAACGTAACATTCGTTTACGGGTATACGGTATTGCTAACAGCAAACATTTATTGCTCGACTCCGCTGGTATTGATTTAGCCGGTGATTGGAAAGCCGCACTAACCAAAAGCGACAAGCGCTTTTCGGTACAAGGCTTACAACAATTCGCCCAAAGCAATAGTTTGATTAATCCGGTGGTAATTGACTGTACCACTAGCCATGTTATTGCCGACCAGTATGTTGAAATTATGCTGGCGGGTTTCCATGTGGTTACGCCAAACAAAAAGGCCAATACCGATAGCATGGGTTTGTACAAAAAATTGCGCGAAACCGCTTTGAGCACTCGTCGTCAGTTTTTATATGAAACCACCGTCGGTGCCGGTTTGCCGGTTATCGAAAACTTGCAAAAACTCATGTATGCCGGTGATAGCTTGATCCGCTTTGAAGGCATTTTGTCGGGCTCATTGTCGTTTATCTTCGGTAAGTTAGAAGAAGGTTTGAGCTTATCTGAAGCAACCCTTATCGCCCGTAAAAATGGCTTTACTGAGCCAGACCCACGTGATGACCTAAGTGGTATGGATGTCGCCCGTAAGTTGTTGATCATGGCCCGTGAAGCGGGAATGACCATGGAGCTAAAAGATATCGAAATTGAATCCGTATTACCGGATGATTTTGATGCCGTTGGCACTATTGATGACTTCATGAAAAACTTGCCTAAGCTCGACCAACACTTTAAATCCAAGGTGGCCAATGCCGCCAAAGAAGGCAAAGTATTGCGTTATATGGGGCAAATTGACGGCGGAAAATGTAAGGTCTTTATTCAAGCGGTAGATAGTATGCATCCGTTATATGCCATTAAAGAAGGTGAGAATGCGTTAGCCATTCACAGTGAATATTATCAGCCGTTGCCTTTTGTTATCCGTGGTTATGGTGCCGGTGCCGCGGTTACCGCTGCCGGTGTGTTCGCCGATGTGATGCGTACCTTACCTTGGAAGCAGGAAGCCTAATGTCAGCACAATCATCCCCACGAATGCGCGTTAGCGCTTTCGCGCCGGCATCAATCGGCAATGTTAGTTTAGGTTTTGACATCTTAGGGGCAGCGTTAAAGCCTATTGATGGCACTCAATTAGGTGACGTGGTCAGCGTTGAATCCGCAGACGAATTCGCTTTAGATGTAGTTGGTCGTTTTGCCCATAAGTTACCTGGCGCAGTTAGCGACAATATTGTGGCTCATGCTTACCATTTCTTTGCTGATAAAATGCAGCAACAGGGCCTAGATTGCCCAGCAGTAAAAATGCAGTTAAGTAAGAATTTACCTATCGGCAGTGGTCTTGGCTCTAGCGCCAGTTCAATAGTAGCGGCATTAGATGCACTTAATCAGTTTTTTGATTCGCCTTTTGATGCCGACAGCCTGTTATTAATGATGGGCGAGCTAGAAGGGCAAATCAGCGGCAGCATCCATTATGATAACGTCGCCCCCTGTTACTTAGGTGGCATGACGTTAATGGTGGAGCAGGGTGACAAGGTCGCCACGCAATTGCCGGTGTTTGATAATTGGTATTGGGTATCTTGTTATTCGGGCTTAAGCGTTTCTACCGCAGCGGCTAGGAATATTTTACCGAAATCGGTTAGTATGGCCGACACTATAAAATTTGGTCGTCAGCTAGGTGTTTTTGTGGATGCATTGCATCGCCAAGATCAAGCCCTAGCCGCGGCCATGATGACCGACGTTATCGCTGAACCTTACCGTAAATCACTATTACCTGGGTTTGACGAAAGTCGTACATTTGCAATGCAGCATGGGGCATTGGCTTTTGGTATTTCTGGCTCCGGCCCTACCGTATTTGCGGTAACCAATAACCTTGCTGATGCACAACAAATTCAACAATATTTGGCTGACAATTATATCCAGAACGACGATGGATTCAGCCACATATGTAACCTCGATCTGAATGGATCGACAGTCGTTAAGGGCTAGACTTTGGAACTGTTTAATTTAAAAGAAACCAGTCAACGCGTTAATTTTGCTGAAGCGTTGCAAAAAGGCTTAGGTAATAATCAGGGTTTGTTTTTCCCTGCTGAGATCCCGAAATTTGATGATATCGATGCCTTATTGGACATGGATCTCGTTACTCGTAGTAGCACTATCTTAAAGCGTGTAATTGGTGATGAACTTAGCGAGCAAGATATTCAGAATATCGTCAGCAAAGCATTTACCTTCCCTGCGCCATTGGCCAAGGTCGATGATAATACTTACTGCTTAGAGCTGTTTCACGGCCCCACTTTAGCCTTTAAAGATTTTGGTGGGCGCTTTATGGCTCAGTGTTTAGCTAAAATTGCCGGTGACCGTCCTATTACTATTTTAACGGCAACCTCCGGTGATACTGGCGCTGCGGTTGCCCATGCGTTTTATGGGCTAGCTAATATCCAAGTGGTTATCTTGTATCCCAAGGGCAAAATTAGCCTGCTACAAGAAAAACTGTTTGCCACCTTAGGCGGTAATATCCGTACTGTAGCGATTAACGGTGACTTCGACCAATGCCAAGCATTAGTAAAAGCGTCGTTTGACGATCAGCAATTACGTGATGACATTCACCTTAATTCCGCTAACTCTATTAACATCAGTCGATTGTTAGCGCAGGTGTGTTACTACTTTGAAGCCTTTGCACAAGTACCTGCAGAGAAGCGCGACAACGTGGTCATTTCTATTCCTAGCGGTAATTTTGGCAACCTAACCGCTGGTATGCTGGCAACTACTATGGGCTTACCGGTTAAGCACTTTGTAGCGGCAACCAATAGTAATGACACTGTTCCGCGCTATCTTAAAACCGGTGAATGGGATCCAAATGCGACAGTGGCAACGATGTCCAACGCCATGGATGTCAGTCAACCCAATAACTGGCCACGTATTGAAGCCTTGTTTGAATATGGCTATTTAGATAAAGCCATTCTCACTGGTCAAGGTGTGGATGAAGAATATACGCAGTTAGCCATGAAACAATTAGCACAAATTGGTTATATCTCTGAACCTCATGCGGCCGTAGCTTATAAAGCATTGTGCAGCCAAATTGAAGAAGGTCAAACCGGGATTTTCTTAGGTACGGCACATCCGGCAAAATTCAAAGAAAGCGTGGAAAATGTCTTGGGTCAGCCTATTAGCTTGCCGCAGCCTTTAGCCGATTGTGCGGGTAAAGAAATTTTATCCAGTGAACTGGATGCAGATTTCAGCCAACTTAAAGCGTATTTGTACAAAGAGCTTAAATAATCTCATCTCAAGTTGAGGTTATATACTAATGAACGATTGGCAAACGTTGCTGGGCGCAGAACAACAGCAAGATTACTTTAAAAAAATCTTGTTTTATGTGCAGCAGCAACGTGATGCCGGTGTAACGGTTTACCCACCAGAGCAAGAGGTGTTTAACGCCTTCGATGCCACCCCGCTAGATAAAGTAAAAGTAGTTATATTGGGTCAAGATCCCTATCACGGACCCAATCAGGCCCATGGTTTGTGCTTCTCGGTAAAGGCTGGTATTGCGCCGCCACCATCTTTAAAAAACATCTATAAAGAGCTTGAAACTGACATCCAAGGTTTTGTATCACCAACTCATGGCAATTTACAATCTTGGGCGGAACAAGGGGTGTTGTTGCTTAATACAGTGTTAACCGTTGAGCAAGGTCAGGCGCATTCGCACAGTCAAATTGGCTGGGAGCAGTTTACCGATAGCGTTATAGCGCTGCTAAGTGAACACACAACAGGATTGGTGTTTATGTTGTGGGGTAGTCATGCGCACAAAAAGGGCCGTATTGTCGACAGACAAAAGCACCATGTTCTACAAGGGCCGCACCCATCACCATTATCGGCTTATCGTGGATTTTTTGGTTGTAAGCATTTTTCTCAAGCCAATAACTTATTAGCTCAAGATGGTCGTTCAACCATTAATTGGGCCAGCATTTCAACAGACAAGCCTGCCACTGACAATCAATTGCCATTGTTATAACGAAAAAATAATAACCAAAGCACAAACAACCAAAGCTATAACGAAAAAAGCCCCACCGATTAAGGAGGGGCTTTTCTGTTGTTTAGCTTGCTAGTTCTTCCAGTTCATCAAATAAATCCATTTCTTTTAATTCTCTGCGTAATCGATACTGGTCGTGAATTGCTTCGATTTCTCTCCATTTACGTTTTTTCTTTTTGTTTTTAGAGTTACGGGTTTCACCATCTACAATTGATAATAAATTTGTAGTATCCACACTGATCTCCTTCAGTTTTACAGCATAAGTATCAACACGATTTTTAATTCGGGGTGGTTGAATTTCAATCGCGACTATGGATATACCATAGGTACACGTAAAGTAAAATACATTTGTTAACTTTTTATTAACAACAGATGAATCTAATATGACGAACTAAGTTGTTGAATAATTAAACAAAATGGCTGTGCGCTAGATTGGATAAAGGCTGGCTGCTGGCCAATTTGATGTGGCAAAAATTCTTAAGTGCTGTTTTATTGATTAGGCGGGCTTTTAAGTAGTAAATATTCTAAGGGAAAGTATATTTTTTATGCTATCAACGGCAGGCTAAATAAAAAAGGCCAGATAATAATCTGGCCTTTTTTGCTGTTTTAATTGCAATGTTAGTTCGCTTGGCGGAAGCGTTTCACCAAATCATTGGTGGATGCATCAAATTTACATTCAGCTTGTTTATCTTCAAGTTTATCGAGAATTTGCGTACCCATGACTTTACCTAATTCAACACCCCATTGATCGAAGGAGTTGATGTCCCAGATGGCACCTTGAACAAATACTTTATGTTCATAAAGGGCAACTAAGGCACCTAAGGTATGTGGGTCGACTTGGTCAAACAATAAGGTATTGCTTGGCTTGTTACCGGTCATGGCTTTATGAGTTGCTAATGCTTGCACTTGCTCATCACTTAAACCTTTACCTTGCAGTTCTGCAGCGGACTCAGCTACGGTTTTACCTTGCATTAGAGCTTGTGACTGGGCAAAACAGTTAGAGGCTAACATCGCGTGATGGGGGCCAATATTATGGGCTACATTCAATGGCAACATGAAGTCAGCAGGGATCAATATTTGACCTTGGTGAATCAATTGATGGAATGAATGTTGACCGTTGGTGCCTTCACTACCCCAGATAATTGGGCCAGTAGCATAGTCGATATTTTGGTTATCACTGTTTACCGACTTGCCGTTACTTTCCATATCCAACTGTTGAATATAAGCAGGGAAACCACGCATATAGTGGTAGTAAGGTAATAACACATGGCTTTGCGCGGCGAAGAAGTTGGTGTACCAAACGCCTAACAAGCCCATGATCATCGGTAAGTTTTGCTCTAGCGGTGCAGTTTTAAAATGCACATCCATGGCATAAGCACCGTCCAACATTTGACGGTAGTTTTCGTAACCTAATGCTAAGGCAATAGGTAAACCAATAGCAGACCATAATGAGTAACGACCGCCAACCCAATCCCACATGGGGAAGATGTTTTCTTCGGCAATACCAAATTCTGTAGCCGCTTTGATGTTGGATGACACCGCCATAAAATGCAGGGCGATATCTTGCTGAGTGCCACCTTCACCTAAGAACCACTCTTTAGCAGTAATTGTATTCTGCAAGGTTTCTTGGGTGGTAAAGGATTTAGACGACATCAAAATCAGTGTTTCTTCGTGGTCGCGCTCGGCTAATACATCGGCAATATGGCAACCATCTACGTTTGCCACAAAATGCACTTTAATGCCTTTAAACCAATAAGGCTTAAGGGCTTCAGACATAATTTTAGGACCAAGGAATGAACCGCCGATACCAATAGCTACCACATCTTTAACCGGCTTACCGGTATAACCTTTATGCTCACCAGAGTGGATCTTAGCCACTAGCTGTTTCATTTTCTCTTGGGTGGCAAGTACTTCTGGCATGACATCTTCGCCATCAACGTACACTGGCTCACCAGAAAAGTTACGCAAAGCGGTGTGTAATACTGCACGTTGCTCGGTGCCATTAATAATATCACCGTTGAACATGGCATCGCGTTTAGCGCTGACGTTCTGCTGTTGAGCTAAATCAGCCAGCGCGGAGAATACCGCCTCATTGATACGGTTTTTAGAATAATCTAAATAGATACCACAAGCCGAGGTACTGTATTTTTCAGCACGTTGTGGATCAGCAGCGAATAGATCGCGCATGTGTTCGGTTTTAAATGACTCAGCAAGAGAAGATAAAGCGCCCCAAGCCGGCGTTGAAGATAATAGGCTCATGAGATATTTTCCGATTAAAAAGGAGATGGGGGCAGCACCTTGGTACTGCCCAATTTAAAAATTTAGAACAAACTTTTAAGTTTGGCTTCTAATTTCGCCTGATCGGCGGCGAAATTACGAATACCTTCAGCGGTTTTCTCAGTGGCCATAGCGTCTTCGTTGAACTGCCAGCGGAATTCTTGCTCGGTTAGCTTGGCTGCTGGAGTTTGGGTCGCGCCCTTGTCGGTTAACTTAACCGTTAATGGCTCATTGCAGTTTGCTAGTTCTTCTAACAATGCAGGGCCAATAGTTAAACGGTCACAACCAGCTAGCTCAACGATTTCACCGGTGTTACGGAAGCTTGCGCCCATAACAACCGTTTTATAGCCATTGGCTTTGTAGTAGTTATAGATTTCAGTAACCGAAACCACACCTGGATCTTCAGCAGCTGCGTATTCTTTCTTGTCGGTATTGGCTTTATACCAATCTAAAATACGACCAACAAAAGGAGAAATTAAGAATGCACCGGCTTCGGCACAAGCTCGGGCTTGGGCAAAGCTGAACAATAACGTTAGGTTACAGTTAATACCTTCTTTCTCTAGTACTTCGGCGGCTTTAATACCTTCCCATGTGGAAGCCATTTTGATTAAAATGCGGTCTTTGCTTACGCCAGCTTGTGCATACAAATCAATTAAGCGGTGGGCTTTTTTGATGGTCGATTCGGTGTCATAAGACATACGCGCGTCTACTTCAGTAGAGATGCGGCCAGGAACCAATTTAACAATTTCTGCGCCAATGGCTACCGCTAGCTTGTCACCCGCATCCAGAATTTGTTGCTCTGGATCGTTAGATTGCTCTTTTGCCCAAGCTACAGATTCGGTCAATAGTGACTCGTACTGCGGTAATTCAGAGGCTTTCAATACTAATGATGGGTTAGTGGTGGCATCCACTGGCTTATATTTTTTTATGGCTTCGATGTCACCGGTATCGGCAACAACAGTAGTAAGTGCGCGTAAACTTTCTAATTGGTTAGACATGTATTTTCCTATAAATCTTAGTTTCGATTATTTGGTCACTTCATATTACTGTTGATGTTTTCATTCTGCATAATATTAACTATGCCATGCCAACATCAACGTTATACCAAGGTCACTATTAATAAGTAGATTTAGCGAGAGTTAAAGCGATTTAAACTACGGGGTTAGCCATTAAACGAATATTGGCTAACTCAATTCAAATGGTTTTAACACCCGCCGCTAAGGAACGACGTGGTTATTTATTGCAGTTTGAGGCTGTTAAATCCACAGATTCAGTAATACCACTGCAAATTGAATAACTTAAGTCGTTCAAAAAACATATTTTCAAGTAACTTGATGAGAGCGATTATAGCAAAACTGCATGTCAGCGTTATGACAAATATCGATAACTCAGTTACAAAATAAAGTCAGACAGAATATTTTAACTAACCTGAACTCGGCATCAGGAATGTGAAGTAAGTAAAATTTGTAGCATACAGCTTAACTTCTACTAAATTCGACTGTTTGCGGTACTTTTTTATTAAGGCGGTTGTTATAGTATCGCCCCTATTAAATGCCGTTAGCTGTAAGGACATAAACATGCTTATTGTGGTGTCGCCCGCCAAGAATCTTGATTATCAAACCCCAGCCGTCACCAATCAATATAGTCAGCCGGAATTATTAGCCCAATCACAACAGTTGATTGATGTTTGTCGTACCTTGTCTGCACAAGAAGTGGCCAGCATGATGAAGATCAGCGATAAACTGGCTGCGTTAAATGTTGCCCGATTTGGCTCATGGCAAACACCCTTTACCACCGACAATGCCAAACAAGCAGTATTGGCCTTTAATGGTGACGTCTATGGCGGCTTGAATGCTGCTGAATTTAGTCAAGATGACTTTGATTTTGCCCAACAACACATGCGCATTTTGTCAGGATTATATGGCTTGCTTAAACCATTGGATTTAATGCAGCCCTATCGTTTAGAAATGGGTAAAAAAGTCATTACGGATAAAGGCACTAGCTTGTACCAGTTTTGGGGTGACACTATTACCGAAAAATTGAATGCTGCACTGCAACAACAGCAGGACGATATCCTGGTCAATCTCGCTTCTAATGAATATTTTAAATCAGTAAAAACCCAAAAATTGGCTGGTGACATTATTACGCCGATTTTTAAAGACGAAAAGAACGGCCAATTTAAAGTGATCAGCTTCTTTGCCAAAAAAGCCCGCGGCATGATGGCACGCTACATTATTCAAAACCGTTTAACAGAAGTTGAACAGTTAAAAGCTTTTGATACGGATGGGTATTATTTTGAGCCGTCACAGTCTACAGATGCTGAGTTGGTGTTTCATCGTAAAGAGGTAAGGGGGTAGCCGCGTTGCGGTGGGTTATTGGCTGCGCCAGCTGTCGTCCTGACTTTTTTCACGCGGCCCCCTGCCGCGCGAGGGTATTTGGAAGGAGCCAAATACCTGACAAATTTGTAGGAACAAATTTGAACGTACTTCAGTGCGGCCTGAAAGGCGAAGGACAGGAAGTCCGCAGTAAAGCTCCATTCGCTCCAACAACTTTATGAAGTACGTCCTGTACTTGACTCTTCGAGCCAGCTAAAGCTGTTCAAAAGTTTTCCAAAAACTTTTGTCTATTTCCGAATTGAATTCCCATTCTAATGTCGAACCGGCGCGATGTAGCATCCTTGCAAGGTGCGCGCCTTGGCAAAACGTCCTTGTTTTGCCATTCGACGAATGGCCATTAAATTCGGGAAAGTTGAGTCGCAGTTTACCGACCTGTGAGTTCATCGAATGATGATGGTCTATTTTGTGCCAGAAGCTGCTGTTCACGCTCTACCCAATGAACGATCCCTAACAGCAGATAGCCGACTGTCAGATCGGCTTGGCATAATTAACAAATAAATCTAATTTAAGTCGGTAGGTTTAGCTTTATGGCTTTTTGAATCTGAATGCAAACCTATCCTGTAAACCATCAAAATCTCCCCACGGTTTAGTGTGATTGTCATTTGGGTTTCTCAATACATCACTTGTATCATCTAGAACGAAGCCAAATCTTTTAAACTCACTAATCACAAAATCTTCATCTATTCTATGGAGCGTACCAATTGCTTCAAGCTCAGTTCCTTTCTTTGCAGCATTGTCTAAAACCACTATTGTCCCCCCTGATTTTAAAGAGGTATAAAGTGTTTGGAGCAATTTTTCGTCCATTTCTTTATTTAAATAAATATCGTGTAATATGAAGAAAATCACTACTGAATCCAAAGCATTTTCATTTATGTTGTTTTCAGTTAATACAGTATTTAGTTCTAGAAGTGTATGCTGCCGAAGGGATACAACATTGGATAATCTTTCGTTGTTTAGCCTTTCTTGGTTATAGAGAAAATGCGCATAAACCTTACCATACTTACCTACCGACCAAGAAATTAACTCCGTGGTATATCCGCCTCCTGCTCCTAGTTCCAAAATTTTGTCGCCTTCTTGAATCTGAGTAAAGGGAAGAATCAGAGCAGGTTTTCTTTTTACATCGTTGACAAGGTCTGACTTCAGCCTGTTTGGATTTTTAATTGCATTTTCATAGATATTGTATTGCATTTCTTCTTTGGCATTTACCTGAAGACTGGTTAAAGTCGCAACGGCAAATAAAGCGACTATAAATAGAATATATAATCTGTTCATGTAATTTCCTTTTATGGTTCAAACCAAAAACGTAGTGTCGAATCGAAACTGAAAAGTGAAAGTAAAATTTCAAATACAAAGATGGATTTGGCTAGGAATATCTAATCTAATTGATTAGCACTATTAGAACAAACCTACAATTCAATCTCAATTCTTTAAATGCCAGCTTTCTCAGTAAAGGCGATCTTCAGGGCTAATTAATCGTATGACAGGTTTTCGCTTAATGCAGCCTTTAACTATATTGTTCACAAGTCGGCACACTGCGACTCAACTTTCCCATTTTTAAATTGTTCTGCGTCGAATGGTCGAACAGGAGGTTCGGCCAAGGCATGTACTTTGCAGGGCGCTATATCACGCCGGTTCGACATCAGCACGAAAAAAGTCAGGATTACAGAGGCGAAGCCATTACAATTTAAGGGGGCAACTATTCCGCAAGTTGTGCTTTGCGTAAAAACTCCACTGCTTTATCCGGAAAATCGGTAAACACGCCATCGACATCAATATCGAAATAGTAAATCTTTAGAAGATCGTCAAAATCCATGGCAAAATCAGGAATACGACCGGTATCAGCTCGGAACGTGTAGGGGTGAACGACTAATCCTGCTTGGTGGGCTGCTCCTAACATGCCGTTAGATCGCGGCACGTTCGTGACATTATCAATATTGATCAACATCGGTTTCCATGGGCCGATGCCGTCGGCGTATTGGGCGATTTTTACCATAGCATCATCCCTAAGCATCCAGTCGTAATCGTACACTATGGTTTTATCTTGCTGGTAAATTAGAGTTTCGTGCCAGCTGGTTTCGGCAATGAGTTGTACTAACTTGAGATCCATTTCAAGTTCGGGGAGTAGTTGTTGTTTAATCCGTTGTAACTCGATGGGATCAAAGCTTTGCACATATACCTTACTGGTTCGGCTGGTGTAGCCGTAGCGCTGTAGATCCTTTAATACTGCTTTGCTGATGTCTTTGCCGTGATGGCGGTGAAAAGCGGGGGATTTTATTTCTGGGTATATGCCTATCTGTTTGCCGGTGCTTTTATTTAAGCCTTGAATGAGTTCGATTTCTTCCGCCAAGGTATGTACCTGAAATGTGGATCGCCAAAGGGGGAAGCGTTGCGGATAAATAGCCCGTTGCTGGCCGTTTTCGATGCTAAAGCCCTCGGTCATTTGTAAGGTTTTAATTTCTGCGAGGGTAAAATCAATAGCATAGTAACGGCCGTCGCTGCGTGCGCGGCCAGGAAATTGTGTGGCGACATTGGTGACGCGATCTAAAAAATGATCATGCAGTACAACTAAAGCATTGTCTTTGCTCATCACTACATCTTGCTCGATGTAATCTGCGCCCATGGCATAGGCCATGGCTTTTGCCGCCAAGCTGTGTTCTGGTAAATAACCGCTGGCACCACGATGGGCAATGACTAGTTTTTCTTGCCCTTTAACGACAACCCCATAAGCAGGTTGCAGGCTGGTGGTAATCAACATTACAAATAACGGTAAAAATTTCATCTTGTCCAAATACATCATGTCAAAATATTAGCGAAGAGAATTAACTGATTATGCGAGCTGAGCATGACAGTTGTATTAAACTCTGTAGCCAATGCTTCATTCATCTATGTTGTTACTGTTAGCGGATAAGCTGCAGTATTAATTCCGCTAACAATAACAGCACAACAATAATGTTAATGTGATTGAGCCCTAACATAGCAATGCCGATAGTTAGGGTTTGAGTTGCGCTAATTGGCGACTTACCGCTAGCTCAACTCGTTTTACTTCACGAATAATAGAGCTGCGACTCATTTCTGCCCAAATCCACTGTTTGAGTGCAATTTGCGCATTGAGTGATACTAGCAACCATACGCCCCAGTAAATTTGTTCTTTGACTAGGTCGGCCATAACAAATTCGTAGCCGCTCCATATCATCACGCCGCTGACAATCAAGGTCACAATATTCACCACAATAAACCAACCTTTTAAACTACTGCGGACCGATCCAAGAACAAAGTCGGCTAGGCCTTGTTCTTCCGCTAGGATGTTGTCAATTTCACTGGCTTGGCTTTCTAATTCATTTTTAATTTTGTCATCAATACTCATTTTATTCACTCCGGTATTTTTCTTTCAGTAAGCTACGAGCACGGTTAAGTCGAGATTTCACCGTGCCGGTTGGAATTTCTAAAACAATGCCGATTTCGGCCACACTCAATTCATCTAAATAGAACAAATGAATCATTTGTTTCTCTATGGCCGGTAAGCGCTCAATGGCATCGCGTATCGGTTGTGGGTCTGTTGACTTGGCATCACATTGCTCGGCCAATGCCTGTTCATCAGCGTCATCATCAATATAGGCTTGCTGACGAGACTGACGTTTCAACATATCTAAAGTGCGCCAGCGTGCAAGGCGATAAAGCCAACTCTTAAAAGCACGTGGGTCGGTTAATTTGTGTAAATTTTTAGCCGATTGGATCCAGGTATCTTGAGTGGCCTCTTGGGCAATATCTTGGTTATGGCTGAGCTTATAAGCAAAACGCACTAAGGCTTGCTGATGATGCTTAAAAAGAACGCTAAAGGCCTTGTGGTTACCCCGTTGGGCTGCCAATACCAATAACTCTTCCTCCGCTTGCAGCATTCCATCAATCCTTAGGTGTTTTATTTTATGGTTGCATAATAGACGAAATGAACTGGCGGCAGGTTCATTTAATTTTTTGATTGCTCTAATAACCCTTACTTTACTCGCAAAACTAAATCTTTGAATCAAATCAATTGCAGTGCTAAGTTACTGACTCTTTTAAATAAAGTACAAAATATGATCGTTTAAATGCATTTCACATGTAGCGTTTGACGGCTTGAAAGGGTCTAGGTAGATCGAATTTTTTTAGAGGGAACAGAAAAATGCATTCAATTATTGAAGCTCAACAGGATATGCGGCAGGCCTATTTTGACGGCGTACCTGGGGTAATTTCATCAGGCTCGGCTTGGATTGTTGCTGGCATAGTTGCCCTATTACTCACACCAGTATCAGGCATGTTAACCCTTATTTTTGGCGGCATGCTGATATTCCCGGTATCGGTGGTAATTTGTAAAATGATGGGCAGAAGCGGCAAGCATCAAAAAGACAATCCCTTAGCGTCATTGGCCATTGAAGGTACGTTTTGGATGCTGCTATCTATTCCCGTTGCAGTGGGGGCGGCTATGTATAAGATTGAATTGTTCTTTCCGGCGATGTTGATGGTGATAGCCGGTCGCTACTTAACCTTTAATACGCTGTACGGCTCAAAAGTTTATTGGGTCTTTAGTGTATTTTTGGCGCTGTCAGCAGTGGCGTTAGTTTTTTTAAATGCACCTACTTACGCTGGTGGTTTGGCAGGTGGTGTAATGGAATTAGTTTTTGCCTTGGTCATTTATCTTCGAGCAATAAAGTCTATTAAGTAAAATGCGTCGAGCGCTGCTGATTTTGCAGCGCTAAGGCAATGTACCTCTAGCAATCACACCCGTGTCCACCCCAAACCAAACGCTGTTGCTGGGGGCATCGAACATCATATGCCTTACCGAACCGCCTGCGGTTATCGTATCGGTGCTAATGAATTTTTCTAACTTGGTATCAAAGCCCACAAATTGATTGGGGTATACGCCGACCTCCGCTATCCAAATACGGCCTTGATTATCAAGTGCTGTGCCATAAGGGTGGCTGCTTTTACCTGAAGGCATCAGCCATTCGGTAAATGCTGCGGTTTTAGGATCAAAGCGACCAAGAGTGCCTAATGCATAATCCACATACCAAATGTTATCGTCGGCGGTGATCTCTAATCTACGTGGCCGACTTTTGTCATTGGGTAAAACGTATTCAGTGATGGCCATGGTGTTAGGGTCGACTTTGGCTAATTTATTAGTGCCCACTAATACCGACCAAACTTGATGATTACTGTCGATTTTAATGCCGTAGGGGCGCGAGCCTGATTCGCTCGCTTTTACGTATTTTATATCCCCTGTTTTAATATCTAATTTGGCGATAGTATTGCTGTGCTGGGCGGTAAACCAAATATTGCCTTGTTGATCAAAAACTAAGGTATGCGGGTCGCTAATGGCCTCGGGCATGGGGAATTGTTGAATACTGCCATCACTAGGATCTAAGCGGCCAATATGTGCGTTTTGATTACCGGCGTACCACACCATGCCTTGGTTATCGACAATCAGGTTATGGGGATGGGAACCATCTGGTACTTTGAATTGCGTTAACTTATTGGTGTTGGGATCAAGTCGGCCAATATAATTTCCTGCCTGACCACAAAACCATACGTCGCCAGAAGAGGCAACGAAAGGATCCCGAGGGCGACCACCCCATTCAATTTGCCAGTTTTGAATGCTGACTTTAGCGGGGAGTTCAGTAGCTGCGGGTTTGGTTTCTGCCGCCAACAGATGGGCCGTAAATAGGCTGCAAACCCAGATTGTTACTGTGGCTAAGCGTTGTAGATGCATAATGTTGCTCCTGTTATCCCGGTTAAGGAAAGCTGGCCTAACTGCCTACATCTTAAAAACAGTTATTCCTCAATATAGAGTTTTTGCTTAAATTTTAATGTTTCACTGGTGTCGCCGTGGCGAACGGTAATCTCAAAACGCCACAGCTCCTCACCATCAAGGGGTAGTTGCGCTAGGTAATAAATAGATTGCTGCTCTTTAACTTCCTGAAATTCTAGCTTACGCACATTACCCAGTAAATTTTTGGCAGTGCCACTCACTACTACCGATTGTGCCAGTTGGCTTTTGCTGTCGAGCACTGAAATGTTAATCAGTGATTGATAGCGGCTACGCTGTAATCCGTAGGCTTTGGCCACATCCGGCGTTAAAAAGGTGCTAGGTAGTACAATGTAATGCACGTCCCAGTCGCCTAAGGTGACTTTCTGCTCTGCTAAGGCGACAGGTGTAATTAGAGCACTAAGAACAGCCAATAACCAAAGGGACACTACAATTGCATTAAATTGTCTTAACATCATTCTATTACCTCTCCATTACCGCATAAATATGCCAAAAATATCCCCCACTAAGATGGGTAGAAATTGTAGCGCGACAATTGCGACTAGTATGGATAAATCCAATCCGCCAATTGGCGGAATAACTCGACGAATGGGCGCAAGTAGCGGCTCAGTTAGTTGCTGTAATAATGCTTCAAATGGGTTATAGCCTTGACTGATCCAGCTCATAATGGCACGAATAATAAGAATATAAAAAATTAAAGACATAGATTCGATCAGCACCACAAATACTGAACTAATCAAAACACTGAGGGGGTTAATACTAGTTCCACCACCTAAAAGGCCAATTAAAATAATTTTTGTTGCCGCAACTATTAATGCCAATACCAAGGAAGCGCTATCTACACTACCAAACGAAGGTAATACTCGACGTAGTGGGCCAACAATTGGATGAGTTGCTTTGATTACGAACTGACTGAAAGGATTGTAAAAGTCAGCGCGAGCCAATTGTAACCAGATTCGTAATATGACAATCATCAAATAAAGGTTAAAAATTATATCGATCAATACATACGGAGATTTCATAAGGTATCCTAAATTTGTTTTGCCATTTCTTGCGCTCGCGTTACCGCTGCCTGCATCGCCTTACTAACTATGGCCGGTAAACCACTATCCTGAAACGAAGCGATGGCTTGGGCCGTGGTGCCACCTTTGGAGGTAACTTGGGCTCTTAACTCACTTAATTCAAGTTGTGGATTGTGACAAACCATTTCCGCACTGCCGAGCATGGCTTGTTGTACTAGTAAGCGAGCGGTAGCTTTATCAAAGCCCATGTTTTCTGCTTCATTTTGCATGGATTCTAAGAACAAGAAAAAGTACGCCGGACTAGAGCCCGCCGCTGCGATTACCGCATCGATCATGGATTCTTGTTCAACCCAGGCAATTTCGCCCACTTGGGATAACAAGTCACCTGCAAATTGGCGATCTACTTCCAGTACTTGTTCATCGGCATATAAACCTGTCATGCCTTTACCTAGTGCGCTTGGGGTGTTGGGCATGGTACGTACTAACTTATAGTCGCTACCCAACATTTGTTGCAGACGGCTAACGGTGATGCCTGCAGCAATCGATACAAATAATTTTTCGCCTAATTGTGCTTGCTGTAATGCGGCGCAGACGCCTTCCATCATTTGTGGTTTTACCGATAACACAATCACGTCGGACTGAGCGACGGCTTGTAAATTATCTGTGGTGGTTTGAATGCCAAAATCGGCTTTGAGGGCGTCGAGTTTTGGGGTAGATGGATTACTGGCGGTAATCAGATCCGCCGGATAGCCGCTAGCGACCATGCCGGAAATAATACTGCGGCTCATATTACCTGCGCCAATAAAGGCGATACGTCTGTGTTGCATTAGTAACCTATGTTTTGTTTAAGACGCCGGTGTCACCGACGTGAACAGTTGTTTCCGTATGGCCAAGCCAAACGTACTTAATTCTATTCTCTGTTGCCAAAAAGGGCGGTGCCAAGGCGGATCATTGTCGCGCCAGCGGTGACTGCTTGCTGCCAATCACCGGACATGCCCATGGATAAAGTGTCTACTGTATCAAAGCGTTGTTGCAATTTAACTAAAAGTTGCTGCATTGCAGTAAATTCTTGTTGTTTAACCACCACATCGTTGGTAGCTGAACCTATGCACATCAAACCTCGCAGAGTTAATTGCGGTAATGCATTGACGGTTGCCGCTAAGGCCAACAATTGTTGTTCATCGGCGCCCGATTTTTGAGCTTCTTGGCTGATGTTAACCTGTAAGCAAATATTCAAAGGTGGCAGTTGTGCAGGCCGTTGCTGGTTTAAGCGTTGGGCAATTTTTTCTCTGTCGACACTTTGCACCCAATCAAAATGTTCGGCAATCTGCCGGGTTTTATTGGATTGTAACGGGCCAATAAAATGCCATTGGGTGTCTTTTAGGTCAGCAAGGTCGATAATTTTTTGCACACCTTCCTGAGCATAATTCTCGCCAAAATGACGCTGACCCAGCGCATAGGCCTGCCGTACCGCTTCTGCGGGATGACGTTTGCTGACTGCCAATAACTCAATTACGGATTGGTCAGCATGGGCACGTATGGCTTGATATACGGATTCAAATCGTTCTGCTATTGTTTTCATTATCCAACTGCGGTTTGATAAGCAACTAATTAATAATAATCCCAAAGGGAGTGGTCATGGATATTACCGAACTTTTAGCCTTTAGTGTCAAAAATAACGCCTCAGATTTGCACTTGTCAGCAGGCTTGCCGCCGATCATTCGAGTAGACGGCGAGATGCGCCGTCTGAATATCGATCCGCTCGAGCATAAGGATGTTCATGAGTTGATTTATGAAATCATGAACGATCAGCAACGTAAAGAATACGAAGAAAATTTAGAAACCGATTTTTCCTTTGAAGTAAAAGACTTGTCCCGCTTTAGGGTGAATGCCTTTGTGCAAAACCGTGGTGCCGCAGCGGTATTACGGACCATCCCCAGTAAAATTTTAAGCTTAGATGATCTCGGTGCGCCGCAAATTTTTAAACAAATTATCAATCAGCCAACCGGTATCGTATTGGTTACCGGTGCTACTGGTTCGGGTAAAAGTACCACGTTGGCGGCGATGGTTGACCATATTAATACCCACAAGCGTGAACATATCCTGACCATTGAAGACCCTATTGAATTCGTGCACGACAATAAGTTGTGTGTCGTCAATCAGCGTGAAGTGCACCGCGACACCCATAGCTTTAATAATGCATTGCGCTCTGCATTACGGGAAGACCCGGATGTTATTCTGGTTGGGGAACTACGAGATTTAGAAACTATACGCTTGGCAATTTCAGCGGCAGAAACCGGTCACTTAGTGTTCGGTACCTTACATACTAACTCGGCACCTAAAACCATTGACCGGATTATTGATGTATTCCCCGCGGAAGAAAAATCCATGGTGCGTTCGATGTTATCGGAATCACTACGGGCAGTTATTTCACAAACCTTACTGAAAAAAGTCGGTGGTGGCCGGATTGCTGCCCACGAAATTATGGTGGGTATTCCTGCTATTCGAAATCTCATCCGTGAAGACAAAGTGCCGCAAATGTATTCTGTGATCCAAACCGGGCAGGCCCATGGCATGCAAACGATGGATCAGTGTTTACAGCGTTTGGTTGGCCAAGGTTTAATTACCGCCCAAGATGCCGCCGCAAAATCGATAGACAAAAAGCCGAACATGTAAGTTTGGCGACGTAGCCCCAACTCTGGTTGGGGTGACATAACAAAAATGTACTAGGACAAAATTTATGGATCTCGCCCCGTTTTTACAACAAATGGCCGCCACCGATGCGTCGGACTTATTTATCACGGTTGGTTTTCCTGTGAGCGCTAAGGTCAATGGGCAAATGACCCCTATGACCCAGCAGAATCTCTCTGCGGAACAAGCGCAGGCATTGTGTGACAGCGCCATGAGCGAAAAGCAGCAGCAGGAATTTGCCGACAGTAAAGAGTGTAACTTTGCTATTGCCCGTGAAGGTATTGGTCGTTTTCGGGTTAGTGCTTTTTGGCAGCGAGATTTACCGGGAATGGTTATCCGCCGTATTGTTACGCAAATTCCACAGGCCGATGCCTTGGGCTTACCGCCGATATTGAAAGATATCATTATGGCCAAACGGGGATTGGTGTTATTTGTTGGTGCGACCGGTACCGGTAAATCTACTTCATTGGCGGCATTAATCGGCCATCGAAATCAAAACTCCCGTGGGCACATTCTTACAATTGAAGACCCTATCGAATTTGTCCATGAACATGCTAATTGTGTGGTTACTCAGCGTGAAGTTGGGATTGATACCCACTCTTTCGATGATGCCCTGAAAAGCTCATTACGACAGGCACCTGACGTTATTCTTATCGGTGAAATTCGTTCCATGGAAACCATGGAATACGCCATGTCTTTCGCTGATACCGGTCATTTGTGTGTGGCTACCTTGCACGCTAACAATGCTAATCAGGCCATTGAACGCATCATGCATTTAGCCCCACCGGAACAGCACAGTAAATTACGTTTCGATCTGAGTTTGAATATGCGCGCCATTATTGCCCAGCAGTTAGTACCCACAGTGGATGGTAAAGGCCGAGTCGCGGCTATTGAAGTTTTGCTTAATTCGCCTTTTGTACGGGACTTGATCCAACGTAATGAAATCGGCGCCATTAAAGAAGCCATGCAAAAAGGCAAAGAGCAGGGCATGCAGACCTTTGATATGGCATTGTATGATTTGTATAAACAAGGTCGGGTTAAACTTGACGATGCGATACACCATGCTGATTCGCCTAATGATTTACGCTTAATGATTAAATTGGATACCGAAGAAGGCAGTGGTTTGGGATCCCTTAGTGGAGTGTCTATTGATATGGATTAAATCCCATATCTTTGGACATATGGGGTACTGATAAGCAGCAAAGGCGCAAAATGTGATTAAGTTATTTAGTAGTGATAACCGTTTTTTAATGAGTCAGCTTAAGGATCAATTAGATGCTATTGGTATTCCTTGTTTTATCAAGAATGAATTCGCTGCCGGTGCCATGGGCGAATTAGCCCCTCAGGATTGCTATCCCGAAATTTGGTTATATGATGAAGAATGGTTAACCCGAGCTAAGAAAGAAGTGGCGGCCTTGCAAACAGAGGTCAATGAACTTGAGGACTGGGTTTGTCAGCAATGCGATGAAGGTAACGAAGCAAGTTTTCAATTATGCTGGCAATGCCAAACCCTGCGTGAGGCAGTTGATTAACCTTTATGCTTGTTTAACTTAGGATAGCAAGCGCCACAATAGTGTGAAGGCCGTTAAGTACGATTAGTCGATTTGTTTGTTGCGAGTATTCATAGAGAAATATTTGGCTTCGAACGTCATGCCTTTCTTAAGATAAAAACGATGAGCATCTTCACGGCTTACACCGGACACTAAGCGTACTTGCCTACAGTCATGCTCTGCCGCATATTGATTTAGCCAATCAAATAGTTTACCGCCATAGCCTTTAGAGCGTTGTTTGTCGCAGGTGATCAGTTCTTCAATCTCAAGATAACGTCCACGGTGCAACCATTCCCCCATTCTAAAACCAGCGACCGCTTTTACGCCGTTATCGGATAGATACGCTAGATTATATTGATGCTCCACTTCCATGCGATGCACTGTATTTAAAAATGACTCCAATGTTAAATGGGGGCGTAACTCGTGTATCAGATCAAAGCAGGCGGTACGTTGTTGATCATCTTTTGCTAGTTTGATGTTCACTGTTTTCTTTCGCTAAATGGGGTGTGGCAATCGGCTTCAAGAATATAACATTGGTAAATTAAAATAAATTGCCCTACTAGCAAAGGGAATTTGTTATTATAGGCAGACGTACTTAACTGTAACATTATTGGTTTCTATGGCATCCGCATCCGGCGCGAAAAAGCTCGTTAAAAAGCATGACAATCTCATTCATAGCGAAGGCGTTAAAGTAACTTCGCACGTGCAGCGGGATAAAGACGACTGGTTTATTAATACGATAATGATTGAAGATTGTGAAGTCCCGTTTAAATTCAAACGCAAAAAACGTTATCAGCCATTAGAGGGCGCTAGCGTTAATCTGACTTACTATCCGCAGTCGGAAGTCATTGCAGGGATGGAATTTGAAACTATGAAAGTGGTTCGAATTAAACGTAGTTAATTAACAAACCTAGTCGGCTCCATGCAACCTATCGAACTTTCTGCTTATATTTTGCATAAACGCGAATACCGTGAAACCAGCTATTTGGTTGATGCCTTCAGTGCTGAAATGGGTAAAGTGAGTTTTATTGCCAAGGGCGTGCGCAGCAGTAAACATAATCTCAAAAGCTTGTTACAGCCCTTTCAACCACTAACTTTGCGGCTACAGGGCCGTCATGAACTAAAAAATTTGCAGGATTGTGAAGCCAATGGTGCGGCACTTCATTTACAAGATAAAGCGTTGTTTTCAGGATTGTATCTCAACGAATTGTTGAATCGCTTGTTACAGGTAGATTGTGCCATGGAACAAGTGTTTAGTGATTATCATCATGGTTTGCAACAGTTGTCCCAACAGCAAGCCATTGAGCCAATTTTACGTTTATTTGAATTTTCGTTATTGATTGAACTGGGCTATGGTTTGTCTTTTGAGCAGGATATGGCTCATGGTGAGAACATTGATCCGCAGTCTTTTTATCAATGGCAGGACGATCAAGGTTTTGTACGCATGGCTGGCATCAGCCAACATAAAAATTGTTTTGTTGGCGCTCACTTACTGGCCATCGCCAAAGAAGATTGGTCTACAGCGGTGTTAGCTAGCGCCAAAAAAATTAGTCGATTAGTGTTACAGCCGTTACTCGGGCGTAAACCGTTAAAAAGTCGCGAATTATTTATTCAAGGAGTTAATTTATGAGTGATTTATTTCTAGGCGTGAATATTGACCATATCGCGACCTTGCGAAATGCCAGAGGCACATCCTACCCCGATCCTGTACATGCTGCCGATATTGCCGAACGTGCTGGAGCCGATGGCATTACCGTACATTTGCGTGAAGACCGTCGACATATCAATGATCGCGATGTGAAATTATTACGTCAAACTATTAACACTCGTTTAAATTTAGAGATGGCGGTTACCGAAGAAATGTTAGTGATTGCCGCTGGTATCAAGCCGGACTTTTGTTGCTTAGTGCCGGAAAAACGTGAAGAGCTGACTACCGAAGGCGGCTTGGATGTCGCCGGTAATACCTCAAAAATCGGTATTGCCTGCCAGCGCTTGCAAGCCGAAGGCATTCTAGTGTCGTTGTTTATTGATCCTGATAACACCCAAATAAATGCAGCCGTCACGGCTGGTGCTCAGTATATTGAAATCCATACTGGTGCCTATGCGGATGCCGTCAATATGAAAGAGCGTGAAGTCGAATTACAGCGCATTAAAACGGCAGCGGAATATGCCCATGCTCAGGGGCTTAAAGTTAATGCCGGTCATGGTTTGCATTATCATAATGTTAAACCTATTGCCGCCATTGCTGAGTTTGAAGAATTGAATATCGGTCATGCAATTATTGCTCGCGCGGCCTTTGATGGACTGGAAAAAGCGGTGGCGGATATGAAACGCCTGATGTTAGAAGCTAGAGGCTAATTGTGGCAATTGTCGGTATCGGTACGGATATTGTTGAAATAGCGCGTTTTGCAGGGCAAGGACAGACCAATGAGCGGCTTGCTCAGCGTGTATTAACCCCTACAGAACTAGAGGATTTTCGTGCCAGTAACTATGGGGAACGTTTTTTAGCTAAACGTTTTGCGGTAAAAGAAGCGGCGGTAAAAGCTGCAGGTACCGGTATAGGCAAGGGTATAAGCTTTCAGCACATTGAAGTGAAACATCATGAATCCGGACAGCCATTTTTGGTTTTTTCTGGGCAATTGCAGCAATTATTATCCCAAAACGGGGTGACGAGTAGCCATGTCAGCCTTGCAGACGAACAGCACTATGCGGTGGCAACGGTGATACTCGAGAAGTAGGCGATAAAATCGTCTATATCACCCTAGAGATTGCAGCAAAACCCGCAGTCCTTGAGCGTGATGGGGTTTGAACACTTCGGTCTTGGCGTATTGTAATAGCACGGATTGAATATCATCTAAAAGATGACTCTTCCAGTAGCACACAAAGCCCATACTCCAGTCGGGAAAATCACGTTTTACTATAGTTTCAGAACCAATGACCCGTAGATTCTGATGACGGGGATCCCGCTTAATTGCTTCTAGCAGCGTCAAAACATGTTCTTCCGGCCCTTCTAATGCCTGAAAAAAATGCTGATCGACCACAACCAGAAAACCGGTAATATTTTGTCTTGCATTGTGTTCTGTCGATACCGCAAGAATATTGTTAAAATCTTGCGATTCTAGTTCTTGGGCAAAATCACTAACATAAGTTAAATAGAGCATGAATTGGCCATTTTTATCTGTTTCGCTTTCAATAAGGTGATTGGTAGCTCAGTAGTTATTCAATAATACTTAAAAAGTCTTCCAATTCAAATGTTTGTAGGGATGCACAGACAGTGGTGATATTCGTGGTGTAATTTAGTTTTTCTGCTTATCGATGAAGTAAATTCACTAAGTATTCATTACGTTAGGCTTGGCCGTAATGAGCGCATTAACATTCTTAGACTATTGGCATGTTGTTCATTAAACGTGCTGTTGGCGGTTAATTGTAAAAGCACTGATTTAACGTCATCTAACTGGGTACCTTGCCAATGACTAGTAAAGCCCATTGTCCAGTCAGGAAAATCTCGCTCCATAATAGGCATGGTACCAATAATTCGAACGTTTTTATGGCGGCTATCCGTTTTAATGGAATCCATTAAGGACACTACGTTATGTTCTGGGCCTTCGATAGCTTGAAAAATATGTTCGTCAATAACCACCATCATTCCGGTAATTTCAAGGCTGATATTCTTTGCTAAGGCAGTTTGTAGAATATCTTTAAAATCCTTTGGTTTGAGCGCTGTGCAAAAATCGCTGGTATAGATTAATTGGATCATGGAGTTAATCGCCTCTCAATTTCTGATAAATTGCGAATGTATCGACATTTTTTATCCCGAGCTGGGGTTATGTAGTTTTCATTTTATAGCGTGGCTGAGTATCAATGAAAATTAAAGCCATAACAATGAAATAGCAACTTAGGTTCGTTATAAGGCATACAGATGCACCAATTAAGATCATTTGCTCATTATTGCTGCAGTTTCTATATGAGTAACTTAAAAATAATTGAGAAATGTTAGGTAGATAAAGTAGTCAGTAAGTGATTGCGTACTTAAAATGCATTTAAATATAAGCCTATATAGGCAGGATAAGGAAAATTCATAAACTTAGCATTACTTGTGGGGACGTGCATCCTACTGGCATTCAAATTGCCTTAACGTAGTGGATTCCGCATACTATTGGCATAATGTGCTGCGCTGCTAGTTTTTATGGATACAGGAGGTATTTTCGTCACTATGGTTTCAATACGCAAAATTCACGAACAGCAATCCAGTTCATTCAGCGAATGGCTTGCCTCGATGGCATTGGCGGATGACTGCAAAGTGCTATTAAGTGCCATTGCCAAAGACCATGAGATCCCAGTGATGGGCATGGAGATGGTTGAGATCCTGCATGAATTGCATATGGATAATGAAACCCTACAAGCAGCATTAGTACTGCCTATTTGCCTACAAAAAAACTGGTCAGAAGAAGTGGTTACCGAACATTTTGGTAGCAGCATTAATACTTTGATCAGTGGTGTACGTAGAATGGAAGCCATTCGTAGCTTGCATTCCAACAGCCATGCCAAAAGTAATGAAGCACAAATCGATAATGTGCGGCGCATGTTGTTAGCCATGGTTGAAGATGTGCGTGCGGTGGTGATTAAACTGGCGGAGCGGGTGTGCCGTTTACGTCAGGTTAAAAAAGCCGATGAAGAAACCCGCGTATTAACCGCCAAAGAATGCGCCAATATTTATGCACCGCTGGCTAACCGTTTGGGCATTGGCCAATTAAAGTGGGAGCTGGAAGATCTCGGCTTTCGTTATCTGCATCCCGAAACGTACATGCAAATCGCCGGTTTACTCGACGAGCGTCGTACTGACCGCGAGCATTACATTAATGACTTCGTCACTAATTTACAAAATGAGCTATCAGAACAGCAGATCCGCGCTCAGGTTCATGGTCGTCCCAAGCATATCTATAGTATTTGGAAAAAAATGCAGAAGAAGCATTTGGGCTTCGATCAACTTTACGATATTCGCGCGGTGCGCATTATCGCCGAGCGTTTACAAGATTGTTATGGCGCACTGGGCATAGTGCATTCGATGTATAAGCATATTCCTCCTGAATTCGATGATTATATCGCCACGCCTAAGCCTAATGGCTACCAGTCTATCCATACTGTGGTGGTCGGCCCCCAAGGCAAGCCGGTGGAGATCCAAATTCGTACAGAGCAAATGCATCAAGATTCTGAATTGGGTGTAGCGGCACATTGGAAGTACAAAGAAGGCAGCAGTGGCAGCCGTTCGAATTACGACGAGAAAATTAACTGGTTGCGTAAAATTTTGGCATGGCAGGACGATATGTCCGAGTCCGGTGATATTGTCGAAGAGCTGCGCAGTCAGGTGTTTGATGACCGAGTCTATGTGTTTACCCCCAATGGCGATGTGGTGGATCTGCCCATGGGCTCAACGCCATTGGATTTTGCTTATTATATTCACAGTAATGTCGGCCATCGTTGTATTGGTGCCAAGGTGTCGAGTCGTATTGTGCCTTTTACTCATCAATTACAAACCGGCGACCAAGTAGAAATCCTTACCGGCAAAACCAGCAACCCCAGCCGCGATTGGATGAACCCAAGCTTAGGTTATGTGCATTCTTCGCGAGCCCGCGCCAAAATTCAAACCTGGTTTAAAAAACAGGCGAGGGATAAAAATTTACAAGCCGGTAAAGAAACCCTAGATAAAGAATTACAGCGGGTATCCATTGAGCCTAAAGCGGCTATTGATGCCTGTGAGAAGTTTAATTTTGCCTCTGTTGATGACCTGTATGCGGCGGTGGGCGGCGGCGATGTGCGTATTAATCAGGTGGTGCATTTTCTGCAACAACGTTTTGCCCCACCACCGAGTATGGACCCGCGGCTTAAACAAAAGTCATCAAGTAAAACCACCAAAGACAGCATTGAAGTTGAAGGTGTGGGTAACTTGCTAACCCAACTGGCTAAATGTTGTAGTCCTTTACCTGGCGACCCGGTAAACGGTTATATTACTATTGGCCGTGGTGTCAGTGTACATAAAGAAGATTGCGAACAATTAGCCCATTTATTGGAGCAACATCCGGAGCGCTACATTGACGTTAACTGGGCGGCAAAACATGCTGGAGCCTTTGAAACTAGCGTTGAAGTGTTGAGTTCCGACCGCTCAGGGGTGCTGCGTGATATCACCACAGTATTGGCCAATGAAAAAGTCAGCTTATTAGGGGTGAATAGTTTAAGTAATCCCAAAGATGACAGCGCCAAAATTCAATTAAATTTAGAGGTTAAAGATTTGCATAGCTTGGCGAGAACTATAAAGCAGCTAGATAAAATTACTGGTGTGCATTCTGTAAGACGAGTAGAACAATAGCATGTCAGATTCAGTATACGACCTTGCCGGTGAGGAATTACGGCATTTTCCACAGTTGCAAAAATTATTATGGGTAATGGCACAATTACGTCACCCACAAACCGGCTGCCCTTGGGATAAACAACAAACCTTTAGCTCAGTGGTGCCTTATACCCTCGAAGAAGCCTATGAAGTGGCTGATGCCATCGAAAACGGTAGCATGGATGACATTAAAGATGAGCTGGGTGATTTGCTGTTCCAGATTGTGTTCTATGCGCAATTGGGCCAAGAGCAGGCCGAATTCGATTTTGAAGCGGTGGCCGCGGCCGTAGCCGATAAACTCATTCGTCGTCACCCTCATGTTTTTGCTAATGATCATTTTAGCAATGAGCAACAACTCAACGATAACTGGGACAAGGTAAAGCAGCAAGAGCGTACCGAACAGGGCAAGGTCGAAGATGCCAGCCTGTTAGCCAATATCCCCGCTGGCATGGCACCTTTAATGCGCGCTCACAAATTACAAAAGCGCTGTGCCAAAGTGGGTTTTGATTGGCCCGAAATCGGCCCAGTAGTAGATAAGATCCATGAAGAAATCGATGAAGTGTTACAAGAATTAAAACCCCAACAAGTTAATCAAGCTGCAGTCGAGGAAGAAATTGGTGATTTGTTATTTGCTGTAGTGAACTTATCTCGTCATCTTAAGGTGGATGCAGAAACGGCACTGCGCAAAGCTAACGTCAAGTTTGAAAAGCGCTTTCGTGCCGTAGAACAGCACTTGGATGACGCGGGGCAATCTTTACACGAGGCATCCTTAGAACAAATGGAAAAGGTTTGGCAGAAGGTTAAGGCTGCAAGCAAATGAGTATGGTTTACCTATTCGATTGGGGCGATACCCTAATGGAGGATTTCCCAGATGCCAAAGGCAAGATGTGTGATTGGGTTGAGGTGCAAGCCATTGATGGTGCGCTTGCTGCGCTAAGTCATTTATCACAAAACCACGTCGTTTATATTGCTACCGGAGCTGCGGATTCACAAGTGGCTGATATTCAAAAAGCATTTTCTCGGGTAGGGCTGGACCAATTTATTGATGGCTATTTCTGCCAGCAAAATTTAGGTGTCGGTAAAGACGATGAACGTTTTTTCCCAATTATTTTAAAACAACTACAATGCGCACCCGCAGATATTACGATGGTCGGTGACTCTTTAGAGCGTGACATTAAACCGGCATTAAAAGCGGGCATGCAGGCGCTGTGGTATAACCCCAAGCATCTTCCTCTTGCTGATATTCAGCAAATTAAGTCTCTAACAGAGTTAATTCCGTAGATTCGATACGGTATTTATCTAGCATTATAAGGCATCGACATTATCCGTTTATTCGTTCTATTAATTCTTCTATGTAGCCAATCTGTTGTGGCTGCAGGTTTTACTTTTTCTGGCGGCACTGGGGTTTCTCGCTGGACACTGCTCAAAGATAAACGCATGCATCCAGAGGCTTATCGGGTTGCGGTGGTCATCCCTTCTACAATTCAATGGCAAGGCTTTTACGATCACAACATTCAGCTAGAGTGGGAAATTGCCGGACATTATTGGCGTGACCCTTGGCTGGATAAAAGTAAGCATGGTGTTTCTTTTACCCCAATGTTTCGCTATCGGATCCCCATCGCTAATCAGTATGTTTTTATCGGCTTTGGTGTCGGCGCTACCTATATCGATGCTAAGCAGTGGATGGATCGCCAATTAGGTTCGCGGTTTATGTTTGAAGATCGTTTTGAAGCGGGATTGGAATATGCACAGCATCGATTATCTTTTAGTGTGAACCATTATTCCAATGCCAAGCTGGCTGAGGTGAACCATGGCGTTAATGTGCAAACTATCAATTATAGTTACTTTTGGTGATGCTTAGGCTCGGGCTCAGTTTCAAGCTCCGATCCTTGATTAAGGTGGTTTAAGATCATGCAACTTGCTGAAGGTTTTATCCTAACCAGCCACCAACGGGAACAACAAGGTAGCACCTTACTTGAGTTTTGGTTAACTACCGCCAATGGTCCGGTAAAGTTACTCATCGATGCACAGCAATTTGTTTTTTTTATTCAGCAGCGCGATGCCGTCCGAGCCAAAGGTTTTTTAAGTGAAGCCAATATTCGTTTTCAAGACAAACCCTTAGCGCTAAAAAGCTTTACTCAACAATCGATGCTGGCGTTATATTTCGCTACATCTCAAGCATTCTATGCCGCCAGGGATATTCTTAAAACTGCTCTGATTACTTGTTTTGAAGATGACATTCGCTTAGTTGACCGCTTTTTAATGGAGCGTTTTATTTATGGGAGTGCTGTATTTACCGGGCAGTCTCAATCTCGTCAGGGCTATCAGCAACTAACCCAAGGCAAGTTAAAGCCGTCTATTTATCACCCTAAATTCAAGGTACTGTCGCTGGATATTGAATGTAGCGAGAAGGGCGAACTGTATTCCATTGGTTTAGCAGCCGACGGTTACCAATGTGTATTGATGATTGGTGATAAACCCGAGGATGCTCCGTCATTTATCCGCTGGGTAGATGATGAAAGACACCTATTGCGGGACTTTATCGAGCAATTCAATACCTTTGACGCCGATATTATTGTTGGTTGGAGTGTAGTGAATTTTGATTTTCGATTATTGGTATCCCGAGCGGCGCTGCATAATATCCCACTGCGTATTGGTCGTGGTAACGGCTTAGCTAATTGGCGTGGCGGACGAGAGGGTGGTCAGCAGGGTTTTATTACCCTAGCAGGACGCGTGGTAGTGGATGGCATAGATGCACTTAAAACCGCCACCTACCAATTTGATAGTTTCAGTCTGGAGTCTGTTTCCCAAGCACTATTGGGAAAGGGCAAGCACACGGAAGACGTAGACAATCGCTTAGCGCAAATTAAGCATGACTTTCTGCACAACAAAGTAAAACTCGCGGAATATAATTTGCAAGATTGCGTGTTGGTGCTGGAGATATTTGAGTATACCCAATTACTGGATTTTTTAACCCTGCGCAGTCAGCTTACCGGTTTGGAGTTGGACAGAAGCGGCGGCTCGGTAGCGGCATTCACTAATGTGTACTTACCTAAATTGCATCGGGCAGGTTATGTGGCTCCTAATCGCCCTGTGGATGGTGGCCTAGCCAGCCCCGGTGGTTATGTGATGAGTTCACGGCCTGGACTATATCAACATGTATTAGTTCTGGATTTTAAAAGCCTGTATCCGTCGATTATTCGCACGTTTAAAATTGATCCATTAGGATTGATTGAAGGGTTACTTGAACCTGAAAAAGCCATTCCGGGTTTCCGCGAAGCCGTGTTCAGTCGAGAGCAACATTTTTTACCGGATATTATTACCTCACTGTGGCAACAGCGCGATGAGGCCAAGCGCAACAAAGATGCCGCGCGCTCACAAGCTATTAAGATCTTGATGAATTCCTTCTATGGTGTATTGGGATCGGGCGGTTGTCGTTTCTACGATACCCGCTTGGCTAGCTCTATTACCTTGCGCGGCCATGAGATAATGCAAACCACCGAGCTGTGGATCAAAGAGCAAGGCCATCAGGTTATCTATGGTGATACCGACTCGACCTTTGTGTGGTTGGAGAATGTACAGAATGATCAGCAAGCCAAAGCCATAGGTGAACAACTGCAACAAAGTATTAATGTGCAGTGGCAGCAAAGATTGCGTGAACAGTTTGATTTAGAGTGTCATCTGGAAATTGAATTTGAAACTCATTTTAAGCATTTTTTAATGCCCACCATTCGAGGCTCTGAAGTGGGCAGTAAAAAGCGCTATGCCGGTGTAAAAACCACGGAAAAGGGGGATGAGCTTATATTTAAAGGGCTAGAAACCGTGCGTTCGGATTGGACGGCGCTGGCCAAACAATTTCAAATTAAACTCTATGAAATGGTGTTTGCTGGTGCCGATGTTCGCGCCTATGTGGTGCAAATGGTGAATGATACTAAAAGCGGTAAGTTTGATGAGCTGTTAGTGTATAAAAAACGCCTGCGGCAACGGCTGGATCAGTATGTAAAGAATGTACCTCCCCACGTTAAAGCCGCGCGTTTGGCCGATGAAAAAAATCAAAAATTGGGTAAGACGTTACGCTATCAGTACAAAGGGTGGGTGTCTTACGTGATCACCTTAAACGGCCCTGAACCACTTGAATATATTACCGCCGGTATTGATTATGAGCATTATATTGAACGTCAGATCCGCCCCGTTGCCGAAGGGATATTGGGCTTTGTAGGTTTGGATTTTGATCAATTGACCAGTGATCAATTAGGCTTGTTTTGACGCTTTTTTTTATAAGTAACCCAAAAGCTAATTAAGGCAGCTAGACTGGCAATAGTTGATGGGATCATTAATAAATTCCCCTCTACTACCCCCGCATTCATGTAAAACAGAATGGCGTAAATCATGATCGTCACATAGGTAAAAACCAATAAAAACGTAAAATAAGGCTTTATTTGGCTTAGCGCATTATGAGTGTTTTTGGTTGTATCTTGTGTGTTCCAAAACAACATATTTATTCTCAGCAATTACTACAACACAAGTTTGATACAACAACATCAATGCATCTTCGACAACTTGGGCAAGGTAAATAGTTAGTGCGACGAAATAAAAAGTTATCTCACTGATTTAGTTAATTTTTCAAAATTCAGTTTTATGTTGGAAAACTGCCGATGAGCAGCGGTTAAAACGAAGCCCGCCCAATATTTAGGATGACGGTAACGAGCAGAGGCCAACATGCGTTGTTGAGCGTACTGTAGAGCTTTCGCGGTATGACCTTGGTTTAATTTTAACGCCTGATAAAAATGTTTCACAAACTCTGAGGTGGCTCTATCAGGCACCTGCCACAAGGTGCCAATGACTGATCCTGCTCCGAGGGCTAACATGCCTCGTGCTAAGCCATTGAGCCCTTCACTGGCCCACAGTTCACCTTGAACAGTATCGCAGCCACTAATAAACACCAGTTGGGACTGAATTGGTTGACTCAATAATTCGGTTAGCGATAAAAAGCCGCTTTGTGCTGCGGAGTGGGAGTGATCCGCAGCGGTGGCAATGCCTACAACATCTGGATTATCCACTGAGTAATAACCATGGGTGGCAATATGTAAAACGCTGGCGTTGCGCATCGGCGCGGAAAGTAACTGTTTTTTAGTGGCGTTTTCTTCCACGGCCAAATGAAAACGACTATCGGCAAAGATAGTTTGTATGTAATCGGCTTCTTTGGCACTCCAATCGAGTTGTGGTAAAGAAGTTAACCAGTCGTCATTGTTAGGGGTAGTCGATACATCTGACGTGCTGAAATTAGGGTTGGCAAAAATCGCAAAATCAATGTCTGTGCCTTGGCTATGCACTGATTCTTGATTGAAAAAGTGGCTCAGGGAATAGCTGTGTAATATTGAAAAACGTTGTATTAGTGGTTGATATGGTTGTTCTGAAGAAGCCATATTTAATGCCGAAAAGGCTAATTGATGTAACTGACCATCCGCGATAATGATCAATTCTTTTTTACTGCTATCGTCTAATACCGACTTTGGTATGAAAGTTCCTGCGGCTATTGATGGTATTTGTTTGGCTAATGCTTGAATATCGATACCTTGAGTACTGATGGCATTCAGTTGCCAGTGTTGCTGGGTAATAGTGAAAACCCATTGGGTTCCGGCTAATAATACATAACGTAGTATTACTTGTTGCGGTTGCAACTGCTGTTGAATCGCTGTTAGGTCCAATGTGGGATTTGTTTGCGTGGCGATGGATAATTTAGACTTGTGTAATAGAAACTGTTCATTGGCACGATCTAACTGCTGTAATGCCATTGAACGCTCACTGACATCGGCTTTCAGCAACTGAACTTCTGCTTGTAATTTGCGTTTCCATGCGTGATTAAATTGCAGATTTTCGTCTAGTGGTTGCTGTTGTAGATTTAAATAATAATCTCGGCTTTTTGCTAGTAGGGTAAACTGATAAGACTCCATCACATCCAGCGCTTGTTGCCATTTGTTGCGCTGTTGGCTACTGAGTAAATAGTGCAGATAGTGTTCCACTAAGGTGCGAGCTTGGTTCATCCATTGCGGGCCGAGCTTTTCAAAATCAAGGGTGCTTTCTATACGCTTAATTTGTGCAAAGGCCTGTTCGAAATGCTGATCTATCTGTGTTGATTTGCTCGTACTAGGTTGTGACCGTTGCTGTTTAAGGGCGACTTGCATTAGTAGTGTGTGGTAATCAATAAATGCTGGCGTATCGGCAATGAGGAACGCTTCTGCTTGGGAAAGTAAACTCAGGCTCGCGGCTAAATCATTCAATTCAAATTGGGCTTTGGCTAAAGCGAAGTACATGTCAAAGCCGTCTTCATCCTTAATGTTTGAACCTTGGTTAGCTAATACTTTTTGCTTGAAGAGTTGGCTTTGAATCCGGTTGTTGTTAAAAGCGTGCGCTAGGCTCAAGTTTGCGTAAACCACCGGCAATTTGTCGGAGCGTCGATGTATGGCATCTCGCTCACTGGCCATTAACCACTCGATGGCTTGTTGGTAACGTTGCTCGGATAATGCAATTTGTGCAAGTTCCAAGTAAATGATAGTGGTGCCTTCGTCTACTTGCTGCTGAGCAATAATATCCAGCGCTTGCAAATAATAACGCTCGGCAGCAGGTAAATCGCCAATATAACGGTAACTTTTGGCTAAGTTGGTGGTTTGCGTGGCAAGAGTAATCGCATCGTTATGGTTTCGGGCTAATTGGATCGATTGCTGAAAGGTCTTTTGCGCGCTGTTTAGTTTGCCTGTCCATAAATAGATTAATGCGAGATTATTTAAATAGTCGCTGATGTTGTCGGCATTACGCAGTTGTTGTTGTGTGCGTATGGCATTTTCTAGCATTTGTGCTGCGAGGGGGAGATCGTTACTCAGCGAATAATAGGTGGCGAGGGCATTATATAGTGTTGGTGACCACTGCGGATGCTGTTCAAAAACCTCAGCGCTTATAGGGTCTAAATTGGCTTTACCTTCAGCCATCGCATTTTTATCGCTATGCATCGCACCGTTGAGTATTTGGCTGAAGCCCAACATTAATTGTACAAAGGGTTTTGTAGGCCGCATGCTTGGGGGCCATTGGCTTAATTGCTTGGCATATTGGGATTGGGCCTGATCAAAGCGGTATAATTGAAAATTAGCATTAGCGGCAAACAGTTCATGAAATGGGCATAAACGATCGTCACTTTGTGTTTGTATCTGGATGTTATTTGACTGGGCTAGCAAAGCTTGAAATTGACCTAAGGTTAATTGCATGGCCATTGATTTATATAGCACAGGGCAATACCAGTGATTACTTGTTGGTAATTCCTGTAGGTGGGTTTGCAAGCTCGATAATAATGATTGTTGCCGCCGCTCTTGCGTCCATGAAGATGAAATTCCCGTCAGTAGTTGCCAGCTCGTGGTATCGGCTTCATCCAATACTACAGGAATAATGTGGATATCCCGTGGCAATAATGGTGTCGTCGAATCAGCAAGAACTTCCAGCCGATAATCATGGCTACTATCCGCTAGGCTAAGGTATTCCGTTTGTAAGAGCGTGGCAGTACTTGTAAATTCTTGCAGAAATTGAGTGCCGCGCCAGAGTTTTAGCTTAAAGGTATATTGCGTGCTTTGAACCTGCAAATGAGGGGAAATACGCTGATATTGGTCAAGGTTGATAAATAATGAATGAGCGGAAGAAGAGGGCGACTCAATTGTCGCCGCATTGCTATTTTGTATACCAGCAAACCCCAAAAAGGTAATAACTATTAATAGTGAATATTTAAAACTCGTCATTACCGCCAATGGTATCCTGCAAAATTATCCTCGCCAACTATAACCAGATATTTTGCTTTGGATAGAATTATTTTGTTCGTCTTCTTTTTCCCACGTCAGGGTAGAGTGGAATATTCTGTGATCAGCGACTTCTTCAAGCTCAATACTGAAAGTAACATGGGTCCAACCACGCAAACTGCTGCCACTTAATACCTCTTTAATTGAGATACGTTGGGATTGCATATGATTGTCGTCAACGGGGTTGAATTTAGCTTTTTCAAGTAGTTTCTGTGAGCTTTCCGGCCAGCGTACGCCGTTGTTGGCGTTAAGAATGACCTTAAGATGCCAGTCATTTTCCGCTTCAAAAATAATATTGGTTTTTTCTCTGTGAGTACCTGGCTCATCATTACCAAAGGCTTCGGGGTGATAACTTTCTAATTCAGGAACTTCGCTAAAATCAACGTTAACAACATAGGTATCGCTAACAAGCCATTTGCCAAAATCGCCAACGGTGGGTTTAATGCTCATTATTATTCTCCTTGTTTATCCAGTTTATGAGGTTGAACATCGTGCAACAGCCATCGGGGCTGTTGTCGCGAATTTGAAGATATAGATCACCTGCATTGCGTTGCAGTAAAGACATTAATGAATTCGCTGAAAGTATATTGTCAGTCTTGTGGAAATAACAACTAACAATACTGCTACGCAATACCTCGGCATTGATAATACTGCCCACTTTACCGAGCTTAGTTTTGGTGTTCGGCGGTGGGTTGAGTTTCGCTTCACCTAAAATATATAACCATAGTGGTAATCTTTCATGAGCGAAATTGTCGGCTAATGTGTGGTATGCCCCAGCTAAACGTTTATCACTATCGGCAGTTACTTGCGGATATGTCTCAAGTTCTATGGCTGTGGCTAACTGTGGATGACTGGTTATTAACCAGTCGATAATTTGTTTGGCCGTCGGTAACTGCTTATTTTGCCCTGCCAGTAAATTGATATGAATAATATTGCCTTCAATTGGAATGTGGGTCATATCCATAGAGATGAGCATGCTCATTCGCCGAGCTTCTAAGGCATTACCACCGAAAAACTTCGACCATTCGATCTGATGTTTTGCTTGTAACGGCGGACTACTGGGGCTGCGCAATAAATCGGCTAGCGAAAAAACATTGTCGGGCATGGAATTTAAGTCATAGAAACCTAAGGTCATGCTATGGCCGAAGCGGAAACCGGCATGGGAGAATTCAACTGGTATTGAAGTTAAAGAGTGTTCAGCGGGCAACACGCCAGCACGCCAGTCCTGAAAATAGTAACGAAATACCGTAGGCTCTAATAATCGCCGTAAAAAATCATCGATCACAATAAGATGAAAGAGGGCTAATACTTGGCATCGCGCTCGCTGTATATTGCTAGTTCGAGTATGGGGTTGCGGTAATTGCTTAACAATCAGATTGTGTACTTTTTGCCACACCACATGTAGTTGAATAATAACGGCGTTTTCGTCATTTCGTGGCTCGGCGATAATCGCCCTGCCGTTAGCATCGCGGCGGGCATCAAACTGATTGGTATGAATTAAAAATTGGCCATCTGCATCAAATAAACTGTCATCGAATACAGCTTTGCCCTCAGTGTCATTGCTTGGATGACCGTAAAGACTATCTAAATTGAGCCATGGACTTAAAGGGCGGCATTGTTCTCGGGGATTACTTTTGGGGACAATATCATGGGCAATAAACTGCCCTAAGTAAGTGTATCCAGCATCGATGCGGTGATGAGGATAAATAGGCGTATTAAGCTGAGGTTTTACCGCCGCGCCCTTTGTATTGTTGAATAATGTTGTCGCCTGCGCTGTCGTCGCTACGGGGGAGTGATTACCCCCCCCCGTTAATTCGGTAGATAAGGCAGTGAGTTGTTGCTCGCTTAATAGCGGATTAATGCTCCTTAGCGGAAATAAACGAAAATCATGATTATCCATTCTACCTTTAACTCAGTGCTAATTTAGACTCACATTCAAGGGATAAATATAACGTTTTTGACTATTGTCATAATTGGTGGCGATCATAGTATAACGGCCGTTCGACAACATTTTTCTGGCTAACATGACCACCAATTCGCCATTTTCATTGACCGCCTTATGGGCCCAATTCGAAATGGTGATGTTGCGCTTATCTTTTATTTCTAGATGATAGATTTGTGCGTTAGGCAATCCGGTGTCAACCACTAGCATTTTGACTTTTTGATTTATCTTAAAGTGAATGTTAGTGACACTTTCCGATCCGCGCATGGTTTCGAGATAGACAATCTCTGGGCTAACTGATGAAAAACCATTTTCTGTGGTATTGGGCAGCATTAGCGTCATCATTAAGACAAAGGTTAATGTCCCGCTAGATAAAGCCCCCAAGCCTGCCCAAAAAAGTTTTTTGCTATGTCGTTTGCCAAATAACCATTGGCTAAAGGAGAATTTTTTGCTGTCATGGTTTTTTGAAAAAGCATCAGATAAATGACGATCAAATATATGGTGTAATTCTAGTTGTTCCAATAATTGTGGCTTATCTAGCACATATGACTCAAAGGCTATTTGCTCATCTTGATTAAGGGAATTGGAAAAGTAACGTTGCAGCACATTGTGCTGGTTAATGTATTCTTGGTTCATTGAGATCATGATAACTGCCCCTTGCCTGATATTAACAATCCGTGTCGAAGAATCGACTTTTGTACTGCTTTTGAATCAATGTGCAGTGTGGCGTGATAATCTCTCATCTCACTGATTAAAAAATCAACATTACTGTTTTCGCTTGGCTGCCATGAGCTAGGATCCATTAATAGTAACAAGCACAGGGTTAAACGTAGCTTTTTGTTTGGCTCAGCTAGGTGAATTTTATCGGTAATTAATTGTTTTAAACGGGTTCGAGCACGATGTAGTACACGATCAAAGTGTTCTGGTGACAGTACTAAGTCTTCGCATATCTGTGTTTTATCAATATCGTAGATAAAGTGGTGGCGGAGAATTTCGCGATCACGTTCAACGGGCAAGTCGGCAATGACTTGTTGCACTAAGTCGACAATATTATTGTAGTGTAACGCATTACTTAAGCTCAACTCTTCTTCAGGTGCTTGCACGTCAATATCTTCATCACTGTAGGTTTGCCGACGTGCTTCTTTGCGAAAATGGCCAATCAATAAATTAATCCCAACCTGACGGATAAAGGCATTTAATGCTGAAGGAGTGTTAATTTTTCGATGGCGGGCTTTATTAATTACTAAAATCAGCGTGTCTTGCACAATATCTTTTACTAAATCAGGATCGTCACAACGTCGACTGATGACAAAGGTGAGTCCTCGCCAATAGTTCGATACTAGCTCTTTCTCAGCATCCTTGTTGCCTAAGGCTATTTGCTCGAGCAATAATTCAGGTACTGTTGGTTGCATAGTTTTATTTTTCAACGCAAAGTATATTTATGATTTGATTAATTATTCTGTGCGTAGAGTAGGGTTTGTCGAGACAAAAGGCAAACCCTACTCTGGTGGTATCTTGGTAATTTAAAAAGCCAAGTGGTTATAGTACCTACACCGTTGCATCAACAATAATACCCCCAAAAAAGGAGCCCTGATGAAATTTCCTTTATCCTCCGCTGTAATCGGCAGCGTTTTAGTACTAGCTTGTTCGCCTTCTGAGCCGCAACTGAGTCATGCCGATGCCCTTAAAGCGACAGCCTTATCCTTAGCCGCGCTCACTGAGCAAAATGCTCAATTTGAACAATTTAAAAACGCCTTTTTAGAAGAGACTTGGTCACTATATCCAAACTATGGAGTATATGTAGGTTACTACCAGCATGACGGCGAATTGACGGTGCCTAATGCCGAATTCAAACAGCGAGAAACCGAATATTTACAAGGCAATCTAGCCAAGCTTAAAGAATTTGATGTGGCGTTATTATCGGCTGCCAATGCCACCGATTTAGCGCTGATTCAGAATCAACTCGAATCGAGCCTATGGTACAACAACACCCTCAAGAGCGATGAGTGGGATCCGTCAAATTATAATGTAGCTGGCGTATTTGGATTGATTCTAAATACCGATTATAAGCCACTTGATGAGCGTTTGTTGACGATTAAACAGCGCCTATCCAAGGTGCCAGAATATTACGTTGCGGCTCAACAAAATATAACAGTACCAACCCTAGAACATACCGATTTAGCTATTCAGCAAAGCCAAGGTGCACTTGGGGTGTTTGAAAAATCCATCCCTGAAAGTTTGGTTAAATCAACATTATCAGCAGAACAGAAACTGGCATTTTCCCCTCTATTACATGAGGCGGTTAATGGGATTAAGGGGTATATCGAATTTTTGCAGAATAAACGCAGCATTTTAGTGGACGGTGGTGCTAAGGATTTTCGTATTGGTGCAGCTTTATACGAGCAAAAATTTAAGTACGACATCGTCTCTGATTACACCGCCAAAGAGTTATACGACAAAGCCGTTATTGCAAAGCAGCAGCTACATAGCGATATGATTGCTATCACCAAACAACTCTGGCCCACCTATTTTGCCGATGAACCCATGCCGGCCATTGAGCTAGTGGCGGTTAAACAGTTGATTGACCATCTTTCTGTACAGCATGTTAAACGTGAAGATTTTGTCGATGAAATTCGCCGGCAAATGCCAATAATCGAAGAATATATTATTGAAAAGGATTTATTGGATCTGGATCCTTCTCGTCCGTTAGTAGTGCGAGAGACGCCTGAATATCAACGGGGTGTGGCAGGCGCATCGGTGAATGCCCCAGGGCCTTATGATGCAACAGCGAATACTTACTATAATGTTACACCACTCGATGATTACACGGAGGAGCAGGCCGAAAGTTATTTGCGTGAATATAATCACTGGGTCCTGCAAGTACTCAATATCCATGAAGCCTTACCGGGACATTACGCTCAGCTAGTCCATGCGAATAAATCTCCAAGCAAAATTAAGTCTATTTTCGGTAATGGTGCCATGGTCGAAGGGTGGGCGGTGTATTCCGAGAAAATGATGCTGGAATCGGGCTATGGTAATAACGAGCCGGAAATGTGGTTGATGTACAGTAAGTGGAATTTGCGGGTAGTGGTCAATACTATTCTTGATTACAGCGTGCAGGCATTAGGGATGACCAAAGAGCAGGGATTGGATCTATTAATTAACCAAGCCTTTCAAGAGCAAACAGAAGCCGAAGGTAAATGGCGGCGCGCAACATTATCGCAAGTTCAGCTCACCAGTTATTTCAATGGCTTTGCCGAGATATATGCTTTCCGAGAAGAGCTAAAAGATAAAATGGGCGATAAGTTCAACCTTAAGGATTTCCATAATAAATTTTTAAGTTACGGTAACGCCCCGGTACCGGTGATCCGTAAATTGATGCTGGCGGAATTAGGATTGAAATAGGATTGTAATTGACCATATTAAGACTCAAAAACATCTAGGTTTATAGAGTCTTAATATTTATAGCAGCTTATTAAAGTTGCCACTGCAACCCAAGGTAAAGCGAACGGGGTAAACCCACAAAATAACGATAATTGCCGAAAGCATAATCTGCACGCTCGGCATACTTTTTGTTGGTGAGGTTGCGAATGTTAAAGCTGAGTTTTAGTTGGTCGTTGAGCCACCACGTCGTGTTGAGGTGTAACAGGTTATGCCCCGGATAGCTGGCGGTGTTTTCAGGGTTGAGATAATACTCCGCTAAATGTTGCCACTGTAGCTCAATACGATGTGGTTGATTGCTCACTCCTGTATTTTCGGCAGATTGCCAACCTAATGTGACTTGCCCCATGGTTTTTGGGGCGGTATCAATCACATTGCCGTTAATGTTCAGCTGGCTAATGTGGATATTGTTGGCATAGGTATGTTCAGCATAGGTACCGCTGAATTCGGTATAAAATTGCGGATTAAACTCGCTACGCAAAGTGGCTTCAATACCTCGGTGGCGGCTCGCGCCATTACTAATGTTTTGCCGTTCGGTGTCCTGAAAAATCATATTGCGTTTATGCATACTGAACAGGTTGATGTCGTAATGAGTGCTGACGTCAGATTGACTTAGAGCAATATTGCCACGCAACCCCAATTCGAAATTGGTTAGCTGCTCAGATTGTAGATCCGCAATTTGTTGTCCTGCCTGCAAACGAAATAACTCAGTGGTTTGTGGGGCGCGAAAGCCTCGACTGGCTTGTAGATAAATAGCTTGCTGTGGAGACCATTGATGGCTCAGTGCCAATCGCGGTGACCAGTCTGAGTAGCTAACGTTACGATCGCTAGGGCGATAAAAGCGACATGCAGTGACATCCGCTGCACAGGCTTGGCCATCGCTTAATAAATTTTGATAATCATACGCCATATGGTCAAAGCGCAGGCCAGCACTGAGTTGTGTTTTGGTTGTCCACTGCCACTGCGCGTCAATCCAGGGCGAGAGTGACTGACCAGACACCTTATACTGATAATGTTGTCCTTGGGGCAATGTGGGTGAAAAATCTCTAGTTTGAGTCTCGCTTAAAGCACTGTCACTCCATTCGCTATCTAAACCTGCCAATAATTGCCACTGTGAAAATTGCTGCTGATATTGTAAATGTACACCAGCGCTATGTTGGCGGTTAGTCTCAGTCGGGCTCCATGGTACCCAATGTTGGGAAAACGTCATTTGACTGCTACGAATAAACGGCGTTAGCTGAAAAGAGCGTTGGTCGTCCCATTGCCATAACCAGCGACTATAAGCGCGAATAGCATTGGCATGACGAAATCCATCGGGATTAGTATTGCTGCGGCGTAATTTGTCATCTAAATAGCCATCATCACCCTGAATAAAACCGGCACTGTGCTGATTCAAATGAGTGGCAGCGATTACGCTTTTGACACTGAGATCACTGTGTTGATATTGGTGTATGCCATTGAGTTTGTGTTGTTCGCCATCGCTATCGGCCTGATAGCCCTGAGTTTTCATTAAATTACCGTACAACATCCACCCTTGCTGTTGATCTTGTGATTGGTCGCTATGCTGTTGCGCAATGCTAAAACGCGCCCGTTGATAACCATTAGCACCCCCTTCTATACCTAAACTTAGGGGCGATTGGCTGAACACATCAGGGGTTAACACATTGATCACGCCATGTACGGCATTAGAACCGAACAAATGACTACCTGGACCACGAGTCACTTCAACGCTATCCGCTTGTTCGCTGTTAACTTCAAACAGCTGATTGGCATTACAAAAGCCGGCTGGGCGAATACTAATGCTATCTTCGGCCACTAAAAATGCCCCACAAGCGCCAGCACCAGTTAATACCGGAGAGCGGATCGCAGTCAGACTTTCTTGGCCATTGCCACGGCTGACCCAAGTACCTGCTGCTCTGGATAACAATTCATTGATATGTACGGATTGTTGCAAGTTGATGGTGTCGGCATTAATTGCGCTAACGGCTTGGCTATCGATATTTTGCTGGCGACGACCGCTGATGCTGATTTTTTCAATATCTGCAGGTGTCACCACCTTTAATTCCGCCTGAGAGACTGAACTAATGTTGGCGGCGAGAAAGTAGGATAACCAAAGCATGAATTAACGAATTCCTTATATTTTCGATTAAAATGAGCAATCTTCGTACTATTGTAATATTTAGTAACGTATTAAAAGCATCCTTTACACAATACCTTAGTTGATACTTTCAATACCAATGGTTAACGTAAAGGTTTTGTTAATATCATCATAGAAGCCATACATGCTTGAATTAAGAAATATCTGTAAATCCTTCGTCAATGGTGCTGAACAAGTTCATGCGTTACAAGATATTACCCTGCAAGTGCAGGAGAATGAATTCGTGGCCTTTATGGGCAGTTCCGGTTCGGGCAAGTCAACATTGATGAATATTCTTGGCTGCTTAGACACCCCCAATGGCGGCCAATATTTACTGGATAATCAAGATGTCGCTAGTTTAGATGACGATACCTTGTCGAAAATTCGCAATCAACATATTGGTTTTATCTTTCAAACCTTTCATCTGTTACCCAAGTTAGATGCCATTGGTAACGTTAAATTACCGCTGCGCTATTCCGATGTTAGCGACGAAGAAGCAACCGCACGAGCGATAGCGTTACTTACAAAAGTAGGCTTAGAACACCGTATGCATCATAAGCCCTTCGAAATGTCCGGTGGTCAGCGCCAACGTGTAGCCATTGCGCGGGCGTTAATTAACAATCCGACGGTGATATTGGCGGATGAACCAACCGGTAATTTGGATAGTAAAACCTCCGTTGAAATCATGGCCTTGTTAATCGATTTACATAAACAAGGGCAAACCATCGTGATGGTTACCCATGAAGACGATATCGCCCAATATGCGCAACGGATAGTGATGATGCGGGACGGTAAAATTCTTGATTTAGATTATAAGGTGTAACCATGGGGCAATTATTACTTATTTTAGCGGTGTTATTCAGTTCAGTTAGTTTCGCCGATGAGGTGCCACTGTTACTAACTGGCCAAGTGGCTTCTGCAAAAAGTCAGACGGTGACGGCCCCAAAAAGTACCGGCTGGCAAATTCAAATCCAATGGTTAGAGGAAGAGGGGGCAATCGTTAAAGAAGGTGATTTAATCGCAGTCTTTGATTCAGGCGGCATTCAAACTCAGCTAGAACAAAATCAGGAAAACCTCGAAACCCAAGAACTGCAATTAATCAAAACAGAAATGGATTTGAATCAGGCGGTAGTGGAAGCCGAAGGGCGATTAAAATTAGCGGGTATTCAGGTCAAAAAAACACGTATTGAAGCCAGTATTCCCGATGGGGAAATCAGTAATTATGAAAAAGGAAAATACGTCATTGCTTATGAAAAAGCGCTGATGGAAAAGCTCAAAGCCGAAGAAAACCTCAAACTTCAGCTTGCCGAGCGTGATGTCGGTATTCAAAAGCAAAAAATTGAAATTGTAAAATCCCAAGAGAAAATCGCTTACCAAAAAGGGCAAATAGAAAAACTCAGTGTGCGTGCACAGGTTAGTGGGCCGGTATCCCATGTGATGCACCCCTACATGCAACAAAAAATCGCCTCAGGGACCAATGTGGAACCTGCTTGGGAAGTCATTACCGTGCAGGCACAGTCGTCTTATCAGGTTACTTCTTGGGTGCATGAAATTGATGCCGCCAAATTTAATTTAGATGATCAGCAAGCGCTTAAATTAACTTTGGACGCTTATCCAAACAAAACCTATAACGGCAAAATAATCAGCATAACCAGCCAAGCTGAACAGCGTAGTCAATGGAGCGATAGCGCTTATTACCGCTTGGAAATTGCTTTTGCGGAACCCGTGCAACAGGATATTTTTCCGGGCATGAGTGTCCGGATTGAACAGTAGTAAGGAGATGAAAATGCGTTTAAATACCCCGAAGCTGTTAACCACCGTAGCCGGTGTTTTGCTGTTAACCGCTTGTCAAACAGAAGTGGTTGAGACGGCACCAGAACAAGTGGCGAGCATTACCGCCACCGCAGAATTGATTTCGTTAAAAAATGCCACTATCGGTCCGCCTAACGTACATCGCATGTGGCAATACAAAATTGAGTTTATGGCCAAAGAAAACCAACTGGTGAAAAAAGGCGATAAAATTCTGATGTTTGATGGTCAACGTTTGAAAACTGACTTAATTGGCCACAGTAGCCGTTTAGAAGCGGAAATTAAAAGTGCTGAAAACCGTATATTGCGAGATGACGCCACCGAGCAAGATTTAAAATTGAATCTGGCTGAAGCCGAAATGAACTTTGAAAAAGCCCAGCGTAAGGCTGAAATTACTGATGCTTCACGCTCGCAGATTGAACGGGACAAGCAGCAAGCCGAGTACGAATATCAAACAGAGAATTTGGCTCAAGCGAAACAACGCTTAGCTCATCATATTAAAGCTATGGATATTAACCGTCAGGTTGATCAAGGAAAAATTAGTAAGCGTCAAACTCGGGTGAATAGTATTAAGCGTGATATTGCCAAGCTAACCATCGCCGCGCCTAAAGATGGTTTGGTGATGTATACCGCCGACTGGAATGGCGAAAAAGCAGCGGTGGGGCAAACTGTGTATATGGGGCGCAGTTTAATGCAATTGCCGTCGTTGGATAAACTGGCGATTAAGGCTGAATTTGCTGAGCCAGATACTGCCAAGCTCCACGAAGGTCAAACGGTTAAGGTCATTTTCGAAGCCTATCCAGAAAGTGCCTATATGGGCAAAATTGCCGAGTTGGGCAAGGCTTATTATCCGAAATCAAATACCAACGCTAAAGTGGTATTTGATGCATTGATTGAATTGGGGGATAGCCAGCCGTCGGTGATGCGCCCTGGCATGAAAGCCAAAATAGAGGTGTTGGGTTCATGAGGCACGAATTATCTAAAAGTATGATGTTGAGTTGTATGCTTTTATTGGGCGCTTGCTCGGATCCAGAAATCGCGACTATTCCTACCTATGAAGTGCAGTTATCCGATTTTGAAATCGTTATCCCCGGCTTTGGTGAACTGGAGGCAGCGGAAGCGCAAAATATTGCGGCACCGGGGCGTCGTCCGATGGTTATTGAATGGCTGGCTGAAGAAAACTCAAGAGTCACTAAAGGGCAAGTGGTAGCACGTTTTGACGCCGAACTGCTGTTACTGGATAGCCGTGAAGAAGAGCTAGAAATGCTGTTGCTGGAAAAGGACATGCGTAAAACCTATGCCGAAAAAGCCAAGCAAGAAAACGATCTTAATTCGGAAGAAGTGTTTGTCGGTAAAGAGTTTGAATTTGTAGATACCTTTGCCATAGATGATATGCGCTTGTATTCAAAAATCGAGATCATTGATACCTTGTCGAATCGGGATTACCTTGGTGCTAAAGAAGAATTTATTGATTGGAAACAAGACAGTATTGGCGAGCGTAATCAAAGTGCGGTGCAAATTCTGGATATCCGTAAGCAAGGTCATGAGCAAAAATTTCAGCAACACCAAGAGGCGTTATCCCTATTAGAAATTTATGCACCCTACGATGGTTTGTTGGTGTATGAAAAGAACTTTCGCGGAGATAAACCGAGTATTGGCCAAACCGTATTCCCCGGCAGTACTATCGCTAAAATTCCCAACCTGGAACACATGCAAGCCAAAATCTATGTGTTGGATAAGGATGCTATTGGCCTTAAAGAAGGGCAGGCAGTTGAGCTGACGCTGGAAGCATCACCAGATCAAATTCTAATAGGTACTATCTCCACCGTATCCGGTTTTTCACGTACCGTACAGCGTGGTAACCCTACTAAGTATTTTGAATTAACGGTAGAGATCCCTAATAGCAGCGTTACTTTGCAACCTGCGCAAAAAGTACGGGCAAAAATTAAAGCCAGTCCATTAACACAAAAAATTACTATCCCGTTACAAGCCATATTTAACGAGAAAGGTGAAAATTTTGTCTACTTGCAAAAGGGCAGTGAGTTCGTTAAACAGAATGTATCCACTGCGGTAAAAAATCTGCATTTTGTAGAAATTATTGAAGGGCTCAATGCCGGTGATGTTATTGCACTCAGTGTGCCTGAAGGAGTGTGATTGCCATGATTAAAACCTTTAAACCTTTGATTGTGGATGCCTTGGAAGAAATGGCGTCCCATAAATTACGTACCTTACTCACATTGTTGGGCATGATTTTCGGTGTCGGTGCGGTGATCGCGATGTTGAATATTGGTGAAGGCGCCGAGCGTCAGGCGTTAAAACTAATTGATTCAATGGGCTTACGCAATTTGATCGTGGAATCCAAGCAGTTTGCTAGCGATGAGCTGGTGGAAATACGCGAAGATTCGTTAGGCCTTACATTAGCCGATGTTGATGCTGCTGCTACTACCTTGCCTTTTGTGATTGATCATAGTGCCGAACGACGCATTAAGACTCAATCTGTGTACAGTGATGAGGGACGTTCCGATGCCAATGTGGTCGGCGTAACAGCCAGCCACTTTGCGTTATCTAATATGAAGACGGCTGACGGTCGTTTACTTAGTGATGAGGATGATTTGAATGTTGCTCAAGTGGCGGTGTTGGGGTCTTCGGCTGCCAGTGAACTATTCCCTAATGGTGAAGCCGTGGGCAAATTTGTTAAAGTTAATCACCTTTGGTTGCAAGTGGTCGGGGTATTATCTAATCCTTATTTAGGCAAGGACGAGTTTCAAGGGGTTAAGATTGGTGGGGATAGTGAACGGGTTTTTGTACCACTATTAACGAGTTTAAAAAAGCTCAGTTCAGTAGCGCTGGCCAGTGAATTGGATGTGGTTAAACTTAAAATATCCGATCAGGTAGACCCTACGGTCGCTGCCAAGGCCGTCACCCAACTATTTAAACTCCGCCATGGTGAAGCTGAAGATTATCAGCTGATTGTACCGGCAGCATTATTGGCGCAACAAAAACAAACTCAGCAAATATTTAATATTGTGATGGCCTGTGTGGCGGGTATTTCATTGTTAGTTGGTGGCATTGGTATTATGAATATCATGCTAGCTAACGTATTGGAACGCACCAAAGAGATCGGCTTATTACGTGCAGTGGGGGCTACGCAACAAGATATCAAATTTCAATTTATCGCCGAGAGTTTTACCATCTCGGTATTGGGCGGCTTACTGGGGATTGTCTTTGGCTTAGCCCTATCGGAAATTATCGGCTTTTATTCAGGCTGGGCTGTGAGCTGGTCAATGGTGGCTATCTTTTTATCCTTGGGTATTTGTATTGCTGTCGGTGTCGGCTTTGGGGTATTCCCAGCGATTAAAGCATCACAGCTTAATCCTATCGAAGCACTGCATAGCGACTAAAATTTATAAGGTTAAACTTCGAAGGTGAAAAGGATTTCCATGATTAAAGCCTTTATGGCTAGCTGTCTGCTTTCAATGTTAATTACAGCACCGAGCTCAGGGAATGCCCGCTTTGGTGGTGAAGGTTATTACTCATTAGGGGCTTTTACTAGCCCGCAAAGCAAACGTTCAGGCGTTGAACTGTCCGGTTTATACTTTTGGCAGCAACGTGATTTTACTCAAGCACTAAAAGTGAGTGCATTGGTGTATCAGGCTAGGTATACAGAAGCGGATATTGCTGACAATTACTGGGGCTTTTCAGCCGCATGGCAATTGCATGCTAAGGGCGATATTGCGCCTTATGTTGGACTTGGGATATTTAGCGGTGAAAGACAGGATTGTATTAACCTTTCAAATATTTATGACGATGATGATTACTATGACTCTTACCATCATCGCTATGAATGTGATGGAGCTTATGTCCTCGCAATTTATCCCGAAGTGGGTATCACCTTAAAAACTAAGCACCTGCAAGTATCCCCTTTTGTACGCCGTTATTTTGATACTCACGGTAGCGATACCCCATCTAATACCTACGGCATTAGCGTAGGTATTAGATTTTAATTCATCATTGGGATGGTAGAAAAAGCGGATTAACTCAAGCGCTTACGATTAGCTAACAAACCCAGTAAACCCAAGCTGAAAATAGCGATAGAAGCCGGCTCTGGAATGTCTTTTTTCTCTGCTGGCGTCCAAGGAATATAGTGATGGCTTTGGCTGGTGTTATTCCAGGTTAGTGATTTTGCTACTAACTGTCCGTCAATATCATTGGCATTCCAATCAACGCTGCTATCAGTGGCAAGAATACTGCCTTTAAAGGTGGACACAGAGTTAGTGATGTTTAAGTTCTCGCCACCGACAAAGTTCCAAATCACATTACCGTAAGCCAATGAAGGAATGAATTCGTTTTTGGCTCTAAAGTCCAAAGCCGTTGTTAAGTCATAGTTGATGATAAGGAAGGTATCATCGGTAAAGTTGTTAAATTGCAAATTGGCATAAGCAGATAAGAATGCGGCGTTTGAACTGTCCCAATGCACCACGTTCATTGCTCCTGCTGTTAGATCAATTTGTACTCGGTTAAAGTCCGAGGCATCTACAGCCACACCGTAATCACCCATGCCATAAAGCTCATTGGATTTGGCTAATAGTACCGCCGCCATCGCTGCTGGGCTTAGTGGTAATGCAGGAGCAATGCTGAGTTCTGTGCCTGCGTTTTGTAAAATGGCGTTGTTACTGCCACCTATGTAATAGTTATTGCTCATTAAATCGATGCGTTGGTTGCTAAGTGCGCTGCCGCCAATATATAAGCCCAAATCAGCATTTACTAAATCGCTACCTACGCTGGTGTTACCACCGGTTAAAGTTAGATCGCCACCAATATAAGCACCACCATGAATATGTACGCCATTACCCAAATTGGCATCACCGGTGACTAATAAGCTGTAATTGGACATACCGGTGCTAGCTTCGGTAAGAATACCCGCAACACTTTGGCTAATGAACCCTAGAAACAGAACGAAAGAGGCAATCGATTTAACTTTGAAAGACATATTACAACTCCAGATACTACGAGCAAAATGCTCATCTAACGGAGGAGTAAGCAGGAATGGTACCAGTATTGAACTATTATTATTAATTTTGAAATAATCATTATTTATCAATATATTGCAAAATATATTTGGTAAAAATAGAATGTTAATGGATTGTTTATGTAAAATTATCTGACAATGCCTTAACGTTTTTCTGGGGAATAGATAAGCTCAATTTATTATCTTGGTGTTTGAAGAGGATAAATTTGGACTGAAGCGAAAAGCTTCAGTCCGGTATAGTAACTGCAGAGCATTATCCGCAATTAATCTACCAATATTTAAGCGCGGTAGATTTACCTTTAAACATCCAATAAGAAAAAATGGTGTAGGCCACAATAACGGGAAACACCAACGCCACCCCATAAAACACAAACATGAGAGATTCACTGGCACTAGCGGCCTCGATGGCGGTAATTCGATTGGGTACTACATAAGGGAAGTAGCTGTAGGCGAGGCCTACAAGGCATAGTAAAAATAACGTTGCTACGCCGCTAAAGGGGATCCAACAACCAAAGTCTTGCTCATGAGGTACCCGACGTAGATAACGATCCACCACAAAAATTAGCAGCACACTCATCAGTGGAATGGGTAAGAGTAATATCGCCCCCGGCAAGGTTAGCCAACGTTCTGCGACCATAGGACTGATTATGGGATTGATAATGCAAATAGCGCCAATACCAATAGCCGCTAACCAGCCCGCTCGGCGTGACCATTTTGCAGCATAACGTTGAACTTCACCTTCGGTTTTGAGCACCAACCAAGCACCACCAATATAGGCATAAGCGGCTGTTACGCCAGCCGCACTGAGTAGGGCAAAACAGTATGCTTGCCAACTACTTGCAAAACCCATCACGTACATACCTAAACAATAGCCTTGGGTGGTGGCTGCCATTAATGAGCCAACTTTGAATAAAATATCCCACATTTCTTGAAAGTGAGTCACCGCTTTGGCGCGAAAATCAAAAGATACACCGCGTAATATTAGGCCGATTAACATCAGTGCTACCGGAATATATAGCTCGTTTAATACCAAGCTGTAAGCCGATGGGAAGGCGATCAGCAAAATGCCAATGGCGAGTACTAGCCAAGTTTCATTGGCATCCCAAAAGGGGCCGATAGAGGCAATCATTTGATCCCGTTGCTGGCGGTCATCCATGGGTAGTAAAATACCCACGCCCAGATCGTAGCCATCGAGCATGGCGTAAATCAGTACGGATAAGCCCATTAAAGCGAGGAAAATGCTGGGTAAATGTTCGATGATCATGCGGTAACCTCCTTATGAGTTGGGTCGGCCAGCGCATTCACCGATTGGTCATTATGGCTATCGAGCAATTCAAACTCTTCTACATCCACCGCTTTTCGGGCCATGTAAAAAATGGTATTTAAATAAGCCACCATTAATACCGCATACAGTGTTAGGTACAATGCTAAAGAAACGCCTACATTGGCTGGCGCTATAGGGGTGACTGCATCGGCGGTTTTTAATACATCGGTGACTAAATAAGGCTGACGTCCAACTTCGGTAACATACCAACCTGCTAAGGTTGCGATCCAACCTGAGAAAGTCATAAACACTAATGTTTTTAACAACCACTTATTGGGGTAACGGCGACGTAATATGCCATAGCCCGTCCACCAGCTGATAACAAGCATCAATGTGCCAATCGCCACCATTACCCGAAAGCTAAAGAAGATTGGCTTCACCGGCGGATGTTCTTCAAAGTCATTTAACCCTTTGATTTCACCATCCATCTTATGAGTAAGGATTAAACTGGCTAAGTTCGGGATAGCCACTTCAAAGTGGTTTTTACGGGCTTGTTCGTCGGGCCAAGCAAATAAGAGCAGTGGTACACCTTGTTCGGTTTCCCACGCACCTTCCATAGCCGCGACTTTTTGTGGCTGATACTCAAGGGTATTTAGCCCATGCATATCGCCCACCATAATCTGTACCGGAATCAATAACGCAGCAGCATAGATACTAATGCGTAATGCCACTTTAGGGGCGCGTTTTTCATCACCCTTTAATAACCGGTAAGCGGATATACCAGCAATCAGAAAACTCGCTGTTAAGCCAGATGCTAATAACATATGGGTTAATCGATAGGGCATAGAAGGATTGAAAATAACCAACCACCAGTCGGTTACGTGGGCCACACCATTAATCATTTCAAAACCCGCAGGGGTCTGCATCCATGAATTAAGGGCAATGATCCAAAAGGCGGACATACTGGTGCCAAAGGCCACTAAAAATGTGGCAAGGGTGTGCAACCAACTGGGTAAACGTTGAATGCCAAATAGCATCGCGCCTAAAAAGGTGGCTTCTAAAAAGAAGGCGGTCAGTACCTCATAACCTAATAAAGGGCCGGCGATATTGCCGACCTTTTCCATAAAGCCCGGCCAGTTAGTGCCAAACTGAAAGGACATGGTAATACCGGTGACAACGCCGATGGCAAAGGTTAACGCGAATATCTTTACCCAAAAGCGATAGATACGCATCCATACCGGATGCCCAGAAAGTTCATGGCGTACCTTGAAATAGAATAAAAACCACGCCAAGGCGATGGTAATAGTCGGAAATAAAATATGAAAACTGATATTGGCGGCAAACTGAATACGCGACAATATTAGGGTGTCTAACATGCTAGACCCTCCATCATGGTAAAAATAAAGTTTGTGCTATTAGCCGATTAAACGTTCTTTCATATCCAGCACCTTACCTACACCAGAGCCGAGTTTTAGTAAGGTTTTGAGTTGTTCTGGTTTCATTTTTTGCATGTCAGTAAACCAGCCACCAAACATCTCTAGTAAGTCATGAATGGCATGCATTTGTTGATGAGTATAGTTGTTATTATCCTCAGCTTCGCTGCTAATAAGTTGGCTTCTGAGCAATGACAAAGTGGGATCCATTTCTCGTTTGCGGCGTTCAACCATCACTTGCATGGCTAAATCCCAAATGCTGCCATTTGGCTTGAAGTAATCTTTTCTATCACCGGGTAGGGATTGGGTGCGAATCAACTGCCAGCTTTGCAATTCCTTAATACCCATACTCACATTGCCACGGGAAATCCCTAAGGTAGCGGCGATTTGATCGGCATTCATAGGTTCTTCGGTGAACACAATCAGCGCGAACATTTGCCCAACAGTGCGGTTAAAACCCCAACGATTACCCATTTCGCCAAAATGCATGACAACCGATTCCAGCTCTGCTGTTAACATCTTATTTACCTTTTGTTTGAATTTTCAGAAATTATTGAAAATATAGGGTAAAGGCTGACTTAGGTCAATATACAATTGAGTTAAATGATTTGCTGTTTTGAGTTTCAAATAGTAGTGCCCAGAAGCGTGAAACTCTTTTAAAATAGGGGATGTATAGGATTTTGAAGTGAAAATGCGGGTTTTGTCGAGTCATCAATTTTCGATGAAAATTAACAGGTTGAGCCCTCTTTAAGTGAATAAAGCAATTTAAAAGGTCTATTTAGTACCATTTTTTATCCACTGCAGGTGAGTAATTAGCCTCAGTCCAGGTAAGTTATTGATTTAATAATTGTCGGGCGAACATTTTGGCTTGCTTAGCCGCGTCTTTTTCACCTCGGATCTGGGCTGCGATAATCGCGCCATCGGCTAATAGCAAAAAAGCACTCGCCAGGTGTTGCTGATCTTCTGGTAGATAATGGCTAAGCAGTTGGCGAATACTGTCTTTATGCGAAGCCGAAAAGCGATGGATTGGATCTTCATTTAGCGGATATTCACCTCCAGCTCTAATGAAATTACAACCGTAAAAATCTTCTGAATGAAACCAATTATCGAGGGCATCAAAAAGCGCTAACGCAGGATGAGAGGACCTATTTTCTTGTATTGCTTTTTCAAGCGTGGCGTTGAGCAGCTCATGTCGTTGGCGTAAAACCTCAAGAATCAGCTCTTCTTTACTTTTAAAGTGCTTGTATAAAGTGGCTTTAGAAACTCCCGATTGAGCAAGAATTTTATCAATGCCAGTGGCATGATAGCCGTGCTGATTGAATAAGCTATAAGCGGTATCAATTAAAACCTGTTTTCGTGGTGTTGCCATCATGACCTCTTCAGTTGAGCTAAAAATTATACACATAAGTAATTGACATGAACAGATCTGTTCACTATTGTGTGCCTGTGAGGTGAACAGATCTGTTCATTAAAGTGTTTAAAATTAACTTTCGATTAATTTGAGGAATCATCATGTGCAGTAATTCGCAAGCTCAGTCAGCAACGGGCACACAATCTTTAACCGCGGGCGTACATCACTTAGGGTTAAGTGTTGAAGATGTTAAGCAATCCGCGCAGTTCTTTTGTGATGTATTGCAGTTTAAACAGGTTGGTGAGAAGTCAGATTATCCGGCTATCTTCATTTCTGATGGTATTGTGATGTTAACTTTGTGGCAAACCCAAGAGCAGCCAGTTTCGTTCAATCGGCAACAAAATGTTGGCTTGCATCACTTTGCACTTAAAGTTGCTGATGAGGCAACATTGCTTGATTTGCACCAACGATTACAGCGTCACCCACAAGTTGAAATAGAGTTTTCGCCAGAATTATTGGGCGAAAATCCAATCAAGCACATGATGTGTTTGATCCCCGGTGGTATTCGCATGGAGCTGATTGCCATGTTGGAGCAATAATCATGGTGCTTGATGCATTCCATACGGGTGAGCAGCAATTACAACAACGTATTGGCGTTAAAGACAAAATGGCGGAATTGGGGCAACGTTTTTTAAGGCCTTATTTATTGGAGCAACATCGACAGTTTTATGCTTTGTTACCGATGATTTTTATTGGCGCTGAAGATAGTGCCGGTGCCATTTGGGCTTCTGTTTTATATGGCGAGGAAGGCTTTGTCTCTTCTCCTAATTCTAGCCTTTTACATATTGATAATATGCTGGCTCAGTATGATCCGCTTTATGATGAACTTGAGCCGTTAGCAGCGATAGGCTTATTAGGAATAGAGTTACCTACTAAGCGCCGTAACAGAGCCAATGGTTTGTTACAAAGGCTAACAGATAGCAGTATGGTTATTGAAATAGAACAAAGTTTTGGTAATTGCGCAAAGTACATTCAGGTTCGCGATAAACACAGGGCTACTGAAAAGCTGCCTGCTGCTGCATTTAGTTTTACGCATTTCAATGGTGATATTGTTGATCGTATCCAACAGATGGATACTTTCTTTATTGCTACTGGGAGCCTTGATGAGGGTGGTTGTATAAATGAAGAACAGGGCGGCATGGATATTTCCCATCGTGGGGGGCCTCCCGGTTATGTACAGGTTATTAATGATTCAACATTGATCTTTGCAGATTTTCCTGGAAATAACTTCTTTAATACCTTTGGTAATTTACTGTTAGATCCCCGTGCTGGATTACTGTTTATTGATTTTGAACACGGGCACCATATTTATTTAACCGGAACTGCTGAAGTACGTTGGTCTCAAGAAAATGATTTGCTTATTGATGGCGCAGAGCGTGAAGTGCATTTTCACCTGCAGCAAGGAAAAATGGTGTTTAATGCTAGCCCATATCGTTGGCAAATTTTAGATAAGTCGGTCATTACTTAGCTGATAAAAAATGGCCTAGCCGCTTTCAATAAAAATCACAAATTCTTAATATTTCAGACATTGTTTGTAGAAGTAAGCCAATGAAAAATGTTAGGGATGTATCGATTATTTAAGGGTTATAGGTTAAATTCGCCGCTCAATTTTTAACGTTAAGGATGCTGTGTATGGATAGGTTTTATGTGATTCTGTTATCTAGCCTTACGTTTCTAGTGTTATTTAATAGCCTGTTACGCGCCAAAAAATTCAATACACCGCAACGGGTGTTGGAGGACAAAGGCAATGAGGTATGGGTGAAAGCAATGCCCTTAGCCAAACTGTTCCCCGCACTAAGTCATAAAATTGAAAAGCAGCAGATCGCTAAAATTCAGCTGGCGCCACGATGTTTAACCCTTTTTACTCATGGTGATAACGCCATCGATATTTTTTTATCATCCAAGGTGATAGATGACATAGCTGCCTACGCTCAGCGCTTATTTCCAAGTGCTGAATTTGTGCACATTCAAGATTAATATTTCCAAGGTTAATGTTTTAAAGGCTAAGGTTTCTAAGAAAAAGGGCAGAAAACTCTGAAAATCCTCTAGCCAGCCTCCGAGCTTGCGTTCAGCTATGCTGAATGGTGCTCAAACCATCACAAACGGGAGGCTGTTATGTCACTTTACTGCGGCATTGACTTACATTCAAACAATCACGTCGTGGTTGTTAATGATGAAGAGGATAATAAGGTTGTGGATAAGCGTATCGACAACAATTTACACACCACACTGGCCTTGCTCGCGCCTTATAAAGAGCAGATAAAGGGCGTGGCCATTGAATCGACTTTTAACTGGTATTGGTTAGTTGATGGCTTGATTGAACAGGGGTACCCGGTGCAACTGGCGAATACCGCAGCGGTCAAACAATATGACGGCTTAAAATACAGTGGCGACCACCAAGATGCCTTTCACCTTGCCCATTTAATGCGATTGGGGATATTGCCTACGGGGTATATTTATCCGCCAGAATATCGCCAAGTCCGGGATTTATTGCGCCGTAGGCGTCAACTGGTGAAGCATGCCGCCAGTCATATGGTCAGTATTCAAAATCAAATCTGGCGGTCGCTAGGGTATCGGGTAAAGTGTGCTGACATTCGTAAAAAAACGTTCACGCTGCCATTCGAACCAGACAGTTTTTTTATATCATTCAGCCAACAGTAATCTCGCCATGCTCCAGGCACTGGATAAACAAGTTGCCCTGATAGAGCGGCAAACACTGCAAGCGGTTGAGCTCAAAGACGCGTTCCAGTTATTGACCAGCGTCACCGGCATCGGCCCTATTTTAGGCTTAACCATTATGCTCGAAACAGGCGACATTAATCGGTTTTCCGCGGCAGGCAATTACGCCTCCTATTGCCGTTGTGTTAACAGCATTCGTGAAAGCAACGGCAAGAAGAAAGGCACAGGTAACCGTAAAGCGGGTAACAAATATTTGTCTTGGGCGTTCTCAGAAGCGGCCCACTATCTCGTTCGGTTTGATGCGACAGCTAAACGCTTTTACGAACGTAAGAAACAAAAGCGTAATGGCATTGTCGCCATTCGGGCCGTTGCCCATAAAATCGCCAGAGCGGTGTTTCACATGTTAAAGAACAAACAGGCATTCGATATTGAACGGGCTTTTGGCTAGTTTTCCGGTGTCATTCAGCCAGTAAAAAGGGTTGGATAACAAACCAGTGACACTCTGAATGGAGGGTGATACCGGACGTTATTTTATTCGCCCGCATGTTAAGCCATTTCGGGTCTGGAAAGCTTAGGCTTAGCCACATACTCTGTGCGTATCATTGCACTGGATAACATGGGGAACTGACGTTTTTGTGGCGTACGACAGTACGTGGGGGAAAGGCGCTATCGCGCCCATACCTAGAACCAGATGGGTGACTGTTGCGGATAATTTATCCAGCACAACCAATAGAAAAACATAGTAGCGAATGAATACCGGAACACACCACAGAGTACACAGCAGATTTATGTTTGCTAAAACGCGATCCGATTTTTATCGCACCATTGACACCGGCTGGCTAATGGGTGCCCTTTTTAGTTATTGGAATGTTTGCTTAATAACTTTCCAACTTTTGGGTTAAAACATTAATTAAAACTTAGCGTTTACCCATACCCATAGTTTATCTGTATCAACTTTTCCTGCGCCGCCATCGCCAGCAGAGTAGGCTGCGTATTTAACGCCTGCAGAATAATTGTCATCAAATTTTTTCGCGTAAAGTAAGTTAAGCTCGGTACCTAAATCATCAACGGTTGCTGAGGCTTCATCCGCACTAAAGTCGTGATAAGCGACCACAATTTTACCACCAAGGGCTTTACCACCTAAGGATACATAAGTGTCTACCAAGCCTACTGCTGGTGTGCCTAAGAATTGGTCACTCCAACCATTAAACTTATGTAAGGTGGCTAAAGGTGTGGAGAAACCATACATACCATCGTCAGATCCTAATGATTCGTAACCTAACGTAGCGGTAATGCCCGAGAACGTCGCGCCCGCTTCTAAGGCTAAATAGTCAGCAGAGAACGAGCTAGTAGCAGTATCTGAATCTTGTGTGGCGTATTCAATTGCGTAGCTAATTTTAGTCTCACCGGCGCTTGTGGCGCCTTTAAAACTGGCACCCCAAGTATCTAAACTGTTATCGGTATCGTTATCTACTTCAAGCAAGTAACCATAGCCGGTTAAGGTACCGATGCTGGTACTGTATGAGGCATTAAACAAATGATCTTTGGCATCAAAATCTTTGGCTTCGGCAAAAATGCGGTTGCGTTGTGTGACATAGGCATAGTTAAGTTTTAATTCTTTGCTAGGGGCGTAGGCAACGCTCACACCATCAAAGGTTTGGCGATCTTGTCTCCAGCCAACATGACCAACAAAGCGGTGTCCGTCATAAGTAATAACTTGGCGTCCTGCCTTGACGGTAAGGGTGTCGCTTTTGTATTGCACAAAAGCTTGATCCAATTCAGTGGTTTCAGGGTCAGCTATTACAGAATAAATACCGGCATTTTTACCGTTGCCGTTATTGTAATCGTCCATACCCAGCACATTGCGTGAATCTTCAGCTTCAATTACTGCAGAAAAACCATTAAAGGAACCGGTTTTGTAAGTAAGGCGCGTGCGTAGTGTAAAGGCATCTGCATTTTTTAACGCATTGTCTTGGTCAACCGACTCATAGCGAAGATTAAAGTCTACACTGGCGGTACTTTCAGAAAAAGCCGAGGTGATACTGTCGCCCGCAAAAACTGGCGCAGCCATTGAACCTAGAGCTAATGAAACCATTAATGCAATTGTATTTTTTTTCATGTTATATCTTCCAAGTTGTAATTTAAAATGGTTAAACAGTCGCCTCTTCTTTTTGAGCAGGCGTACTAGAAAGTGATTTTTTGCTGTCGATGGATTCGACTTTGCGTTGTTTTTCGTACAAAAAGGTCAGTACTGCCGAGCGTAAATGGTTATATTCACGATCTTCCGCTAGTTGTAATCGGTTACGTGGTCGTTCTAATTTCACGTCCAAGATTTCACCAACAGTGGCGGCCGGGCCATTAGTCATCATTACTATGCGGTCGGATAGCAATACAGCTTCGTCGACATCATGGGTGATCATGATCACGGTGTTATTCAGTTCGGCCTGAATTTCCATTAACGAGTCTTGCATATGCGCACGAGTGAGCGCATCCAATGCGCCAAAGGGTTCATCCATGAGTAAAATTTCCGGCTCCATGGCCAACGCGCGCGCAATGCCCACCCGTTGTTTCATACCACCGGAAATTTCATCTGGTCTCTTGTGCATGGCATGATCCATGTGAACCAGTGCTAAATTGTGCTCAATCCATTGCTTCATTTCGGCTTTGGATTTGCTTTTACCAAACACCTGCTTCACTGCCAGCTCAACGTTTTGATAGGCCGTTAGCCATGGCAATAGTGAATGGTTTTGAAAGACTACGGCGCGTTCCGGCCCCGGTTCTTTGACTTCTTTACCGTTGAGTACCACGCCGCCGCGAGTGGCTTCGTATAAACCAGCAACCACGTTAAGTACCGTTGACTTACCACAACCCGAGTGGCCAATTAGTGAAATAAACTCACCCTTGGCAATTTTTAGGCTGACTTCCTTGAGTGCCGTGAAGTCACCTTTAGGCGTGGGGAAGACCATATCGATTTTACTAATATCAAGAATAATGCTCATGTGTTTCTCCAAACTATGGTTGACTTGGGTATACTATTAAATAGCGCCGCTGTTTTTGTCCCAAGACATAATGCGTTGTAGCTGCAGCATGCCGCGGTCGAGTAAATAGCCAATAAAACCGATGACTACTACCGCAGCCATAATCCGCGCCAATGAATCCGAACTGCCGTTTTGGAATTCATCCCACACGAACTTTCCTAGACCTGGGCTTTGTGCCAGCATTTCTGCGGCAATCAGCACCATCCACGCAATACCTAGCGACATACGCATGCCGGTGAATATCATCGGGATAGAAGCTGGGATAACGATTTTACGAACGTGAGTTAACGCTGGCAGGCGCAACACGCGACTGACGTTCTTCAAATCTTGCTCAAGTGACGCCACCCCAATCGAAGTGTTAATCACCATGGGCCATAAACTACATAGGCTGACCGTAATCATTGAGTTTAAAAATGACTTAGCTACCCACGGATCATCAGATACATAAGTAGCACTGACGACCATCGTGACCAAAGGCAACCAAGCCAAGGGAGACACAGGTTTGAATATCTGAATAATCGGATTAAACGCGGAATTTACCGCTGGGCTTAAACCCAAGAGTATCCCCAGCGGTATTGCGATAATTGCCGCGACCAAGAAGCCAGCCATAACCGTAATAAGGCTGGTGACGATTTGATCCAAAAACGTCTCCTTGCCGGTGTACTGGCGAATTTTAGGTTCATAGCTTGGATCTTTGGCAACACGTTTTGCATTGCGCACGTCTTGGCGTTCATAAAACAACGTGGCTTTGTCGCGTTCCGCCGCATGGTCGTCATAGAGTGAATAAAACTGCTCTAACACGGCAGCAGGACCGGGGAATTTACCTAAAGAGGTATCAATATTCTGTGCAGCAGTAGCCCAAAGCAAGAGGAAGGCAACTATACCTATAACCGGACCAAGGAACAGCTTTGCACCCTCAGAGACTTTGTTTTTGATTAAGGTCATCAAAGAACTCTCAAGAGTTAATCGATGTGCGATTGAGGCGATAGTATTCATGTTGCAATCCTCTAACTTCTGCTAATGGGAGGGGTAACAAGCTTAAAGCTTGTCACCTGCCTTCAAACCAATTTTGAACTTGTTGATGTACGCGTTGGGGGCGGTACCGTCGTAGACGATGTCATCAATAAAGTGTTTCTGTGGGTCTTTGAAACCGTCTTCACTGGCAAAGTCAGGGAAGTCTTTGGCGTTTGCCAATTTATCGTCAATAAGCGATTGCGCTGCTTGGCTGTAAATATCAGGACGATAGACTTTAGCGGCGAGCTCTTTGTACCAATCGTCACTTTTATCATCCGATATTTGTCCCCAGCGACGCATTTGCGTTAAGTACCAAATGGCATCGGAGTAGTAAGGGTAAGTAGCGTTATGACGGAAAAAGACGTTGAAGTCAGGTACATCACGTTTGTCACCTTTTTCATATTCAAAGGTGCCGGTCATGCTGTTGGCGATAACTTCGTAATCGGCACCCACATAGTTAGATTGTGAAAGGATCTTCACGGCCGCAGGGCGGTTAGTATTGTTATTTTCATCTAACCACATGGCAGCACGTATCAGCGCACGGGTTAAACGTAAGGTGGTATTTGGGTATTTCTCAGCAAATTCCGCACTGATACCAAACACTTTTTCTGGATTGTCTTTCCAAATTTCATAATCGGTCACTACGGGTACACCAATACCTTTAAATACCGCTTGTTGGTTCCAAGGCTCACCGACGCAATAACCGTAAATGGTGCCGGCTTCAAGGGTGGCTGGCATTTGTGGTGGCGGGGTAACTGATAACAACGCATCCGCATCAATATGCCCTGAGGTATCACCTTTATGGGGGGCATAAAAACCTGGGTGAATACCACCCGCGGCTAACCAGTAACGTAACTCATAGTTATGAGTGGAAACCGGGAACACCATACCCATATTAAAAGGCTTACCAGCGGCTTTGTATTTATCTACAACCGGCTTTAACGCATCTGCTTTAATGGGGTGAACGGGCTTGCCATCGGCTTGCTTAGGGATGTTTACCTTCATTTGCTCCCAAATATCATTGGAAACCGTAATCGCATTACCGTTTAAGTCCATAGAGAACGGCGTGATGATGTGGGCTTTAGTACCAAAGCCCATGGTGGCGGCAATAGGTTGGCCGGCCAACATATGTGCGCCATCTAAGCGGCCATCTATTACACCATCGAGAAGTACCTTCCAGTTGGCTTGTGCTTCGATGGTGACGTATAAACCTTCGTCTTCGAAATAACCATTTTCATAAGCAATAGCGATAGGCGCCATATCCGTAAGCTTGATAAAACCAAAACGTAATTCTTCTTTTTCTGGATAACCAATCTCTGCAGAAACTTGTGCAGACGATAAGGCCGTTCCTAGTATGACTGTCGCTGTTATTGCGCGAAAAGATTTAAACCATTTCATTAGTAAACCCTTATTAAAGTTGTTAAAAGTTGAGTAAATTTTTTTCAAAAAAAAAGCGCTCATTGGTCAAACTCTTTATTAAGAGATGAACAATGAGCGCCTGTGCTCTTTCGATAAAACCTATTGGTTTTTATCTTGTTTTAATTACCTCGATGTAATTAAAACTTTGGTTGTTTGTCCTTCAACACTGAAGGATAAAGTCTGTTAAATTTTTATTCTGAAACTACCGTGAGCTATAGCAGTTACTGTGCCAGTTTTTAAGTTGTTGTATTTAATGGTAAAAATAGGTTGTTAGTTGTTTTATGGGAGGGGGGCATTGATTGTTCGCAGTGCAACCTGCACCAGCGAAGTTCAATATTGTGGAAATGTGGGGGTAAATATTACCCCGAATATTAGCAGCGATTAAAAAGAGCATGGGACGCGTTAATAATAGCTATTCGTAAGCGCCTCCATGTTCAATAACGGTACTACTGGAAATATCTTCCAGAAGCACCGTTGCCATCACTTAACTTTGTTGTGCAGCCACTTTATTGTTAGTGGTATTTTTAAAGGCTAAAAATACAAAACCAACCAAAGCGACAACGCCGATTGAAAACACGATATCGCCAGGCACTCGTGCCCATACTAATGCTTCCATTATGTCACTATGCATAAATTCAGCGGAGCGCGCGTAAACGTAAGATTCACTGGCACTGGCATAGGTTTGCAAAATACCTTGGGGTAATAATGACATAAAGGTCATCATCGCTAGGCCAATATTCAGTGACCAAAATGCGACTTTTAATAACGTGTTATTCCATTTTTTGACATCGGTTAAACCCCGTAAACAAAACAGCATTAAACCTATTCCCAACATTCCGTAAACACCAAATAATGCAGCATGACCATGGTTGGCCGTGGTATTAAGACCTTGCATGTAATATAACGAAATCGGTGGATTGATTAAAAAACCAAATACGCCAGCGCCTAACATATTCCAAAACAAGACCGCGGTAAAAAACATAAAGGGCCAATGATAAGCATTATCCCATAATACTTTTTCTTCCATTTTAGCGTGATTGTAAGCTTCAAAACCGACGACTAATAAAGGCACCACTTCAAGGGCTGACAGTGATGCCCCAACGGCTAAAACGGAGGTGGGTGTACCACTCCAATATAAGTGGTGAAAAGTACCGAGCACACCACCGCCTAAAAAGATAATGGTGGCAAACAACACCATAGTGGTTGCGACTGATGTTCTTAATAACCCCATTTTTACGAATAAAACCGAGATTATTGCGGTGGCAAACACTTCAAAAATACCTTCAACCCAGAGGTGTACTACCCACCAGCGCCAATACTCCATAATACTGATATGAGTATGTTGCCCCCACATTAAGCCTGCACCATAAAGTAAACCGATGGCGACACTGGCAATGATCACTAGTAACACTAGGTTATTGGTTAGCTTATCTTTAAGGGCAGGCCATAATGCACGTAACATCAAGACAACCCATAATAACAAACCAACAAATAGATAAATTTGCCAAAAACGACCAAGGTCAATGTATTCATATCCCTGATGACCAAACCAGAAGCTAATGCCCAAATCTTCAATTAAGCGATGCACAGAAAACCATTGGCCAGCGAAGGAGCCAACCACAATAATCAACAAACTAAAAAATAAAAAGTTAACCCCAAAACGTTGAAACTTAGGCTCATGTCCCGACAATAAGGGAGCCACGTACAAGCCCGTCGCTAACCATGCTGCGACGATCCATAGCACCGATAATTGGGTATGCCAGGTACGTGTAATGACATAGGGTAGATAGTCGACAAAAGGCAGACCGTATAAGCCTTGCCCTTCAACCGCATAATGGGCAGTAATAATGCCTAGTAATACTTGGGTTAAAAATAGTGCAGTGACGACCCAGAAATACTTGGCGGTCGCCCGCATAGATGGGGTTACGGTGGCATTGGCAAAACTATCTTCTTTAGCAAAGCCGGTTTCAGGGGCCATATCGTCCCGCCAGCTATCGTACTGCTTAGCGTAATACCAAACCAACCCACCAACACCTGCCAGCAATAAGAAAATGGATATGATGCTCCACATCAGCACACTGGCTTTGGGAACGTTACCGACGAGTGGATCATGGGGCCAATTACTGGTGTAACTAATGTCATTGTTTGGGCGATTTGTTACCGTGCTCCAAGCTGTCCAAAAGATAAACGCAGATAAGGCGTGGGATTCATCTTGTTTCAATACTGAATTCAGTGGGAAGGCATATTCTTTGCGAAGTTCTAGAAAGGCGTCTTGGCCTTCAAATAATCCTTGATAATGGCTTTTTACTTGGGCAATGGCGGCAGCTCTTGTTGGGCTTACAGTAATCACTTCTGTTTCAGGCGTATAGGTATTGGTACGCATTTCCTGCTGTAAGCTAACTTTATACATGTCCTGCTTTAATGCGCTTGTGCCATCAATATTAGCGTCATTGCGTTCAATAAGTAGCGCCAACAAGTTTTCTGCTTCGCGGTGCAACCAATCTGCACTCCAATCGGGCGCCAAGTATGCTCCGTGTCCCCAAATAGAACCTTGCTGCATGCCACCAATAGACTGCCAAATATTTTGGCCTTTTTCGATATCCTGTTGTGTATAAATTAGCGTACCGGTTGTCGTTTCAACGCGGGCCGGAATGGGAGGTGCTTTATGATAGATTTCTCGACCAAACAGCAGGAGTAAGGTGAACATGACGAGCATACTAATGCCCAAAATCCACCATAAACGTTTGATGGTAAAGGTTGTTTTGTAGTTTTCCATAATGCGCCTTTTTATTGATTATTATCATTGGTAGGGCTTAAGCCACAAACACGCTACAGCATGCATTATGGGCTGAAGGAGGATAATATCCGTGGTTAAATTGTTAGCCCCTTGATATAGATCAAGAAGGTGAAAGATTTATATGAAAAGTAGGGGGAGACTCATTATTTCAAATACTAGTTCTTTGCTGGCATCGTGCTGCTCTTCCTTATCCTTTAACCTTCCAAACAAAAAACGCCTGCTTTTGCAGGCGTTTGTGTATTAGCTTAGGCAAATAAATGGGTAAGATGTTTATGGTTCTTCATTTGCCAATAGTTCTTGTGCACGCTGTTGATAAAACTCCGGGTTTAGGCCAATCAGTTGTGGAATGGTTGCCGATATGGCAATGGACGATAAGGTACCAACTACCACTCCGGCAAAAAGACCAATGGCAAAACCTTGTAAAGGTTGGCCGCCAAATATCCAGATAGCACCAATGGTGGCTAAGGTGGTACCTGAGGTAATCAGTGAGCGAGTTAGGGTGGATTTAACCGCAGTATCGACAATGTTGCTCATGTTCATATTGGTTTTTGCACCCATGACTTCACGCAATTTGTCACCGATAACAATGGAGTCATTCAGGGAATAACCGATGATGGCGAGCACGCTGGCCAGCACGGTTAAATCAAAGGATAAACCAAGCCAAGCAAACAAACCGAGTACCACAAGCACATCGTGGAATAAGGCAACTAAGGAGCCACAGGCTAAGCGCCACTCAAAGCGCCAAGTTAAGTACAACATCATGGCGATTGCCGCAACGAGTAAGGCCAGACCGCCGTTGTCGATGAGTTCCGCCCCTACCTGCGAGCCAATATATACCGAGTCTTGGGGGGTAATGTCGTAACCGCTTTGTGTGGCAACGTTATTTAGCCATGCTTTATCGATAATGTTAGCAGCCCCATCGGTTTGGCGAATGGTCCAGTGGGTATTGGCCACGCCGCTGTTTAACTCAAAGTCACCAGACAAATGGCTAGCGAGCTGGCTTTGCATTTGTCCTTTGTCGATGCTTTGTGTGGTGGTGAACTCGGTAAGATATCCACCGGTAAAATCTAAACCTAAATTTAGGCCTTTAAATCCCAATCCTATGCCAGAAAGCACCATTAGCATGATGGCAAGATAGAAGCCGCCTAAACGAAATTTGCTGAACCTCGATAATGGCGCTGGGTTTGCTTGCTCAGGGGTGTCGTTGTTGTGACTGCTCACTGATTGACTGTCCATTGATTTAGCATCCATTAGATTTGCTCCTTATGTTTAATCGCGATTTGTGGTTTAACGAAATAAGTGAGTACATGGGCAACAAATACACCGGTAAACATACTGGTTAAAATGCCTAAACTTAAGGTCATGGCGAAACCTTTGACGGGGCCATAGCCAATACTGAGTAAGATAAGCGCAGTGATCATGGTGGTGATGTTGGCATCTAAAATAGTGGTGAAGGCCTCTTTGTAGCCGGTTTCAATCGCCATAAAGTTGCTTCGCCCTCGTTGGCGTTCCTCTTTTATTCTTTCGAATATCAGCACGTTGGTATCTACCGCCATGCCCACGGTTAACACCAGCCCGGCAATGCCGGGTAAGGTCAGCACCACGTTGGGTAATAACGCCATTAAACCTAATAAACACACCAGATTCAGCACTAAACTGGTGTTGGCAATAAGCCCTAGTTTGCGATACCACAAGCCCATGAATATCAGCGTAATACTCAAGCCAATCACGAGTGCCATGATGCCGTTGTTGACGTTTTCTTTACCCAGTGAGGCTTGAATTGTACGTTGTTGCACAATAGTAATCGGGGCATCTAACGATCCAGCACGTAGCAATAGCGCCAGATCGGCAGCGGCTTGAGGGCTACCTAAATTGGTAATGCTAAAGCGGTTACCTAACTGGTTCTGGATAGTAGCTACACTAATAACCTTACTGCTTTTGACCATCTCATCGGCAGTGTTTTTGTGGTACTCAGAAAAGACCGTGACCATGGGTTTGCCAATGTTGTCTCTGGAAAACGTCGACATCTTTTTACCGCCTATGCCGTCAAGGGATAGGTTTACTAGAGCCAGCCCCATCTCACCACGACCCGTATTGGCGTTTTCGATGTTGGAGCCAGTAAAGATGGGTTTGGGTGCAACACGCAAGCGTTGTCCGTCTTCATCGGTAAAAATCTTCGGGCTCACAGTGTCGCTATTGGCCATTTTATAAAAATCTAACGAGGCGGTGGCACCGATAATACGTTTTGCTTGTTCTGGATCTTTTACCCCAGGTAGCTCTATACGGATTCGGCTTTTGCCTTGGCGCTGAGTTACCGCTTCGGTAATACCCAGTTCTTCGATACGACCACGTAATGTGGTAAGCGCTTGAGCCATAATTTCTTGATGAAAGGTGCTAATGCTCTGCTCTGAAAAGAACAGCGTACCGCTGCTATCATCTGTTTGTGAGTAGGTTATACCTGACAAACGTTTCTGCAATTCCGTGATTACTGCCCTTACCTGAGTAGTTTGATGCTTAAGAAAATGCAGGTTAATTTTACTTTTAGATTGGGCCTCAGTTTGGGGTAGGGAGTTAGAGGGGATAGGGAGGTCGTTGGCCTTGGTCGCTGTTTTGTCTACAGTATTATCACTGGCTGTATTATCTATCGTGGCCAGCTTCACGCTCATGCCGCGCAGACCTTGATCATGGATGATTTGTAAGGTTTCATCTTTAGCATTATTAAGACGTTCTAGGTCTGCTTTTTGGGTATCGACTTCCAGTACAAATAACACACCACCACTTAAGTCTAAGCCCAATTTAATCGGCGACATGCCTAATCCTTGTAGCCATTGAGGCGCAGCGGATTGATTACCTAGGCGTACGTGATAATCATCACCTAAGTTAGCTTTTAGCTGTTGTTGGGCGCGCATGAGTGCCTCATCGTCGCCATCGATAACAATTTTACTGTCGCTTTGAGCATTGATGATTTGTTTCACTGGAATCTGTTCTTGCTGTATTACATCACGCAGCTGTTGCAGGTTAGGTAGTGATTGAGTTGGGTTAACGCTACTGATTAATAAGGCATTGTTATTGCCGTATAAAGTAGGAATGGCGTTTAGACCCAGAATGACCACAGTAATAATGATCACTAAAATTTGCCAAGTATGCTTGGGCTTGGTTGTTGTGTTACGCATGTTCGTTCTCTTTAGTGCCAAATGACATCAATGGGACGCTGTAAGGTCACCGGTCAAATGGGTAGCGCAGGCGCATTAACCTTCAGGAATACGCTGGCGCTAAATAAAATTCAGTACACGTATATTAAGAAATGTACTAATAAGAAAAGTGCGCTGACATCAGCGCGAGAACGAATTAACTCAGGTAGGTGATAGAGCCGGTGTACAGGGTATTACCATCTTTCCAACCGGCAAGGCGGTTATGGTTAATGGCTGCGTCAGGACGCAAGTACCATGGCACCGCGCTATGGGTGCCTAATGGTGCTAAGAAGTGTTTAAGGCCTAAAACCTCAGGTAGAAATTCGTAGGCTAATACAAAAATTGGTTCACTTTGAACCATTGAACCAAACGTACTGGCTGCTTGGCGTTCAAACGGCGGTAGACTGATATTGGGATCAAATCTGCTTTCATAAGCGGGGGCTTTACTTGGGAGGCGCTTAGCGCTTTTTTCATTATAAGGTAGGCTGTTTAACTTACTTTTTGGCAATACATAGCTAGATAACAAGGCTGGGGAGAGTGGCGTGTTCTGGCTAAAGCTATTTGTGTTGTCTGTATTGCCAAGTTCGCAGCGTAAATCAGTAAGAATGTAAGCCGTAGTATTTTGCGTTGAAGGCGAATTTTCTAGGGCGCTGGCAGGCAAAGATATTGCTGTGAACAGAGCAATACTTAAGCTGAAAATAAACGCGCGCCAAACCCACATAAGAATTTATTAAATCTGTATAAAAAGTGTAGTTATAGTAAGGGCGAAGTGGACAAATACAAGGTAAGCAATGAGATAAAATACAAAAACAGGTGTTTTTCTACTTAAAGCGGATACTGCTCATCGAAGTGAGTGTGAATATCAATTAATTCCGGTGATAACACTCGGTTTTGTGCATCGATAATTTGAGTGCTTGAACTGGTTTGCGGCAAGGTATCGAATATGCTGTCAATCAAGCCATCCTTGATAAGAATATGGCCAAAGGTGAGCTGCTCGTCCACGCCATTAAAAATCCGTGCATTTTTAATCAGTATACCGTTTACGTAGATTGCACTGCTTAAGCACAGCATCAGTATTAACAACAGTCGCATTTGGCTTTCCTTTTTTATTAACTAAGCCAGTAACTCATAAGCATCAATAATCTTTTCAGCGACGTTAGCCATGGTCTGGCCTTTATTCATGGCGGATTTGCGTAAGGTATTGTAAGCGTCGCTTTCACTTAAGCCTTTGTGCTGCATTAATATGCCTTTGGCTCTGTCTAATAATTTGCGGTTTTCTAGTTGGGTTTTGGTTTGTTCGAGTTCTTTACGTAAGGCTTGGTATTCATTAAAACGTGCGTAAGCAATACTAATAATACTGGTCAAACGTTGGGGTTGTAGGTCATCGACAATATAAGCACTGACACCCGCTTTGATGGTGTTTCTGACCACATTGGGCGCATCTCGTTCGGCAAACATGACAATGGGGTGGGGATTTTCAATACTCAATTGTTGTAAACGCGCCAAGGTTTCATCATCTGCGGTATCGGTACTGATCACTACAACATCCGGTGTCAATAAGGCTACCTGTTCCAGTAATTGAGTAGCGCAGGCGAGATGATTGACTATTTGGTAGCCGTTTTCAAGCAACGCACGTTTAAGTGCAGAGCTACGTGAAGGCTCCGCATCCATCATCAATACTGTACTTGGCTCGTGGGCATTGGCCTGTTTATTTACTGAAGTGGGTCCAATCGACAACGGATTATCTCAAATTCAAAAAACACTAGGGTTATTAACCTAACGCAAAGTCCGCGCCAAAAAGTAAATAATAGTAGAATCAATGATATAACTGTTTTTGTTGGACTATATTACTAGGAGGGTGCACCATTAGTAGAGGATTAAATCACCTTTTAGCACCAAAAATGTGCAAATGACGAGCTCCAGCACAGAACGCCATTCATACAGGACTATTATGCAATATACTGTAAAACTTGCTGATTTTGATTCTGCACTAGCTTTGAATTGTGGTAACTGGCTGCAGGCACCTTTGTTGAACAGGATGGGGTAAATAGTTTTGGGGAAATACAGCAAAATCACCAATTATCTGTTGATTGCAGCCTTGGTTGTGACTTTATTTGTAATGGCGCTACCTAATCTTTTACCGCCTAAAACCCTAGATATTATGGCCTCGCCAGATCGTTATGGTGAAATTTTTGATGATAGTGAGGCCGGTGGCAGTAGCCATATTCAGTGGATTGATTTTAATTTACCAAGTTGGCGCTGTGATATTGCCCAAGTATTGGTCGATACCTATTGTGGATTTAATCTTTATTGGTCTGTCGCGCCCTTTACCAGTACTGATTTTTCTCAGTTTGATGCGTTAAGCATTAGCTTAGACTATCAAGGCCCTGCCAACAGAATACGAATATACTTACGTAACCGCAGCCGTAACGCTGTGATTTCAACGCAGTTGGGTGATCATAAATTTAATTATGTGACGATCCGCACCGAAGATATTAGCCAGCCGTTAATCTTGAGTATGTCTGAATTCCGAGTCGCCGAATGGTGGCTGGAACAATATAATATTGCTCGCCCGGATTCCTTTGCTGAATTGAATTCGGTGGTATCTTTAGGGATTGATCTCGGGGCGCCACAGATGGAGGGGAAACATGAGTTTGCTCTTAATGAGCTTAAGTTAGTCGGTAAGTGGATTGAGCCGGAAACCCTGTATTTGGCTATTCTAAGTTGCTGGATCGTCATCGTTATTGGGGTAGTGCTGTTCCGTCTAGTGTTGTTGAACCAACAATCTTCGCGGCAATTGCAGTGGCTGCGGGATGCGGAAGTAGAAAAAACTAAACTAGAGAAAATGTCTTTTACCGATCCGTTGACTCAAGTGTTGAACCGCGCTGGCCTCGACGACAAAATAACCGCCATATTGGCTCAGCAAACGTCACTACAAGGTTACATGGTGATGGTGATGGATATTGATTTCTTTAAGCAAATCAATGATACCTTTGGCCATGACGTAGGCGACAAAGTGCTACAAGAGTTAGCTGCGTTGATATCCAGTAAATTAAGAAATAATGACATCCTATGCCGCTGGGGCGGTGAGGAATTTGTGGTGCTTGCTCTCGATACAGGGCCAAATCGTTGTTTGGCCTTTGCTAATAAGTTATGCACTATAGTGGGTAATAGCCATTTCTCCCATGATGACCATTTACCCCTGACCATTAGTATTGGCATGGCTAGATTTGAAGATAATGAATCTTTTGAACAGGGCTTTAAGCGTGCTGATAACGCCTTGTACTTAGCAAAAAGCGAAGGCCGAAATTGTTGTCGTATGGCACCTGTAGGATTAGTACAGGAAGATTAGGGGGAATGCAGGCGGAAGGGTAATTGTTAAAAGGTCGCCACTACCCGCACTTTATCACTCACCAATGTTTGGTCTATATAGCCGATTAAGTTAGGGTTTTTTTCTACTAAGGCCAATACTTCGGCATTGCTATCTACAGACACGGGCGGCGTGCCTTGACCGGTAAATATTAATTGTGACCAATAGGCTTTTAAACGCGCTGCGGATTTATTTAATACCTTTTGATTAAACTCGGTGGCAGCGGCTAAGGTACTGTTTTGATTTAGCGGTAATGCTTGTTGACCATTACTAAACATACTGCTTTGGCCTAGAAATATTCGTGCGATACTGATTTTATCTAACTCACTGTGATTGTTCGGGTGAACAATAATGGCGATATCTGCCAGCGCTATTGGTGACACTAGTGTCAGTATGGTAATAAGCCTAAATGAAAAAAATGTCTGTCGTAGTAGCGGATTCATGAATCTTCTTATTATTATTTGGATAATCGTAATGCGATGGGGTAGTAACTCAATGTCGTATGGGTTACTTATTTAAAAAAGTCTGCAAATAACTCAATTTTTACGTTTTCTCCACTGGCTACATCACCACGTTGTTGTTCCAGCACAATAAAACAATTGGCATTAGCAATAGAGGTCAGTACACCCGAACCCTGTTTACCGGCAGCAGTAACATAGAGTTTACCGTCGTCCTTAATCTTATAAATACCCCGTTGGAAATCGGCTCGTCCGGGACGTTTACGTAAGCGTTCATCGGCAATGGCGGTTAAGCGCTTTACTGGCTGCGGGTTTTGCCCCGATAGTTTACTTAACGCTGGTATCACCAATTGATAAAAGGTCACTAATGCTGATACCGGATTACCGGGTAAGCCAAAAAAATAGCTGCCAGGTAAATGGCCAAAAGCAAAAGGTTTACCGGGTTTCATCGCAATTTTCCAAAAGGCTATCTGCCCCAGCTCTTGTAATACTTCTTTGGTGAAATCGGCTTCGCCAACGGATACACCACCGGAAGTGATCACCGCATCACACCCTAACGCACCTTTTTCAAAGGCGCTGGCAATGTTTTCTCGACGGTCTTCAATAACGCCTAGGTCCAGAACCTCTATGCCAATTTTATTGAGCATGGCATGTAAAGCGGGCCGGTTACTGTCGTATATTTCGCCCAGTTCTAATGGAATTCCCGGTTGTTGTAATTCATTACCGGTAGAAAACAATGCGACTTTTAATTTGCGAAAGACCCGTACTTCGGTGACGCCAATGGAGCACAATAGGCCTATATCTACGGCAGAAATTTTATGGCCGGCAGCCAATAGTAATTGTCCAGCCTGAATATCCTCGCCGCTTAAACGAATATTCTCACCCCTTCTGGGCTTGTTGATAATACGCAACACATCATTACTGCTTTCAGTATTTTCTTGCATAACAATGGCATCGGTACCCACAGGAATAATACCGCCAGTCATGATCCGCACACATTGCCCAGCATCGACTTTGGCATTAAACGGGGCTCCGGCAAAGCTGCTGCCAATTACTTGAAGCTCGTTACCGTCAACAATACTGGCAACGGCTAAGGCATAGCCATCCATTGCTGAATTAGCCGCTGGTGGCACATTAATTTGTGACAGGACCGCATCGGCCAGGACATATCCTAAGGCTTCTGTTACTGGTAAAACCAATATATCTGTTACCGGAGTGATGGCCGCCAGCATTGAATCAATGGCATCTTCAACGGGTATTAATCCTGGGGCATTACAATGGTCAATAAGCGATTGATTCATAAGGGGTAACGCTTTCCTTTAAGTATGTTGACATATCGGACAGTTGGGCTGTTTTTTTAGGGTGAATGTTTGCCATTGATTATATTTAGCATCAAATAACATCAGTTTAGATGATAATGTTTCACCAAAACCGGTCAATATTTTGATGGTCTCTAACGCTTGCATACTACCAACAATACCGACCACAGGTGCCATTATGCCTGCTTCAACGCAGGTCAGTTGCTGTTCGCCGAAAAGTTGGCTGAGACATTGGTAACAAGGTGTGTCTTGGCTGGGAATAAAACTACAAATTTGGCCTTCCATTCTAATCGCCGCGCCGGATACTAATGGCTTTTTGTATTGATAACATAAGCGATTAAGTTGATTGCGGGTGGCAAGATTATCGCTACAATCAATCACTACATCGTGCTGCTGCAATTGTGTTGCTAGCTGTTCATCACTTAAGCGCTGGTCGATGGCGCTGATATCACATTGGCTATTGAGGGCTTTAAGGGTATTCACTGCTGAGGTGATTTTTAGCTCACCAATATCGGCTTCGCTATGCAATATTTGTCGTTGCAGATTACTGCTATCCACCACGTCATCATCAACTAAGGTGAGTGTCCCTACGCCTGCAGCCACTAAATATTGAGCACTGGCACAACCTAACCCTCCTACGCCAATTTGTAATGCGCGGCTATCCAGAAGTTTTTCCTGACATTCAAGGTCAAATCCTTGTAGCAGTATTTGTCGGCTATAACGTATGGCTTGTTGTGGGGTCAGTTCGTGAGGCATAGCAATATTGGTGATCTAAATTCAGCTATTAGCATAAGCAATTCAACCGGTGGCAACCACTATTGTTTGATTTTATTTATGAATAATCTAAAGCAGAACTGGGTATTTATACTGTGAACAGGTAAATTAGCCCACATAGAATTAACTACCCTTTGGGGTATGACCAGAATTGAGGAATGTATGAGTAGCGCGCAAGTCCCTTTTAAACCGTTACAGATTGCCGTGCTGACGGTGTCAGATACTCGCACCCCAGAAACCGATACCTCCGGCTTGTTTTTAGCGGGCGCTTTACAAGAAGCGGGACACCAATTAGCCGAACATGTGATCGTGATCGATGATGTCTATCAACTGCGGGCGAAAGTCTCGGTGTGGATAGCCAGTGATAATGTACAAGCCATTTTAGTGACAGGTGGTACCGGCTTTACCGATCGCGATGTGACTCCGCAAGCGTTAACGCCGCTATTTGATCGCGCCATTGATGGTTTTGGTGAATTGTTTAGACATATTTCCTACGGTGAAATTGGCAGCTCGACGGTGCAATCCCGTGCTTTTGCTGGCATGGCCAACCATACCGCTATTTTCTGTTTGCCGGGCTCAACCGGTGCTTGTAAAACCGGTTGGAATAATATTATCCGTGAGCAACTAGACGCCAGTCATCGTCCTTGTAATTTTGTACCGCACTTAAAAACGGGTGTGGCCTTGTGTGATAGTCGGGACAGCTAATGGAACTAAGTCATATCAATAATAAAGGCGAAGCCAATATGGTGGATGTGACCGAAAAAGCGGTGACTTCACGCACGGCAATAGCTGAAGGTTTTATCCGTATGTCGACTGAAACATTATCGAAAATTGTCGATGGCGGTCATGCCAAAGGGGATGTGTTCGCGGTTGCGCGTATTGCCGGTATTCAAGGGGCAAAAAAGTGTGCGGATTTGATCCCATTGTGTCACCCCTTAGCCTTATCTAAAGTGCAGATTGATTTTGAGGTGTTGCCAGAGCAGTCCCAAGTACGTATTGAAGCCATGTGTAAATTAAGTGGCCAAACGGGTGTGGAAATGGAAGCATTAACTGCAGTGTCGGTGGCAGCATTAACTTTATTTGATATGTGCAAAGCCATTGACCCCGCCATGGAAATTGACGGCATTAAAGTACTGCGCAAACAAGGTGGTAAATCCGGGGAGTGGCAACGCTGATGATTAAAATCGTGTTTTTTGCACAATTGCGCGAACGCTTAGAGTGTGAACAAATCCAGTGGGATTATGTTCAAGGTATCACCGCCGCCCATCTAAAATCACAGTTGTCTGCACAAGGTGGCAATTGGTTGGCATTAGAGGAAAGCGACGTACTTTGCGCCATTAATCATGAAATTAGCGCTTTGGAAACGATCATTAACGACAATGACGAAGTGGCGTTCTTCCCGCCGGTCACTGGGGGCTAAGTATGATCTCGGTGCAGCAGCAAGATTTTGATTGTGGCCATGAATACCAACAACTACGTGAACAAGGGCAGGGTGCCATCGTCACTTTCGTTGGCTTAGTACGCGACTTTAATCAAGAAGGTCAGATTAAAGGATTACATCTAGAACATTACCCACAGATGACCGAACGAGCCCTAGAACAAATTGTTGAGCAAGCGCGGCAACGTTGGCCATTAGGTAAAGTACGGGTTATTCACCGTGTGGGTGACTTGGATGGTGGCGATCAAATCGTATTTGTCGGTGTGGCCAGCGAGCACCGCGATGCCGCGTTTTCGGCAGCGCAATTTATTATGGATTATTTAAAAACCCAAGCGCCGATTTGGAAGAAAGAACGTTCCGATATCGGCGAACAATGGGTGGCGAGTAAATCCAGCGATAATGATGCTGTAAAAAAATGGTGAAGTGGTTTTCAGCCCTAATATTGTCAGTATTAGCACTGTCGTTTTCGAGCTATGCCAAAGAAAAGCTACACATTGCGGTAGCAGCTAACTTCTCTGCACCGGTAAAAACCTTGGCGCAGCTCTTTGAGTTGCAATGTGAATGTTCGGTATTGGTTACCTCCGGCTCAACCGGTATGTTGTTCGCACAAATTGTTAATGGTGCGCCCTACGATATTTTTCTGGCGGCGAATAGTCAGCATCCATTACAACTTCAACAGCAACAACTGATTGTTGAAGGTAGCCGCTTTACCTATGCAGTTGGTCAATTGGTGTGGTGGCAACCCCAAGGGGGGGCTGATGTGAGTGAAGTGAGTAAAGTGAATGAAGCGAGTGTGCGCCAATGGCAGCAGCCGTTGGCGTTAGCTAATCCTAAATTAGCCCCATACGGTGTAGCGGCCGCTAAAACGCTAGCTCATTTTGGTGATTCACCCGTCACTAAAGTGAAACGCATCCAAGGCAATAACGCCGCACAAACTTATCAGTTTATACACAGCGGCAATGTCGCTGCGGGCTTTGTAGCTGTTAGCCAAGTGTTAGAGCGGCCCAGAGAGGAATATTGGCTGGTTCCGCCAGCGTTGTACGTAGAACCTATTGAACAACAGCTGGTTATTCTCAAAGCCAGTAACAACATCTTGTTGGCACAACAATTTAGTGACATTTTGCGTTCGCCTCAAGGTGAAGAAATAATCCGTGCAGCAGGTTATACATTTGCTGCAAGTCAAAACCAGCAGGTGCCCTGATGGCCGAAAGCGACTGGCTGGCGTTACTGCTGACGTTAAAGTTGGCCCTTGGTACCAGTTTTATTTTATTGCTGATTGGTACGCCATTGGCGTGGTTTTTAGTAAAAAGTCAAAGTCGCTTTAAACCCTTGTTACAAGCCATTATCGCGCTGCCACTGATTCTGCCGCCCACTGTGCTGGGGTTTTATTTGTTGTTAGCGTTCTCGCCACAATCGGCGTTTGGGCAGTTTTGGGTGCAGCAGTTTGGTCAGCAATTAGCCTTTAGTTTTAATGGTATTTTGGTGGGGTCGGTGATTTATTCCTTACCCTTTATGGTGCAGCCGCTGTATAGCGGTTTTCAAAGTTTAGATAAGCGCTATTTGGATGTGGCGCAAACTATGGGTTTGACCGGTATTCGACGTTTTTTCAAATTAGTGGTACCGCTCACCAAAAGTAGTTTTATCACCGCCCTTGGCTTGTGTTTTGCCCATACCATAGGTGAGTTTGGCGTAGTGTTGATGATTGGCGGTAATATCCCTGGTGAAACCCAAGTGTTATCCATCGCCTTATTTGATCACGTAGAATCTTTGCAATATCAACAAGCTCACCAACTGGCTGCCGGCTTGTTGATTGGCTCGGTGGTGTTATTGGCGTTGTTGTATCGATTGCAACGTGACAAAACGGATGGGGCAGTGCAATGAAAATCAACTGCCTGTTACACAAACAACAACGGTTAATTGTCGATATACAGGCCGAATTTGCACTCGGTCAGGGCATTACTGCGGTATATGGCCCATCTGGCGCGGGTAAAACCACAATGCTACGCTGCATTGCTGGACTCGAACCGAGCATGCAGGGCAGCGTGCAGTTTGCTGCAATGCCTGAAAATGATGATCGTCATATTGGTTTAGTGTTTCAGCAAAGTGCGCTGTTCCCCCATTTATCGGTGCAGGCCAATTTGGATTTTGCACTGACGTTAGCCCCAGTGAAAAAATTTAGCATTCAACAGGTGAGCCAGTGGTTTGCCATTGGGCCGTTGTTAGCGCGTAATCCGCGTTCGCTATCCGGAGGTGAGCAACAGCGGGTGGCGTTAGCGCGAGCCTTACTCAACAACCCTCGATTATTATTGCTGGATGAGCCGGTGTCGGCGCTGGATAGCCACAGTCGCTATCAAATTTTAAAGCAACTTAAGCGTATCAGCCGAGAGTACCAATTACCGATGTTGTTGGTCAGCCATTCATTACACGAGTTGGCCAGCGTCAGCGAATATTTGCTGCACATTGTTGAAGGTAAATTACAGGCACAAGGACCGATGATTGAGCAATTAACTCGGCTCAATCGTCAGGGCAGAAGCAATGGTTTCTCATTACTGAGAGGCACCGTGACAGACCATGAGCCCGATTTCGCGATGTTGCATCTACACTGTGAGGGGCAGTCGTTAGCCTGTAAATCAGATGGAGCCAATATTAGTGTTGGCGAGTTATGGCAAACCATGGTTGATGCTAATCATGTGAGTATTGCTACCGAGGCGCCGAGCGTATCCAGTATTGTTAATACCCTACAGGGAGTGATTGGCAGCATAACGCCGATTAGCGAAAGTACGGTGCGTGTGGAATTGGTTATTGGTGAGCAAACCTTATTAGCGGATATCAGCCGCTGGTCATCGCAACGCCTGCAACTAGAAATAAATCAGCCCGTATGGGCACAGTTTAAATTGAGTTGATGGTTAAATGACGACTAATATTAATCCAGCAATCTGTCCTTTTTGCCAAGGCACTAATCAGTGCATGGCACAAAGTGATAAGTCTTGCTGGTGCTTTGCAGCACAAATCCCCAAAGAATTGATTGCCTTAGTTCCCGCCGATAAACAGCGACAGGCTTGTATATGTCAAACCTGCGTTAATCTATTCAATCAAGATGCCACAGCCTTTAAATCTAAATTCTTATCTAATTGACGTTTAATTACTTCCACCAACCTATCTACGGCGATGGTTAATTCATCGATGTCAGCGTTGGTAAAATTGAGCCTTAACGCTGGCGTCACCGCCATGCCTTTTTGATAAAATACCGAACTTGGCACCACCGCCACATTGTTGTCTAAGGCCGCTTTAGCAAGGGCAAAATCATCGCACGGTGGCAGAGTTAACCAAATAAACATACCGCCATCGACAGCATTAAAATGGCAACCCGCAGGCAGTTTTTGTTGTAGCTGCTGGGCAATACACTGATAGCGTTGCTGGTACACTTCCCGCAATTGCTTGAGATGCTGATCAAAATCAGCATGGGTGAGTAAATCCAGTAATACCGCTTGCATGGGAATACTCGAGTGCAAATCGGCGCATTGTTTTATTTTGATTAACGGCGCAATCCATTGACTGTTACCAGTGACCAAGCCTAAACGAATACCCGGTGTGGCAATTTTTGAAAAAGAGCGCAAGACCAAGGCGTTATCGGGGCAGAAGCTGGACACTAAGGGCAAGGCCTCACCCTTAAAGCGCAGTTCTCTATAAGGCACATCTTCCACCAAGGTGACGTTATATTGCACGCAAAGTGCAGCAACTTGTTTGCGTACCGCTAACGACCAGCACACACCAGTGGGATTGTGAAAATCCGGCACGGCATAAAACAAGCTGATATTTTGCTCGGCAAAGCAGGTTTCAAGCTCGGCTAAATTCGGGCCATCGGCTTGTTGAGATACGCTAATAATCTCCGCTTGGGCCAAGCCAAATACCTGTAATGCGCCCAAATAACTTGGGGCTTCCATGACGATTTTATCGTTCGGGCTAATAAAGGCACGCGCGATTAAATCTAAACCCTGTTGGGATCCGGTACATACCAATGGTTGATGGTGACTGGGCAATTGATAGTATTGCCTAAAATAGTTGAGTAAAGGTTCGTAGCCTGCAGTCACGCCGTATTGGAAAAGCTCGGGGCGATCCGGTAATGCTATTATCGACGCTTTCATCAGTTCCAACGGAAACTTATCGCCAGCGGGTAAACCGCCTGCTAACGAGATTACACCCTCGGCTTGGGCAGCACATAATATTTCACGTATATAGGACGGTTGCATTTGTTGTAAGGCGGCGGTGGCTTGCATGTTGATGATTCTGCTGGATTTGAAGTGCTGTAATTTTACTCGCACTGGTGATTTTTTAGATGTCCGTTTATACTATTAAATATGTCCATTTATGCTGTTTGTACTTCAGCAAAAATTTAATAACTCATGCCAACCAGTCAGCAAATATCGCGCATTAATGATGTGTTATTTACCATCCATAAAAGCCTTAATCAGCCGCTGGGTGCAAAACAGCTAGCCGGTATCGCAGCTTATTCCGAACAGCACTTTCATCGGGTATTTCAGCAAGTGGTGGGTGAGCCGGTGCATGCTTATATTCGACGTATTCGTATGGAGTTTGCTGCAAACCAGTTAATGTTTGATCACCAATCCTCGGTATTAGATATTGCCCTTAAATCGGGTTTTTCGTCGGTATCTTCTTTTAGTCGCGCGTTTAAGGCGACCTTTTCCATGTCGCCCGGCCAGTGGCGTAATCAGGATAGCCAAGTTCAGGACAAGCCTTATTTAATCGATGAAGAAATCGCCCAAGCTTATGAGCGTATTCAACATCGGGCTCTGCCTAAGGTGAATTTGCTGGAATTGCCCGAACGGCATGTGGCTTATGTTCGTCACTTGGGTTATGGCCGTTCTATCCGTTCCGCTTGGCAATTATTACAAGCTTGGGCCAATGCTGAGCAGCGGGACTTTTCCCAACAATTTGGTCTACACCATTCTAATCCCGCCTGTGTTGAATTAGCCAAGTGCCGATATGTGGCTTGCTTAGCTATTGATCGACCGTTAAAAAATCGTGGCCTTGTGAATAGCCTAACCATTCCCGCTGGATTACATGGGGTGTTTAAACTAGCAGGAAAATACGGCGAGCTATTACCGCAGATAAGCCACATTCTTGAAGAATGGCTGCCAGCTTCGGGTTTTAAAATGCAATCCACCCCTGCCTATGTGCACTATCACAAAAACCATTTCTTAGCCGAAGATGAGCGCTTTGAATTGGACTTTTGTTTACCGATTTCGTTGTATTTATAAATGTGGGCAATCGAGTAAATTTGCTAATAGAAACAACAAGGGGATGCATCTGCATCCCCTTGTTGTGGTGATATAGAAAGCGCTTAGTCGAGTTTAATCACGCTATTACTAACAAAACTAATCGTCTTACCATCAGGTGACCAGCTAGGCACATTGATAGTGCCCTGACCACCATAAATATAGCCAATCACTTTGGGCTTTTCAGATAGGTCTGTAGGCATAATCCGCAGGTATACATGCTTATAGAAAGGGTGATCCCCCGAATCAATATCCGCCATAAACGACAGTATCACCATCTGTTTGCCATCAGGTGAAATATGCGGGAACCAATCATTGTATTCATCATCGGTGAGTTGGGTTTGCTCACTGCCGTCGGCCAGCATACGCCAAACTTGCATGGTGCCACTACGGTTGGAATTGAAGTAAATGTATTTACCATCGGGGCTAAATTCCGAACCATCATCAAGGGTTTTGGTATTGGTTAGTTGAGTTTCTTTACCGCTTTTAATGTTGATGCTGTAGATATCGTATTGGTCATTACGATGAGCGGTAAAAATCAAATCCTTATCATCCAGTGACCAGCCATGGAGGTAGGATGAACCCACGCCCGTGGCAGTAATCTTTTTGGGTTTGTCACTACCGGAGATGGGCAAAATATAGATGGCCGAGTTGTTATTATCTGCTTCATTGTGGTGACTAATGGCAATATGATCGCCCTGCCAACTAAGCACATGGTCATTGTTGTTTTTGATGGCAAAACCACTGTTTAACTCGCTGACCTTGTTGTTGGCCAAATCAAAATTAAACAATTTACCTTCAGAGTTATAAATAAGGGTACTGCCATCACGGGTCCAGTTTGGTGCTTGGATGGAATTTTCGGTGCGATGGATAATCTTGCGTAATCCAGTTTTTACATCCATCAGCTCTAAATTGCTGCCGATGTAGTCTTGATAAGGTTTAAAATCGCTGGCCGCAGGGGTAATGATACGCACATTGCTAAAGATGCCTTCTTCAATCACATCAGGGTTATGGGAACACACAAATAAACCAATGTAAGGGTTATCGCCCAGGTTGATATCTTCGACACTGACGGTTTTGAATGTTTCGCCAAACTTGGCTGTGGAGAGGATATAAGTATTACCACGACGCTCTAATTGGATGATGTCTGGCATCAGCGCGGGTGAGCGCAATTCTAATGTATCAGCAGCGGTTTGCGGGCGATATTGTAGTGATGTTAGCCCATCACCATGGACCACGCCGGTCACTTGTGCTGAATCAGTATCGAGATTTTTACGTACTGTCCAGCCAACTTTACGATGGGGGTCAACACCTTTACCGACAAAGCCAACTTGTGCTCGTAGGATAAAATCCCCTTGCAGGCGTTTATACAAGAAGTTCATTTGATCTTCTTTGTACCACATGTTTATACCGGCACCCGTAATGCTGTATTGCTGGGTGTCGGCATCATAACTGACCGTGCCATGATGCTTTGGGTTACCTACATTGAGGTGATTATCAAACTGGCCAAGACTGCCATCAGCCACAGGCCATTGACTACTGGCATCATTGACCTCTATCCAGTAACCATCAGGATCTTTAAGGTAAACTTGGTGTACCGAATCAGGTCTGCTGTTACTGGCATTAGCCTCGCCGGGCCAGTTTTCAAAGGGAATTTTCTTGGCTTTTAAATGGGCAACAAAAGCATCGAAGTTTTGTGTTGCGACGGATAAATGTACGCCTTTAATAGATTGGGATTGGAAATTTTTGGTTTCAATTAAATGCAGTTGGCGATCGCCGCCAGCTTTAGTTGAAGCCAGTGAAAACCAGCGTATATGCTCCTTTTCAGTACCGTCGTAGATTTCGTCTAGTTGTAGTACTTGCTGATAAAATTCAGCGCTAGCATTAACATCTGTTACTTCTAGTGCTAGATGATCAAAGTCAAAATTGAAATCGTTTGCAGAGGCAGAACAAGTCAGTAGTGCTAGCCAACAAAGTAGCGCGCGCATAGGTATCTCCAATATTTATAATTCACATTGATGTGGTGCAATATTGTCGAGTACTTGTATGCATAAAGGTATAACAAAACGCGCAGAGGCTAGTAATTAATCCGCTAATTACCGTTTTGTGGACCTAGGTCTTCTTTTTGTGGATAAAAAAGTGGGTAAGCATACCGCCAATCAATGCCCAAAATGGCGCAGCAATTCCCCAAATGGATATTCCCGATGCGGTAATAAGTAGAGTAACGATTGCTGCTTCACGGTAATCGCTATCAGATGTCGCAGAGGCTAAGCCACTGCCAATAGTACTTAACAAAGCTAAACCTGCCAGTGCGGCAATCAACTCGCTAGGGAAGGTGGTAAATAATGCCACCACGGTGGCGCCAAAAGCGCCCGCGAGTAAATAGAATACGCCAGCGGAAACACCGGCTATGTAGCGCTTTTTAGGATCTGGATGGGATTCTTCGCCACAACAAATAGCGGCACTGATGGCGGCTAAATTAAAGGCGAAGCCACCAAATGGCGCGAGCAATAAGGTAGTAATGCCGGTGCCGGTCATAATAGGGGAAATCGGTACATTGTGATAACCACTGGCGCGCAAGGTGGCAACACCGGGAACATTTTGGCTAGCAATGGTGACAATAAATAAGGGTAAGCCAATACCTATCATGGTCTGCCAGTTAAATTCGGGTGTTACCCAAACGGGTGCGGTCAAGGCCACATCTAAGCCGCTAAAAGAACTTCCCTGAAAACCAAAGGCGCACAACATGCCTACCGCTAATACGATTAAAATCGTATAGCGCGGCAGTAGTAATTTACCCACTAAATAGGCGGCAAACATGCTGCTCACTAGAAGTGGATTAGAATCGATTGAGAGGAATACATCTAAGCCAAATTGAAAAAGTACGCCGGCTAACATGGCTGAGGCAATAGGTAAGGGCAGTTTTGACATTAACTTGTCGAACATACCGCTAAGGCCAAGCAAAGTAATTAGCAAACCGCTAAATAAGAACGCACCAATAATTTGCTCGATAGGAATACCTGCGGCACTGGTAACCAATAAGGCGGCTCCGGGCGTGGACCACGCCGTCATTACCGGCGATTTGTAGTACAACGAGTAGATGATACAAGTCAAACCCATGCCTAAACCTAAAGCAATGATCCAAGATATGGTCATGGCGTGGGAAGCTCCGGCACTTTGCGCCGCTTGAAAAATAATCGCCACAGAGCTAGCAAAGCCAACTAATACCGCAATAAAACCGGCACTGATAGCCGAAAAACTAATGTCATTTTTTAGCTGCTTGAACAAAATTAGAATCCTCGTTGTTTCCAAAAATCGGCACCTTCGACGAAGAACTCGGCTTCGACATTAAAGGTCTTATCAGCAATAAGTTGATTATCAATTTCTAAGGTCATGCGCCATGGGCCAATTTTATCGTTCAGCGGCGCCCAAATGGTGTCACCTAGATAAAAGTCCCAATCGTTACTGCGTACATATTCTTCGCCATCAAATGGCAGCATGATATTACCTTGCTCATCGGGTATGTCTGGGTGGTAAATGCAATAGCGCATTTTCTTACCCTTGGCCTTTTTGATATTGACGATGTAGCCAAATTCAATATCAATTTCAGCGGGAATATCGGTAGTAAATTGTTGGACTTTAGGTAGCGCTTTATCTTCGGCATCCCATTGACTGTGAATGCCATAACTTAAAATTTCAGTGATTATCTTGTGTTTTGCCATGTGCGATCAGTTAGCTTTGTAAGTTGTTATCTTTGTGAGCGACTTATAGTAACGCTTCAGAATTTGTTGTGCTAAGAAATAGTGCCTAAGAAGGCCCTAAGGTTCGTAACTGATCATTATTTCTTTTTGCGCTTGTTCTATGGCCTGACTAATTTGCGGAAGTAGGGGTTCCAGTTTCTTATTGACCAAATGATAAGTTTTCAAACGATAAAGATTAAAGGTCTGGTGAGGAATGTGAATATTATGATTAAAGTTGGAGTTGGGGTCGATAATGTTAATCATATAATCAATGCGGCCACGTTCAAACATGCGTTGCATTTGATTAAAGTCAATAAAGCTAACCATTGATAATTTAGCTTCACTGATCAATTTATGGTACTTTCTCAAAGTGCCAACCAAGCCTAAGATATGCCTACGTGAGCTCATGGCTGACTCGTCGCAGACTAAGCCATTTTGGCAATAGAGCACAACTTCCATCTCCCCTAATGCGGGTTCGACTATACGGATATTGTCGTTTTGTTTTACTACCAGTTCACTGCGAATGACATCAGCGTCGACTTCGCCAGCATTGAGAACGTCTAAAGAACGTTGGATATCGACCTTAACAAAACTGACATCAATGCCTAAATGCTCATAGGCACTTTTAATGATGGGTATATATTTATTAATGACGGCGTCATGCTGGACGTAACTGATTTTGACTTGTTGCGGAATTGCGGGAATGCTGTCATTAGACTGCCCTATAACGACAAAGGAAATGAGGGATGCCAATGCAAAACTAGCGCTAGGCAATAATTTTTTTGAAAACCACATTTTAAGCTCAACTCTTTTTATTATTATTTTACTAACATGCTAGTGTTAGGTTCATAGGTAGAGGTTTAGCGGTTAACTCCACACATATTGTTTAAAATGCTGGCGGCACATTGATTGGTATTTATCATTACCACCCACTTCTATTTGCTCCCCTTCGCTAACGGCATTTCCTTGAGGGTCTAATCTAACCACAAAATTGGCTTTACGGCCACAATGACAGATGGTTTTTAACTCAATTATTTTATCCGCCCATGCCAGTAAATATCGGCTACCGCTAAAGGTGTCGCCTAAAAAGTCGGTACGTAATCCATAGGCCAGTACCGGAATATTAAGCTCGTCGACAATGTTGGTCAGTTGCTTCACCTGATTTTTAGTCAGGAACTGCGCTTCATCGATAAAAATACAGTCCACTTTTTGCGATTGCAGCAAGGTGTTGATTTTGTCTTCTAGATCAAAATCTTGATCGAATAGATAGGCATCGGATTGCAATCCTATGCGTGAGGCAATTTTGCCCTCGCCAAAACGATTATCCAGCGCTGCCGTAAACAGTACCACCGACATATTCTGCTCACGGTAGTTGTAGGCAGATTGCAGCAGTGATGTTGATTTGCCAGCGTTCATTGCTGAGTAGTAAAAATAAAGTTGTGCCATGGAACTTTAAGTATGAAAAATTTTGCCTAGTTTACGATTTTTAGCCGATGGCGTCAGGATTATTCTGACGCTGCTTGTAGTAAAAACTGTAGCTGGCTTTTTCCAATGGCAAGGCTTCACTATTCTGCTATATGGATAAAGGCTTATAAAAGGTCAAGATAGCACTCATTATGCAATAACCCAGGTATGGTAAGCGTCTATTTAGCATGTCACTCCCTAACTACCTATGGCGGTTAGGGACACTGTTGCGTTAAGTGTTGGTGGTGGAAACGTAAATGTTCGGCAATAAAAGATTGGATAAAAAAGTAACTGTGATCATAATCCTCACGATAGTTAACCGTTGCTGGGTAGTTTAATTGTTGGCATAGTTCATCGAAGGGACGAGTGAGTTTTTGCGAGCTCAAAAAGTCATCGGCTAATCCCTGATCAATTAAGATAGGTATGGTTAAAAATTGTCCCTGTTGTTGCAATATATGGCAAGCATCATACTGTTGCCACTGGACTTGGTCATCGCCTAAATAATGACTAAAGGCTTTTTGCCCCCACGGACAATCAACAGGATTAACAATCGGTGCAAAGGCTGAAATTGATGCATATTGTTGATGCTTTGATAAGCCAATCACCAATGCCCCATGACCCCCCATGGAGTGCCCGGCAATACCTGCTTTGCCAGTAACATTAAAATTAGCCTTAATAACTTGCGGTAATTCATCAGCGATATAGTCGTACATATGATAATGCTCTGACCAAGGTGCTTGGGTGGCATTGAGGTAAAAACCCGCACCTTGACCTAAATCATAAGCATCATCGTTGGCAACATTCTCACCACGGGGGCTAGTATCGGGAATAACCAACATGATGCCCAGTTCCGCCGCTACCCGTTGAGCACCTGCTTTGGTTACAAAATTTTCGTCGTTACAGGTTAAACCGGACAACCAATACACCACTGGTAGTGGTTCAGCATTTTGTGCTTGTGGAGGCAAAAATACCGAAAAACGCATTTCGCCGTTAACACTACTGGATACATGGGAATACTGCTTGTGCCAACCGCCGAAAACTTTATTGCTAGCTAGAATGGTTAAGGTGCTCATTGGGATCTATCCTTGACTTTAAAAGTGCACAACAGTACGGATGGATTTACCTTCATGCATGAGATCAAACGCCTTGTTGATATCTTCTAATGGCATGGTATGAGTAATAAAGGTATCTAACTCAAATTCACCATCCATATAGCGTTGCACGTAATCTGGTAATTGACTGCGACCTTTTACGCCGCCAAAAGCGGTGCCACGCCATACTCGACCGGTGACCAATTGGAATGGACGGGTAGTTATTTCCTGACCAGCACCAGCCACACCGATAATTACCGATTCGCCCCAACCTTTATGACAGCATTCCAAAGCAGATCGCATAACATTAACGTTACCAATACATTCAAAAGAATAGTCCACACCACCATCAGTCATGTCGACAATCACCTCTTGAATAGGTTTATCGTAGTCTTTTGGATTAACTACATCAGTAGCGCCGAGTTGCTTGGCAATATCGAATTTGTCTTCATTCACGTCGATGGCAATAATACGGCCCGCTTTGGCCATGACTGCGCCAATAAGTACTGATAGGCCAATACCGCCTAAACCAAATACAGCGACGGTGTCACCTTCTTTTACTTTGGCCGCATTAGTAACCGCGCCCATACCGGTGGTAACGCCGCAACCCAATAAACAGACTTTTTCTAGCGGTGCTTCTTTAGGGATTTTTGCTAAAGCAATTTCAGGTAGCACAGTATGTTCAGCAAAAGTGGAGGTGCCCATATAATGGAAAATCGGTTGGCCGTCTTTACTAAAACGACTGGTGCCGTCGGGCATTAAACCTCGACCTTGGGTAATCCGAATCGCTTGGCAAAGGTTAGTTTTTCCGGATAAACAATAACTGCATTCACCGCATTCTGGGGTATACAGTGGAATAACATGATCGCCTACTGCAACCGATGTGACGCCTTCACCAATGGCTTGCACTATGCCGGCACCTTCATGCCCTAATATGGCGGGGAATATGCCTTCAGGATCTTCACCAGACAAAGTAAAAGCATCGGTATGACAAACACCAGTAGCGACTATTTTAACTAACACTTCGCCTTTTTGCGGTAATTGTAAATCCACTTCTTCAATGGATAACGGTTGTCCTGCTGCCCAAGCAACGGCAGCTCTAGTCTTCATGGTGTTCATTGGTATTCCTTAAATAAATTTTTACTATCGGTATTTATTCTATCAAATTAAAACACTGATGTTTATAAAAGAGGTTGTCAGAAACTAAGGCATTTGTCAGTATCTGTTGCAAATGGCTGTGCCATAGAATTTAACTACATCAAGAGTAGAAGACTATTGTCAGACTGGCATTTATATATAATTCAAAATCGCTTAAATCAACTTTATACCGGCATCAGTACCGATCCTCAGCGACGATTGCAGGAGCATCAGCAGGGGGGAGTTAAAGCAGCTAAAGCATTAAAAGGCAAAGGGCCACTGACGCAAGTTTTTTGTATCGAGATTGGTAATCGCAGCCAAGCCAGTAAAGCGGAAATTTGGGTAAAAAAGCTCAGCCATCAACAAAAACATCAACTTATTAATCAACAAATAACCTTACCACTAAATTGGTAAGGTACAGTTAGGGGAACACTCAATTGACCACCGATAGCCTGATACAACAGCAAGGGTTGCGCTCTTGGCAGATGTTAGTCGATAAACAGGGCGACAATACATTGTTATTGCCCCATCAAAGCCAGATTCAGGAAATTTTTGGTCTTAGTGATTTTATTGCAGAAAGTTGTCTATTTGATGCTGAATTATTACCCTGGCTGCTGCTTGATAATGCACTTCAACAAGACTTTGATTATACCGCGTTGCTTACTGACGCATTGCAAGAGTTAACAACAGAAGACCAATTATCTGTCGCCTTAAGAAATTTCCGACGACGTTATATGCTGCATATCGCTTGGCGAGATCTCAGCAATCAGCAAGATATTACCAGCTCCTTGTTACAGGTATCACAACTCGCCAATGCGCTAATTTGTCAGGCTTACCAATGGTTATATGATCATCATTGTCAGCGTTATGGTGTGCCTATGGGGTCGGAAGGTCCGCAGCATATGTACATTATTGGTATGGGCAAGCTCGGTGGGTATGAGCTGAATTTTTCCTCCGATATTGATTTGATCTTTGCCTACCCTGAATCCGGTGAAACCGAGACACAGCGTAAGCCTATTGCTCATCAGGCTTTTTTCACCCGTTTAGCCCAGCGTTTTATTGCGGCGTTACACACCCAGACTGCCTATGGTCAGGTTTTTAGAGTGGATATGCGCTTACGTCCCTTTGGTGACAGTGGGCCGTTGGTGAGTCATTTTGCTGCGTTAGAAGATTATTATCAGGATCAAGGCCGCGACTGGGAACGTTACGCTATGGTCAAAGGCCGGATCTTGAATCCTATTGGGCCTTATAGCCAAGAACTACAACAGATACTTAAGCCCTTTGTTTATCGTCGCTACATTGATTTTAGTGCTATTGAAGCCTTACGAAAAATGAAAGCGATGATCAATCAGGAAGTGCGACGTCGCCAGCTGACCGACAATATCAAGCTAGGCCAAGGTGGTATCCGCGAAGTGGAATTTGTGGTGCAAAGCCTGCAATTGATCCGTGGTGGCCGCGAGCCTGAATTGCAAGTGCAATCCATTTTGCAGGTAATGGAAGTGTTGCAACATCTAGAGGTATTATCGCTTGAGGATGTGCACATACTGCGCAGTAGTTATTTGTTTTTACGTAAGGCGGAGCATTGCCTGCAGCAATTTGATGATCAACAAACCCAACAATTACCACAAGATGATTTAAATCAACAACGCTTAGCGACAGTTATGGGCTTTACTGATTTCGGCGAGTTTTATGCAGAGATCCAACAGCATATGCAGTTGATCAGTGAGCAATTTAAACATCTTATCGGTGAGGATGAAGAAGCGTCGGCGGTGGTTAACGCTCAAGAAATGCAAGACTTGTGGATAGTTGAACTAAAACAAGAAGAAGCATTGAACTTATTAGCCGAGGTTGAAGCCGCCGCTAAGTACAATGTCCAAGAGTTAATTCAATTTTGGACTGTACTCGATGATTTTAAACAAGAAATGGCCTATCGACCTATTGGTCAACGGGGCCGAGATAGTTTAGATAAGCTGATGCCGCAATTGTTACATTTGTTGTTTGCTAGTGAGTCAAAGGATATTGCTTTACTACTGAAGCGTCTAATTCAAATATTAAAAGCTATATATCGTCGTACGACTTATTTGGAGTTACTGGTAGAAAACAGCAGCGCTCTGCAACAATTGATTGTGTTGTGTAATGCCAGCCCTTGGATCACTGAGCAAATTAGCCGTTTTCCACTGTTGTTAGATGAGTTACTCAATCCAACTAGCCTATATAACCCCATTGAACTGCATGAATATCCGGCAGAGTTGCGACAGTTTATGTTACGTATTCCTGAAGATGATCTGGAATTGCAAATGGAGGCACTACGCCAGTTTAAACTTAGTCAGCAACTGCGCATTGCCGCAGCCGATGTCAGTGGTGCCATGCCTACTATGAAAGTTAGCGATCACTTAACTTATTTGGCCGAAGCAATCATTCAACAAGTGATTACCTTAGCATGGCAGCAGATGGTTGATAAACATGGCTTACCTCAAGGGGCGACCTTGGAACAGCATAACTTTGCGGTAATAGGTTACGGTAAATTAGGCGGTTTAGAACTAGGGTATGGATCTGATTTAGATTTGGTGTTTGTACATAATTGCCCGGGCAACGAACTTTCGGATGGTGACAAGCCCCTTGAATCTCGTCAATTTTATATTCGTATGGCACAACGCATCATGCACCTTTTTGCTACGAAAACAGCCTCCGGTGAACTCTATGAAGTCGACTTGCGTTTACGACCATCAGGTAACTCTGGGCTATTGGTGTGCCATATAGATAGCTTTGCGGATTACCAACATGAAGATGCGTGGACCTGGGAGCATCAAGCACTGCTACGTAGTCGCTTTGTTTTAGGTGATTCCGCTTTAGCTAAGGGGTTTACCAACGTTCGTGCCGATATTATTGTGAAGCAACGTGACACCGACGAGCTGGCGACAGAAGTGGCGAAAATGCGCGAGAAAATGCGCAGTCATCTGAGTAAAGGTGGCGCGGACGAATTTGATTTAAAGCAAGACAGCGGTGGTATTGCTGATATTGAATTTTTAGTGCAGTTTTTAGTGTTGGCCCATGCTCATCAGTATCCGTTATTAGGGCGTTGGTCAGACAATGTGCGCATTATTGAAACGTTAATTGAATGCAATTTACTGACGAACATTGAAGGTCAGGATTTGATTAATGCCTATTTAGCTTATCGCCATGCCGGTCATCGCTTAGCCTTACAGCAAAAACCATTGTTACAAGCTAGCGATGAGTTTAATGCGTCACGGCAAACTGTGAGTGACATTTGGCAGAGATTTTTACCGCAAGTGTCTGAGGTTAAATAATTTTAGCGATAACGGAGTAATTTAAGGTTGTGCCAAGGCACAATTGGTTTTTAAATAATTATTCTTTTTATCGGTGATAATTAATGTACGCTGTTTAGGGCAAAAATAGGCGCTTACATTTCCTGCGAAATTACTATCAATGGCTCGAGCAATTTTATGCAAAGAGCCAACAACACTGTTTTCTAACTGGAACTGACTTTTGATAATGAAGTCTTCATCGAGCTCCCAAATCACCTGCATACCTTCTTTTTGTGCATAGTTCGATATGGATTCTCTTAAGGTACTACCGGCTTTAAAAGTACGAAATTTATGCTCACCAACCCAACGACCCGATACCGGACTTTGTAAGCTCTCCATGCTACGTAGACGCTGTTGTAAGTCTTCCTCAGACATATTGACATCAAGAACAAAGTCGCCTTTTTTCTCTTCAATGGGTTCAGTGGAGGACATACGGCTGGCGGCATAGACACGGGACATATTATCCCCTAACTTTTCTTTTTTTTCACCGCCTTCGGGTACTGAACTGTTAAAATTTTTGTTGTACAAAACAATAATCAGTATGGCCACGACAATTAAGCCCAAGCCTAAACCAATGTGTTTTGCCCAAAATTTAAAATCAGATGACATTATTTATCTGCGCCTACTCATCCTGTATCTGCTAACCTTAGTACAATGCGCTGGGATTGTCATGAGGGCGAGTTTTAAATCGCTTATGCATCCACAAATATTGCTCTGGCGCTTGCATGATCATTTCTTCAATTTTTTTATTCAGACGAGTGACATCGTTACGGTGATCGCCTGATGGAAAGTTGTCTAAACCCGGCATTATTTTTACCACATAGCCGTCTTCGGTGCGCAATGGCAGTACAAATACTGACTCGCAGTTTGCGTTTTCAGCAAACAATAAGGTGCCAGTAGTAGTGGCGGTATCTGGCACTGCAAACAACGGCACAAATTCACAGCGTTTGGGGCCAAAATCTTGATCGGGCAGATACATACAAAACTCGCCAGAATCTAAGGATTGCAGCATATCTTTAACGCCACGCTTATGGATCAGGTACTTGTTAGAACGCGCGCGCCCACGGTATTGAAAATATTCCATAACGGGGTTGTTATGACGACGATAAAAAACAATAGAAGGATGGGTTAAGCCCATCACGCGGCAATTCATTTCTAAATTCATATTGTGAATGGCAATACCAAATACGCCTTTGCCTTTGGCTAAGATGGCCTCGACATGCTCAAATCCTGCTGTTTTAGATCGCTTTTTCACCCGCCAGTCTGGCCACCACCAGCCCATGCCTGTTTCCAACAAGGCAATGCCAGCTGACTCCATATTCTTTTTAAGTAGAGTTTCGCGCTCGCCTTCGGGCATATCGGGAAAGCATAATTCTAAGTTACGCTTTCCGACTTTCATACGGCTTTTGGCGACTTTACCTAGTACTTTTCCCAATAGTCGACCTAGTACAATTTGAAGTTTATAAGGCAGCCATGAAATACAATACATAAAGGCAATACCGATCCAAGTTAACCAGTACTTGGGCAATAAAAATGACCATTCGAAGGCAGGTTGACGAATATGCAAAATAGATCCACGGCAAATAATTTGCGCGCATTGTATACCTAAGCCACTGACTAATGCGAGTTTCAGCTTGGACTCAATTCGCACTATTAATCTTTTCAATAATCAATTTCTTGCGATTAACCCGCACTCTAATTGCTGCTACACTTCTGCCCATTAAGTTGTATTTGCAACTAACAAAACAAAATATAGATAAGGATACTTGGTCGCTATGCAGTTACCTGACTTTTCCCGCGCACATATTCTGGTGGTAGGCGATATTATGCTCGACCGCTACTGGATTGGTCCTACCGGTCGAATTTCCCCTGAAGCGCCAGTACCGGTAGTTAAAATTAACAATACCGAAGATCGTCCCGGTGGCGCGGCTAACGTCGCTTTAAACGTCGCTGCCTTAGGGGCCCAAGTAACCTTGATGGGCTTAACTGGTGATGATGAAGCTGCAGAAACCTTGTCAACTCAGCTTGGTGGTTTAGGCATAACCTGTGATTTTGTACGTCTGCCCGGTTTTGAGACTATTACTAAACTACGGGTAATCAGCCGAAATCAGCAATTGATCCGATTGGATTTTGAGCAGGATTTTAGCGCAGTCGATAAAAATGCCCTGAATAAAAACTTTGCCCAGCAGCTCGAACATGTAGATGCGGTTATTTTGTCTGATTATGCCAAAGGCTGCTTAAGTGATGTGCAATCGTTAATTCAAGCGGCAAAACATCAGAACATTCCGGTGATAGTTGATCCTAAAGGTCACGACTTTAATAAATATCGTGGTGCTTCATTATTAACGCCCAACATGGCCGAGTTTTCTATGGTGGCCAAAAATGTGGATACCGAGCAGGACATTGTTGATAGCGCACAAAAAATGGCAGTGCAATTGGGTTTGGACGCCATGCTGATCACTCGTTCGGAAAAAGGCATGACCTTAATTCGCCCTCAGCAACCCGAGTTTCATTTACCCGCTAAAGCCAAGGAAGTTTACGATGTTACCGGTGCTGGTGATACGGTAATTGCGACGCTAGCTGCCGCTTTTGCGGCTGGTGCACAGTGGCAAGATGCTTGTGCTTTAGCCAATGCCGCTGCCGGTGTGGTGGTGGGTAAATTGGGTACGTCGACGGTGAGTATTAATGAACTGGCGTTAGCAGTATCCCAAGAAACCGAAATTGGCCGTGGGGTGATGACCGAACAACAATTGCATATGGCGATTACCGCCGCAAAATTACGTGGTGAAAAAGTAGTGATGACCAATGGCTGCTTTGATATTTTGCACGCTGGTCATGTGTCTTATCTGCAAAATGCCAAAAAGTTGGGCGAACGGTTAATCGTCGCGGTCAATAGCGATGCCTCGGTAAGAGGCTTAAAAGGCCCAGGACGTCCGGTTAATGGCGTGCAACGTCGGATGTCGGTGTTAGCCGGTTTAGCCTCGGTAGATTGGGTTTTTTGTTTTGAAGAAGACACCCCACAACGGGTGATTGCTGAAATGTTGCCAGATATTCTAGTCAAAGGTGGTGATTATAAAGCCGAAGATATTGCCGGTAGTAAGGAAGTCTGGGCCAACGGCGGTGAGGTACTGGTGCTGAATTTTGAAGACGGCGTATCCACTAGCGCCATAATTAAATCGATTAAAGACAATGACTAATTTTTACGCCGTAATAGAAGCCGGTGGCACCAAATTTAACTGTGCGATCATGGATGAGCAGCGCAATATCATCGAGGATAGCCGCGTTGCTACCGACGATGTGGAAACTACTCTCAGCAATGTGGTGGCGTTTTTTATGCAGCAGCGCCAACAAGGCCGCGACTTTAAACAACTCGGTTTAGCCTGTTTTGGGCCTTTGGATTTAGATCCACAATCAGAACATTTTGGCTCGATTACCGAAACGCCGAAACCCGGTTGGCAATGGACGCCGATTAAAAATCGTTTAGCAGATGCGCTAGATTGCGAAGTGATAATTGAAACCGATGTTAATGCCGCTGCCTTGGCCGAATATCGCTGGGGCGCATCTCAAGGTACGGATGTTAGTGTTTACGTGACTATTGGTACCGGTGTAGGTGGTGGGGTGGTGATTAACGGCAAACCTCTGCATGGTTTAGTACATCCAGAAATTGGCCATATGCAAGTGCCTAATAGTCATAGTGTTAAATGCGCTTGTCCTTACCATAACAGTTGTGTTGAAGGCTTAGCGTCAGGTAGTGCGATTAAGACTATTTGGCAGCAGCCTGCGGAAACTTTGGCGGATGATCATCAGGCATGGCAAGTGGCGGCAGAAGCCTTGGCGCAAATGTGTCACAACTTACTACTGACCTTAAGCCCACAGAAAATTATTCTTGGCGGCGGAGTCATGGCTAAAGACGGTATGTTAGCAAGAGTGATTGAGCTTACCGAAACGTCGTTAAATCGTTATTTATGTTCGCCGCAACCATTGAATAAAGTGATAGACCGTCCTGCATTGGGTGGTATTTCAGGCTTATATGGTGCGTTAGCACTGTTGATATAATAGGTTGGAGGTTGTTACTGATGTTGTAATACCTTCATTCAACATCAGTAACATAAACCAGTAAATCAGTCACCCCAACATCAATACCTTGCTGATATAACAGTGTGGACACTTGGCCCCTGTGGTGGGTTTGGTGATTAAAAAAATGTTGCAGTACATGGCCAAAATTCTTTTTAAAATCTAAACCTCTAGTATTGGTATACAACAATGGCTCTGCGACCACGTCATTAGTGAGTTCTAAGATAAACGAGACGATCACGTCATCCATCTTTTCACGCTTAGCTTTAAGCTCAGCAAAATCTGTATAGAGAACAGTATCCAGTGTCGCTGGTGTTAGTAATCCGAGTACATAATCTAGCGATGGAAAAGCTGTTGTATGGTGAGCAAAACGTTGTAGCCAAATTGTATCGCCAACCAGTATATGATTGAGGGTATTAATAATGGAACCGAAAAAAGCAGATTGGTTTTTGCTCAGCTCTAGCGGAGTCAACGTCGAAGCAGCATGATAAACATTGCGATTCATGGCTCGATTGTATTCTGCCATCAACTTGAAATTAGCCATCAGAGACATGGTTATCCTTTGATTTTTATAAAGGGAACGTTTTGTTCGGGATCCCATTGATCGATTCAAGCTTCCTTTTTTAACAAATATTAAAGCGCCTGAGGGCAAAGTTAAATAATAAATTGGGCTTTCAGGCTTAATTCAGCCGCGGTTAAGGCTCATCACACTATAACTAATATTATCTTATTGGTATGGGTGCTACATCTTGCCAATATTCAACAAGGACAATGTGATGAAAAATTCTGCCGTGTTATCCCGCAATCAGCTTGTTAAAGCCATGTTGTTATTGGGCGTGTCCGCCAGCTTGTCAATTTCTATTCCTGTTATTGCTCAGCAAAATGGGCAAGACGATTTTGGACAAACAATTGAGCAGTCGGACGAGCAATCATTCGCTCAATCTATTGAAGAAGCGGTGGTGCTTAATCAGGCTGAGCTTGATCAAATATTAGCGCCCATTGCTTTGTATCCGGATACGTTGCTTTCACATATTTTAGTGGCCTCTACCTATCCTTTAGAAGTTGTACAGGCAGCTCGATGGCGGAAAAATCACGCTGATTTAGATGCCAATGGGGCATTATCTCAAGCCGAAGATATGGATTGGGATCCGAGCGTCATAGCCTTAGTGCCTTTTAAAGAGGTGTTACAAAATTTAAGCGATGATCTGAGCTGGTTACAAAAGCTCGGGGATGCATTTTTAGCCAACGAAGAACAGGTATTGGCTAGCGTGCAGGACTTGCGTGAAAAAGCCTATGCACAAGGTTCGCTAACTAATAATGAGTATATTGAGGTAGAGCGCGAACAAGATAATATTGTCATCCAAACCGTGCAAAAAGAAGTGGTGTATGTGCCTTATTACGATACTCGCGTGGTTTATGGTGATTGGTGGTGGAGTGCCTATCAGCCTTACTATTGGCACCAGCCAGCTCATTATCGCTGGCACAATGGTTTTTATTGGAGCCCGAGTTTTTTCATCAGTAGCGGTTTTTATTTCGGTGGCTTTGCATGGCATCAACATCATGTGGTGGTGAATTATCATCATCGTAATTATGCAACCCATGATTACCATCGCAAGGTGTTAAGGACCAAGGAATATTCCCGTTGGCAGCATAATCCTAAGCACCGTCGCAGCGTGAAATATGATTATGTGCAACCTCATCACCGTCAGGTGAAGATTGTTGAAAATAAAGTGCGTCGTGGTAATGAGCCGGTGCAAATAATTAAAAGTCGGCAACAGCGTTTTGAGCGGGCTGATAAATTTGAAAAACGTATCTTGAAGGATCAGCGCCGTGATCAACAACAATTACACAATGTGCAACAGAAACTAAAACGGCAGCATAGGGATGGTGGTCTGCAAAAACGTGATAATCAGCCTCAGGTGGTTGAAAAACAACAACGTCAATATGATAAGCATGCTTCGTTGCCCATTGCCGAAAAACGGGATCTGCAACGTCACTTAGATAATGAAGTAAAACAGGCTCCGGCGGTTGTTCAGTCAGTGCCTTCATCAACGCCGAATGTACAACGTGAACAACCTAGGCAGTTACAGCAAACGCGGGAATATTCAACCGTGAAGGAAGCGCCGCGGGTTAAAGTCGAGGAGCGGCCACAGAGACAATATGAGCAGCACCAATACAAAGAACGACAGGTTGCCAATAGTAAACCGCCAGCAGCAGTACGTCGTAAAGTGGAAAGTCACAACCGACCCGCAAGCAAACAACGCGGGGGCCGCGATGAACGTAAACATACCCGCTAGGGTATGTTTACTCATCTCAGTTTGGGGTGATGGCTAAAGTTTTAAATAGTCATTAAAGTGTCTTTAGCTAATCAAAATTGCCGCTTTATATTGTTTTTTGCCGTATTTGATCATTTTTTCAAAATCGTAAAGTGGCACCGGAATATAGATGGCATCCATGGGCGATTTCCATTGTTCATCACCGCCATCGGGGTCATTAAAGTAAGCGTAGTTTTCGTCTATATGTACTAACCATATCCAATGGGGTTCCTTGCAATGATTAAGGCGGTAGGTGCTGATGAGCAAAATAACTTGCTCGCCCTGTTGCAAAGCCTGTTTGAGTTCTTCAATCCCTTTCGGAAAGGGATTGATACTAATTTTTTGCGCTTTAACTTGTTGCAAAAAATCTTCATGGATCAGTTCAATGACGGCCTTTTTCTCTTCATTGCGTACGCTATCAATAAAGGGCGCATTAGTATTGGACACCATCAATCTGACATCAAATTGCCGAGACTTTGCTGCTAATGCCAAACCATAGGGCGACGTACCGCCATGACCAGTGGTCATAAATACCGTGGTGGCTTCGCGCCAAATATTGAGTTCTTCAATTTGATTCAGTGGCGTTGATGGACGTAAATGTTTAGCGGCCATTAATAGTGCAGCCGGGCCGCAAGTAAAATCAGTAGTTTGCGCATAAAATGGCAAATTCTTTGGTTTGGCTTTGACGATCTGCAGGCGTTTTTCCATACGAATACCGTCATTGCCGTCTTCATAGTAATGATGCAATTTTTGGATGGGTTTGTAGTCCATACGGTCATACAGTGCTTTTGCCGGTTCATTATCCACAGCCACTTCTAGGCGAATAAATAACGCCAAATGCTCCAATGCCGACGATTCCAATGCGCTAACAATTTTTCTGGCTAATCCTTTGCCCTGCTGCTGCGGGTGCACTGCTAATGAATAAATACGTGCCAATGAGGTACCTTTATGGAACAGCACCAATCCATAAGCAATGGCTGGTTTACCGACGACATAGATCTCCGCACTACTTTTAGTTAAAAAATATCGAAAGCTACGTTGACTTAAACGGTCTACACTAAAGCAAGTACGCTCCAGTTCTACAAGGGCTGGCAGGTCATTTAACGTCGCCAAACGGGGCATGTTATTGGGCATAAATAATACTTGCTAAGTCGAATAATTTTGTCACACTTGCGCACCTTATAGAGGCTTTATAGCTGGTTGGTTTTACCCTAAATGACACAACTTAAAATTGTTATCGAAAGCGCTGCAGATTGGGCAGCATACTATCCGTCCGACAATGTAATTTTAGCAAAAGATTACTTGGCGCAACCGGTATCAAAAGAGCGTTTTAAAGTGATTAATCTGTGCCGTCAATATAATTATTTGAGTACAGGTTATTATTGTTCACTTTTGGCCGAAGCGCGCGGTCATCAAGTGGTGCCTGCAGTAAAACATTTGCGTGATTTGTCCCGACGCATTTGGTTAGGTGTGTTGAATGTGGACAGCCAACAAAAGCTGACAGCTAAAGCCGGTACCGCCACTGAAGTCACCTTATGGTCATATTTTGGCGCCCATGAAGATAACACTGTGGCCGATGTAACGCGTCAGGTATTTGAGCAATTGCCGGTGCCGATCCTAAAAATTACTTTCCAATTAAAAGGCAGCTGGCGCTTATCGAACATTGAAACTCCGGGGTTGAACACCCTCAATGAAGAACAGCAAACCCAATTTGCCACGGCGTTAGATAACTATAGTCGACTTATTTGGCGTAAAGCGAAAACTCAAAAAGCCTATCGTTATGATATGGCGATTTTGGTGGACGACGAAGAACGTTTCCCTCCGAGTAACCCCACAGCGATAAAACGTTTTATTGCCGCGGCGAAACGCCAAGGGATTATGGCCGAAACTATTACTCGTAAAGATTTAGGTAAATTACCTGAGTACGATGCGTTATTCATTCGCACTACTACCTCAGTAACCCACTATACCTATAAATTCGCGCGCTTAGCGGAAGCCTCTGGATTGGTGGTAATGGATGACCCGGATTCTATTTTGCGCTGTACTAATAAAATCTATTTAGCCCAGTTGCTAGAAACTCAAGGTATTGCTACGCCAAAAACGCGCATTTTGACCAAAGATGATATTGCTAATGTGGACAGTTTGATTGAAGACTTGTCGTTACCTATTGTTTTGAAAATTCCCGATGGTTCGTTTTCCGTTGGTGTGAAAAAGGTCAAAACCAAAGAAGAGCTAGTCGCTGAATTAAAAGACATGTTCAAAGGCAGTGCGTTGTTACTCGCCCAGGAGTTTTTACCGACTAAATATGATTGGCGAATTGGGGTGTTAAATGGTCAGGCCATTTATGCTTGCCGTTACTATATGGTGAAAAATCATTGGCAGATTTATAACCACTCCGCCACAGGTACTCAATCCGGCGGCTTTGATGCTATTCCTACCTTTGAAGTGCCTAAGCCGGTAATTAAAGCTGCGGTGAATGCTACCCGTAAGATCGGTAATGGTTTATATGGTGTGGATTTGAAAGAAACCGCTGATGGCGTGTATATCATTGAGGTCAATGACAACCCATCATTGGAATCCGGTGTGGAAGATAAAATTCTCGATACTGAATTATATGATCTTATTATTGGCGAGTTTAAACGCCGTTTAGATGCGCGATAATTTGGCTTAAGAGAATAAGGGTCGTTAATCCTTTGATTAACGACCCTCGATCCACAATTACTACTTTAGGCAATCTCAGCCAAGTGTTGTAATACCTGTAAGAAGGCCGCTACGCAAAATAACGGCGCGGTCTCTGACATGGTGTGATAGCCGGAAGTGGGTATCTGTAATGTAGTGCCATCCACCAAACCGTTAGAGGCTGCCACTATTCTACCTAATTCTGTTGAGCCTAAAGACATCGTCGCTTCACCATCTTTTTCCAACTGCGCATTACGCTGTTCAACATACTCGTCTTTAAACTGAATACGAAAATCCAACTGCTGGCATAGCGTCGACAATTTTTGCGTTAATGGTTGATTAAAGGACGCGTTAGCGTCTTTATTACGTAAGACTAAATGTTGTTTGCCGGCAGTTTCAAAGTCGGGGTAAGGGCTGGTATCCACCACAATTAGTTGGTTGGTTGAGCCTCCAAAGCGGCGGAACCATTCGAGTAAATAACGCCAGCTTTTTCCTGCTTCTTCCTGCGCGGTGAAAAATGCAGTACCTTCATAACCTAGCTCAAACAAATACACTAGCGCCGCGGCAGTTAACACATTATCCAACTGACCAATCAACGCCTCGTCAGTAACGTTGAGGTTATCCAAGAAGGCCACCGGCGTACCTGCCACTAAATGTTCTAGCCCCACCAACTCAAAGATCAAGTTATTGCGAAAATCACAAATATGCGCATTTTTAATTTTGCCTTTGCCGCGATAAGCACCAGACCAAGGCTCATAGGCATAGACCTGTTCGCCTTCAAAGCGGTCGACTATTTTACGCATAAGTTCCTCGCCGACGGAATTGCCGAGTAAATCAGAGCGTGCACCAGCGACAAACGCGGCATACTGAAATTCATTGGGGCCGGTGCAGATTAAGCCATGGCGATCAATGTGTGCGGAGAGGTATAGACTATTTGGCTTTTTGCCTTGTGCTACAAGTACTCCCTCATACCAAGTTACCGTCGCACCACGTTCTTCTAGCTCACGTTGTAATACTCGGAAAAAGGAATGTTCGGCACTGACCACACTGGGGCTGCGCAACAACGTGGAAAGTAAATGAATAAAATTAGTTGGTAAGCTTGATGACTTATACATTGCGGTTAATCCCAGTAATCATGCTCCGAATGGAAGCATTTTTTTCATTTAAAAACTGCACTGCTATATAGGCTAAATTAACCGTTCTGACAATCATTTTATAGCGCTTCATCGAAGTGTAATAAATGTTACCCTTAGGCTCCTAGAAAAGTCATATTGTAATCAAGTGCATGGGACTATTTTTCATTAATATCAATTGTTAACCTAAATGCTTTGGTTGAGATTATGGGGTATTTTCGAATATATAGCCTAGTCTTTAATGGCAACTTACTGGTAATGAATATTTAAGGAGCAAATACGTTTGAATGATAGGCAATTTAACTGGTTATATTTGCTTGCCCTTGTGTTTACCGTAGTCGCGTTGGTTATCTATCCGTATCTGCCAAAACGAGAAGTACTGTTGCTACCCAACAGTACTAGCTGGGCATTTAGCAATGCCGATGCAGACTCTGGTGGTAAAAGCACTGCTCAATGGCTGAATACTGAGTATTCACTGTGGGAATGTGATGTGCGTGTAGGCGCAAGCGCACCTAATTGTGGTTTTGGTATTTCATTTTCAAGCAGTGATTCTGATTGGAGTGCGGGTATCGATTTTAGTCAATTTGATCAAATTGCCTTTCACTTTCATTATTCAGGACCAGCTTCCACTATGCGTTTATTTGCGCGTAACTTTGACCCTGTCATTAGTAACAGCAGTGACCACAACAGCACACAATTTATGCAAATTACTATCCGCCGCGCTGATTTTGATTTGCCGCTGGCGTTTGATTTAAGTGAATTCAAATTAGCAGACTGGTGGGTTAGTCAATTTGATGTACCGCGTAGTCACGGTAGACCACAAATTGATCGTTTAACGACCATTGGAATAGATTTTGGCGATAATAAAGAAGTTCCCTATGGCAAACATCGAATCGAAATAGAACATTTTAAATTTATTGGCGCTTATATTACCCAGCAGCACTGGTATTTAGGGATTTTAGTGTTATGGATGGTGGGGATCGCTGCCAGAGTCGCTTATCAGTTTAATGTTTACTATAGGCATGCTAAACAAGACAGAGAACGTCTTAACGAAATGTCTAATTATGCTCGGGAATTAAAAAGTGAATCCGAGCTGTATAAAAATTTGTCAAAAACTGATGCCTTAACCAGTACTTATAATCGCTATGGATTACAGGAGCGTGTATCCGACTTCATTGAAAAGCGAGTTAACGATGACGTGATGGGTGTGGTGGTGGTGGATATCGATCATTTTAAATGTGTGAATGATATTTTCGGTCATGACGTCGGTGATCAAGTATTGAGTATGATCGGCGCATTATTGCGTGAATCTACCCGTAGTATTGATACAGTGGCCCGTTGGGGCGGTGAAGAGTTTGTGTTGTTATGTCCGCAAACAGAAGGTACTGCGCTAATAATAATGGCAGAGAAAATTCGTCAACAAATTAGCGAGTTGCACTTTCCTATGCGCGCAAAATTATCGATAACCGCCAGCTTTGGTTTAGCTATTATTGAACCTGACCAACAATTTGACGAAGTGTTTAAACGTGCTGATGAGGCGTTGTATAAAGCCAAGTCTCAAGGGCGAAATTGCTGCGTTATGGATAATCATACACCGAAAATGTATTAAATATTTAAAGGTAATGGGACAGTTATTTTTACTATATTAAATAGTGAATTAAAGGTTGGATAAGTCGTTTTGATGCTTAGAAAAAATATTTTAATTACCGGCGCTAGTTCTGGCTTAGGGCGAGAAATGGCTCGTCAGTTTGCCGCCAAGGGGCGGAATTTAGCTCTATGTGCAAGGCGATTAGACAATCTACAAACGCTTAAACAAGAGCTCACACAAGATTTCCCCAACATTACCGTTAGTATTAAGTCATTGGATGTGAATGAGCATGATGAGGTGTTTCGGGTTTTTAATGAATTTGCCACAGAGTTTGGTCAGTTAGATCGGATTATTATCAATGCCGGCATGGGTAAAGGAGCTTCAATTGGTACCGGCTACTTTGAAGCCAACAAACAAACGGCCATGACTAATTTTGTAGCGGCGCTGGCTCAATGCGAAGCGGCCATGACAATTTTTAGACAACAAAATTCAGGGCACTTGGCCACCATCTCTTCGTTTAGTGCACTGCGGGGTTTTCGCCGAGCGTTGACCGTGTACGCGGCGACTAAAGCTGGTTTATCTACCTTAAGTGAGGGGATTCGAGTCGATGTATTGGGCACACCTATAAAAGTCACTACTATTCATCCCGGTTTTATTCGCAGTGAAATTAATGAAAAAGTGAAGAAAGTGCCTTTTATTGTAGATACAAAAATGGGATGTCGGGCTATTATAAAGGCTGTTGAGTCAGAAAAGGCCAATGCATATGTGCCTAAGTGGCCATGGGCTTGGATGTATTATGCTATTAAAATAATGCCCTTAAGCTGGCTGGCTAAAATGAGTTAGTCGCCTATTTGGTGTAAATCCCTTTTAAAATTTTTATTAAACACAGAACCGCTATGTAATGGAGATAAAGCATGTTCGAACCGGAAGAAATTAGTAAGTTAATTGATACCTATGCCATTCCTTGGGCGATTAATATTGCCTTGGCTATTGTCATCTATATTGTTGGTAAAATTATTGTTGGGATAATTTCGGGAATACTAGGCAAACTGCTGGTTAAAGCCAAGTATGACGCCATGCTAGTCGCATTCATTCAAGGCATAGCCCACTCGGTGTTACTGTTGTTTGTGATTGTCGCCTCGTTAAATCAATTAGGGGTAGATACCACTTCATTAGTTGCACTATTAGCTGCCGCTGGATTGGCCATAGGCCTGTCATTGCAGGGGTCGCTACAAAACTTTGCAGCGGGGGTAATGTTATTGGTATTTAGACCTTTCAAAGCAGGAGATTTCGTTGAAGCGGGTGGAACTTCTGGGATTGTTGAAGGAATTGGTATTTTTACCACAATCATTCGTACCGGCGATAATAAAGAAGTGATTGTCCCTAATGGCAACATTTATGGCGGCAATATTACTAATTACTCAGCTAAGCCAACGCGCCGTGTCGATATGGTTTTTGGTATTGGTTATGGTGATGATTTACTCAAAGCTAAAAAGTTGCTTGAAGATATTATCGCTAAAGATGAGCGGGTACTTAAAGATCCTGCGGTAACTATTGCCGTTTCTGAGCTAGGTGATAACAGCGTGAATTTTGTGGTTCGCCCATGGGTGAACTCTGGCGATTATTGGCCGGTGTATTTTGCAACTCATGAAACCGTAAAACTGCGCTTTGACGAAGAAGGGATCAGTATTCCGTTCCCACAAATGGATGTGCATTTACATAAAGAAGATTAATCTTTTTTTTTAGTATTTTTCAATAAAGCCACCTTTCGGTGGCTTTATTATTTCAACGCAGTGGGCTTAGGAAATGGCCGGCTGGGCACTGTAGCTTAAGTTCTGTTGTGTCATACCCATACTGCACACTTCTTCGGCCGTATTGAGTGCAAGCGAATGGCCCTGCCATTGTTTAGCTGCGTGTTTAAGGGGTGACAAGTAGCTGGATATTTCAAAGGCATTGGTGACAATGGGAGTCGCAATTTCTAATGCGGCAACAGAAATTGTGGTGAGTGGTACAAAACGGTCACAGTTATAGCGATCTTTACAATTAAAACCACCAGCTGTTTTATGTTCTGCTAAATATAGATCCGAGACGATATTGCTGAAGTTTTCAACAATGCGATTAACGCGCTCTTGCCAGTCAACGCTACACCACAGCACGATGAAGTCATCACCACCAATATGGCCTACGGTGTCTAAAGCATCCAAGGCATATTTTTGTAAGCTTTGACCTAACGCCAAAATGATTTCATCACCCTTAGCGAAGCCATAGACATCGTTAAAGGGTTTGAAGTGATCAATATCAAAGTGAGTAACAACAAAGGGAACTTGCTTGGCGATGAGTTTATCCATGCAGTCATTAATGGGTACCAATCCCGGTAATTGTGTCAGCGGGTTAGCATGTCGGGCTTGTTTAATTTGTAGTTCTGTTATTTGACGCAATAAATCTACCACATGACCTATGCCGATAAAGATATTGTTTTTGCTAATAACGAAGTCATCTTCTTGGTGGTAGCGAGCTCGAGAGGTGACCAAACGACTAACCTGTTCAATACTGAGATCGGCATCCACCATTAATGGTTTGCGTTCCATTACATTTTTAACGGGCGCTTTGCTATATAAGTCTCGACCAAATGGTTTACTGAATAAACCTAATAATGCCGCTCGATAAACTATACCAGTGATGTTTTTACCATTTAACACAGCGATGGAGTTGATATTAGGGCGATTTTGAAACAGCTGTACTACGGCCTCGGTATTTTCAGTATCAGCAACGTGTACGCTATGAACTGCAAGACAACGGGCGTTAATATCGGTTTTATCGATAATCGCGCGATTAGAGCGGTTAAGCCGAATCGCCGTAGGTGGAACCGCTTGTGGTCGACTGAAGTAATAACCTTGTAAATAGTCTATCTTGAGCTTACACAGGTATTCAAATTCGGCTTCGGTTTCTATGCCCTCGGCGATCACCTTACATTGCATTGATTGGGCAATTTCAACAAAAGAACGCACAAATTCTTGCTTAGTGGCATCGGCGTCAATATTTTCAATAAAGTGGCGGTCGATTTTGACAAATTCAGGTTTAACTTGTGACCACAATCTTAGTGAAGAATAGCCAGCACCTAAATCGTCAAGGGCAATTGCAAAGCCCATTTCCTGATAATATTTCAACGCATTTAAGGTGATTTTTTCATCCGTGCCCGGATATTGTTCAGTGAGTTCGATGACAATTTGACTGGTACTTAAGCCGAGGGTCTTCAACAACTCCAGTGTTTTACCTTTCTGATGGTTATCGTGAACGAGCGCTTCCGGGGAAATATTAATAAACAGTTTCCCCGGCAATTGTTGTTTTACATATCCTTTTATCGCCTGCTGCCGACAGAGTTTTTCTACTTCATTGAGTAAGTTGTGCTGATGAGCTTGTTCAAACAATTGAATAGGCGAATGCAATACGCTATTCGACGGTCCTCGACTCAATGCTTCATAGGCAAAAATGTCACCGGTGTATTTATCTATGATGGGCTGGTAGAGAGAGGTTACCGATTCATTGATTAAAATTTGTTGTAGTTCGCTATACATCATGGCGCGGTTTTCAAACCTAATGGCATTGTTAATAAAAGCTATTGTGCTTGGTTAGGATGACCGTTTTATTACAGTTGCAGCAATTTTGATTATGGAAGTTAGGGCTAAATTTTTAAAATAGTCACAGATGCAATGAAATTTAAGTAAATTGTGTCTATATTTTAACCAATAGATAGAGGTTAACATTGTGTGGCAAAAGTGTTTATTGGTTTTGATTATTTCCACTGGGCTCGGTGCTTGTCAAAGTAATGGGCAGGTAAGCTTATCGCCAGATGCCTATATCCATGATGAAGGTTTTCCTGGCTATGATCAGAAAATCATTGAAACTCAAGACGAACTTTTTGCGTTAAACCAACCTGTCGTTGATTACCTTCAACAAAACATCATGATCTACAAAGATAAGTCAGTACGCTTACGCGAATTGGTGGCGCAGTTATTTAACCCGCAAAAAATAAATTTACTCTATGCCACTGATGCCAATAGCACCGCTAGTGAAACCTTTAATCTACACACAGCCAATTGCTTGTCGATGTCAATTTTAGCTTATGCCATGGCCGATTTTGTTGGCCTACAGTCAGAGTTACAAGATGTGCTTATTCCTGAGTTTTGGGATATACGCCAAGGTTACAGTTTTATTAATGGCCATGTAAATTTACGGGTTAAAGTGGATGCCAACGATAAAGGTGTGTTAGTTGATTTTAACGATTCCTTCACCAGCGGGCGCTTTTCGAAGACGCTTGTAAGTAAGGCTTTGGCTACGACAATGTTTTACAACAATAAAGGCGCGATGGCGATGATTGAAAATGATTATACATTAGCCTATCGCTATTTTCGCCAAGCATTAATGTTGGCCCCAGATTATATCCCCAGTTGGAGTAATATGGGGGTGTTGTATCGCATTAGTGGACATAGCGATTGGGCTGAAGAGGTATACAAAGCCGCGTTGATAATGGACAGTGATAGTCTAAATGTACTAGATAATTTAGCAATATTGTATGACATCACTAAGCGTAAGTCAGATGCCCACGATATTCGCGCTAAGATTGAGCGCCGTCGTCAAGATAACCCTTATTATCATTACTATTTAGGTGAACTAGCCTACCAAAATCGTGACTGGCGGCAGGCCACCAAGCATTATCGACGGGCTATTCGCTTGGAAAGTAAAGAACATCAGTTTTATTTTTCTTTGGCGCGGACCTATTCACAAATGGGTAAACTTAGCGCAACTCGTAAAAACTTAAGTTTAGCCAAACGTCATTCCGATACCGATGAACAATATAATCGCTACGCCAGTAAACTGACTTTATTGCATCACTAAACTAGGTAACAACCGTAATAAACCTCGTTGTTATTGTTACTCCTATCTATACCTTCCAATATTTGAAATGATTTTTATACATAAAAAGTAATCTATAAATCAATTTTGTTAATTATTTTATTCAAGTGTAAAAATAAAAAATTCAATAAAATCTAGTAGTTAAAATTAATTTATGACAATCTAGTTTTGAATTATTAGATCGATGTATGATTGTAATTGGCAGTTGTATGTAAAGTTTTGCGCGTATTTGTGGTTTTATTGAGTACAAGCTGTTGTAACTTAAAGAGAGGAAAAGTTGAAGACTCAACCTAATATACAACTGACGGATAATAATGATTTTCATGGCAGTCGTTTAATTCAAATATTTTTCGCGACTGAAATAGCTGTCTTATGTGGGACGCTACAGCGATTTATTGTCGGAGATGTAACCCGCGGTACCATTTTAATTATTTTAAGCGTGTTATTAACTTCAGTTTATTTATTAGCCCAAAAGGGCCGACTCGAATTAGGTGGCAAACTCTTATCTATCCTACTAACGGTCACTTTGCTTTATATTATGTGGATAGGCGAAGGGGTTAAAGATGAAGTCGTTCTGGCCTTTCCCGCGGTTTTCATTGTTGCCATTCTAAGTGGTAGTATTTCTACATTTATTGGTTTATTTGTTGTTGTTGTGCTTAATGTTTTAGCGCTTGGTTACGTCAATGAAGCGGGTATTTTCATCAACATTCCGGACGGCACAAATTATGTTTCAACGTCTACAGTCATACTATTGCTCTTCATCACTAGCTTTCCTGTGTGGCTCATTGCTAGCGATTTGAAGCAAACGTTACTCAGTTTAGCGAAAGAAAATTTACGGGTAAGTAAATCACAGACAGAAATCGAAAAGCTGGTGCATTACGATGCTTTAACTGGTCTTGCGAATCGAACGTTATCTAAAATACATTTTGACTATGCGATGAAACATGCATTGCGAGAGAATAAAATGATATGTGTCATGTTTATTGATTTAGATGACTTTAAACATATTAACGATACGTTAGGTCATGATATAGGTGATAAATATTTAAAAGCGTTGGCATGTAAACTTAAAAAACTGGTACGTAAGTCAGATACCATATGTCGATTAGGAGGCGATGAGTTTCTACTGTTGCTGCCAGGATTAGCAAAACGCACAGAGGCAAAAGCAATTGCCCGTAAAGTATTACGTCAAATTAATGAATTAATTACTATTGTTGATCACGATATTACCAGTACATGTTCGATAGGTTTAACTTTTGCACCAGATGATGGCATCACTTTTGATATGTTGTGTCAAAAAGCCGATATGGCGATGTATCACAGTAAAGCAAAAGGTAAGAATGATTATCGTATTTATACTGATGAGTTAAAGGCGTCACAAATTGATTCGATGCAACTCATTGCGGATATGCGCTTGGCCATTAAAGAGAAACAATTAGAGCTCTATTATCAGCCGCAATTTGAAATAGAAAATAATAAACTGGTTGGGGCGGAAGCATTATTGCGATGGCATCACCCCCAGCGAGGAATTGTGTCTCCGGTTGAATTCATTCCATTAGCAGAGCGAAGTGGTTTGATCATTGAAATTGGTAATTGGGTTATTAGCGAGGCGTGTCAACAATTAGCGCAATGGCGGGATGTTGGTATGGAAGATTTGAAAATCGCTATTAATGCCTCTCCTTTACAGTTTAGCCGAGGCAATATTGTTCAGCGGCTAGATAAAGCGCTTGCCGATAACAATCTGCCAGGCCATTCCATTGAAATAGAATTTACCGAATCATTATTAATGGAAAACTCGAGTAGTATTATTCGACAATTGAAAAGTATCAAAAATCGCGGCGTTTACCTTTCAATTGATGATTTTGGTACTGGGTATTCCAGTTTAGGTTATCTGCAAAATTTTGATATAGAATCGTTAAAAATTGATCGTTCATTCGTCAGTATGATGCATCAGGAACCAAAGAACTTCACCATCGTTAAAGCCATTATACAAATGGCTAATGGCCTGAATATTTCGACGGTGGCAGAAGGCGTTGAAGAGCCACAAACCTTACCCATATTAGCCGAACTAGGCTGTAAATTAGGCCAAGGATATTTATGGTCTAAACCTATCCCCGCCATTGAATTTGAAAATTTCTACAACTTATATCAACAAAAATAGCGATAAGCGTAAGATAATTGACGAGATGCAATCTATGCATTTTTTGACTTGAATAATTTGCTACCCATACTGGTTATTGCAAGGATAGCGGCCCCTGCAATCAACCCTACAGCAGCATTGAATGTCATGTCTACCAGCATTTGATAGTCGTTAACACTCGGCAGCAAGTGATGAATAAACGGGATACTGTGGCTGAGTATGCCGCCCCCCACTAAAAACATCGCAGCGGTGCCAGCAATAGTTAAAAATTTCATTAGCATAGGGGCAAAACCCACCAGCGATTTACCGAACAGGGTAAGGGTTTTTGAACCCTTCGCATGACTATTTTTTTCGATTAAATATAATCCCATATCATCAAGTTTGACGATGGCTGCCACCAAACCGTAAACACCAATAGTCATGGATAGCGCAATCACACTGACTACAATGGTTTGATATTGGATACTAGCTGCACTCACGGTACCTAGTGCGATAACAATGATTTCCGCCGATAGAATAAAGTCGGTACGGATGGCGCCTTTTATTTTGTCCTTTTCAAAGTTGACCAAATTGAGTTCGGGGTCCGCGAGGGCATTGAGTTTTTGTTGGTGCTGTAACTCTTTATCCTGCGGATTAAAACTATGGACGATTTTTTCCACACCTTCAAAGCATAAAAATAAACCGCCCATTACCAATAGTGGCGTAATGGACCAAGGTAAAAAATAGCTAAGTAGCAGTGCCACTGGGACGAGGATCAGTTTATTGAGTAAAGACCCTTTAGCAACTGCCCATACCACCGGTAATTCACGTTCTGCCCGCACGCCGCTGACTTGTTGGGCATTCAGGGCTAAATCATCACCAAGGACACCCGCCGTTTTTTTGGCGGCGACTTTGGTCATTATTGCGACATCGTCCAGCAATGCGGCAATGTCATCTAAAAGCATGAGTAAGCTGGCTCCAGCCATAGGGCACCTGAAAGTGTGATAATAAGTCAATGGCGTACTCTACCTATTCAAAGTCAGGATACAATCTTAATTTGTGAAAAGTAGTAGGGTAGTAACCTTTCACGGCTGGCTCTTATTTTTTGTAGCTGAATGGGTATTAATTTCCGGATATTCCTATCTGGATGTACTATTGAGCAGAGTATTATCAGTCAATAAAGTATTTAACGTTGGGTGATTTTACTCTCTGTTTTTTATGAAAATGAGACTATCAATAGTATTTTCCATTATTGATATTGATTATCCCGAGTTCAGGTTAATTAAACGTGGATTTAATTAACGCTTAAACCATAAAGGACCCCCTATGAATAAACGTCTTGTTAGTTGCTTAACTGTTATGTGCCTGCTTACGGTAAATTGTGTGCTCGCGGTATCCAATATTGATGATAGTACGCAGGCAACAACCCCTTCAATGTTGGGCAAATTTGATACCAGTAAAGACCTATTATTATCCCAATTCGATAGCAAAACCGATGTTGATGATATTCATACTATTGCCGCCGTGGCGACGATGTTGCGTGATCCTCAGTTTGCCAATGTGAATTATCATGGGGTTGCCGGCGCTTACGGTATTCAAGAAGGTCTGTACGTACCTGCGCCAGAGTTGTTTGCACTGGCCTTTGGTGATAATTGGTCGAATGCCCATACCCAGCGCGATAAAGCCTTGGCTAAAGTCATTTCCTTAGTACAGAGTACTTTGGAAAAAGGCGGCGATATTTGGATTGCCGAAGCCGGACAATCGGATTTTTCCGCTGATATGCTAAAAGCTATTCAGCTTTCCCATACTGATATTGATACCAAACAGCGTATCCATATTGTGCAGCACAGCGATTGGAACGAAAACTCCACTAGCCCTGATGATCTAAGTTATGTGCAGCAACATAGCGATTACCACAAAATAGCCGATGGTAATGCCACCGGTAATGGCACACCAGGATTCCGCAATGAAGATGCCAGTGATTGGACAACTGCCTTAACTCATTACAACGCCGGCCCATTGTGGAAAATGGCTAAACAGATCGGTGAAAAATATAACGGCAAAGACGGTCGTTATAACAATACTGCGGTCGAAAGTGGTGGTTTGGACTTTTCTGATGCTGCAGAAATGTGTTGGATTTTTGGCTACTTAGACATTAAAAACACGAGAGATTTTTTTAGTACTTTTACTGGTAAGTAATATCAATAATGACCACAAGGTATTAAATATAGGCTTGTATGTAGGGCTTGTTTTTATTTCTAAGCAGGCTATTATCAGCTCATAACTTTGAGGAAAGCATGTTTAAAAACTGTAAGACCCAACAGAGTAGTCAACTCACCTTACCAAATTAAGCCGAGCGTATTCCTTACGCTCGGCGTCTAGTTTTATTCCCTTTATAAATTTAATTTAGTTATTAGTCCGGTTGGAGATTTAGCCGTGCTTATGCGTATGTTCAGGTCTGGCAAAACCTTAATTTGTCCTTCACACCCTATATTTCAAGAAGCTAGTCATCGTACTTTGATGGATCCAATAGCGCTGAGTTTGCTATTGAACCGTATAGAGTTTAGCGATAGCCGAATTTCTCGTTTTGAAGGCAGGGTGAGAGCAGGCAGTACCGTAGTGGTTAAAAACACAACATCAAAGGAGCAGTTTAAGCTGCGTATTGTGGAAAGTGAAAAAGCAAATCCTGCAAAAGGGATGGTGTCATTCACTTCGTTAATGGGTACTGAATTATTGGGTCGACGTTGTGGTGAGATGGCAAAAATAAGGACTTCTAACGGCGAAACAAAGTGGGAAATTGTTACAGTGAACCACCAACCCTATGAATTTTAATGCTTAGTTATTAATTTAAATGGAGGATGCGGCCTTGGTGTAATCAACCTTTGCAATGGTATTAATGCAGTCAATCGTATTGAAATTTTTGAAGTAAGGTGAATTCCATGAGTAAAGATAAAGCAAAGAAAAAACCACAAAACACATTAAAAGAAAAACGTAGAAAGCGTAAAGAGAAGCAAAAAACAGAAGATTAAATGGGGGCTCAATTGAGCCCTTTTTATCCATTACATTAAAAGAAAATATTATGGAAAAACAACCTGAAATTATGATTTCAACCTCTGATTTGAAAGAATTGGAATATCAACTCGAAATGTCTAATTTACCTGACAATTTAGTTGAGGGTTTGGAAAACGAACTTGCTCGCGCGAACATCGTTGACGCTAAAGATATGCCCAATGATGTGGTGTCTATTGGCAGTCAGGTAACGTTTAAGCTGCTAGAAACTGACCGCACCTTTACTAAAACCCTGTGTTTTCCTGCAGATATGGCCAAATACCAAGAGAGCATTTCAATATTTGCCCCCATTGGCTCGGCATTATTGGGGTTAAAAACCGGGCAATGTATTAATTGGCCCACTCAACGTGGGCAACAGTCTGTAGAAATAGTGCAGGTAATCCGAAAGTAAATGGACTATTTGAGTCGATTTAGCCAAAAAATAAGCCCGTTCTAATTCAACGGTGTAATACAGTTTTTTCCCTGTGTTTGATCTGTACACAGGGATTTAAAACATCACGTTACCCGGCCAATGTCCAAATACAGTAACTAGAATCCGTTTGACGGAGAATTATTCTTAATAAAAACAAGGTAATAATGGATGACATATACGCATAAAACGATCACGGAATTAAGACATAGCAGTCCGGCGCAGGCTGAATTTTATCAAGCCGTTGAAGAAGTCTTGGACTCGTTGGGGCCGGTACTGGAAAGTAATGTGATTTATCAGCGTCAGGCAATTATTCAACGCATTGTTGAGCCGGAGCGCCAACTTATGTTTCGGGTTCCTTGGCTTGATGACAATGGCAATATTCAGGTTAATAAAGGCTACCGTGTTGAGTTTAATTCTGCGCTTGGGCCTTATAAAGGTGGGCTAAGATTTCACCCTTCAGTTAATGCCAGCATCATCAAGTTCTTAGGCTTTGAACAGATTTTTAAAAATGCGTTAACAGGCTTGCCTATTGGAGGTGGAAAAGGCGGCGCTAATTTCGATCCTAAAGGACGTAGCGATAATGAAATTATGCGCTTTTGTCAGTCGTTTATGTCTGAGCTTTACCGCCACATTGGCCCTACTACAGATGTACCCGCTGGCGATATTGGCGTGGGCGCGCGTGAAATTGGTTACTTGTTTGGCCAATACAAAAGGTTAACAGGCCGTTATGAAGGTGTGCTGACTGGCAAGAGTTTATTGTGGGGAGGTTCGTTGGTGCGTAAAGAAGCCACTGGATATGGCGCAGTCTATTTCGCCGATTATATGCTCAATGCCCGTGATGATAGTTTAAAAGATAAACGTTGTTTAGTTTCCGGAGCAGGTAATGTGGCAATTTACGCAATGGAAAAATTGTATCAAATAGGGGCTACTCCCATTAGTTGCAGTGATTCTGCTGGTACTATTTACCACAGCCAAGGAATTGATCTAGCCTTAGTGAAACAAATAAAAGAACAGCAACGAGGTAGCCTTATTGAATATCTTGAAGTCCATCCAGGTGCAGAATATACACCAGTAGCAGATTATCCGACTGATGGTCATGCCGTATGGCGTTACGCCGCCGATGCCGCTTTCCCTTGTGCTACGCAAAATGAATTAACTAAAGCCGATGCTGAATCGCTGATGGCAAAGGGTTGTCAGTTGGTCAGTGAGGGGGCGAATATGCCTTCAACTCAAGATGCGGTTGATGTATTTATTGATGCGCAAATAGCATATGGACCAGGTAAAGCGGCTAATGCCGGTGGCGTGGCGACTAGCCAACTGGAAATGGCACAAAATGCCAGCATGCAAAAATGGACATTTTCCCAAGTGGATCAACAGCTCCAACAGATTATGAAAAGTGTTTTTGTTACCGCCAGTGAGACTGCCGATGAGTTTGGTCAGCATGGTAATTTGATACTAGGTGCTAATATCGCCGGCTTTCGTCGCGTTGCCGATGCGATGATTGAGCAAGGGGTCGTTTAACCCCAGATCAATACAGTTACTTTTATCTAGTGTTCTTATGCAGGGACATTTTACAGTGTTACCCTGCTCAACAATCCGCATTAATCAAGTCGCGTTCTTCACTCATATTAAGTTAAGTGGAGAGCGCAGATGAAAACTCAACAATTTACCGAAGCCTAGCTCTTTGCTATTTTTTTAAAGTAAACCGGTGCGCTAATAGTGCCGGAGTTATGCCGTAAGCATGGTGTTGGTTAAAGTGCCTATTACAATTGGTAATCCTAATACTGTGCTCAAAAATGAGCCAAGGACCTCTTGATGCATGAGTCTGAGATCGCTAGTGTCGAGCCAATAATGGGTTAGCCGTTCAGTGGTAGCAGTATATTGACTCTAAGACCACCATCCGCAAGGTTTGATAATTTCAACGTTCCGCCGTGCGACTTTACAATATTTTCAGCAATACTCAGTCCCAAGCCAATACCTCCGGTATCATGATTACGAGACTGTTCAAGCCGATAAAATGGACGTAAAACCGATTGTAACTGATTTTCTGGTATGCCCATGCCTTGGTCTTCAACAACAATTTGGACTTCGTTATTTTCCCTGTTAATACTTAATTTCGCGCCATCAGCATACTTGATGGCATTATCCATAATGTTCTGTAAACAGCGGCGAATTTCAGTCGGCCGACAAGTTAAATTGATCGAATTACCCTCATATTGATAGCTGACTGGTCGGCCTTCTTCGGCCAAATCCGTGACTAAACTTTCTACCAGCGCACTAATATTGACAACACGCATAGGCTCATCCGGATTTTGTCCCCGTAAAAAGTCCAGTACAGACTGAATCATTTGTCGCATATCTGTGACAACTTTAAGCATACCCTCACGCTCATGGTTATTTTCCAGTAAATCGGCGCGCAGTTGCAAACGGGTAACCGCTGAGCGTAAATCATGGGAAATAGCCGCTAACATTTCACTCTGGCTGTGCAGAAGGTTGGCTAAACGTTCCTGCATGGTATTAAATGCTTTGGCCGCCATGGATATTTCTTTGGCACCACCTTCATCTAATGGTGGATTGTTAATATCCAGGCCGATACGGTTCGCCGCATTGGCCAGTTCTTCAATAGGTTCAACGGTCTTTTGGATTAGGTACCATGCCAGCAATAACGCCACAATGCCCTCAAGTAAGATATAGAAAATCACAGAATCTTGTAGTAATGACTGACTTTCCGGTAGTACAGAATGAAACGTAATTTTTTGATTATTGGCAAAATCTATTTGAATAAGGACATCAAACCCTGGGCGTAAGGTGGTACGTCGATCCAGTAGTGGCGTATTTTCAAAACGACGAACACAGACTTGGGCGTCAATACCCTGCAGTTTCAAAAATGCCAGATTGAGCTTGGTAGAAATCTGCTCGGAGAAATGGTTTTGTTGGCAGGCTACTTCATCAGTTGAAATTACGTCTGGGAACAAGGCTAGAAATTGTGTTTCCGCTGCGGCTAAAATTTGCTGACGATCTTGCGGCGGAAAAGCATAAGCTAAATCCACAATGCCAATAATTCTGTCGGCCAAATCAGTGGCTTCAGTGGATAAAACCACGTTATCTCGGTTATGTTCAAAAAGGATTAAGGTGATCATTTGCGACAAAATAAACACGGAACATAAAATCAGAATAGTGCGAACTTTAAGTGTGAGTGATTGCCAGATATTCACAACGCTTCTACATGACAAGTGAAGATATAACCGGTTCCCCAAGAGGTTTTAATAATCTCTGGTTTTTTGCCATCATCACCCAATTTGCGCCGTAGTCGGCTGACATGGGAATCAATGCTGCGATCAAAAGGGGTGCTGTTTCTGCCTTTGGTTAAATCCAGCAATCTATCGCGGGACAAGGGAATGCGCGCATTTTGTATAAAGGTTAATAATAATTGTGTCTCACTGGTGGAAAGTGGAATGCTTGTCCCAGAGGGATCACGAATTTCCATCTGACTGGGTTTGAAAATCATTCCCGAAAAACTATATACGCCCTTACCCATTTGACCACTACCTGACTTCACTCGCCGCAGTACCGCCTTAATTCGGGCGATTAATTCACGCCGCCCAAAGGGTTTGACAATATAATCATCTGCCCCCAACTCTAGCCCGACAACTCGGTCAATTTCTTCATCTTTGGCGGTTAACATAATGATGGGTGGCATATTCTGATCGGCACACAGTTGTCTACAAAGTTCAAAGCCATCTTTGCCGGGTAACATCACATCTAGCAGAATTAAATCGGGTTTTTCCTCACTCATGACTTGCCACATATCTTCACCGTCCACGGCCGTAGTGGCGGAGTATCCTTCGGCTTCCAGTAATTGAGATACCAATTCACGAATATCTTGATTGTCGTCAACAATCAATACTTTAGGTGATATCGACAGACTTGTTGTGTTCACTATTGTTGTGATGGGATCCCTCATCTTCAAAAAGCACTTCAAGCTTTAACATACAACACAACTACCCAAAAAAAAACGTACTCCATCCTTTGCCACACTTTTTTACATTCTTGACAATCTTTTCCAATGGTAACAATGCCAAAATCTAACTATGGCTTAGTTTTTAGAATGAATGAGGGATAGCATGCTGAAAAACATATTAGTTAAAATTTCACTAGTGATTATGTTGATGGGGGCAATCCCTCTGCAAGCCCAAGCAATAGATAAAATGAATGCCGCAGATCTACAGGCTGTTTGTAAGGCATTTGACAGTAAAAAAGAGTCCTCAACGGTTAGCACCAACAAATTACTTTGTGCAATGTATATTAAAGGTTTTTTGTCAGGGGAGGATCTATATCGTTCTGACAAAATACCTGCCACTACCTTTAGGCAACAGGCGTTACAATCCCGCGCTGGCGGGCTATCTGAAAAATACCAAATGTCGGAGAACAGCAGTTACTGCATCCCCGAGTCCATCAGCATTGAAGACATTGCCTTATTAATCAACAGACAGAAACCGGCAAGCAATGTTTTAGCAAAAAACTTGCTTGAGAAAGTGCTGCAACAAAATTTCCTATGCAGCAAATAATTGAAAATATGCATTCATCCATCAAGGGTTGCACTTCTTCAATTCATTGCCTTAAACATTACGGTCTTCAATCTAAGGTAGTTGGAATGCGCTATGAATAAACACACAATTAGCCTGTTTTTTCTGCTTGCCATTTTATGGTTATTCAACTCTGGGTTGTATACGCCATTACTACTAGCGTTAGGGCTAGTTTCTGTTTTTTTTGTTATATGGCTTTCGTTACGTATGGGGATTATTGACGACGAATCCCAACCTTTGCACCTTAGCCGTAAATTGCCTGCTTATTATTGGTGGCTGGCTAAAAAAATTGTGCAAAGCAACATTGATGTTGTCGTGCATGTTTGGCGTGGCAATAGTTCCATTAGTCCCTGTGTTGCGACTTTACCTATTGGGCAACAAAGCGAAATTGGCAAAGTCATTTATGCTAATTCCATCACGCTGACGCCCGGCACTGTAGCCATGAATATGGAGAGCGACTCAGTGCTGATTCATTCATTAACCGCGCATAACATGGAAGAACTGCGACAAGGTGAAATGGCTCAACAAGTAAATCGGTTGGAGATGTAAATGTTAATAATGTTAGCGATTGTATTATTAACTGTCATGTTTATGGCATTACTTAGAGCCTTATTGGGTCCCAGCATATACGACCGAATTTTAGCGGTGAACTTGTTTGGCACCAAAACGGTTTTACTGATTGCAGTCATGGGATTTCTGTTTGGTCGACCTGAATTTCTCGATATTGCCTTAGTTTATGCGCTGATTAATTTTATTAGCGTCATCGGCGTGCTGCGATATTTCGAGTATAGCGATAACAGAATTAACGGGAGCGAGTCATGATGGAATTAATCATCCAGTTGATAAGTTCAGCCTGTTTTATATTGGGTGCCTTGCTCATATTGTCCGGTGGTGTTGGCATACTACGCTTTCCAGATTTTTTCACTCGTATGCATGCGGCGGGCATTACTGAAACTCTAGCGACAAGTCTTATTTTGATTGGATTAATGCTGATCGCAGGATGGGGCTTAGTGTTATTCAAATTAGTGCTGATATTACTGTTTATTATGTTAACCAGTCCTACTGCCAGTCATGCCTTAGCTAAATCGGCAATGCACGGAAAACTAACCCCTATTATTCACAACAATCACTCCGGCTAATCGTCTCGTCGACAGAATAATACTGGTACCGTTTTTTAAGGAGAAACACCATCACACAGGTTTTTGATATTACATTGTTGATGCTGCTGGTTATTACTGCAATAGCCATTGCTCGTGTTGTCGATCTTTTTGCTGCGGTGATGTTAAGCGGTATTTATGGTCTGTTGTCGGCCAGTTTCTTTGTCGCTATGGATGCGGTTGATGTCGCGTTTACGGAAGCTGCGGTGGGCGCCGGTATTTTCCCATTGCTGATGCTGATGGTACTTGGGGTAACGGGACGTTATGAGAAGCTTGAGGCTAACCTCAAAAAACCAGCCGTTGTTAAAAAAGTGGCAATGCTCATGTTGATGCTGCTTACCGGCGGGTTATTGATTTTTGGCACTATCGATATGCCGGCCTTCGGTTCAGCCGATGCGCCAGCGCAGCAACATGTCAATATCCGCTACATTGAACAGTCCCCGGAAGAGATCGGGATACCCAATATGGTCACTTCGGTTTTAGCCAGCTATCGCGGTTACGACACTTTGGGAGAAGTGCTGGTTATTTTCACCGCCGCGATGGGAGTGTTGGCGCTGTTCTCTAGCCAATTGTTTTCACCGAGCAAGCCGTCAATGCAGGTAGAGCAGGGCGGTATGCGGGATCACCATGTATTGCGTATTGTGAGTAAAATATTGATCCCGTTGATTTTATTGTTTGCCTTTTATGTTCAATTTCACGGCGAATATGGCCCGGGCGGGGGCTTCCAGGCCGGGGTTATTTTTGCTGCGGGCATTATTCTCTACACCATGCTGTACGGATTGAACAAAGCCATGGAGGTTATTAAACCCAGCGTACTGCGGATACTCTGTGCCTTTGGTGTTTTCATTTATGGCTCGACAGGTGTGGTCAGCATGCTCTCTGGAGGTAACTTTCTCGATTACTCGGTACTAGCGAGTGATCCTATTATCGGTCAGCACCTCGGTATTTTGGTCATCGAGTTAGGGGTGGGCATCACTATTGCGGCGGGCATGATATTGATTTTCTTTGCTTTCTCTCATCAGGCTGAGTCTCAGCTAGGAGAAGGATAATGTTTTACGATCTCTATAATTATTGGATGGTTATTGTGCTGATGATGATCGGGTTATACATAGTGATAAGCCGCAATAATCTGATCAAAAAACTCATTGGTCTTAATATTTTTCAAACATCGGTATTCATTTTTTACATTAGTGTGGGTAAGGTCGACGGCGGCACTGCACCGATTTTCTCTAGCACTGAAACATTGTATTCAAATCCATTACCTCATGTATTGATCCTTACCGCCATCGTGGTGGGCATTGCCACTATGGCGCTGGCGCTGGCGCTGGTTGTCAGGATCAAACGCGCTTATGGAACGGTGGAAGATGCCGAGTTACAGGAGTTAGATAACAGGTGTTAAATCATTTACCCATTCTGCAGGTAATAGTGCCGCTATTGGCTGCGCCAGCCTGTTTGCTATTAAATAAACCCAGATTATCTTGGTTATTTGCTTGTTTTGCCGCTGTTATTTCACTGCTTATTAGTGGCGCGCTGCTGTATCAGGTTCAGCAAAGCGGCGTTATTAGTTACATGCTCGGTGGATGGGATGCGCCATGGGGTATTGAATATCGCATCGACTTACTTTCTGCTTATGTATTACTGATTGTCAGTGCCATTGGTACTGTTGTTTTGCTGGCCGCTAATACCAGTATTCGTCAGGAAATTGATGAAGATAAACAAAGTGTGTTTTATGTGCTGTATCTGCTTTGTATGGCGGGTTTATTAGGGATTGTTGCTACTGGTGATATATTCAATGTTTTCGTCTTTCTGGAAATATCTTCATTAGCCACCTACGCCTTGGTGGCGTTTGGCCGTGATCGCCGCGCGCTGTTGGCGGCTTACCAATATTTAATTTTGGGCACTATAGGCGCAACTTTTCTGCTGCTCGGGATTGGACTGTTATACAGTTTGACCGGTACCTTAAATATGCAAGATCTTGCCGAACGTCTTCCTGTGGCGAGCGAATCGGCCACGGTTTACACCGCATTTGCCTTTATGATTGTGGGGGTATGTTTAAAACTGGCGTTGTTCCCACTGCATCTTTGGTTACCCAATACCTATACCTATGCGCCTTCAATTGTCACAGCCTTTTTGGCGGCAACCGCTACCAAGGTGGCGATATATCTGCTGATTCGTTTGTACTTCAGTGTCTTTGGTGCGGATTTTAGCGCGTTGCCTATTCAGCCAATTTTTATCGGACTGGGACTGGTGAGCGTGTTTGTTGCCTCGACGGTGGCTATTAAGCAGCCGAATATTAAGCGTTTGTTTGCTTATTCCAGTGTTGCTCAAATAGGTTACATGATCATTGGTATTGGCATCGGCAGCAGTCTTGGATTACAAGCGACACTGCTACATTTGTTTAATCATGCGTTGATGAAAGGCGCTTTATTTTTGGCCTTGGCGGCCGTTGTGTACCGTATTGGTAGCGCTGAACGTTCTGGCTTTAATGGACTGGCTAAACAAATGCCTTGGACCATGGCGGCCATTGTTGTTGCTGGCCTGAGTTTGATTGGTGTACCACTTACGGTCGGCTTTGTTAGCAAATGGTATTTGGTACTGGCCAGTTTCCAAAGTGGACTTTGGCCGGTGGCACTATTGATTGTTATAGGATCACTCTTGTCTATTTATTATGTATGGGCATTAGTAGAAAGTGCCTATTTCGGCAAAGCAGCTATGCCGTCGAATGTCTCTTCAAGTTCGGCGGCAAATTTATCCCCAATCAAAGAAGCGCCGTTAAGTTTGCTGATCCCAATATGGATATTGGTATTGGCCAATGTTTATTTTGGCATAGACACTCGCCTGCCGTTGGAAGCCAGCGCCACCGCGGCTAATTTCTTGATGGGAGGTGGGTCATGAGTTTATCTGCTGAGATACTGATCCAGACCATTATTCTATTACCTCTGCTTGCTGCTGTTGGAGTGATGTTGACTCATCGACATCCGAATATCAGAGAGGCAATCTCCTTAATTATTGCCACCAGCGTTTTTATCTTGGTTTACCTACTGTACCAACAGGTCATCAGTGGCCAGACGGCGATGGTGAATTGGATAACATTACTGCCCGGGCTAACTATCAGCTTCAAAACCGAAGCCTTAAGTGTGTTGTTTGCACTGATTGCTAGCTTTTTATGGATAGTGACGACACTTTATGCCATTGGCTATATGCGCAGCCATGAGGAACAAAATCAGACCCGTTTCTATGCTTTTTTTGCCATCTCTATTTCGGCAGTAATGGCCATCGCATTTTCCGAAAACCTGTTCACTTTGTTTATTTTTTATGAAGTACTCACACTGGCAACTTATCCGTTAGTGACTCACGCTGGCACCGATAAGGCCCAGCGCGGTGGCAGAACTTATCTAAGGATCTTGCTCGGTACGTCAATTGTGTTTTTCCTGCCCGCCTTAATTGGTACTTGGGCCCTTGCCGGTAACCTATCCTTTACCGTGGGTGGTGTATTTGCTGATAACACCTCGCCACTGTTATTGGCTATTTTGCTAGTGATGTTTGTGTTCGGTATTGGCAAGGCGGCCATGATGCCTTTTCATCGCTGGTTGCCGGCTGCTATGGTGGCACCGACACCGGTTAGTGCGTTGTTGCATGCAGTGGCGGTAGTGAAGGCCGGTGTATTCACGCTAATAAAAACGCTGGTGTATATCTTTGGCCTAGATAACGTGAGTGCTTTGGTTACCACGGACTTTTTGCTGTACCTAACCGCCTTTACTATTTTAGCCTCATCCTTAATCGCCATGGGCCAAGATAATCTTAAAGCCCGTTTGGCGTATTCGACTATTAGCCAGTTGGCCTATATTAGCTTAGGTGTATTGCTGGCAACCGAGGCGGGTTTAATCGGCAGTAGTATGCATATTGCCATGCACGCTTTTGGCAAAATCACTCTGTTCTTTTGTGCCGGTGCCATTCTCGTTGCCAGCCATAAGACTGAAATCAGCCAAATGGCAGGCCTTGGCCGTAAAATGCCGATCACTATGATCGCGTTTTTTATAGGCTCTTTAAGTATTATCGGCTTACCACCCACAGGTGGCAGTTGGAGCAAGTACTACTTATTGCTGGGAACGCTGGAAACCCAACACTGGATATTAATGATGGTGTTGATGGTCAGTTCATTGCTGAATATTGCTTATTTATTACCTATTCCAATTCGAGGATTTTTCCCAGGCAAAGCGGCACCAAAAAGCGCTAATAGCAGCACCTCAATTGAGGAAGCACCGCTTGCTGCACTTATTGCCATCATGATTACCAGCTTGGGCTGTGTATTACTATTCTTCTTCCCGCAATCTCTATTTGAGTTGGCGAAGATGGTTGGAGTCACACCATGAAAATAGACAAAACCCATTTATTTGATAACCCGCAGAATATTAAAAAAGTCCTCTATGGCTTGTATATCTGCTGTGCGTTATTAGTGGTTCTCGACTTTGTGATCAACCGCAAGGTCTACCATAGCTGGGAAAATCTGTGGGCGTTTTACCCTATTTACGGTTTTGTTGGCTGTGTGGTACTGGTATTTGTTGCCAAATGGATGCGAGCTCTCTTAATGCGCGACGAGGACTATTATGATCTACCTGAATCGACTCACGTAACAGCATCATCCGAGGGAGATAAACATGTTCGGGACTGAAATGGCCCCCTTTGTGATCTTTTTTATTGCTGCGGTATTGGCGGCATTAACTCATGGTTGGGTACGCGCTGGGATCATGCTTACCGCGCCTATACTGGGTGCGATTAATTTATGGATGACCCCAGAAGGTAGTTATTGGGCAATATCTCTTTTAGATTTTGAACTGAGTTTGTTGCGTGTCGACAGGCTCGCGATCCTGTTTGGTTATCTGTTCCATTTGGCTGCATTTATCGCCATTGTTTATTCATTACACTTGCGTGACCGCATGCAACAAACGGCAAGTATGCTGTATGCAGGTAGTGCGCTAGGTGCGGTTTTTGCTGGTGATTTATTAACTCTGTTTGTATTTTGGGAATTACTGGCGATTACCTCGGTGTTTCTTATTTGGGCAAGGCGTACCAGCCATTCCTATCACGCGGGTATGCGTTATTTATTGATTCAAATTGTCTCAGGTTTGTTATTGCTAGGCGGCATTATTGCCTATGCTCATCTTTATGGCTCGATTGCGTTTGAGGATATTGGTTTATCGGGTGTGCATGGTTGGTTAATCTTTATTGCCTTTGGCATTAAATGCGGCTTTCCGTTTTTACATAATTGGTTAACCGATGCCTACCCGGAAGCAACACCTACGGGGACGGTTTTTCTTAGTGCTTTCACCACCAAAGTCGCCATTTATGCTTTGGCGCGTGGTTATCCAGGCACGGAATTGTTGGTGTATATCGGTGCCGCTATGACCTGCTTCCCAATTTTCTTTGCGGTCATCGAAAATGACTTGCGCCGGGTGTTGGCTTATAGCTTGATTAACCAGCTCGGTTTTATGGTGGTAGGTATTGGTATTGGTACCGCGCTGGCGATAAATGGCGCAGTGGCTCACGCCTTTAACGATGTTATTTTTAAGGGCCTGTTGTTCATGTCGATGGGGGCAGTATTACATGTTACCGGTAAGATAAACGGTTCTGAATTGGGTGGCCTGTACAAGACCATGCCCAAAACCACGATATTGTGTATTGTTGGCGCGGCATCGATTTCTGCCTTCCCGCTGTTTAGTGGTTTTGTCAGTAAATCCATGATTATGAGTGCGGCATTGAATAATGATCATACTTGGGTGTGGTTAATGTTGTTGTTCGCCTCGGCAGGGGTATTTCATCATGCGGGAATTAAAATTCCCTATTTTGCGTTCTTCGCCCATGACTCTGGTATTCGCGCTAAAGAGCCGCCGCTTAATATGTTATTAGCCATGACTATCGCGGCAACGCTGTGCGTTACTATTGGTATTTTCCCTGAGCTATTATACCAATTGTTGCCTTACGATCTGGATTACAACCCATATGATGCCACCCATGTGTTGGCGCAAACTCAGTTACTGTTCTTCTCGGCATTAGCCTTTGTATGGTTGAATTTATACAAAATGTACCCGCCAGAATTACCTTCGGTTAATCTGGAGGTGGACTGGCTCTACCGCCGTTTGGTACCAAGAACGTTACAGCGCTTATCAGAGGCTAAATCTCGTTTAGTACGGCAAATGAGTACTGCTACCGCCCGGCGCGTGCCGCGAATGATGCACTTTATATCAAAACATTATGCTCCGCAGGGGGTATTAGCCAAAGCATCATCTACGGGTACTGCGGTTATGTGGACTGTGTTTTTATTATTAATTTATTTATTGGTTGACCTCAGTTTGGGATAAGAAATCTCGAGAGCGTAAAATATCTTTGGGTTATCGTTAGCAATAACTAGCGACGACCTGCAGTAAATGTAAATGGTCAAACGGCTTGGCGACGTGATCATTAAAACCAAGTTGTCGGTATTGCTCTATTTCATGGGTCATGGCGTTAGCGGTTAAGGCAATAACTGTTAGTGTATCCCACTTAGGGGTTGCTCTAATGATGCTCATGGCTTCACAGCCGTCCATGACTGGCATTTGGATATCCATCAACACCACATCAAAAGTATCGGTCTCTAATTTATTGATGGCCTCTTGGCCGTTAACTGCAAACACGACATTGGCCCCGGCTATGCTCAAAATCTCAATGGCAATCAGGCGGTTTATATCATTGTCTTCCACTAGCAGAATACGTTTAGCAGTGAGGTCGGGCACAAGTTCAGTATCAGCGGAGGCTTCATTTTGCGCTCGGCATACTGGTAGCTTAAGCGAGGCCTCGAAACAGGTGCCTTCACCGAGTTTACTCTGTACGTTTACTTCACCATTCATTAACTTCAGTAATAATTTAACAATGTATAACCCTAATCCAGTACCACCAAATTTTCGGCTAATGGAGTTATCTGCTTGGGTAAAATTCCGAAATAAGTTAGGTAACACTTGCTCGTCGATACCCACGCCGGAATCTTGAATGCGGTAGGTTAATGTTGCCGTTGCCCCATCAATATCCACATCGCAACGGCAACTGACACTACCTTGTTCGGTAAACTTAATGGCATTACCGCACAGATTCATCAATATTTGTAATAGCCGAGTTGGATCTCCTTTTACCCACAAATTGTCCGGGCCAAAGTAGGATTGGTTAAAGTCGATGTTTTTGCTTTTCGCTTGAGGTAGGAACTGATCCTCAATGGATCCGAGTATTTGCTGAAGCGAGAATGGCACCGATTCTATCTGCACTTGCTCGGCTTCAATTTTGGATATGTCTAATACATCATTAATAATATGCAGTAAGGTTTTGGCGGATAAATTCGCTTTAGTTAAATAATTTTGTTGTTTATCGCTTAAGGTTGTATCTAGACACAATTCAATTAGCCCCATTACGCCATTGAGTGGGGTACGAATTTCATGAGACATATTCGCCAAGAATTGCGATTTAGCCAGATTTGCTTGTTCGGCAGTTTGTTTGGCGTCTAATAAATCGAACTCCATATTTTTACGTTCGGTGATGTCATAGTAAGAAGCTAAAATGCCAATATTTCGTCCATCTTCAGAACATAGTTGACGTCGACTGACTGAAATATAAACGGTTTCCCCTTCGGCGTTTGTATGCTGTTCATCAAAGCTTACTACATCGCTGTTGCCAGCGATGATCTTTCTGTCAATGGAGGCAAAATATTCTGCTCGTTGCATACCGCTAATTTCATCATCGGTTTTGCCAACAATATCGGACAGCGCTGTGACGTTAATATCCTTCAGGTAATATTTATTCGCACCTAAATAACGTAACTCATTGTCTTTCCATAACACCCCATAAGTTAAGGAATTGACCACTGCACTTAAAATACTCTCTGAATTGCTCAGTTTTTCCGATTGGGCTTCAATATACTCCGCTTGGTTAGCGAGTAGACGATGTAAATAAGCCAAAAATTTATCGATGAGTAATATGGGAATAATGACTAAGAAGCCAAAGACGAGTAAATTGTTGAGCCACGCTGAGGTACTGAGTAGCAAGCCAGTCATTTCAATGTTGTAACTAAGCTTACCTAAAATCGCCAATATGAGCTGGCTGCTGATGACCAATGCACTCATAACTGTAAAGCCAATAGCGGCTCTAATGTGAATTAATAAACTAGCAAAGGTGCAACAACCAATTAGCAACATTGTGCCGGCACCTGCCAAACCAAATGACAACAACCCACCGACACCCGCAATAAAAAACACCACACATATGGCATAGGAACGAAAGCGTAACGATAACTTTTTTCTGAACAGATGTAAGGCGATGACAAATATAGCTAACGCTATCTGTATGAACATAATGGGTAGCCACCCCAAACGTGGAATGCGCGATAGCGACCCTGCGACGGCAAATAAAACGAGTACGCTAGTGCTGAAAATGACTATTGTTGTCAGCCCGTTTCTTATTTCGCTGAAGGACAAATCTGGATCGAGTTTGTGCATAATGTTATCGGTGGTGAAGGGCTACTCCAAAAGTAGCAGTTAATGCACTGCTTAGAAAGTTACTGTAAGTCTTATATTATTGATTTAGATAAAAATTAGTTTGTATAAAAATTGCCGGACATAGTTTATTAGGGGAGTAAAACAGTTTTTTTGTTAATTCAGCAATAGTATGGACATTTCTACTATTGTTTAAATGTTCTTTATGGACGTCGTCCTCAAATGCGTTGTAGCCATTGGGAGTGCTAACCAGCCTCTACTCGGTTGGCAGAGGATCCTATCTACATTTTGATTTAAATAGACCAGTGGTTCAGCGTTAATTCGGAATGAAAATGATGTTGTTGCTGAGTAATAGGATCAGTAAAAATTAACTCGCGGGCTAAAAGTTGCAAAGGTTTACTGGCATCATCTGGCTTTTCCGGTTGCAAGCTTGGATAGAGTCCATCATACAAAATCGGCGCACCAATGCTAGCCATATGCAGCCGTAATTGATGAGTTTTGCCGGTGATGGGCGACAACTCAAACATACCCAGTTCGCCGGAGATAGCTACCAGTTCAATACTGGAACGTGCATTAACCACTCCGCCTGTTTGGCAAAAAGTAAATTTTGGCTCGCTGCGAACAATACGACCCTCCACCTGCCATTGTTGTGGCAACGTAATTTTCGCTCGTTGTTTTAGTTGTGTGGTGCTGGCTACGGCTGAATAGTGTTTTTGAATGGCACCATCCATAAACAACTGACAATAGGCGCTACGACTTTGTGGATTGGTGGAAAAAAGCACCAACCCAGCAGTGTGCCGATCAATTCGATGGGCACAAACAACATTCGGCAAATTGTATTGATGTCGCAAGCGCTCCAATAAGCATTCATTAACATACTTACCGCCCGGCGTTACCGGCAAAAAGTGCGGTTTATCGGCCATTAAAAAATGCTCATTTTGAAACAGGATCTTGTGCGCGCCTTCAATCACTGGTTCTTGCTGCACCTCTCGGTAATACGCCAAGGTGCGATTTGGCTCGAAGGCGGAGTCCGCTGTCGCCATTTCGCCATCGCGCCACTGTACCTTGCCATCCCGCAAACGGCATTCCCATACCAACGGTTCAATATGCGGAAACTGCGCGCACAAAAACGCCAACAAATTTTCCCAGCCGTTATTTAATGGCGGTAAAGTAATAAAGGATGGACGGGAGGCAATGGACATTAACGGATTCCAAAAGGTGAATTGGGTAAAAGCTGCATGGTACTTATTTTTTAGATAGTTAAGCTAGTTGAATACTCAAGGGAAGCTCACTGCAACGAACTACAGCAGTGAGCTATATCAGTGAGCTATACCTGTGAACAATAGTATATTTATTATCAGGCTCTGTTAGCTTTTTCTTCCCATTTAAACTGATGCTCAACTGTAACACCCAAAGCAAACATATCAGCATTAAATGGGGAAATGGGGATGTGGTTTTTTAATCGATTTGGCCAGTCAGGGTTAGCCAAAGCGCCTGTGCCAAGTGCGACTAAATCTGCGTGGTTACCTTTTAAAATACGCTTGGCTTCATTTGAGTTATCGAGTCCTCCGTTAGCGATAACAGGCAGCCCTGTTAATTCTCGCGCTAACTTCGGCAAACTTTCACCATTTTTAGTCAGGCATCCGTGATCAAAGCCTTTGCCTTCGCTAGCAAAATGAATGTAGTTGGCCCCAGCATTTTTTAAACTAGTGAAAATGATTTTTCCGTCATCTATCCCATTTGGCCAAGTGTAATCAAAGTCGTTGACCTTACCTTGTGAAACGCGAATACCAACGATAAAGTCATCGGCAACGGCGCTTTTGATGGCGGTAATAATTTCGGCACTTAAACGACATCTATTTTCAATGCTCCCTCCATACTGATCTTCTCGCACATTGGTATAGTCGGTTATAAATTGATCGAGTAAATAACCATTGGCGGCATGAATTTCGACACCATTAAATCCAGCCTTTTCAGCACGCAGGGCTGAAGCAGTAAAATCAGCAATCAGCTCATCAATTTCTGCGCTATTCATCGCTTGTGGCAAAGGAAATACGCCTTGCTTAGCACTATAACCTTCTAACATTTTCCTTTGTGGCTGAATAGCTGAAGGGCCACGAGTGTTCGATAAATGCTGCGACAATGCCCCCCCATGCATAAGTTGCAGAATAATTTTTCCGCCTACCGCATGTGTAGCACTTACGATATTCCTCCAGCCCTCCAGTTGTTTGTCGTTAGTAATACCGGGCTGATTGGGGTATGCCTGAGAGAAGGTACGGTCGGTATAGGTGCCTTCAGTAATTATTAGTCCAAATCCACCTTCAGCATAACGGCGATAATAGGTTGCCATTTGCTCTGTCGGTATGCCGTCACCATTTGTACTGACACGGGTCATAGGCGCCACGACAGTTCGGTTTTTAAGTTGTAGTTGATCAATCGTTACATTTTCTAATATTGAAATTTCTTTACGCATTTGAACTAGCCTCGGTAATTATGTGGATTTTAGAGACTGTAACTCAAAGGGTTAATTTTTATAAGAATGCACATTTATGTGCTATACATACATTTTGTATACTATTGAGAAGAGTCGGAATGTCCGCAATAAGTAAAGAAGCTTGCCCAACAGAAACCGCATTGGATTTAATAGGTGGTAAATGGAAAGGGATGATTTTGTTTTATCTATGCTCAGATACACAACGTTTTAGTGAACTGATGCGCCTGATCCCCGATATTACCCAGAGAATGTTAACCAAGCAGCTTCGTGATCTAGAAGCCAGCGGCATTGTTTATCGGGAGGTTTACCCTCAGGTTCCTCCAAAAGTCGAATACTCGTTAACCGGATTAGGCAAGACGCTAGAGCCGGTTATTCGGGAATTGGAAAAATGGGGTAAGGGGTATTTGCAGGCTTTATAGTGATCTTCCTATGGCTTGGATATCTAGCTGATAAAGACAAGGCTGTTTCATAGTCGAAATTAAAATGTATAGAATTCAATAAATGTGGGATGTCGAAATAGAAACTATTTAGAATTAAATAATTATAAAAATGGTGCCCCCTCCCTGACTTGAACAGGGGACCTAACGATTATGAGTAAAAAATCATGGTGTTTTTAAGTGTATTTTTATGAACCGCAATGAACAATTTAATTTATTTAAATCCATATAAAACATTGTCTTACATTATTTTATCTAGTTTGTTGTTGTTCATGCTTGTTCGTTAAAGCATAATTATCTCGCTATAAATTTGCTACAAAATTTAGAGGGCGCTCAAAAATGGCAAAGCGAGAGAAAATAACGAATTCTAGTATTAAGGCTCTAGTAGTTGAAGATAAGCGGGTCAATGATACAGAAATTGCAGGCTTCCATGCTCTTATTTCTCCCAAGGGTAAAATTACTTATTACCTTTATTATCGGCTTGATGGAAAACAGGTTAATTATAAACTTGGCATTCATGGTCATATCACGCCGACACAAGCCAGAGATCTCGCTAAAGCGAAAGCAGGGGAGGTCGCCAATGGTGTTGATGTTCAAGAATCTAAAAAGCTAGCTAAACGGGAAACCTTAAAAGCGAAACACACCAAATTAGATGCATTTCTTGATATCTCTTATAAAGATTGGCTTGAGACCCGCAACGCAAAAACTGCTTCGAAGACAATTAAGATCATCAAGACAGCATTCCCTGAGTTAATGGATCGGCAACTTTCTAGTATTACAGCGTGGGAAATTGAAAAGTGGCGAGCCGAGAAGAAGAAAACAGGGATGAAGCCAGCAACAATTAACAGCTATGTTAATCCGTTAAAGGGTGCAATGAGTCGTGCTGTAGAATGGGGGCTAATCGAAAGCCACGATTTGTATAAAGTTAAGGCACTTAAAGTTGATAACTCTCGCATCCGTTTTTTGGATAAAAATGAGGAAGCTAGGCTACGTAAAGCTTTGCAGGTAAGAGATAAACGCATAAAAGATGAACGTGAAAATGGCAATAAATTTAGACAACAACGAAATTACCCACTGCTTGAAGAGCTTAGAGACAGACATTTTGCAGATCATATTCAACCTTTAGTGTTACTCGCAATAAATACAGGGATGCGGAAAGGCGAAATGTTAAATTTGCGCTGGGAAAGTGTAGACCTAACGAACAAAGTAGTAACGGTAATTGCTGAAAATGCCAAGTCAGGTAAATCGAGACATATTCCTTTAAATAATGAAGCCTTTCTGACGCTTAGAGGGTGGTTGGATGATACCAAAGATCACGGTTTTGTATTTGAAGGACAAAAAGGGAAACCAATTACTGATATTAAAAAAGCATGGAATAATTTGTTGGCAGAAGCGAATATTAATGGCTTCAACTTTCACGACTTGCGCCACCACTTTGCAAGTCGCTTGGTGATGGCATCAGTTGATTTGAATACAGTAAGAGAGTTATTAGGCCATAGCGATCTAACTATGACCTTGAGGTACGCTCATTTAGCACCAGAACATAAGGCGTCGGCTGTTAATTTGATTGGTTAGTGTAAACGTACACTTTCTGTTAATGTGCCTTAACCCTAACGTGCATTAAAGACCCATCACGATTCACTGTTAAATAATATAAGTTATCATTAAATAAGAAAATTTCATCGACAATATAGTTTGCTGCTACGTGATAGGAAAATCTATTTAAAGTTAATGACTTTACAACTTCATTGTTGAATACATTGATGTAAAAAATACTTCCTGTACCTTTTGTTATAACTAAGTTGTTATTTTGATCAAAATAAACGGTAGAATAAAAGTTTTGATCTGGAAAAACCTGAGAAAATGCATTTAATTCAGTTGCAGATAAAGCCCATCCGTAATGAAATATAACCTTGTCTGCATTAGGTGTTATCCAAGTCTCAAATCCAGGTCCAAATAAAAAATCATCAACCCCTGTACACTTTTTATTTAAGGTTACATTCTCATTATTTAGAGAGAACTTATGACAGGAATTTCCCCCATTTAAAATAAACCAACTTTCATCTGGGGATAGTGAGATTGGCCCAATGCTACTATTAACATTGTCTGAAGATTTTAGCTCTCCAGTTTCTCCATCGTACAACCTAATTTCATAATCTGATTCAATATTAATAGCGTATGGAGAGATAATTAAATTCCCCGAGCTGGTTGATACCATATCTTTTGGATGAACGTTTACATCAAGTGTTTTCTTTATTTCTAAAGAATCCAAATCGATTACCGCGATGCGACTTTGTTGGTCGTCGAGGGAGAAATAGGTATGGTTTTCAAAATGGTCTAATAGAGCTACATATATAGATTTTCCATCATTTGAAACTGCGATTTTCTCAGGAAAGTCTTCAAAATTAAACGTTTTGATTTTCCCCCCCGATGAAATTTCAAATATTGACAGTGATCTTTGTCTCTTGCTAGTTACGAAGAATAAACCTTTCTCAATACTATATTTAAGGTCAGTCACAGAAGGAGTATCTATGAATGTATATAAAACATTATTATTGTCCCCTATTCTATCTCCGTTTGAATCCTCCCATTCATTTGCATCCCATGGGAAGTCGTCTGTGGCGTTGGGTACACCATCATTATCAAAATCATCGAAATTAGGCGAAAGACCAGTTAAATGTGGGAAAAAACCAGCTAAGTCAAACCATTGAGTATAGCGAAATGGATCTATGTGATTATCGTAAAAATACGCTAAAGCATCTTCCGTAGATACGAGAGGTTTATTTACTAATAATTCGATTAATTTATTAATCTTTTCTGAAGTTTCAAATTCTTCTGGTGGTAAATACAAGTCAGACAATACTATTCCTGCATTAGCAACTGCTTGTTTACTCGTTTCAGACAGCGTTATTACATTATTATTCTCAGGCTTTTCATTTAAAGTTAGTAATAACTTTGTAAAGTTAATCACCTCATTGCTTTTATCATTGTATGTACGCAGTATTTGAAATATTGAGCTATCCGGAGTTGAAGGTATGGGTAAAAATTCAATGCTCCCAATAGAAAATATGGTTTTTTCACCTTCTCTTCTTAAATAATTACCATAGGGGGCTTTAGTTGTGCCTTGTATATCCGTATTAGATTTGTAATCCATTCCGATAATTTTGATACTTGCTATCGAGCTACCTAACTTTGAGCCATATTTGGGTCTAATCTCTATAGATATTTCATCTTGGGATGAGGAGCCACTATTGTCTGTAACGGTAACGCGAAGCAAAATATATTCAACCTCAAGTGTATGGGGAGCAGTAAAACTTAAAGTGCTAGAATCATGCCCTTGAAGTTCTATATCTATGCCTTCAATTTGTTCCCACATGTAAGAAACAATACTTCCATCAGCATCCGACGCTGCCGCTTCAATCGTTACTTGCTTGTATTCAGTTGCTACGATATTTTCGCCTGCATTAACAGATGGGGGAGAGTTAATAGTAGTAACAGGAGGAGTAGTATTTTGACTTGAAGAACCTCCACCGCACCCTTGAAGGAGTATTAAGAAAACAGAAATTGTAACGATTAATGGTTTAAAATTATGCATTCTAGAAATTCCATTTATTGCTGTGCTAAAAACGCAACATACTAATCATCTTGATGTAGAAGTGCAAAGGAGCTTTTAATTTCAGATTTAAGTTGGTTAAATCGAGCTGAAATATTTCCCCATATCATTTAATCTACTTGCATAAACATAAATGGAATTCAGATCGAGTTTTACCGATGATTAAAAAAGAGTATTACCGGCTTGAGGAGCTCAGCAAGCGGTTTGATGTTACTTTTGATGAAATACGTTATTGGGTTGAGGTTGAAGAACTAAACCTCTCCTTCTTTGTTAATAACAAGAAATTTATCGTTGGTGGTTGGCAAAACGAGAAAGGGTTTATAGGTTTCTGTATTGGTAGTTATAGAGGTTTGGTTTCAGTCAGTTCCGTTTCGAAGCCCCTTAAACGAAGCAGTAACCTTTACGGAGCTTCATAAGGCCGCAGATTCCGGAGATTGGGCGACCTATACGAAGCTGATGGGTGGGGTTTTCTGTATACGAAAATCCCAAGCCATTCACCCGTATTATGAAATGGAACTAAACAAAGAAACCGGCCTGATAAAAACCAGTTGGTTTGATGGACTCATCACTAAAAAGTTAAAAGGTATTTTGTATCAGGGAAAAGAAATCATTACCCGTATACATCAATGGAAATTGGATATCGTAAGGCAGGGGTTTAGCCCTTCACTTGGAGTTCTGTAAATAACTGTACTGCTATGCAGATTCTGTAAACTCATGGTAGTCAAAAAATGTTTAATATATACTTAATCATGTAACTATAAATAAATTGAGCTTTTTTCAAATGGCTAGTTCGACCCAAATAAAAGCACTGATGCAGTCGCACATCGATAAAGATGACGATAGATTTTTATCTATCGCGCTTCAGGTCGCGGCTCATGAAGCGAGAAATGGTCATGGCAAACTTGCTCAGGAACTAAAGCTGCTTATCGACAAGGCTAAGAAAAAAAGCCTAAGTAACCTACCTGTATCAATTTCAAGTGGTGTTAAAGATTCAACAGGCCTATTAACAACAAGTCATCCTAAATTACGCTTTAATGATCTTATCGTTTCTTCAAATGTAAAAGACCGATTAGAACGGTTGGTAAAAGAACAAAAGCACTTATCTACTCTGAAGAATCACGGATTATCACCAAGAAGAAAATTACTTCTGGCTGGAAAACCCGGTACTGGCAAGACTTATACAGCTTCAGTACTTGCTGGAGAACTAGGATTTCCTCTATTTGAAGTTCGTCTTGATGCAGTGATAACAAAGTACTTAGGTGAGTCATCTACTAAGCTACGTCAAATATTTGATGCGATTAGAGAAGTCAGGGGAGTGTACTTTTTTGATGAATTTGACGCATTAGGTTCGAATCGTGGCTCAAATAATGATGTAGGTGAAGCTAGACGAATTCTTAATAGCTTCTTGCAAATGATTGAACAAGACCAATCAAATAGTGTCATTGTTTGCGCTACCAATCATATAGAGGCTCTTGATCACGCACTATTCAGACGATTTGATGATGTTATTCGTTATGAACTACCATCTGAAAATGAAATTATTGGCCTATTCAAAAGTCGTTTACGTACTTACGTTGCTAAAAATTTTCCATGGAAAAAGCTAGCACAGTTTTCTGACGGCCTAAGTAATGCTGAGGTTACTTTAGTTGCAAATGATGCAACTAAAGAAATGTTGATACATGGTTATCCATCGATCACAATCACGATGCTTCAAGAAGCAATTGATGACAGGAAAGGTATTAGCCAGCATTTCACCATTTAATAAGGAAGCTTAATGGCGAACAATGATTTTAATAAACCGCACTTTTTTCTTAATTCAATTGCAATAACTCATAATTTTATTACTCATAGAATACAGATCCCTACCAAAAATATTCCTAAACAAAATCGCCAAAGACATAGTGGTAAGTTACGAGGCGACCTTGCAACTATTTCAAAAGAATTCGAAAGCTTAAAGGAAGATGCTAAAGAGATCCCTTTACAAATGGGTATAGGTATTCAAGTTGAGTTTGAAAGTTTTCCTGATATTGAGATGGCTATTGGAAGTCTCGCTAACGAGATTCAAAAAATTGAATTGCATAACATAAAAACTATCACACAGAATAACCATACTAGAACCTTCGCCACAGTCTTCATTCCTGATGGAAAATTGCATGTTTTTGAACAAAAAATCACTGAATATTTAAATGAAAAGAAAACTGTAACGGGGAAACCGAGAGATAACCAAAAGTTGATTGATTCGGTACAAGCAATTCGTTCAGCTGCGTTCTCAGCAATTTGGTCTGACGATGAGTCTTTATTACCCGCTGATAAAAATGAATCTACTTGGTGGGAAATTTGGCTCTCGACACCTAAAAGAAGTAAACAAGCGACTAATCAATATTTGGAAATCCTTGCTGATTTTCAGTTGATTGCCAATCAACTGGAAATTATTGTTTCACCACATAAGCTTAGATTCCCTGAACATACAGTCATTCAAGTTGAAGCGACTCAAAATCAATTAGCGAATAGCACGTTACTGCTAAGTAGGGTTGCTGAGATTCGAGCACCCAAGGTTACCGCAGATTTCTTTGATACTGCTCCAAGTGAAGAGCAAGCACAATGGTCACAAGATTTATTGCAGCGCTTAAGCCAATCAAATAATGGTAACGAGCCTTATATTTGTATTTTGGATACAGGTGTAAACGTAGAGCATCCATTGCTCTCCCCTTTTGCCGGTCTCGCAGATCAGTTAACCGTTACGGACAACGGAGTACCTGTTGATAGCAATGGACACGGCAGTGGCATGGCAGGTCTAGCGATGTGGGGTGATTTAACCGACATTTTGGATTCAAGAGAAATAGTAGTCATTAATCATAAATTGGAGTCAGTAAAAGTATTAGAACGCAGCGGTGATAATAAGGATAAACCTTTAGGTAAAATAACATCTGATGCAGTTGCTGAAGCTGAGATAGCTAATCAAGCCAGAAAACGCACCTATTCAATGTCGCTCTCATCTAAGGTAGGCACTGACAGAGGTCGCCCATCATCTTGGTCAAGTACACTAGATTCGTTAGCTGTTGATTATTTAGGTGATGGGGCAAACCCACGCTTATTTACAATTTGTGCGGGCAATAATAACGATAATCTTACCGAGTTGATGAATTATCCTGAGTACAATTACTCTCAAGATATACACGATCCAGCGCAAGCATGGAATGTTATTACGGCTGGTGCATATACAAATAAGAATACTATTTCAGAATCCACTGATTACCAACCATTGGCTAAAGCCGGTGGTTTATCGCCGTACAGTACAACTTCACTTATATGGGATAGAAAAAATACACCAATAAAACCAGAGGTGGTTTTTGAAGGGGGTAATGTTGGTATAGACCAGTATAGTTGTGCCGGAATGCATGATTTAAATTTGCTGACAACTAACCACGACTTTTCAACACGACATTTTCAAACAACCAATTCAACCAGCGCGGCCACAGCACTTGCAGCTCGTTTCACAGCACTAGTACAGTATGAATATCCTGATTTGTGGCCTGAAACCATCCGTGCTTTAACTGTCCATTCTGCGGATTGGACGGATGAAATGTATAAATTAATTTCTGCAAAGCGCTCAGACCAGAATATCAAAAAAGGTGATATGAGTATTTTAACTCGTATGGTTGGTTTTGGTGTACCCAATTTAGAAAAGGCTATTAAAAGCGCCAATAATTCATTGTCTTTAGTGATCCAAGATGAACTTCAACCATTCCATAAATCAGATGGTTCCGTTAAAACGAAAGATATGCATCTACATGATTTACCATGGCCTAAAGAGGCTTTACAAGCCATAGGCGAAGCCAGTGTGGAAATATCTATAACCCTTTCCTATTTTATTGAACCTAATCCGTCTAGTCGGAATATTTTAAATAAATACAGCTATGCCAGTCACCAACTTCGGTTTGATGTAAAGCGAGCTGAAGAATCTGATATTGAATTTCATAGACGTATAAATGCTGCGGCCGAAGGTGATAAACCTGATGATTCACCCAGTGATTCAAATTGGGCTTTAGGCGCAGCAATCCGCCACCGAGGCTCTATTCATAAAGATATATGGCGAGGTAGTGCTGCCGAACTTGCGGCTCGCGGAAAAATAGCAGTTTATCCCGCTAGCGGATGGTGGAAAACTCGAACATCTCATGAACGTTGGGATTCGAAAGCTAGGTATGCTTTGATCATTTCGCTTTCAGTACCTGAAGTGGATGTCGATATTTACACCGAAGTCGAAACGAAGATAGCAGCAATAGTTGCAGCAAATGCACCTGTTAGTATTGAAATATAGAACTCCATTTCTGTAGATATTTTTTAGGTGTACTCAAAGCTCATTATACAATCAAGACAACTATTCATTTTGCGTATAATCAATTTAGATTTTAATTGACTAGAAATTTCACTAGCACTAGGTGTTTAAAATGCTACACAAAATTGATTTTAAGAATTCATGGAGTTTAATATTGGCTTAAAAGCCTTTAGAAATGGCGCGCCCTAGATGATTCGAACCTCTGACCTCTGCCTCCGGAGGGATTTGAGGCAAATAAATTCCAGAGGTAGACGAATTGATATTTTGCTATAGATTAGCTATAAAAATACAAAAAGTTTGATTTTGTTTGTAAGCACTAACTCGAAAGGTCTTTAAAAATGGTGCCCCCTCCCTGACTTGAACAGGGGACCTAACGATTATGAGTCGTGCGCTCTAACCAACTGAGCTAAGGGGGCACATATATTTTAACTTTAGTATCTAACTGTCACACATCCATGTGGATGGAGCCAGCTCGACGTCCACTTGTCTCGCGTTCATGGCGACAAAGCTGCTTGTTATCGCTTTGTTATTTCGCCATTCACCCAACTGAGCTAAGGGGGCACTTTGTTATTTTGTTACTGCTGTTTTGATTTATGGAAGGGCTTCCACTAAGACCAAAACGACGCGCAGTATAAGCAGTTTTTAATATGATGTCATCTGTTTGGCAACGGCAATTGCACCAACTGATGCTTTTTTAAACATCAGTCGTTGGATTTACTTATATTGAGCAAATATTGGTATCCGTCGATGGCATATCATTATGCCGATTAACACCAGTAGCCAAGCGAAGGATCCGCCACTGGATGAACTGGTGGGCAGAGTGGGCGGTGGCGGTGAAATTACTGTAATGGTAACAGTTGCGTTGGCGGTAGCGCCAAGAGGATCGCTAACGGTGATTTCAAAAGTGAGCGTCCCCGTGGCAGCTGGAGCAGTAAAATTGGGTGTTAAGGTGTCAGCATTGTTAAGTACCACATCACTACCCGCGGTTTGATTCCATTCAATACTCAGCTCATCATTTTCAGCGTCGGCACTGGTGGCTCGCAACTGCACGGATTGGCGTACATTGACTTGCATTGTGCTGGTTAATGTAATTGTTGGTGCTTGATTGCTTTCGTCGTCGCGAATACGAATTAACACTTCGGATGGCACGCCGAGTTGATCTGGGCTGTCGGCACTGAGTACGAGTTTGAGTTGTTCATCTCCTTCATTAATTTCGTCATCTATTAGCGGTAAGCTAATCATCATGCTGTCAGTCTCATTGGCTGCCCAGGTTACGGTTCCGCTGATGTTTTCAATATCTTCACCGGCGATGGCGGTATCACTCACTAGACTGTAAGAGACTTGCAAATCGGTGTCGGTGCGGTTCTGACGTTTAATGCTAACGCTGGCGGCGGGCTGATTTTCAAAGACGGTGATTTCATCAATATTAAAGCTAGCCGCGGGTGATATTTCCTTGCCCGAAATGATGATGGTGGCGATATTCGGTGTGGTTAACGTAGTGCCGCTTTGCGGGTTAAACAAGCGTACAAAAAAGACCTCGTCGTACTCGTTATCATCGATGTCTTGGTTAATGACTATGTTGATGGTTTGGTCTTCGGCGTCATTAGCTGGCCAAGAAACATTGCCCGTACCCAGTGGCACATCGTTGTCATGGGCTGAACCGCTCAGAATCTCATATTCCACGCTGAAGGCTTTTGTAGTGTCGCCACTGCGATGAACACTTAACGTTAGTGAATCACCTTCTGCAATGGTGTGGGTGGCTGCGCTGAAGGCGACGGCATTATTGTTATTGCTGGTGGTATGGTCACGTAATATATACAGGCCGCTATTAATGTCACTAACAAGAATTAAGCCACTGGGTAAAAACGGATACACTCCCCAAGCGCCGTTGAAGCTGGCATTATCCGATGAAGGGAAGGTGTCAAAAAAGCCGATGTCCGTTGGCGCTGATGGGTCGCTAATATCTAAGATGGTCATTCCGCGTTCGTAATTAGACATGTAATAGCGATTGCCGCGCACAAAGCCGTTGTGGTCAATGGCTCGAGTGGGGCCAGTCCAAGTACCCACATGCTGCGGTGAACTCAGGTCGGTAATTTCGAAAATACGTAGGGTGCTGTTAATACCATGGTTTTGTTCATCTAGTTCATCATGCACAAAAACATAATTTTTATTTTCACTCCACCAACCGGAATGCACATAAGACGCTTGGTTATAAGTGGTATTGCTGAGATTTACTCTAGTGCTGGCGAGGCTTTGATCCCATAGGCGAAAGCTATCCTCATTAAAATCTAAAACAACTAAACAATCAGCGGTGGCGTTAGGGCATTGATTAGAACGCTCATCGCTGATGCGTAATGAACTCACATCATGGCTGTAATCATCAGCGTTGGCATTGTTGGGGATAAGAACTTCCGACAGGGACTCGGGATTGCTTAGAGAGTAACTATGCTGGGAGCCTGAATATTTATTGGCACCGGCAATGTGAATTAAAGGGCTTTTACCGGGGGCCGCAATATTAAGCCCATAATCGACATCGCTAATATAAATATTATGTGCTGAAGCAAAAACAGGCTGGCGCTGTACTAGGCTGATTTGGTTGGGCAGGCTGTTAAGATCGATAATGGTAATGCCTTCACTGGTACTGTCGGAAGTCACATAAGCATAGGCGCGCCATCTGGTGTTGGCGGCGTCGTAATATTGATAAACCTTAATGTCGCGCCATGTTGTGCTAGTACCGCTGATGACACCGACAACCATCGGCGCTTGTGGGTCAGCAAGGCTAACCACCGCAGTACCGCGGCGTAGACCAATAAGGGCGTACTCAGTACCGGTGTTGAGATCAATATGTCCCCAAATATCATTGGCGCTAGAGTGATTGCCTGCAAATTCAGATAATGGTAAATGCGCTACTAAGGATACGTTGCTGCATGGAAATTCTGCGGCAAAGCCGTTAATACAGTCTTGGTCTATTTGCTTTTGACTGAGCGCGTTCAGAGAACTTAATTTGGCGGCTAAGTTATTAGCGACTTTGGCCTTAGTATCGCGAATAACACTAAAACCCTGCTGTTGTAATTGCTCAACATATTCTTTGGGGATGCCAACTAATGTCGTGTTATGGATGCTTGGCGCTTGTTGGGCATAGTGATCAATGGTGCTATAGCCGCCTTGAATGGGCGTGACTTGGCTAATTAAATAAAATAATTCGTTATCATTATTGCCCTGATATTGACCTGCGGCAACCAGAATTTTGTCACCTTTATTGGCATGTTGTGCGGCATAGCTGATGGTTCTACAAGGCTGCTTAGGATTGTCACAGCGCATGGAATCTTTACCATCTGTGGCAACATAGCGATTTTTGTCATGTTCGGCATGGGCAAAAATCGCCTGTGAAAAGCTTAATAGGCTGATAAATAAAATAAAACGCATAGCAGGCTCTGACCAATTGTATTTAAAATGAGTTTAGCAGTTTAAAATGTAATAAATGATTATAAAATAAGCGTGTTTTTGGCGATGCTTTTGACTAATTTTATCGGGATAATGGTTGTAAGCCTTTAACATCAAAGGTTTTAAGCTAATTAACAGATGCGAAATAAAAAAAACTTTGTTATCGTTTGTTTTATAATAACAATCATTGAGCCGATAATTAAAATAATACGGAGTAACACATGCAAGATAAGCCCTTTTTGGTAAGTGGTAGAAATACACTTATTCATAAAGTAAGAAAGCTCGAACTGCTCATTCTAAACGGCGATGACCAGCCGGTAGTGTCTGTGACGCATAAAGGCTTAAAAGTTTATACGGGTGTAGTACCCGACAATAAACGCGATGCCAAGATGAACGACATTGAATTAGTGGACGTTACTTTGGGCGAAGTGTTTAGTGAAGAAAAAGTACTGATTTTTGTGCAAACCATCAACGGTAAAGAATATAAAATTGATTATAGCAAAGTGGAAAGTGATCAATTTATCAGTTTGCATCAAGAAAGCTTATTTTAGAATAATTATGTAAAAGGCTCGATTGAGCCTTTTTTGTGTTCCTATTTCAATTTCCCACAAGAAACTGGTCTGCTTTCAAGGCCGAAAAGCGACTATTCATCAGAATTCCCTTTTATTATAGCCCCAGTTGGATATATATTACGCAGGTCGGCTTGATAAACCGACCAATACTGATTTTAATACATGTATTGACCCTGGGATTGAGGGGGTAATTCCCCTCAATTTTTTATTTATAAGTTAGTGCTATAGTGAATAAATAGGCGTTTTGATTGCTTTTTTATTCAAATTGAATCCAGCTGACGCATTACTTCACTACTGGCTTCTTCCATTGCATGTAAATGCGCCATTGCTTGTTCAACATCATCTTTTTCTATTGCCGCCAACGCGCTGACTCCCTCAGCATGCATGCGTTTATGTGGTTCTTCAAGATTACGAAACCCTGCATTACCGGCATAGCGATTCTTGCCTTCACCTTGATACCACTGACCCAGTCGACATTCATTGTGATTTAATAATTGGTCTTTAGTCAGGTTAGAGCGCCCTAAAGCGGCCTCGTAAACTTCTGTCTTCCAAACAATATGATCTAGTTTTACGGTTTGCAGTAAGCCATTATCGGTGGCGTTGCAAATGGCATTTTTCATTGATTCACAAAAGCCAGATACACGATGGTAACTTTCATTCAGCATTGATATGGATTGAGTTAACTCTCCATTGGCTTCTTGTAAGGCGGTGACCGAAGACACACTGGTATCGGTATCCACTTTAATTTTTTGCACTAAACCACCGACTTCTTCGGCAGACTCATTGGTGTTGGTGGCTAAGGCTCGTACTTCGTCGGCCACTACCGAAAAGCCACGTCCGGCTTCACCAGCTCGTGCTGCTTCAATGGCGGCGTTGAGTGCTAATAGATTGGTTTGGTCGGAGATTTTGGAAATGGTATTCACAAAGGTAAAAATACTGTCGGCAATGTCTTTAAGGCTGGAAATGCTGACCGACATGCCTTGCATATCGGTGGTGACACTTTGCATGCTCTTGGTCATCTTTTCTAAGGAGTCTGAACTTTCGGAAAATACACTGCTGACGTCTTCAACGGAGGCTGACTCATTTTGCATGGCATCATAAGAGGCCGATACAGATTGTCTGACTTCACTGACTTGATTCAGACATGACAATAAACTTTCCCAAACCACATCTTGTAAAACTAACCTTTTTTTAACTTCAGCATTTTGTTCCAGCGTTTCAATATGTTCCATTGCTGCATTTTTTTCGGATGAAACTTCTGCTAATTCTTTTTGCAAAGCATCATAACTTTGCTGCAACTGCAAAAAACGTTGTTTAGTAACAAACATCCTATCACCATATAGTAATTATTGAATTAGTCGGGTTGAATTATCAGAATGACTGGTTAGCTGATAATTCAACGATTATGACGGTTGGTATTTACTGGAAATTAATCCGAAAATACAGTTAGCTTGTAATATATCTCGGCTGTTTTGGATAAATCATTAATATTTCTAAATATTTTGACTAATCTTATACAGGTGATACGACCAAGTATTGATTTTATTTACACATCAAAGTCAGTTTAGATCAATTTTTATTTTTTAGTGCAGATAAACTAAGTGGTCGTCACAATAATTAATATTAATTGTTGAATTCAATTTACGTGGCAACATAGTACCCATTAACAACCCCGTAATTAGCGAGTTGAATCGAATATATGTTTTCAGTGTTGATTTGCGATGACTCCCTTGTGGCCAGAAAACAAGTGGCTAAATCATTGCCAAAAGATTGGGATGTCTCTGTTTATTTTGCCAAAAATGGTCAGGAAGGCATTGCTGCGCTAAAAGAAAATAAAGGTCAACTGTTACTGCTTGACTTGAATATGCCGATCATGGACGGTTATCAGGTTTTAGAACATATACAAAAGTTTAATCTAGCCACTAAGACCATTGTTATTTCTGGCGATATTCAGCCGGAAGCCCACGAACGGGTAAAAAAATTAGGCGCCCTAGACTTTATCGAAAAACCTGTGGTTCCAGCAAAGCTGGAGGCCGTGTTAGATAAATGGCAAATACGCGCCCTAAGTTCAGAGGATGACGAACCTGAACTAACTCAATTAGCGCCGGAAATGCGTGATTGTTATCAAGAAATCACCAATATTGCCATGGGGCAAGCCGGTGATAATTTAGCGCGAATGCTCAATGTTTTTGTAAAATTGCCCATTCCTAACGTTAACCTTATTGAAGCGTCAGAACTGCATATGATGTTGCAGGATATTGAAGATAAAGAAACCGTGTCGGGTATTTGTCAGGGATTTGTTGGTCCGGGGGTTTGTGGTGAAGCGTTGTTTATTCTCAGTGACTCTAGTTTTGGCGACGTCGCTAAAATATTAAACGTGACAGAAGAAGTGGATGATCAGGTACAACTGGAAATGCTGATGGATGCCGCCAATATCCTTATTGGCTCTTGTTTAAATGGTTTGGCAACACAATTAGATATGCACTTCAGTCAGGGGCATCCCGTGGTTTTGGGGCAGCACTGTAATATCTCCGATCTAATAAGCACTAATAAAGCGCGCTGGCGACGAACGTTGGCTATCGAATTAAGCTATGGCTTAGAGGGTTATAATGTACATTGTGAGCTCGTTTTACTGGTGACCGAAGAATCGATGAAAGTGATGAATGCTAAGCTGTCACACTGGTTAGAGGATTAATATCATGAGTGACAATGGATTAAACGATCTGACTGAATTCCATTGGATGATGGATATGCTGCAAACCGTTGATGTTGGCTTAGTGGTGTTAGACAAAACCTTCCACGTTAAAATGTGGAATGGTTTTATGGAGAGCCACAGCGGGCTATTACCGAGTCAGGTTCGTGACAAAATGCTGTTTAAGTTATTTCCTGATATTAATCGGAAATGGTTTATGTCTAAGACAAAACCTGTCTTTGAATTAAAAAATCGTGCATTCATAATTTGGGAACAGCGGCCTTATTTATTTAAATTTCCGAATTATCGACCTATTACCGGTAGTGAAGATTATATGTATCAAAATATCACCTTAGCCCCCTTAGTGGGTACCACAGGTAAAGTGGATAACATCTGCATGATGATCTATGACGTCACCGATATTGCTGCCAGTAAAAAACTTTTGGAGTCATCGCAAGTGACTTTAAGTGAAATCGCCGAGCGCAAATATAATTGAGAAAGTTTATATATTACTTAACCTCAGATCTGCTTAAGCGATAACCATAGAATTACGCTCTACGTCAGTTAAATTAAGACTTGGTTTGTTTTCTTTTAAGCAATACGCGACCAATCCTGCAAGTAAATTCAGCATAAAGCCGTTTATACTGCGATGTCTTGAGTGTTCGATAAATGAAATATTCTTAAGTTGGTCGTTTATCGTTTCAATTATAAAGCGCTTTGAAAGCATCGCCCGGTCCCATAATGACATGGCTTTTGCTTTCATATTTTTACGAACAGTTGTGATGAGACTCACACCTTTGTCCAATAAATCCGCTTCCAAAGCTTGACTCAAGTAGCCTTTATCGCCATACAATTTATCCGTCAAACCTTCTGCTAATTCACGCACAGGTTGGGTGTCATGCACATTTCCTGTAGTCACTTTTGCAGCAACAATCTCACCTTGATGATTGACGACCAAGTGGAGCTTGAAACCATAAAACCAGCCCATAGTACCTTTACCTCGTTGAGCGATACCATCGAAGGTTTTATGTCTTGGTATTCGGATTTTATGACACACCTTGATACATGTGGAGTCAATGAACTCAATCCCTGTGGGCTTTCCTTTAAGTGATGTGAAATAGGCACACATAGGCACGATGACCCTAGGCATAACCGCTAGAAATCGTGTGTAACTCAGTAAATTTGGAAACTCATTTTTGTACACTAGGGATACATACCCAAGATAGTAATTTTTGAAATCACGGTAATGTGACATATGAAAACTGACGACAATCGTCATAATTTCACTGGTTGTCATTTGCCCTTCTCTTTGACGTTTTTGTGTACCGTCTGCAAGCAGTTGTTTGCGCCATTGAGGAATAAATACTTTGCAAAAATTATCGACATCACAAAACAACTCAACTAATTTACTCATGCCTGTTCCTTTATAGATTGATCTCTTTTAGTCGAAAGATCGGATCTTGGAACAGGCATTTAGTTCAATTTCTTAAGCAGGATTCAGGTTACTTAATCTCAGCCATGATAATGGTACGTTAATACTCAAGGTTTTCGTCAGTAATACGATACCAAGGTAATCTTCTAAATCTTAAGCCGCCATGATTTATAGCCAAATATTTTTAAGCCCATTACGGGTGATGATAATCGTTGCAGGGATCTTGTCGTTGCTCGCTTGTTCCAGTGATGATTTATTAGAGAGTAATAGCCCTGAACCACCGCCTAAAGTGGCTATTAGTGTTGTCGCATTGAATGACTTCAGTGTGAATGAGCAAGTAACAGTTAGCCTAACAGCAAGCGGCAAAGGGCAAACCACCGATTTAATTTATGCATGGCAAGGTAGCCCCTCAATAACCGTTAATCACCCTGATACTTCGGTAGCGAACGCTACCTTTATGGCACCGGAAACCACGGAAACACTCAACTATCAGTTTACCGTATCGGCCACGGATGGTAACGGTAACGTAGCTACTGATATGGTAACCGTTACCATAGAGCCGGTTAACTCGTTGCCTGATGCGCAAATTACTTATAATCAACAGTCGGGCTATAACACTGGGCAATACCCCGCAGGTGCGAGCATTATGTTGTCTGGGATCACCAGTACCGATGCTGATGCACCAACAGGATTCGCAGACATTGCTGCATGGCGCTGGCAACAGCTATCTGGACCGCAAGTCTTACAAGGACTCAGTTTGAATGGCAGCAATTTGTCTGTTACCCCACCTATTCTCGACCCTGCATCAACATTAGTTTTTTCATTAATCGTTACCGACCAAGAAGGCGGCACAGATGAGGCTGAGGTAACCCTTAAAGTGATCGCAGCCAGTGACACTTTGCCTATTGTGGATGCAGGTAAAAACCAAGCTGTGGTCAGTGGTGAAACCATATTACTTTATGGTACTGCTAGTAGTGTTAATCCTGATGCAGCTCCTTTTAGTTATCGTTGGCTTAATGATTCTGCATTAATGCCAGTGATTACTGATGAGGACGCTATTATCACCTACGCGATTGCGCCTAAAGTAGCCGAGAGTGATACGGCAACTTTGAGTTTACAGGTGACCGATGCGTTAGGACACTTAGTGGAAGAGAGTATAAGTGTCCAAGTATTGCCGATGCCTATTTCGCGGATGAATGACACCGGCGTAATGTTACGTGCGAGTAATAGTACTAAGGTTAGTGGCATCAACGCTAAGTTCCCCGGACAGGATGCCGATAAGGGCCGCGATCGTATCACCGCCAGCGGCTTTATTGAAAAAGCGGGGCGGGGTGAAGGCGGATTTGACTTTACTCGCTTAGATGATATTGGTGATCAGGTCGACGATATCAGGCAACCATGGCGATGTGTGCGTGATAACGTAACTGGACTGGTGTGGGAAATTAAATTGCACAATTTGGCTTTGCAAGACAATCGCAATACTTATTCCTGGTATCAGGAAGACGATGCGGGTGGTGAAATGGGAAATTTAAACGGTGCCGACACTAGCTGTACCTTAGCTGAGTGTAATACCACGGCTTATATTAATGCGATTAATACTGCGGGATTATGTGGATTTTATGATTGGCGTCTGCCGTCACATAATGAATTGTTGTCCATACTGCATTTAGGAAAAACAAGCACTCCGTTAATTGATGATGAATACTTTCCTTACACTAGTACTGGGATCACACCGCCGGTATGGTATTGGACCAAAGGATCGAGTGCTGATGGTGTCGCCGTAGAAGAGGCGCAAAATGCGTGGGCTATTGATTTTGCAACGGGCAATGATAACTTTCTTAACAAATCTTCAGCAGCTCGAGTTCGACTCGTTAGGGCAGGGCGTTAAATGATGAAATTGGTTTTAGCGGCAATATTGTCTTTCATGCAGTTTTCGGCGTTTGCTGAGGTGTGTTTATCCACTATTGATGAAACGGCACCCGAAGAACAGTTTAACGTGGCCACCGGCGGCACCGTTATTGATAGCACCACTAAGTTAATGTGGATGCGTTGTGCTATTGGCCAAACCTGGCATGTGCAAGACAATTACTGTTATGGCGACCCAACTCCAATGACGTGGCAACAAGCGCTACAAATCGCGCATGGATATGAGTTTTCAGATCGAAGTGGTTGGCGTTTACCTAACTTAAAAGAACTCAGTACTATTGTTGAGCGCCAATGTGTGCGTTCATCCATTAATTCCACTATGTTCCCTAACACTCCGTCTGACGATTTCTGGACATCCACACCATCAATGGTGGATCTGGAGCGCAGCTGGGTTATCGCCTTTTTTAACGGCAGTAATTCCTTAAAACAGAAAACCCTGTTTACCTATGTCAGATTAGTGCGAAATGCCGACTAACTGAAAATTTCACAAGCTGGTCTTATCCATCCTTTCACTTTTAGGGCGATTACCCTCACAATAGAGGGCGTAATTGGCGAGAAATAGATGTGTATGTTAAGAATAGTTGTAGTGCTAGCCGGATTATTATCATTGCCAAGTCTGGCCGATTTTAACTGTGAAGTAGATTTGCAGCAGGGGCTGTTGGTAAATGACACTCAAATTCGCGTGCTGCACCATGGCTTAACCCTGTATCAAATAAATCATGACCAACAACTGATAGTCCAAGGACAATGGATAGAGTTGAACCCCGAACAAAGCCAATTACTGCAAGAATTATCCTCCGGGATTCGTTATTCCGTTCCCAAAATGATTCTACTGGCCACCGAAGGGGTGGATTTAGCTATTGCCACTATTGAGCACGTTTATCTAGGGCTAGTGGGCGAAGAACACGCCAGTTATAAACGTCTACAAAGTGCGTTAGAGCGTGCTAAAGATAAAGTGAGGATGAAATTCATCCACGCGGGGGATCAGTTTTTTATAGGCCCGCGTAGTTTGGAAAATGTTGATGAGCTCGTGGACAGTGCCCTCGAAGAAGAAATTGAACATGCTATTAACACCTCGATTGGCGGTATTTTGTCGGCCATTGGTGGCTTGGCCACCGATGGTGATGTCAGTTTTGAAAAACGTATGGAAAATTTATCGCAAAAGCTCGAAACTATGGGCGCAGAAATTGAACGTCAGGTTGGCCCACAGGCGCAAACATTACGTAAAAAAGCCGTGTGGTTTTGTGAAAAAATCAAACGTTTAGATATCATTGAAGAAAAGCTCAAACAGCAAGTTCCCGCGCTACAACCCTATGATGTGATTGTTACCGGTGGTACTTACAAGCACGAAAAACATTAAATTGCTTTACGCTAACATCGATACCATTCACCAGCTAATGTTATACCAGCAGCTCTAGCAACGAATTCAAATAACGCCGGCCTAAAGGCGAAACCTGCCAATGTTCGGCAGAATCTACCAACAAGCCCTTATCGATAGCATCTTGAAGTTTCTGAGCTAAGCCAAATTGCGTCAATTCTAAACCAGTTAATAATTCGTAATCTTGTTTCGGGCAAGGCTCTACTAAGCGTAAGCGGTTCATCATAAACTCAAAGGGTAAGTCTTCATCAGGAACTAGGGTCGCCGAGGCTAAATAAGCTTGGCTTAAATCCATATAACCTTTGGGATGTTTAACCTTGACGGTGCGGGTGATTTTTCCCGTTTGCGCATCGGTGATTTTGCCATGGGCGCCGCAGCCAATACCCAGATAATCGCCAAAGCGCCAGTAGTTCAAGTTATGCTGGCATTGATGTTCGGGCAAGCTATAGGCGGAAATTTCATATTGTTGGTAACCGTTGGCAGCCAGTAAGTCATGGCCTTGCTGCTGGATATCCCACAAAATATCGTCATCGGGCAATATCGGCGGCTTTGAGGCAAATAAGGTGTTGGGCTCAATGGTCAGTTGATACCAAGATAAGTGCGGCGGCTGTTGGTCAATGGCTTGACGCAGATCCCCTAAGGCGTTATCTACACTTTGTTGTGGTAAACCATGCATTAGGTCCATATTAAAACTATTTAACCCCGAGGCATGGGCGTAACCAGCCGCCGCTTGCGCCTGATGACCATCATGTATGCGCCCTAGTGCGGTTAACTTGTCTGATTGAAAGCTTTGCACGCCGATGGAAATACGATTGACACCGGCTTGCCTGAAGCCGTTAAAATTCTCGCTTTCTACAGTACCGGGATTCGCTTCTAGGGTTATCTCAGCATCGTCGGCTAAATTCAGCCGTTGACGCACGCCTTGCAAAATCCGCGCAATCCCTTCTGGGGAAAATAGACTAGGAGTACCACCACCAAAGAAAATGGTTTTAACTTCACGGGAGCCAATCCGTTTGGCGTCTTCAGTAAGGTCATCTAATAAATGGGCAATATATTCTTTTTCTGGGATCGCTTGTTTGACGCCATGAGAATTAAAATCACAATAGGGGCACTTCTGTACACACCAAGGAATATGAATATACAGTGATAAAGGAGGACTGATCATTATATCCCGTCGTCAGCAAGTGCAGGTTGAGATAATTGCAGCATCAGTTGGCGTAGCGCTTTACCTCGATGACTTAGGGTATTTTTCAAGTCTTTGCTCAATTGTGCGGCGGTGCATTGATGTTCTTCCACCCAAAACACCGGGTCATAACCAAAACCACCATCACCTGAAGGTTGTTGAATAATACTGCCGCGCCAGCTGCCTTGACAGATTATTGGCGTTGGGTCATCTGCATGGCGCATTAGCACCAAGACACAAATGAATTGGGCTTGGCGCTCTTCTGCAGGTACTGCTTGCAGTTTTTTAAGCAGGGTTTGAATATTCTGACTGTCTTTTGAATTGTTACCGCTTAGACCATCGGTCATCTCGGCAAAGCGCGCAGAATAAATTCCCGGCGCACCGCCTAAGGCATATACGGCGAGACCCGAATCATCGGCAATCACTGGTAAGCCGGTAATTTTTGCCGCATGGCGGGCTTTGATTATGGCATTTTCCACAAAGGTGGTGCCGGTTTCTGGTATATCTTCTACCGCAAACTCACTTTGCGGAATGACTTCAATATTGAGCGAGCTAAGCATATCTGCCAGCTCTGCGACTTTACCTTTATTACCTGTGGCTAGAACGATTTTTTGCATACTATTCAAGTTACTCTAATTTGCTATTGTTGGTGATTAATCAGTTGATTCAGGCGCTAAGCGACTATTGACGCCACGATAGCAGATATCCACTTTGCCATTACCTTTGTAATGGAAAAAGTCCTCTTGCATATCGCGCTTACCCTGCAGCCATTGTTGATAGGTATTACCCCATTCATTTTGTATTTGTATGGGTAATTGTTGTCCAGCAGGTGTGTCAGTGCCAAGGCTTGCCCATAAAATTTTGCTGCGTTGCTCTGAGTCTTCGATTACCCCGCTTTTCTCTGGGTCGCCACGGTTAACCGATTGTATATGTTGCATGCCCCAAATGACACGGCCGAATACACTCATATTGCGATCAAGATGGCGCGGGCCTTGGCCGATGGTAATGTAAAAGTCGGTAGTGGCGCTGTCTTTGTCATTGGAGCGTGCCATGGCAATAATCCCAGGACAGTGCAACAGCCATTCTTGTTTAGTGTCGACATCTCGGCCAGCGGCAAAACCGTACAATAGGCCATTTTCTGGCTCAAACATGGCTTGGGACTCAACCACGAAAAACGGCGAGTCTTTAGGAGCGGTGCGCATGAATTCTGATTGTAGCGGTTGTTTATGTTCGCTTTCTTGTTGCTCTGAATAATCACCTGCTTGGGCGACAAAACCATCAATGACGCGATAAAAGTCTAAGCCATTGTAAAACCCTTCTTCCACCAATTGCTTAAATTGTGTCACATGCTTCGGCGCAATGAAGGGCGCCAGTTCAATAACAACAGTGCCAGATTCAAGTTGCAAATACACAAGGTTGTCTGCTGAGGGTAAACGCCAGTTGTTACTAATGGCAAGGCATGTTGCGCTGGCTAATGTCATACATATAACGAGTAGGTTCTTCATTGGGATTTTTACTAATGATTAAACTAATCCACATGTTAAGCTGACTAAAATGAATAGCAAATAGAATTGAAGCTAGATAGAATTTTGCCTTCTTTATACTCACTAAACATTATTAATCGCCAAATAGTTTGGATCTAATATGATTAGCCAATTGATACAGAATGTTCAACATCGTCGTGATGTTATGCACATGTTGCTCTGGATCACCTCCGTTGGTGGCATTGTTTTTTGCGCAATTAATTTTTATCGTGGTTTATGGGCACTCGCAATATTGGAGTTGGTTTATGGCCTATTTTCTCTCTCTTTAGTTCGTATTATTAAAGTCACACCGAATTTACAAAAATGGATACTGATTTATATTATCCCTTTTTTCATGATCATGATGTTTGCTTTATTTCAGCCTCGAGCGTCACAGGCAATCTTTGCTTGGATCCTGACGATTCCAGTCATTGCTTATTTATTACTGGGGCGTCAAAAAGGATTTTGGCTTTCCTTGGTGTTTATTGTCACCGGTCTGACGGTTTTTCATTGGCGATTTATGGTGCATGATATTGCATGGAATTTAGCGGTATCACTTAATGTAATATTGAGTGCTTTTCTGATGATGGCATTTGCGCATGTGTATGAATTAAACCGTGAAAAAAATGAGGAAAGGCTACTTGAGTTGGCCGGTACAGATCGTTTGACCGGTTTGGCTAATCGTTTGAAATTAGCCGATGGATTTAAGTATTTAAGTGCTTATGCTCAACGTGATAAATCATCTTTAACCGTAGTGTTGATTGATTTGGATTTTTTTAAACAAGTGAATGACCGTTACGGTCATCATATTGGTGATTTAGCCTTGTGTCATATTGCGGATTTTTTAAAGAGTAACGTCAGGAATACCGATCTTTTAGCCCGCTTTGGCGGTGAAGAATTTGCACTATTAATGGGTTCCACAGGCTTAAAAAATGCCTATCAACATGTAGAGCAGTTGCGACAACAATTAGTACAAGCGCCTTTTATCCTAGATGAAATCAGTATACCAATAACAATCAGTGCCGGCATTTCCGTTTACGGTGAAGATGGTAATGATTTGGAGTCATTATTAGTCAAAGCCGATAAACGCTTGTATTTGGCTAAAGGCAATGGGCGTAATCAAGTCGTAATCAGTGACTCCGCTATATAGAGTTATTTGAGTAAGCCTTAGGAGACTTACTCAAATAACGGGTATTCTAAAGTTATTTTTATTCCGCGCGCTTACCTTTATTTTTAGTATCACGATGACGTACTTTAGCCGGTTTATCTGGGCTTGATGGACGTGCTCCGGTCTTTTTCGGCTTAACCTTTTTGCCGGTTTTGCTTTTGGCTTTAGCCTTGGCTTTTTTACGATTTTTAGGCACGCTGGCTTCTTTATTTTGCGGGCGTAACTCTTCAATAATACGACGGCGCAAACGCTGATCGGTAAAACGTTCAATCTTGGCGAGAATGGCCATTTCATGGGCTTCGACTAAAGATATCGCGGTACCTTTATTACCTGCACGGCCAGTACGACCAATACGATGTACATAAACGTCGGCCTTATAAGGCAAATCAAAATTGATTACATGACCAACATTGGGTACATCAAGACCACGAGCAGCGACATCGGTAGCCACTAGTAGTTTAACTTCACCGGACTTGAAACGTGCTAAGGCTAAGTTGCGTTTGTCTTGTGGCATATCACCCTGCAAGTAGCAGTTATCGATGCCTAAGCTGTCTAAATTACTTTTTATCGCCATTAAACTTTCGCGGGTCTTAACGAAGACTATGGCGGTATCGACTTGGTTTTTTAGAATATGAGTTAGCAGTTTAAATTTGTGTTTCCAATCATCGGCAAGGTGGATCCATTGATGAATTTTAGCGTGCTCTTTACGGCTCGCACCGGCTTCTAACATCACTGGTTCGTTTAGAATATCTTTGGCAAAACGACTAACGCCGCCGCTTTCTAGGGTGGCGGAAAACAGCATACTTTGTTTACGCCAGCGCGCTTCGGCAGAAATTTGATTAACGATATTACCAAAACCCATGTCTAGCATGCGGTCGGCTTCATCGAGAATAAAGGTTTCAATATCACGACAATCAAAGCTTTCTTTTTCAATGTGTTCGAACAATCGCCCCGGTGTTGCCACCAGAATATCTAGATTTTGTTCGAGCGTGTCGCGGTCGGTACCGTAGTTGATGCCACCGGTGATTACGCCGCATTTAATTTGCGTGAACTGGGTAATGGCACAGGCATGCTCATATACCTGTAAGGCCAGTTCCCGAGTAGGCTCAAGAATGAGTACCCGAGTTGAACCAGGATCACGTCGAGGAAAATCCAGCAAGAACTGACAAGCCGGTAGCAAAAATGCTGCGGTTTTACCGGTGCCGGTTGGGGCAGAGGCAAGAATATCTTTGCCTTCCATTGCCACGGGTATTACTAATTGCTGTACACCGGTCGGTATAGTGAAGCCCATTTTAGCAACGGCTTCACATAACGCATCATCGAGATCCAATTCTGAAAACATTCTGATTTCACTGAGATTATAAAAACTGCCGCCATTATAGAGGAGCGGCGACTGGAAAGCAGCATTACTTGCGCGCAGCTGCCAATATTCTTATCAACCACCTATTTTTCGAGTTCATCATGTGGTTTGTACAAGTTGCCCTTAAAATTGTTGGGGGAATGTAAAGTTTGTTAATAAACATAATTCAAAAACGAACAAAAAGCAGTCACACCCATAGCTTTTGATTTTGTCTTGATATATTTTTCGGAATGCTTGTATACAAGTGTAAATTAAGTGATTTTCGATGAATGAAGTTTTTTATCATTTATAAGAGAAGTTTTTAAAAATTAGTGAAAACCACTAGCTATACATAACGATAATGAAAACAGGGATAAAAAGAATGAAACACTCAACAGCTTTTTCACTCAGTAAAAAAGGTTTGCTGATGCTAAGCATTGCTGCAGCTACCTCATCAGTAATGGCACAACAAGCCACTGAAGACACACAAAATAAAGATAACGATATTGAAGAAATTATTGAAGTTAAAGGTTATCGCGGTAGTTTGCTAAATTCGACTAATGCCAAGCGTGACTCTAATGGATTTAGCGATGAAATTTTCGCTGATGATATTGGTAAAATGCCAAGTTTGAACTTAGCGGAATCGTTAGCGCGCATTCCTGGGGTAAAAATCAATCGTGACGTCAGTGGTGAAGGTCAACAAATTGCGGTGCGTGGTTTGGGACCTGGCTTTACTAAAATTGCCCTTAACGGTAATTCAATGTCAGTAGCTTCAACCGGTAGTTTAGATGCTGGAAATAGTGACCGTCAGGTAGATTTGGATTTATTCCCAGTTGAATTATTCAGCAGTCTGTCGGTAGATAAAACCACCAAAGCAGGTCAAGTTGAAGGTGGTGTATCGGGCTATGTAAACATGCGTACCGCCCGTGCTTCTGATATGGGTAAAGGCCAGAATGTTCGCTTTTCCTTAGAAGGAGCTTACAAAGAAACTCAAGGTGGCGTTAGTCCTAAAGCTGCATTTACTTACAGTTATTCTGACGATAATTTTGGTGCTTTATTCACTATTGTGGGTAAACGCGCTAAAACCCGAGTTGATGGTTTTGAACAGGATGCTAATTTCCAGAATGGCTGCGTAGCTGAATGGACCGATGGTTCTGCTGGATGTATTGCCGGAAGTACTGGATGGAACAACTTCCAGTACACCAATATTGCCTCAGCAGATTACGCTGCCAATCATGCAGGTGTAAACGTAGGTGATATGATAAATATTAATCAAGTCTCTGGCCTGAGTAATGATCAGCTAGATAACCTAGGTATGCCCCGTATTGCACGGATGATGACCATGGGGGGAACTAAAGATTATATTTCTGCTTTGGCATCATTCGAATATAAGCCGAACGATGATATGGAACTAGCACTGGATATCATCAAAGCCGATTCTAATTATTCAGCTGAGCGTACCGAAGCGATGCTGATCTATCGCAACAACTACCTACAATATGACTTAGCTTGGTTGCCAGAAGATATTAATACTGTTGATCGTGGTGACGGTGAGCGTATTGTTAGCGGCGCGTTCTATGGCTCTCGTCCTTGGGTCGGTACTCGTCAGTATGATGAAGATTTGTCGTTTTACAGTGTTATGCCAAGCTTCAGTTGGTATGTAAACGACGAATTTAAAATGGATATTTCTGCTAGCCGTACTAAGTCTGAGTTTACTCGTGATGAACCTTATGTGTTGTATTTTGCACCTCAAGGCACGGTTAATTTTGCTTACAATAATAGCAGCATTGTACCCACTATGGATTATAGCGGCGATCTAACTCAGGCTAGTAACGACTGGAGTCTGGTAGCTGGTCCTGGCGCTGCTGGTGATGTTCAGTCGATGGATTTACGTTTTGCTCGTGGATCGCGTCAAAATATCACAACCGGTATTCATGCTGACTTTGCTTGGGGAGCAGATCCTCTACGCAATGGTATTGTGTTCGGTTTTGCATCAGACAAGACTGAGTCGAATTCTCAGGGTTATAGTGGTTCAGGTTATGGTGACTATATTCTGGCTAACCAACCTAATATTGCTGCAAACTTTAGTCAGTATCTAGTTGATGCCAATGTGACTGATTTGGGTAAAAATATTGATGGTTACCAAGGGCTGAATGGAATTGTAGGCCTAGATTGGGACAAGTTTAAAAGTGATATCAATTATGATGGTTTTGAACCAGAACCCAGCACCGGTAACCAGTTTGGTGGTAGTGTAGGTAATATTACTGAAAAAGTAACATCGCTGTATTTTGAAGTGAATACCGAAACCGAAGTCGCGGATCGTACATTACGTACTAACAGTGGCGTACGCTATGTGGATACTCAACAAGATATTACTACTCTAAATGGTGCAACCAGCATCGATTACAGTCGTTTACTGCCATCTTTTAGTGCCGTATATGACGTAGCTGACGATGTTAAAGTGCGTGCCAGTGCATCACGTAGTTTAACCCGTGCTAATCCCTCTAGAATGTATCCAAACACTAACTGGACTTCAGCAGGTATTGAAACTATCGATACCGGTAACCCAGCTTTGTCACCCTTTGAAGCAACTAACTTCGATTTCGGTGGGGAATATTACTTTAGCGATCTAGGGTATGTTGGTCTGAACTTCTATCAAAAAGACATTACTGGTTTTACTCGTACCGAAAGCACTTTAGTACAATTTTCTGATTTGGGAGAGTGGGGTGTTGATATATCTGACCTGACCTCTATCCAAGAAGAGCAGTTGGCTAACTGTGGAGGTATTAGTTCGGACCAGTGTATTACCAATGTTAGCGCAGCGGTAAACATTAAAGGAATGGTAAAACTGACCGGTATTGAGGTGATCTGGGTGCAACCACTTGATTTCATATTACCGGGTCTTGGTTTTAATGCCAGTGCAAATAAAATCAGTCAGGAGGCTGATGAGGGAACCCAAATTACCGGTATCTCTGATTCAAACAACCTGACAGTTTACTATGAGAATGACACCTTCCAGACACGTATCACTTACTACCATCAAGATGGTGCAGATAGTGGCGATATTTGGGGTACACCTTTGTTCTCACGTGATCGTAGCCAGATTGATGTTTCTGCCAGCTATGTGTTGCCGGTGGCAACTGAGTATGGTCTAACGGTGACCTTCGACGCGTACAATCTAACTAATGAGCCTATCTCAACGTACTTGGAAGATGAGAGCCAAACGTTTAGAGCGTATTTCCCTGGTGCAACCTATAACGTAGGTATTAGCGGTAGTTTCTAAGTCATAACCGCAGTCATTTAAAGCCCTCCCTTGGTTATGCTAAGGGAGGGCTTTTTTTTACTGGTTGCAGCAGCGGCAGTATGGATCTTTACTCAGCGTTAGTTGCTTAACTTGCATACCCCATACATCCACCATGATTAAGCGGTTGAGGTTATCCGTATTACCTAAAAGTAATTGCATGGCGAGTGAGGCTTGCAAACTGCCCATTACTCCCAATAACGGACTTAACACTCCAGAGTTAGCGCAGTTAATTGCTTGTGGTGTATTGTCTGCGAACAGACATTGATAGCAAGGGGAGTCAGTGCGGGTAAAATCAAAACTAACTAATTGTCCTTGTTCCTTAATCGCTGCGGCTGACACCAGTTTTATTTGATTTTGGTAACAGAGTTGATTAATCAAGCGTCGGGTGTCGGCATTGTCGGTGCAATCTAAAATGATATCTACAGATTGCAATTCGGATCCATTCAGATTAAAAATACTGTCTTGAATAGTATCGATGTTTATTAATGGGTTAAGTGCCGATAAGCGTCTCTGAGCGACGGTGACTTTGCTTTGACCAATATCTTTATCGGTATATAAAATTTGCCGTTGCAGGTTACTCAGTTCAATCACATCATGGTCGACTAAGGTAAGTTGCCCAACGCCTGATGCCACCAAATATTGCGCAGCAGGACAACCTAAACCGCCCATACCCACCAACATAATATGCGCTTGTTGCAGTTTTTGTTGGCCTAGCTCACCTACTTTATCCAACATAATGTGGCGGTTGTAACGCAAAAATGCATGATTCGATAAACCGTTCATGAAAGCGCTCGGGCACTGATTAATTGCTGAAATTGTCTAACAGCACTTTGTGGATTGGCCGCTTCGGTGACCGCGGTAACCACCGCAATACCACTGACGCCGGTATCCAAAACCTGTTTAGCTCGTTGCAGATTAATGCCGCCAATGGCCACCGTGGGGATGTCAGTAGCCAGCGCCATAATCTTCGCTAGTGTTTGCATACCTTGTATTTGTCCTGTCATATCTTTGGTGGTGGTCGGAAAAATCGCGCCAATGGCTAAATAAGAGGGACGATATTCCATCATTTTTAGATATTCATAATGACCATGGGTGCTAATCCCTAAGCGCAATCCCGCGTTCTTTATTTGGGGGAGGTCGGCACTGCTGATGTCTTCTTGGCCAAGATGTACTCCATAGGCTTGGTGTTGAATGGCCAGCTGCCAATAATCATTAATAAACAGTCGAGCTTGGTATTGTTTTCCTAATGCCACGGCTTGTGAAATCGCCTCCGACAACGCTGCCCCTTGCAGCTTTTTTTCTCGATACTGCAAAGTGCTTACGCCCATTTTCAACAAGCGTTCTAGCCAATCAATAGAGTCGACGACTGGGTAAAACCCTACTGAGTCGCTTGATAAACGCGGGAAGTCATTGGCAAAGTGCGAAGGTTCGTTAACTAAAGCCTTGCTGCCTGCAGTTGCAGGTTGCCAATGTAATGCTTTGGCTAAATCTGAATTGGGTACTAGCACTGTTGGGTAATAATGGCGCTCATTTGGCCAAGCACCTTGCCACAGTGCAATATTACTAGGTTGATATTGTACCGCTGTACTGATGCTCTGATTGATGTAAGCCTTAGCAATGGTCATGGCATCCCGTAGTAAATAATTTAGAGCCAGTAACGAGGCTACTGCCGAAGCATAAGTACAGCCACTGCCGTGAGTGTGGTGAGTGCTGATTTTATGGCTGGCTAAGCAATAAATTTGCTTTCCATCAAAGCCATAATCAACACAGTATTGTGCTTGCTTACCGGCATTGAAATGCAGGTGTCCACCTTTGATAATTACCGCCTTGCAGCCGAGTTGCATTATTTTCTGTGCGGCAATTTCTAAAGTCCTCCATGTTGTCATTCTGTGTCCGCTAATGCTTTGGGCTTCCATGGCATTAGGTGTTAATACATCCACTAAGGGTAAAAGCTTGTCGATCACATTGGGAAGAATGTCATCCTCGGTGAGCAAGCCACCACTAGAGCTCACGGCCACAGGGTCATAAATAATCTGTGGTGCTGGTGACCAGTGATTTTTATATTGTTGGATTTGCGCTGCGACTAGTTCAACTTGTTGGCTATTGGCCAGCAAACCAATTTTGATTACCTTGGCTTGACCATCTGCTTCAAGGGCTTGTAATTGCGCTAATATTGCTGAGTTACTAACGGCATTGACTTGCAGTACACCTTGGCTATTTTGTGCGGTAACGGCGGTGATCACACTACGCACATCAACACCCAGCCCATGCGCAGTTTTGATATCCGCTTGAATTCCCGCTCCCGCCGAGCAATCAGAGCCAGCAATGGTCCACACGGTAGGTTTAGTCATTTGGTTATTCATATTCATGATGCCAAAAAGGCATACCTAGTGTCGGTGTACTTGGCTGAGCGTTTTGTCTTTCTGGCATGCGTCCGGCTAAATAACCGGCGCGCCCTGCCATGGCCGCATGTTTAAATGCCGTGGCCATAGTAATGGGGGCGGTAGCTAGCGCAATGGCAGAGTTGAGTAATATGCCGTCATAGCCTAGTTCAAAGGCATGTACCGCATGGTGAGGAGCGCCAATACCCGCATCGATAATCAATGTGGTATCAGGCAAACGATGACGAATACACTCTAAAGCATAAGGATTGAGTAATCCTTGTCCGGTGCCAATGGGGGATCCCCAGGGCATAATCACTTGGCAACCTAAATCTGCTAGCCGCTGGCAAATGACTAAATCATCGGTGCAATAGGGCAGCACTTTAAAGCCATCTTTAAGCAAAATATCCGTGGCTTTAAGTAATTCAATGGTGTCGGGTTGCAGATTATAATCATCGCCCACTAGCTCTAATTTTATCCAGTCGGTTTGAAAAAGCTCCCGCGACATCTGCGCTAAATTCACCACTTCCTTAACCGAATGACAACCAGCGGTATTGGGTAACAAGGTTAAACCTAGGCTTTGAATATATTGCCAAAAATCCTGCCCGGCGTTTTTCTCGGGGGATTGTCGGCGCAAGGACAAAGTCACAATCTCACTGCCACTAGCGACAATGGCATTTTTCATGGTATCTAAATTTGGGTAAAGGGCGCTGCCAATCAATAATCGACTGGAAAACATTTGCCCGTAAATATTCAGAGAATCATTCATTGCAATTATTCCTTATCCACCAAAAATGGGCGAGACGATGTCAATCATGTCAGTGCTGCTAACGACAATGTTGTGGTAGTTGGACTGCGCCACAAAGTCACCATTAATGGCGACAGCAAAGGGCAGTTGAGCATTATATTGCTCGAGTAATTCGGACAAACTTAGGCTAGTGCTGGTGGCGACTATCGCTACTGACTGGCCATTAATATTGATATTCATAATTGCGTTACCAAGGTTGAATTAAGTGGGCTTACCGATACTGCGAATGGCGAGCAGGGCTCACCTAATTGGCTTAATAGCATTAAGGTCTGTTGTAAAACGTAAGGTGCTAGCAGGTAGCCATGTCGATACAGGCCATTTATTTGTATGCGGTTGCCGTGACTAACTATGTGTGGCTCGTTATCCATAAAAGTAGGTCGCAGGGCGGCTTGAATATCAACTATTTCCGCTTCGGCAAAGCCTTTATGAATACTGTAAGCCGCACTGAGTAATTCCAATGTGGAACGTACACTTGGCTTCTTATCATCGGACGATTCAATTTCAGTGGCACCAATCACATACTGGTGATTGGCTTTAGGTACTATATACAGCGCATAACGTGGATGCATCAGCCGTATCGGCCGTTGTAGATTGACATCAGGGGCATACACTCTTATCACTTCACCCCTTACGCCACGTAATGGGGTAGCCGGATTAATTAAATTATCTTTGGCACCCATGCCGCGACAATCAATGATCCAATCACAATCAACAGGTTGTTGATTGACGAATAATTGCTCATCAATCAAATGTGCCTTGCATTGCTCAACAATGTGGATGTTCGAGCCTCGCAACGCATTGGCCGTTTCATCATAAAGCTGATGATTATCAATATGCGCCTCATCAATTAACCATAACCCGTGATTAAAATTCCCCTGTAGCTCAGGTTCAAGGGCCTGTAATTGTGCTGAGGTTAATTTTTGGTACTGCGAGGCACTAGTTTTAAGCCGTTGTACAAAATGCTGCAGTTCATTGTGATCTTGGCGGTGTGCCACCACTAACGTACCGGATTGCTGCAATTGTGTGGTTAATTGCAGATGTTGCAACAGCTGCGGCCACAGCAACAAAGACTGCTGGCCCATGGCCACAATATTCGTACTAGCGATTACCGATTCTGCTAATGGTGCCACCATTGCCGCAGCTACGCGCCCGGTAGCATGGTTAATATTAATGTCATGCTGCTCAAAAAGAGATATTTTTGGAGCAACATTTTGTTCACTCGACTTTGCTAGCAACAACGCTAAAAGGCGGCCGACTAAGCCGGCACCCAAAATTGCAATATGCGACATTATGCTACACCAACAGGCCTATTTTATTGCATGGTAAAGTTCAGAGCCGCTGGCTTTAAACTTTTCTGACATTTGCTGCATACCTTGCTGTTGCTCAGCGCTAGGTGAAGTATCAATCATTTTAATTTCAATGCTTTCCTCGTTAGCGGTTTCTAAGCCTTTGGCGTATTCGCGTACCTCTTGAGTGATTTTCATAGAGCAGAATTTAGGTCCGCACATGGAGCAAAAATGTGCGACTTTGCCGGACTCTTTGGGCAGGGTCTCATCATGATATTCACGGGCGCGGTCGGGATCTAAACCAAGGTTAAATTGATCCATCCAACGGAACTCAAAACGCGCTTTGGATAAGGCGTTATCGCGAATTTGTGCACCGGGGTGCCCTTTGGCTAAATCGCCAGCATGGGCGGCAATTTTATAAGTGATTAAACCTTCTTTGACATCTTCTTTGTTGGGTAAACCCAAGTGCTCTTTGGGGGTGACGTAACACAACATGGCACAGCCATACCAGCCAATATTCGCTGCACCAATGCCCGAGGTAATGTGATCGTATCCCGGTGCAATATCGGTGGTTAATGGACCTAGGGTATAGAAGGGGGCTTCGCCACATACTTCCAGTTGTAGTTCCATATTTTCTTTGATCATGTGCATTGGCACATGGCCGGGGCCTTCTATCATCACTTGGACATCGTGGTGCCAAGCAATTTGGGTTAACTCGCCGAGGGTTTTGAGTTCACTAAATTGTGCTTCATCATTGGCATCGGCAATGGAACCGGGGCGCAAACCATCACCTAAGGAAAATGACACATCATAGGCCTTACAAATTTGGCAAATATCTTCAAAGTGTGTGTATAAGAAATTTTCTTGATGGTGGGACAAACACCATTTGGCCATAATCGAGCCACCGCGAGACACAATGCCGGTAACGCGTTTAGCGGTCATCGGTACATAACGCAGCAATACTCCTGCATGAATAGTAAAATAATCCACCCCTTGTTCGGCTTGCTCAATTAAGGTATCGCGAAAAACCTCCCAGGTGAGGTCTTCAGCGACGCCGTTAACTTTTTCTAATGCCTGATAAATAGGCACTGTGCCGATGGGTACCGGCGAGTTGCGGATGATCCATTCACGGGTTTCATGAATGTAGCGGCCAGTGGATAAATCCATCACTGTATCCGCGCCCCATTTGGTCGACCACACTAATTTTTCCACTTCTTCTTCAATAGATGAGCTTACTGCTGAGTTACCGATATTGGCGTTAACCTTGATCAAAAAGTTACGACCAATAATCATCGGCTCGGCTTCTGGGTGGTTGATATTGGCCGGAATAATCGCGCGGCCACAGGCGACTTCTTCGCGGACAAATTCTGGGGTGATTTCCGGTGGAATACTGGCACCAAAACTTTGCCCTGCATGTTGCTGATTAAGAATGTCATCCTTAACGGCTTGGCGCTTGAGGTTTTCACGGACGGCAATATATTCCATCTCTGGGGTAATAACCCCCTGCCGTGCGTAATGCATTTGGGTGACATTTTGCCCCGCTTTGGCACGACGAACTTTAGGCAGGTTTTCAAAGCGAAGATGGTCCAATCCATCATCGGCTAAACGTTGCTGACTATAACCTGATGTGGCCGTTGGTAGCTCTTCGGTGTCACTACGTTGCTTAATCCAATCTGCACGCAGTTTGGGTAAACCCACATGCACATCAATATTGGCATTGGGGTCGGTATAAGGACCAGACGTATCGTATACGCGAATGGGAGCATTTGGCTGATACTGTGGATTGTCGTTATCGCCACCGATTAATGAGTCGGCCAAGCTAATTTCGCGCATGCCAACGTTAACCCCATGGCGCAGGCCAACAGCATAGACTTTTTTGGAATTGGGAAACGATTGGTTAGCGCATTGTGCTAAAAACGCTTGGGCTTGGGTACGTCGTTCGCGACGAGTTAGTGTTGTCATGATTCTGCCTTTTGTTTAGGTGTACCAACGTGGAGGTTGGTAATGCAAAAGACGGAGTGTAGATCTCAGGTAGGTTGATGTTGCATACCCTTGTTTCCTTCGCAGATGTTAATCTAATCAGGTTCTACGGATCCCGCGTAAAGCGATCTCAGCCCGTTAATATATAACTGGGCACTCCGACAAGTTCGATTGCATGGTAGGGTAGTAATCTAAGCTTGGCAAGCTTAAATAACCCCAACTCGGCCTTACAGCACAGCTATTTTTGCTCCTCCCTGTGTTGCTTACAATGGGTTTAGAATGACTAACCAACATAGTAAGCGTCTTGATATGAACAAAATAGCAGTACTGTACCAAACTAAAATATGATGAGTGCTTGCGAGAATCATTAATTAATTGAAATATAAAGAATATATCGGAATTTTCGACATTTCTTATCCCGAGTTGGGGTTAAATATTGAAGTGTATTTATAGGTTTTTAGTGTTGAATGGGATGACTTATTGCGCCGGTAATTGGGGTTTTACCTGCCAATCGGCGATATGTTCCTCAAAATAATCGGGATGCATTTCTTCAACGGTGCCTAATATATTCAACACTTCGCGCATATGAGTGCAGGTCGCAGTGCGCGCTTTATTTACATCTCCGCTTTTGATCGCGTCGAGAATATTTCGATGCTGACTTAATACTCTGTCATATTGGCCGCCCAATTCCTGCAAACTCAAATTACGCACTCGATCCATATGGGCTTTTTCCGACTGGATAAGTGAAGCGGCGCGATCAAAGTGAGTAAAGTCGGCAAGTTTTTGATGAAATAAATCATCCAAATTTTGAAACTGCAAGGCATCATGCTTGCCAGCAGCTTGCTCTTGCAAAGTGATAATGGCCTCACATTGGTCGACTAATTCTTGGGTATGGTGTTCTGTTACTTGGCAAATAATCGCGACTTCTAGCGCTTCACGAATAAAACGCGCTTCCAGAATTTTAGTGATACTGAGTTTAGACACAAAGGTGCCGCGCTGCGGCCGTACTTCAATAAAGCCTAGATTCACCAATTTGGCAATGGCTTCACGGATGGGTGTTCGGCTGACACCAAATTGCTCGGCTAATTGATTCTCAGGGATTTTCTGCCCAGGCAAAATTTCCATCGCCACAACTTGCTCGCGCAGAAAATCGAAAACCTGCTGGGGAGTTGAGCGGTCATAATCAATTTTCAGTGATTTTATGGGACTTCTATTTTGCATAACAATACTTTTAAGAGCTTGATAAATAGGAATGTAAAGGTTTTCATTTATGCTTAGAGTATAGGCGAAAGCTAAGCGCTAAGACAGTCTAAATTAACGCAATTTTATTTAAGTTATTGAATTTTAAAAGGGAGATATTCTAATGTATTGACACTGAGTATTTGTATAAAACATTTATGCAGCAATGCAAACAAAAATAAGAAGCAGAATATGCCAAAAGTAAGTAGGGAAGAACATTACTGGTTAATAGAGTTGCTTGCATATTGGGAAGGGGGCGTAAATTCATCACATCTTAGCCAGCAGTTTGGAGTGACTCGAGCACAGTCAAAAAAATATCTTAGCCAGTATCAACAGCGCCACCCAAGCATCCTCACTTATAACTCTAGCGTTAAAGCATTTGTACTAGCTGAAAATTCTCAATATCAGCATATCAATGGTGATGTGAGTGAATACCTCGATTGGCTTGATCAACACAGCACCAATTTAACTGCATTCCATCAAAGCTTATTAACTAATACCACATTAAGTTTACCTAAAAGTACTGTTGCGCCAGAAATTATGCGCGCATTGGTCGGTGCCATGAAGCAAAAGCGTGGGGTCGATATTGACTATGTATCCATGACCAACCCGCAAGGCCAAAGTCGCATTATTTATCCTCATACCTTTGTTAAAACAGGCCTGCGTTGGCACTTGCGTGGCTATTGTGAATTGCGCGGAGGGTATGCTGATTTTGTGTTAAGCCGTTTTCGCGGTTCACCTGAAATTGACGATTCGCGCTCACCTCATGGTATGGAAGATGATCATGATTGGAACAAAAACGTTTCATTGGTCTTCAAACCTAACCCTCAGTTAAGTTCGCCCCAGCAAGCCATTATTACCCACGATTATCAAATGATTGCCGGTGAATTACGTATGGATTGTCGTGCAGCACTGGTTAATTACTTATTGCTGGCGATGCAGGTCAATATCAAAGATCAAAACAGTAAGCCTGAAGCGCAACCACTAATATTGGTTAACAGTGAAAACATTTTACCGTATTTGTTTGATAGCCCTGCGACAGAAATGACCCAAACGGGTAAACAAAGTTGACTGGTTATTTTGGCAGCATTGTAGATTGCTGGTAGAGGTTTAAAGTAGTTCAATCGAAAGCCAACTCAGAGCAAGTTTATGTGGAACTTTTTAATATCAAATCTTGGCATTGCCTGCATCTTGTTCTTTTTGCTTTGTGTGTTCAGTCGCACGTTTCGCGGAATAATGTTGCTGCTGATTGGTTATGAATTGTTTTTTGGTGGGGATGATGAATAAAAACCAAATAGGGAAGTTTGCAAGATGAAAGATTTATCACCTTCAGATTTAAAGACGATCCTGCATTCCAAACGGGCCAATTTGTACTACTTGGAGTATTGCCGGGTAATGCAAAAAGACGGTCGCGTGCTTTATCTTACCGAAGCTAAAAAAGAGAATCAGTACTTCAATATTCCTATTGCAAATACTACTGTGCTGTTACTCGGTAACGGTACCTCTATCACCCAAGCGGCTGTGAGGATGTTAGCCCAAGCCGGAGTATTAATAGGTTTTAGTGGTGGTGGCGGCACTCCTTTGTATATGGCCAATAGCGTTGAGCACCCAGTGGAATGGATGACGCCACAAAGTGAATATCGTCCTACAGAATATTTACAAGGTTGGTTAAGTTTTTGGTTTGACGACAGCAAACGCCTTGAAGCCGCCAAGCAATTCCAAACAGCTCGTATCGAATATTTACATACAGTGTGGGGTAAAGATAAAGATCTTAAAACGGAAGGGTTCAGTATGGGCGACAGTAAAATTGAAAACGCCCTAACCACGTTTGAACAACGCACAGAACAGGCCCCAAAATCTGCCGACCTACTATTAACCGAAGCCCAACTAACCAAAGTGTTATATAAATTTGCGGCTAATAACACAGGCATCCAAGACTTTAGCCGCCAACATCAAAGCACTGACAAAGCCAATGATTTTCTTAACCATGGTAACTATTTAGCCTATGGCTTAGCAGCAACCACCTTGTGGGTGTTAGGTATTCCCCATGGTTTTGCGGTAATGCACGGTAAAACCCGTCGTGGGGCATTGGTATTTGATATCGCCGACTTAATCAAAGACGCAATTGTGTTGCCATGGGCATTTATCTGCGCCAAAGAAAACGCCAGCGAACAAGAATTTCGTCAACAAATCCTACAAAAATTTACCGACCACAAAGCGCTGGATTTTATGTTTGAGCAAGTTAAAAACGTGGCCCTAAATGTAGGTCGTCCTTCAGGGCGACAAGATGATAAAGGCAGCAACTCATGATGGTCACCTTTGTCAGCCAATGCGAAAAAAACGCCCTCAAGAAAACCCGTAGGGTACTAGACGCCTTTGCCGACCGGATAGGCGACAACACTTGGCAAACCATTATCACAGAAGACGGCCTACTCACGGTTAAAAAAATGCTACGCCAAACCGCCAGCAAAAGCACCGCCGTCAGTTGCCATTGGATACGTTCAAGAGCAAGAAGTCAGTTTTTATGGGTAGTGGGGAATAGACGTAAGTTTAATGATTTGGGCGTGGTGCCGGTGAATACAACAGCAAAAGAGGTTCCAATGGATATTAAGCAAGATAAACCGATAAAGGGTGTCATATACGCCAACACTCATTTTCAACGACTAGATCACCATCTCTTTGCGGTAGGATTTGTCGCGCAAGATTTATATACCTATTTTTATCCAGATAAGAAAAATCAAGCCAATGCCGCATTTATTGCCGGTTGCATGCACGATATTGGTAAATTAGATCCATCCTTTCAAGCATGGGTAATTGATCCAAAAAGTAAAAACTACCGAGCCGATGATGGTCAGCATATTGATACAACCAAATTTAGTTTTGAGAAGCACCCACGGCACAATGAAATTTCTGCTCTTGTATTCCAATGCATTGCTGACAGGGCAAAAGATATTAAACAAATTAAGCAATCTATAAAACATGCCATTTATTGGCATCACGCCAAGCCATTTCGCCCGAAAGTAAAAGATGAATTTGATACCTATGGCAAGATCTACAGTAAGTTAAAAAGTAGTTTGGCAGACAAAACTTGGAAATTGATTACCGAGCACTCAATTGCGATGTTAAATAAAGTCTGCGAGCTAGACATTAACTACCGTGAGGTCACTGAAAGTTACTTGAAGAAGTCGTTTATGACGGAAGTAGACGACGAAATATTAGTCAATTATGAACACACCCCTTTACCAAGTTATAAAGAATACGAAATAGCTGAAAATATTAGAGAGTACGAAAATAAAGTTAGGATTAATTCAAATAATAATGAAGTCAGAGCTTGTCTTATCACCGCAGATCGTTGGATTTCTTCACTGTCATCAAGTGAACTTGCTCATCATATCAAGCACAAAACACTAAACGAATTTGTTAGCGAACAAATGGCTAATAAAGTCGCTATTGAGAGTGACTTAACGTCTCATATTGATGAATGTATTCGCAGCTTCCCCAATAGTGAGCGTAGTGAAAAGCAATCGCTGGTTGCAGCAAAATTGGCTGAGGACACTGATAAAGTGAAAGTTCTAGCTGGAGCTGCGGGTTGTGGGAAAACAAAAATAGCCTTGGAATGGGCTGGGATAAGGGGGGCTCAACAAATTATATGGGTTTGTCCTAGAGTTCAAATATGCCAAGGTATGTTTGCCGAATTAAAAGCTTCAGATGACCCTTATTTACGAGATGCCACAGTAGAATTATTTACTGGCGAATTTAAATGTACGGACAATTTTGAAAATGTTACGCCGGACGAGCAACAACTAACGGGTGACATTGTTATTACCACGATTGACCAATTGCTGAGTGGTGTGATTAGTCATACCAAAGCAGATCGATTGTTGAATTACCTAAACGCACATGTGATTTTTGATGAATATCATGAATACATCAATATGCCAGCCTTTAACTTATTGTTTGCGGAATTAATTGCTTCTAGAGATAAGTTGAACAATGGCGCTAACGCCTTATTGGTATCTGCGACACCACACTATTTTTATCTTAAGGAGGTGCTAAAGATAGACGTCGATTATGACTTGGTAGAAATGGGGTCATTTAATGATAAAAAATATCAATTTGATTTCACTTTATATGATGAAGCCACAGAAGATGATAGCAATCCTCTTTATCAGAAATACTCTCTTACTACCTTTGTTATTAGTAATACCGCAACGACGGCACAAAAGAGCTTCATTAATAACCTAGATGAAGAAAATGCTATTTTGCTGCACTCTAAATTTAAGAAAAGTGATAAGAAAAAACTGTTTAACAAAGTGTTTGACGCTTTTAAACGTGACGGTAATAAAGAATATGGAATACTAAGAAGTGGTCCCATTGTTCAAGCGTCGTTAAATATCAGTTGTGATTATATGGTGTCGGAAATCACTACAGCAGAAAACTGTTTGCAACGCATGGGACGTTTAGATCGCTTTGGTGATAATGATGAAATTAATCGTTATACCATTGCTGTTCCTGAAACCTTTCACGTGGGAAAAGGCACGGGTTCGGTTGCCAGGTTTCTTTCAAGCACAAATGAATTTTCCTCAGCAAAAGCATGGTACGCCGAGCTGGCAGAAAAAACAGATAACGGTAAAAACATACAAACCATTGCTGACGTATACGAAATATATAAGTCATTTTACAGCCAACCCTCAGCCATTAGATTTATCGAGCAAGATATGGTTGCCGCCATGAAAAAAAGTGTTGGCGTTATCTCGGCTAAAATCAGTGAACCTCAAACAATGATCACGCGCAAAAAACAGGATAAACAACGTGCCAAAATCAGTAGTAATTCTTTGCGTGGTGATAGCCGATTTGTACAAATGGCTCTGTGCAATATTGATGATAAAAATAATCCAGTTTTTATCGAAGGTTACGCTTACAACATCTCAACAGATGAGAATATCGAAGTAGACAACTTAACTGCATCATGCGACCTGATACAAGGTTATGGAGATAGTAATAACAATTTATTGACTCACATGATGAAAAAGCACCACAACATTATGGGCGAGAAAAAAGCCTTTAAGGATTTCATCTTACTCAATGATGCTAAAGATCCCGAGTTTCCTATTTATCTGAGTTACAGCCCAAATGACTTACTGCCTGTTGGTGGTGAAGTCTCTAGGCATGATTCGGCTATCTACTATGGTGTGTGTGAACAGCAAGCCATAGGTGCAATATCAATCAAAAATTTAACCAACACAAAGGACTAATCATGGAAAAAGTAACAGGTATTAAAAGCGTTGATTTTAAAATTAAAGCTCTAGGTCATGGCGTTGTGAATTGGAATGGACCGACATCATTAACAGGTGATGCTGGTAAAACAGTAGATAATCATACCTTACCCAAGCTGCGTGGTTACTCGAATTTATCTGGCAAGGTGAAAGAAGAAACAGGTTACAAATATAGAAAAGAAGCAACAGATATTGATTTCAAAAAGACTCCTCTTTATATCAGCCAGAACTGCATCCGCCATCATTTGTTTAGAGATCAAGCTTTTGATGTGCATTACGCTAATAAAAGTAAAACAGAAGATTTAACCAAAATGCTTGCGTCGGTGACAGGCTTAGTTCGCGGTTATGTTGTGCCATCAAGTCAAAATAAACGCACTAGCCCTTTGCTAATTGAAGATTTTGTCGATCAGTTAGGCAATGGAAATTTTGAACAGTTTGGTCAAGCAGGTGAGCGTGATAATTCATCTTTCTTCTCTAAAACCACTTTTGGTGACACTGAATATATTGCTTACGGTTCTATTAGTATTGAGCAACTACAGTTTATCTCGCTGGATAAAAAGTTTGATAGAGAAGCAATGGGTATCAAAGTCGGACAAGGAGCTGGTATCGCGCAGGCAGTGCAAGACTTTGTTCAATCACTTAATCCTAATCTTAAACCGATTGCGACCTTTCATGAAAACTATGTTCGCAGCGGTACTATTTTTGAAGAAGGTGAAGTTGGAATATTGCTGAATCAAGATGCAATTCAAGCCTTGATTGATTATACCATCATGTTAATCAGTGAGTTATCCATCCGCCAAGCAAAATCCTATATGTATGTTGATGAAGTGTTGGTGGACTACAACGACAGTCATAAAATGATGCGAATTAAACACGATGAAAGCAGTATTGCTGTAACTCCTGAAAGTGAATTTGCAACGTACTTTTATCAAAAATAAAGGTGGCTCAGGACAATGAAAATACAAATAAAGTATGAGTCCAGTTGGCGGAATTCGTTTCTGGATGGCTCAAATAATGAGCCTTTACCATCATCTGGTCGAAAGTTTGTTGGTTCAATGACGAGTCTGAAAACAAAAGAAAATTACATTTCTCGCACAGTCACTCATGACACTGTTATGGGCGTGTTAAATCGATTGCTTGGCGATCAGCGCAAACTATATCAGGCGAGAGAACAGGAGGATTACTATTTTCAAGAGATAGAACCATTGGTGACTTTTAAAGATCAGCCTGATTATGTTAACCAAGAAATGACCTACATCAGAAATATATCAGGCAGTGAAGATCAGAATTCTTATACAGGGATGATAAAGGTAGATGATCCAATATTTTGTTCTGATTATTCTGAACAATTGTGGGGGATATTAGCTTTGGGGCTAGATGACTTATTTGATTTTATTCTTAATGGAAAGAAGGTTGAACAAAAAATGGTTCACAATCCGTTGGTTATTATTAGTCGTCTCGAAGAATTATTTAAGCTTAAACCAGTATTAAATGAAGGAAAAGTTAGTGAATCCTTTCATTTTTTTAAAAACAAATATGAAAAATTTAATGGCTTGAATCGAAATGAAGAAGCTTTGCCGATAAGCCTTTATTGTTCTGCTTTGTACCTTCAGTTGGAGCGATTATCGAATCATTTTGATGTGTCTTCCGCTAAGACAAAAGCGGGTGGATTAAGTGGTATTTCAAATAATGGGTTTACTAAAAAAGATTTTATGGCCCGTTATACGTCAGGAGAAAAAAAGAAAATATGGGGAAATCCCTATATCCGTAAAGAGAAAATTAAAGGGATTGGTGAAGTTACATCCCTGATGGAAAAAGCTGGGGGAACGTTAAACATTGATTTAGCTGTTGATCGAGAAACAGCTATGGATTTCAAGGACAAAATCGAGAATGCCGGAGTATCGTCTTTTTACCTTGGTAAAAAGGGTTTGGCTTATGTTTCTGACATTCGAATTTAGAGGAGGAATTAAAAATGGAGTGTTATATCAATATACAGTTAATGCCTGATGCTGAAATGCCAGTTAATAGACTACTTAATGCGTTGTATTCAAAGTTTCACAAAGCGTTATGTGACCTGAAGTCGACTAGTATTGGTGTCACCTTTCCCGCTTATAAAATTCTGTTGGGTAACCAGATTCGTGTGCATGGTTCGGCAGTTAGTTTGGCTGAATTACAACAGCTAAATTGGATTGGAGGGCTTCTTGGTTATTGTAATGTAAGCCAGATACTAACCGTCCCATCAGATTGCAAACACAGAATAGTGAGCCGTAAACAAACCACAATGAGCCAGTCGAAACTCAACCGTTTGTTAAAGCGTGGGTCTATTTCAGAAAGTGAAGTGAAAGCTTATAAAGCCAAAATGTTCACTAAGGGATTAGACAACCCGTATGTCGAATTGGTGAGCGGTTCTAATGATCATAAACACAGGCGCTATATTGAATTTGGTGATTTATTAGATTTTCCTCAGGAAGGCCAGTTTGATCAATTCGGCCTGTCCAAAACCGCTACAGTGCCCTGGTTTTAATTTAGTCGGTATAGTTGTGAGGCAGTTGTCATACAACTATACCTACCAATATGACTACGGAGGTGGGTATGGCTAGAATTTATGCTCGATTAGACGAAGAACGTATGGCAAAACTTGAGCAGTTAAAAGAGCAGTTACACTTTTCAACGACAGAAGTGTTAAAGCTGGCGATTGATGATTTGTATCAACAACAAGTGACTCAATCACCATCAAAATTACAGCAATTGTTAAATAGTGATTTTATTGCCTGTGGGGAAGCTGAACCTGATTTATCCGCTAACCATAAAGAATACTTGGTGCAAACTTTGGCCGGTAAATAAGATCATCGTTGGAAAAGCCAGCATCCATTCCAAAACCTATTTTTTATACAAGACTAATACCTAAAAATTGGCTCTTTAAAAATCCATCTAATAAACAACAAGTTACAAAAGGCATAAAAATAAAGGGTAAAAAGAAATTTTTATCTTAAAGTGCTGGTGTAGCTTATTTTTTTGCTGTTATTCTACTGTTCACTGCCGCACAGGCAGCTTAGAAATTAACCCCTTTCCTCACATTCCATACACATACGTTCACTGCCGCACAGGCAGCTTAGAAAGCAATAAGGGCAGTTGTAAATCGACTGCTCAAGTTCACTGCCGCACAGGCAGCTTAGAAAGCTTGCTCTTTGATCCACGGCACATCTTTAAAGTTCACTGCCGCACAGGCAGCTTAGAAATATTCGCAGTGATGAAACCCATTTAGTTACTTGTTCACTGCCGCACAGGCAGCTTAGAAAACAAGTAACAAGGCTACAGCAGGTTTTATTATGTTCACTGCCGCACAGGCAGCTTAGAAATTATTTTTAGCTCTTAGCCGCCCCAAACGTTGGTTCACTGCCGCACAGGCAGCTTAGAAATCTGACATGAGTTGATTTAGTTTTATATTAACGTTCACTGCCGCACAGGCAGCTTAGAAAGTTTGGTTTACTTCACCCAAATCAATGGCAAAGTTCACTGCCGCACAGGCAGCTTAGAAAGTAATGAACTTGTCCACACCGTCACGTCCAGTGTTCACTGCCGCACAGGCAGCTTAGAAATTGTTCAACTAGCCATTGCCAGACTACGTAAGGTTCACTGCCGCACAGGCAGCTTAGAAATTTTCGTCAAACTCTGTGCGAGGGATTGATTTGTTCACTGCCGCACAGGCAGCTTAGAAATGATTGTTCCATCTCCTTGATATACGCTGCATGTTCACTGCCGCACAGGCAGCTTAGAAATTTGCCGCGCTTGCTGAAATTGGCGATCCGGAGTTCACTGCCGCACAGGCAGCTTAGAAAGATCCTCTTTATGGCAGAGGCTTATCTTTATCGTTCACTGCCGCACAGGCAGCTTAGAAATATCCCAATCTTCTTTTGGAATTAGAAATATGGTTCACTGCCGCACAGGCAGCTTAGAAAATTATTCCACCTCGATTATTGCGTGTATTTTAGTTCACTGCCGCACAGGCAGCTTAGAAAAAGCATCTGTAACCATATCCCAATTTGAGCCAGTTCACTGCCGCACAGGCAGCTTAGAAAATAGTGGTCAACGTGATAGGCGTGTTGTGTGTGTTCACTGCCGCACAGGCAGCTTAGAAACGAAGGGCTAATTATTATTACGATATTTTACTGTTCACTGCCGCACAGGCAGCTTAGAAATTTCGGCATAAGATACTACTTAGTCGGTAAAGGTTCACTGCCGCACAGGCAGCTTAGAAATTTATCTGACAGGGTGTTAACTTCAAGCTCGCGTTCACTGCCGCACAGGCAGCTTAGAAATTATAGCTAAAGCGCCGAATACACTAGCAGCAGTTCACTGCCGCACAGGCAGCTTAGAAAGCTCGCCATTAAACAAAAAAGATTCAAACTCTGTTCACTGCCGCACAGGCAGCTTAGAAAACGTTTGTAGTGAAGACGTGGTACATTCTCCAGTTCACTGCCGCACAGGCAGCTTAGAAATATGATGATATAATGCAGCACAATGCTGTGTCGTTCACTGCCGCACAGGCAGCTTAGAAAATCTGCTGTAAGTTTGCGGCATTGGCTTTCATGTTCACTGCCGCACAGGCAGCTTAGAAAATAGTCTGAGAGAAAAATCTAACGCCTGAGTCGTTCACTGCCGCACAGGCAGCTTAGAAAGTTTAATTCAACTCCTGAACGCCTGCAAAATGGTTCACTGCCGCACAGGCAGCTTAGAAAAAATTAATGCAAACCGGCAACATCCAGTTAGAGTTCACTGCCGCACAGGCAGCTTAGAAATGATTTTATCTTGCTGAATACAGCGCCATATTGTTCACTGCCGCACAGGCAGCTTAGAAATTAGCGCGAGCAATGCGGTATTCTTGCATCAGGTTCACTGCCGCACAGGCAGCTTAGAAACATACCGATGCGCCTAGCTCCGTCGCCCCCGCGTTCACTGCCGCACAGGCAGCTTAGAAAGTGATCGTTATTGTGTTAACGCTGTTAGTGGGGTTCACTGCCGCACAGGCAGCTTAGAAAGGTTTGTCAGTTAAGCGAACCACGTTGAAAACGTTCACTGCCGCACAGGCAGCTTAGAAATTAATTAAAAATGTAGCACCCGTAATAGGCACGTTCACTGCCGCACAGGCAGCTTAGAAATGTCTGAATTTATCGTAGATGGCCAAATAAAAGTTCACTGCCGCACAGGCAGCTTAGAAAGTTAATATACGTAATTATATTGGAGCCATCATGTTCACTGCCGCACAGGCAGCTTAGAAATTTAAATCACCAAATTCAAAATCAAGAATCTCGTTCACTGCCGCACAGGCAGCTTAGAAAGTACCCACTTGAATTGGTAGAAAATGGATTTAGTTCACTGCCGCACAGGCAGCTTAGAAATGAAAAAGCTAAGGAGATTGTAACCGGCGCATGTTCACTGCCGCACAGGCAGCTTAGAAATATAATTTACAACTGTAAAGGCAAGTTAAAGAGTTCACTGCCGCACAGGCAGCTTAGAAAAGATGATTTATTGCCGCCCACGACTGGATCAGGTTCACTGCCGCACAGGCAGCTTAGAAAATAGTCCAGTTGATGTTTTCTGTCCCGCTTCTGTTCACTGCCGCACAGGCAGCTTAGAAATGAAACCAAAAAGGTCGAATTTATGTCAACAGGTTCACTGCCGCACAGGCAGCTTAGAAACGAACACGATAAAATCAAGCACCAGATGATCAGTTCACTGCCGCACAGGCAGCTTAGAAATGTTGGTACAGTTTGAGATACTCAAATACACGTCCCTGATGATCTGCACCCGGCCTTGCCATCCTTGGCAAGTCGTTCAGCCAGATGGCGCTGTGCGCCTAAAGAAACCGGCTTCACCCACAGAGGCAGCTTAGAAAGCCGGATGATAGGTTTGAGTGGATCAAATACACGTCCATGATGATCGGCCCCCAGACTCGCCATCCTTGGCGAGTCGTTCAACTGGATGCTGCGGTGCAGCTAAGGAACCCAGTTTCACCCATGATGATCTGCACCCGGCCTTGCCATCCTTGGCAAGTCGTTCAACCAGATGGCGCTGTGCGCCTAAAGAAACCGGCTTCACCCACAAAGGCAGCTTAGAAATGTTGGGTACCTTCAGGTGGATCAAATACACGTCCCTGATGATCTGCACCCGGCCTTGCCATCCTTGGCGAGTCGTTCAACTAGACGCTGCGGTGCAGCTAAGGAATCCAGTTTCACCCCTGATGATCTGCACCTGGCCTTGCCATCCTTGGCAAGTCGTTCAGTCAGATGGCGCTGTGCGCCTAAAGAAACCGGCTTCACCCACAGAGGCAGCTTAGAAATGTTGGGTACCTTCAGGTGGATCAAATACACGTCCCTGATGATCGGCACCCGGACTCGCCATCCTTGGCTAGTCGTTCAACTGGGCGCTGCGATGCAGCTAAGGAATCCAGTTTCACCCATGATGATCTGCACCCGGCCTTGCCGTTCTTGGCGAGTCGCTCAGTCGGGTGGTGTGTTGCTTCTAAAAATACCAACTTCATAATTGCAATTTGAGGTAAGACTAAATAGGGTTTATATTTGGTCTTATTGTTTTATTGGAGAAAGAGATGAGCTTATTAACCCACACCAAACCCATTAGTTATTTAAAAGCCAATGCCGCTAAAATTGCGGCGGAGTTGAAAGAAGATGGGGAGCATTACGTCATCACCCAAAATGGCGAGCCTGCCATGGTGGTGCAATCAGTACATGAGTACGAACAAACTCAAGAAACCTTAGCCATGCTTAAAATGCTGGCACAAAGTGAGCATGATATTGCTCAGGGTAATACTATTGCCGCCGATGATGTCATTGCACAACTTAGAAAACGTCACTCGCTGTGAAAAAGTACCGTGTTGAAGTCACGAGCTCAGCATTAAGAGATCTAGAACAAATTAGTGATTTTTATTTAAGACATGCGGACCAAAAATTACTGGCTCATTTAATATCGTTAATAGAATTCGCAATTGGCCAGTTAAAAACAATACCAGAGCGAGGTGGCGAAGCTTCAATATTAGTCAGAGAAACAGGTAGGCCTTATCAGCAGTATCTGGCTGATCCTTTTAGGTTATTTTACCGAGTTGAAGAAAACGGTGTTTTTATTGTGATGGTATTGCATCAGCGTCAAAGTATTCAAAAGGCGCTAAGAAACCGTTTACTTAAATAAAATCAGTAGCTCGGGATGCTATTTATCCGGTTAAGCCATCCCGATTAAACTTAGAATTCAATCCTATATATTGATATGGCTCGCATCGATGTAAGAGGTGGAGTGCGTGTTTTTGTCATGTATTTTGCACTTTAGCGCTAATTCTGATTATTAATTTTAGCCACAAATCTGCTCCATTACCCAATTGGTGCGTGCTGCGCTGATGCCGCTGGAAGGGCAGGTACCTTGCCCGAGTAGGTCATCGACTATTGTTTGAATAAGCGGTTGTTGTATATGTTTGGGCAGTGGAAATTCCAACAGCTGTTTACCCTGTGTGTCGGTTTCAAGGTGGACTTCCCCCGCGCCGAAGGAGGGGTATTGTAGGCGACCTTTACTACCAATAATTTCGGTGATGTCGCACTGGGCACTGGTACCGCTATTAAAACACCAACTACCGGTGCCAATAACGCCGGATTCAAATTGGAATGAGGCGCTGACCATATCGGGGGCCTGATAATGGCCAGCTTGATTGGTGATGATCCCTTGGGCTTGTTGTATCGGCCCTAGGGCGTAATCAAGAAAATCTAATTGGTGAGATGCAAGATCATGAAAATAACCACCACCGGATATGGCCGCATTTACCCGCCAATGGTTGTCCATATTTTCTAATAGTTGCGGGGCTACGCTTTGATTTAGGCGAATATTCACGTGGCGAACATCACCAATAATACCTTCTTCGATAATGGATTTTACCTTTACAAAGTGGGGCAGGCAGCGGCGATAATAAGCTACATACAGTGGCACATTGGTTTGTTGGCAATGTTCTATCATGTTCAGGCATTCGGCATGATTACGCGCCATGGGTTTTTCTACATACACCGCTTTGCCAGCCGCCGCTGCTTTTAACACCATTGGCATGTGGGCGTCGGGTGGGGTAGCAATATAAATGGCGTTGATGTCGGGATCGGCGATTAGGGCATCGGCATCGTCATACCATTTGGGTACATAATGCCGTTGCGCGTAATCTTTGGCCAAGGCGCCGTTACGGCGCATTACTGCTAGCAGTTGGCTGTTTTCAATCAGGTTCATGGCGGGTGCGCTTTTGACTTCACACACATCACCTACGCCAATAATGCCCCAGTTTATTTGTGTTGCTTGTATTTTTTGCATTCATTTCTCGTTGTTGAAAGTGGCACTGTGTAGGCTTAACCAAATTGTTGTTTAAAGTCATCTTTATAGCGGCGGGATAAGTTGAGTTTGTGATTATTCTTTAAAGTGATTTCACCGTCACCACTAGCTTGATAGCTAATATTATCAATGGCGTGGTTGTTCACCGCATAGCTACGGTGGATTCGACTAAAACCAGCACTTTGTAATTTATCTATGGTGCTCGCAAGGGTTGCCCTTAGCGGGTAAATTCGTCCATTACTGTGTAAATTAACGTAGTTCCCAGAGGATTCCATCCATTCAATATCACTGACTTTAACTAAGAATTCTTTATCGAGCTTACGTACCAACAAGTGTTCTGGAGCATGCGGCTGGGCAATGGTGCTGGTTTCTTGTATAGACTCGATTAAATTCGCCTCACCTTTCAATCGGCTGTAGGCAAAGTGATAGAGGTTGTACATGGTATAAAAAAACACATAGCCCCATGCGTCTTTACGGTATTCGTATAAAAATTCACGCAGTATGGGGCCAAATTGATAATCGCCACCTTGCCAGCTGTATATGAGTTCTCTGAACCACACCATTAGACTGACATGTAAAACAGAATATAGCAGTGTGCCAAGGGCATGTTTAAGCAGTTGTTGCCATACATTGCTCAGACGAGGGGGCCATAAACTGAACAGGTAAAATACCAAGGGCAAAACTAAAAAAACGCTTAGGGTACTGGTGTATTCCCAGCAAAAGGGTTCCCATAATTCAATGCTAGGTTGGCCATCACGGTTAACCTCCATCCATACGGAGGTGGCGTTTATGCTGTTGTTAATGAACAGATAAGCGAATATCAGCAAGCTGACATAGAGCTTTTGGTGTCGATCAAAACGTTCAAATAATGTCATTGTTTACTTCTTAGTTATTTTTATCACGCTAAGCCACCGGTTATCCCTAAATGTCTACCGATCAGCCTTTGGCTATTGGTTAATAAGGTCGAACATCGCAATCTGTAGAGGTTAACTTTACCCTTTGGAGCGATGATGACTCAACTACAATCTGGCCGTAGATACGATATAGATACACTGCGGACGTTGGCTTTTATGTTACTGATTTTTTACCACATTGGCATGTACTATGTGGCTGATTGGGGCTGGCATGTTAAAAGTGTGGATACCTATGTGTGGCTGCAGGACATCATGTTATTGGTTAATCAATGGCGTATGTGTTTGTTATTTATATTAAGTGGCATGGCTATGGCCCTGATAAAAGGTAAATACAGTGGTGGCAGTTTACTTTGGTTACGCAGCAAGCGGCTGCTTATTCCGCTTATTTTTGCCATGTATGTGATTGTTGCCCCGCAGTTGTTTTATCAATTGCAATTTAACGAAGGCTATCAGCAGTCTTACTGGGAGTTTTGGTTGCAGTATATCAACGCTCCTGCGGATTTTTTTGCTAATCATCAAAGCAGCATTGGTTTATTAACCTGGAATCACCTGTGGTATCTGCCCTATTTGTGGATGTATACCTGCATAATGTTGGTAATTGGTGGGGCGTTAGCAACGTTTTCCCGGTGGCGCGGTTTGCAGCATGTTCGTTTATGGCAGTTAATGTTTGTATTAGTGGTGATCCAAACGATTAACTGGATGACCTTGGGATTACGCTACCCAGACACCCATGACTTAATTAATGATTGGTATGTACATACTAAGTATTTGCTGGCGTTTAGTGTGGGATATATGTTGGTATTCCATCAACACTGGTGGCAACGTTGCGTTGACTGCCGCAAGCCGCTGTTGGCCGTGGCACTTTGCTGTTATGGCTTTATATTGTTTGACCATCATGGCTTTATGCCCTCTAAAGAAGAGTTTGCCTTTCCAGCGTTAGTACAAAGTTTGTATGCTGCGGTGTATTTTATTAATCGTTATGCGTGGCTATTTACGGTCATTGGTTTTGGTTCTTATTACCTTAATAAGCCTTCGCCTTTTTTACGTTATGCCAATGAGGCGATTCTGCCTTGGTATATCTTTCATCAAACACTGATTATTGTGTTGGCGATGTGGTTACGGGATCTTCAATTAGTCGACAGCGTTGAGTTTTTGTTACTCACTGTTGGCACCTTGCTTGGTTGCGGGATTGGTTATGAACTGGTGCGACGCTTTTGGATAACGCGCTTATTGTTTGGGCTAAAGATTAGATTGCCAATGCTGTTGTCACCTAAGCCGGTTGTCGGTGAACAATAATATCTTAATTTTGAAGATGTATGTTGGCATTGGTTGTTATGCCTACAGATTATTCTGTGTAGATTGGGGCAGCAAATAGTTGTTTGTAATTTGCTGCAATTTTCCTGTTTGTTTTATGTGTTGATAGGCTTGTTGCCAGTGGGCAACAATGTTATCTGGTACATTTTTAGAGAAACATAAATAGCCGACGGAGTTATACACTTTCACGCCAGTATTTTGAATTTTGTCCAACTCTAAGGTGCTTTCCTGAACCGATGAAAAGTCTCCTGTTGAAGCGGTTAAGTCAATTCTACCTTTGATTAACATAGAAATGACTTGGGTATAGGTTTCCAAAGGATGAAGGTTGTTAAACCCTCGCGCCGTTAAACGTCCTTCGTGGACTCCGCCGCGAACCACCCCGATGGTGCGCACTTTTTTGGCATCTTCCAATGTTTTTATACCAGTTGGTGCATCTTTCATTTCATAAAAATATGATGTGGTTTCCAGTAGTTGGATAACCCATTTAACGCTATCTTCTCTATCTGGTGTGCGGGTGATGTTGAAAAAAGCGATGTTATCTTTGGTTTGCACATCCTGTATTCCCCTTGCCAACGGGTAGTTTTGGATAATCAAAGGTACATTCATGACGGCCATCATTTCGCGGACTAATTCTACATAGAAAGCACGCCTACCTGCATGTGGTATGCCGCGTAACTTACCTTCTTCATAGTAAGTTTGTTGAGTTGAGCTATGAGTGATGAACTGCAAGTCGGACCCATAAGCCGCTATTGAGGTTAAACTGATTAAGATTGAAAAGATTAAAAATTGGGCTTTCCCAAACATTTTTTGCCAACTAAATTCGATAGTTACTTCCATATGAGCTAAATATACTTATTTTTTAATAACTTGATAAGTTTGTTTTGGAATTCAATTGTAGACTCAATTTGTGGCACAAGTTAAGTATAGGAATAACCGTATAGGGATAAAACGAGTCAGGCATGGGCGTAAACTCATATATTGCACTGAGGTTAGCAGGTAAATTTTACCTTCTGGCACAAGTCGCGGGGGAATTAGGCTTCACGATTGTCCCGCTTTTTTGAAGTCTTGTTTATATTCTTTTAACGCTGTTATGCGCTGGTTATCCAGTTGCTGCTTAATGGCCGCACCTTGATGACCTGCTTTAATAATATCTTGTACATTAATGTTGATGGCCACTTGCAGTGCTTGCCAAACATAATCGGCTTGTTGATATGCCGCATTCTCAAAACCGGTGCGCCCGCGGGAGTCGGCACGACAGATATCTAAAAATTCGGCAAAACGTTCGGGTTTGCGCCAAGCATCACAATGATTAAACATTTTTAATAACGTCGAAGCTTTAAGTTCAAAGGCGCGGTGTACATGGCTATGAAACTTGCTCGCCAACAGGGCCAAGTCTCGACAGGCATTAGTGGCCTTGATGCGATCACAAAAATCATTAATGGCGCTTAAGCCAAGCATTTCGTGATGGTGGTGGGATGGCCAGTTTTCTGGATCGGTTTTACCCTTGCCTAAATCATGGGTCAGGGCGCCAAAACGTACCGCTAGAGAATTGGATAACTTCACCGCTTGCTGCAATACCATCATGGTATGCACGCCGGTGTCGATTTCCGGGTGCCATTTCTCTGGGTTCGGTATGCCCCATAAGCAATGTAATTCAGCAAACCAATATTTTAAGCCACCACACTGATATAGAGTTTGAAAATACACTTCAGGATTAGGCTCTAATAACGCCCTTGAGGTTTCTTGCCAAACGCGCTCGGCGCTGAGGGTATGTAGTTCATCGGAATCCGCGAGTTGTTGCATTAATAATAAGGTTTCTTCGGCAATACTAAAACCATATTGTGCATAGCGTGCAGCAAAACGCGCTACCCGCAATACTCGAAGTGGGTCTTCGACAAAGGCCGGTGAAACATGGCGCAGTATGCGTTGCTGTAAGTCCTGCTTGCCGTTATAAGGGTCGATGACGTTGTGCTGTTCATCCATGGCCATGGCGTTGATGGTGAGATCGCGGCGCGCTAAGTCTTGCTCTAGGGTGACGTCTTCCGAAGCATCGCAAACAAAGCCGGTATAGCCGTAACCAGATTTACGCTCGGTACGAGCTAGGGCATATTCTTCTTTGGATTTAGGGTGTAAAAATACCGGAAAGTCTTTACCCACTTGTGCAAACCCTTGCTGTAGCATTTTTTCGCTGGTGGCACCGACGACTACCCAATCCCGATCTTTGATTGGGTGTTCAAGTAAGGTATCGCGCACCGCGCCGCCAACTAAATAGGTTTGCATAAACTCTTAATAGATAAGTGATATAAGTTAATTATGCCTCTAAATTACTAATTTTTACATTGATGCTTTTGACTTGGTTGTGATTAGTGGTTAGTTTGATGGTCTTTAATGCTGGTTGTAGCGAAAAACACCTTTTATGTATCTTAATTATTTTGGATTAACGGACAATCCATTCTCTATTGCGCCCAATCCTGATTATCTCTATATGAGCCCAAGGCATAAAGAGGCCTTGGCACATCTGACATTTGGCCTACGTGAAAGTGGCGGTTTTGTGATGCTGACCGGCGAAGTCGGCACCGGTAAAACTACCGTATCCCGTAAACTCATGCAGCAGCTGCCAGATAACACTCAGGTGGCGATGATCCTTAATCCTACGTTATCAGCCATTGAATTGCTGGCCACCATTTGTGATGAGCTAAGCATTGACTATAAGAACAATCAGGCCAGCTTAAAATACTTTACCGACCGCATATTAGCCAAGCTGGCAAGCAATCATCAACAAGGCACCAACACGGTGTTGATCATTGATGAAGCCCAGCACCTTATGCCAGAAGTGTTAGAGCAATTGCGTTTATTAACCAATTTAGAAACTAACCGTGAAAAGCTGTTGAAGGTGGTATTGATTGGTCAGCCGGAACTGCAAATGTTACTCAAACGCAATGAGTTACGGCAGTTATCCCAACGTATTACTGCCCGTTATCATTTATTGCCTTTATCCAGTGGGGAAGTGAAATCCTATATTGCTCACCGTTTACAAGTGGCAAATGGCGATATTGCGATTTTCAGCAAGGCATCCATTCAAGCTGTGTTTAATATTACCGGCGGTATCCCACGGGTAATAAACCTACTTTGTGATAGAGCCTTAACCTTGAGTTTTACTAAGCAAGAGGCCGTCGTCCGTCGGCATTTATTTGTGGCTGCGGCGCAACAAATACTCGGTGAGGATGTGGTTAAGCAGCGTCAAAGCAAAACTTGGGGTTGGTTACTACTCGGCTTATTTAGTCTATCCGCATTAATTGGGTTTATGGGGGGCAGTTGGTATGGGTAACAACGCCACGCAGCATCAAGTTATTGCCATTAGCGATCTAAAACCGGGTATGGTGATTGTGCAGATCACTGCGCAAAATGGCCCAGTGAAGATCCGTAAATCCGGTTTGGTTTCAAGCGCAGAAATGGTGCAGGGTTTAATGGAAATGGGGGTTCAGCAGGTTGAGATTGATCCAGCGCAAACCGTAGAGCTGGAAGTGACCATCCCTAAATCCACCATGCAATCTATTCTGATGGACAATCAACGTGGCCAAACCTTAGATAGTGGTTTGTCTGAGCAGTTTAATCGGAGTTTGTTTTTACCTTCTGTTAGCGGTATCCCATCAAGCTGGCAGTATTATGGTCGCCAAGTACTGATGGTGGTAGTAGTTATCGCCGGTGGTTTAGGTTTGGGTTGGACGGCGGCTACTCATGAACAATGGTTGTCTGCTTTTGAAACACCAGTTCAGCAGGCTCCGCAGTTAAATCCTTTGCCCGCTGCAGTGAGTGTTCAATCCGCAGCGACAACACCATCATCAACAACACAACCCGTAGCAAAAGAGACTAGTGCAACAGGTGAAGAAGCAATAACTGCGGTGGTTGAGCCAGCCGTATCTTTGCAAGAGCTAGCACAAGAACCAGCACAAGTGATACCCAAAGAAGCTCAACAAGCGGTATCACAGCGAGAAAATGAGATATCCCCGGAATTGTTGAAAAAGTTTAATCAGGCGGTGGCGACATTAAGTGATAGGCAAGATGTGCAGCCAGCCCCACAGGAAATGGATAGAGATGCCAGTGTTCCGCGAATTGATCAACTACCGGCTTGGGTGTTAGCAGAGCTGCCACCTTTGGCATTTAGTGCACATATGTATTCTTCAGAATTTGCCGAACGTTGGGTTACTTTAAATGATGTGAGGCTGTACGAAGGGGATTGGTTTGACGACAATCTGCAAGTGCAAGAGATCCAGCCGCAACAGGTTATTTTAAATTATCGCAGCCAGCAATTTAGTATGAATGCGCTATCGCAATGGTAAGGTTTTCTGCGCCATTTTAGCGCGATCTGGTTGCCGTTGATTGACTTTACCACTACATATCCCTCTAGTTTGACTAACGAGTCCAGTGCTAAACCGTGCGTGAATTGTTCGTTGAAGCGAGGGATTTGTTATTCAATCTAAAAGTGTGATGAAGGTCACCCCAGCTGCCGTCATTGGGCAGCTAAGGCAACTTGTTACTTAGGCTATCCAAGCTGGCATTTTACTTTCATAAGCGCCAATGTGGCTGTCTAATTCTAAAGTTAAACCAATAGCATCTAAGCCTTTTATCATGGCGTTTTTATGAACAGGATCAATATCGAAATGATAGGTCTGTCCATCGCAGCTAACGCTTTGTTCCGTCAAATTCAAATCAATTTGAGTTTGCGGGTCAGCTTTTACAGCAGCAAATAAAGCATCCACTTCGGCATTTGTTAGACATATCGGTAAAAACTGATTGTTAACACTATTTGCATAAAAGATATCAGCAAAGCTTGGGGCAATAACCGCTGAGAATCCGTAATCGGCCAATGACCAAGGCGCATGTTCACGGCTTGAACCACAACCAAAGTTTTGACGAGTCAGTAAAATGCTGGCGTTTTTATACTCTGGTTTATTCAGCGCAAAATCCGGATTCGGCTCTTGTTCATGTAGATCCAAATAGCGCCAGTCATGGAACAAATGCTTACCGTAACCCTTACGAGTTACCGCAGTTAAAAACTGCTTAGGGATAATTTGATCGGTATCCACATTGGCAATATCTAAAGGTACCGCAGTACCGCTATGTAAATTAATTCCCGCCATGATTATGCCTCCCCTAATTGACGAACGTCGACAAAGCGACCATGGATAGCTGCCGCTGCTGCCATTGCTGGGCTAACCAAATGGGTGCGAGCGCCACGGCCTTGACGACCTTCAAAATTACGGTTGCTGGTGGATGCACAACGATCCCCCGGCTGCAGGATGTCATCGTTCATGCCTAAGCACATAGAGCAACCAGGTAAGCGCCACTCAAAACCAGCATCGATAAAGATTTTATCTAAACCTTCGGCTTCGGCTTGCAACTTAACTTGGCCAGAACCCGGTACCACAATAGCGGTGACACCAGCGGCAACATGGCCTAGGCCTGCTACTTTAGCGGCTGCACGTAAGTCTTCAATACGGCTGTTGGTACAAGAGCCGATAAACACGTTGTTCACGCTAATATCAGATAGTTTCTGACCGGCTTTTAAATCCATATATTTCAACGCGTTAATGCAGGAGGTTTTCTCCACGTCATTAGGCATAGACTCTGGTGTTGGTACGAGTTCGTCAACAGCCACCACTTGACCGGGGTTAGTACCCCAAGTGACTTGTGGTTTGATATCTTCGGCTTTAAGGGACACTTCGGTATCGAAGTGAGCACCTTCATCAGACTTAAGCGTTTGCCAATAAGCTACAGCTGCGTCCCAATCGGCACCTGTTGGTGCTTTTTCACGGCCTTGCAAGTAGTCGATTGTATTTTGGTCTGGAGCAATTAAACCGGCTTTGGCACCGGCTTCGATGGTCATGTTACAAATGGTCATACGCTCTTCCATGGTTAGTGCTTCAATGGCACTACCACAGTATTCGATGACGTGAGCGGTGGCTCCAGCGTGACCAATTTTACCGATAATCGCTAAGATAATATCTTTAGCGGTTACACCTAAACCCAGCTTGCCATCGACCTGCACTTTCATGCTTTTCGATTTGCCTTGCTTTAAGGTTTGGCTAGCAAAAACATGTTCAACCTGCGAGGTACCAATACCGAACGCCAAGGCACCAAAAGCACCGTGAGTAGCAGTATGGGAATCGCCACACACCACGGTCATGCCCGGTAAAATCAAACCTAATTCAGGGGCAATAACATGGATAATCCCTTGCTTTTGATGACCTACGGGATAAATCTCAATACCGTTTTCTTGGCAGTTTTCCGCCAAGGTACGTAATTGCAATGCGTTAGTGGGGCCGCAGGCATCAATGGCTAAAGAGCGCGTTGAAATACTGTGATCCATAGTGGCAAAGGTTTTGTCTGGGCGACGAACTTTTCGGTTCTTTTCTTTTAGGCCAGAAAACGCTTGGGGTGTAGTCACTTCGTGGATCAAGTGACGGTCGATATAGATCAAACAATCATCACCGTCATGATGAACTAAGTGGGCATCCCACACTTTGTCGAATAAACTTTTAGCCATTAGCGTTGTTCCTCAATCATGCGCACGATGTAATCACCTACTTCAGAGGTCGATTTCGCTTGTGCACGTTGTTCTGGGCTTAATAAATCGGCAGTTAATACGCCATCGGCCAAGGTTTTTAATACTGCTTGTTCAATGCTGTCTGCCGCCGCGGTTTGTTTTAGGCTAAAGCGTAATAACATGGCCGCGGAAAGAATTTGTGCGATAGGGTTAGCAATGCCTTTACCGGCGATATCCGGTGCTGAACCACCTGCCGGCTCGTACATACCAAAGTCATCTTGGTTTAGGCTGGCTGAAGGCAATAAGCCCATAGAGCCGGTGATCATCGCGCATTCATCACTGATGATGTCACCAAATAGGTTTGAGCATAACATTACGTCAAAATGGCTAGGGTAGCGGATCAGTTGCATGGTGGCGTTGTCGATATAGATATGTTCCAACGTCACTTCTGGGTAATCTTTAGCAACTTCTTCAACCACTTCACGCCATAAACGGCTGCATACCAATACATTGGCTTTATCTACCGAGGTGACTTTTTTACCGCGCAACATGGCTGCTTCAAAAGCTTGAATAGCAATACGACGGATTTCACGGCGAGAATAACGCATAGTATCAAAAGCGAATTCTTCCTCGCCTTCACCTTGCATGCCTTTAGGCTGACCGAAGTAAATGCCGCTGGTTAGCTCACGTACTACTAACACATCAAAACCGCTGGCGGCAATATCGGCGCGCAGGGGTGAGAAGTTTTCTAATCCGGGATAAATTTTTGCAGGGCGCAAGTTGCCAAATAAATCAAAATGGCTGCGTAATGCTAATAGTGCCGCACGCTCTGGGCGCTGTTCTAACGGCAGGCTATCCCACTTAGGGCCTCCGATAGAGCCGAATAAAATCGCTGCCGCTTGCTCGCAACCTTTTAGGGTGGCATCGGGTAGGGCATGGCCGTGATTGTCGATGGCACAACCACCGACATCAAACTCATGCAGGTCAAACTGTAAACCGAATTTTGTGGCAACGGTGTTTAAAACTTTTTTAGCTTCGACCATCACTTCGGGGCCAATGCCATCGCCGGCTAATACGGCGATATTGTGTGAAGATTGCTCAGACATGTAACTTATATTCCACTTTTATTTTTAGTTACTGAGCCAGATAAAGGCCATGTGATGTTGCATATGGCCTTTGTCTGAATCAGTTAAATTCCGACGATTTTTTGTTGCTGTTTATGTTGGTCGATTTGATCGGCCATATGGGTATTGTTGAGCACATAGATAAGGGCTTTTACGCCAGATTCAACTATGTCGGTGGCCAGACCAATACCGTTAAAGCGACGGCCATTGTATTCCACTACCACACTTACTTGGGCTAGGGCGTCTGCGCCTTCGCCTTTTGAGTCGAGTTTAAAGTCGACAATATCTAAACCATGAATGCCGGTGGCTTCAATGATGGCGTTATAGGCTGCATCCACTGGGCCATTGCCAATAGCAGTTGCGGTTTTTTGCTCATTACCGATTTGAATTTTAACCGTGGCACTCGGAATAATATTCTTGCCCGAATTGGCGTGTAAATATTCCAATGCATAATGGGCTTGTTGATGTTTTTGTTGATCGAAAAACACTAAGGCTTCTAAATCATAATCAAACACTTGGCCTTTTTTATCGGCTAATTGTAGGAAGTTGGTGTACAAGGATTCTAAATCGTAATCCTCGACCTTATAGCCTAATTCCTGCATACGGTGCTTGATAACATGACGGCCAGAGCGCGAGGTCAGGTTTAAGTTATTCTTGTTAATACCGACACTTTCGGGGGTCATGATCTCGTAAGTGTTTTGGCCTTTTAGTACGCCATCTTGGTGAATACCAGAAGAGTGACTAAAGGCATTGGCACCGACTATGGCTTTATTGGCTTGTACGGGCATATTGCATAATTGGCTAACTAACTTTGAAGTGCGGGAAATTTCACTGCTGATAATGCCGGTTTCAAAACCTAACAAACCTTGGCGGGTTTGTAAGATCATCGCCACTTCTTCCAAAGAGCAGTTACCCGCGCGTTCGCCCAAGCCATTAATGGTACATTCGATTTGACGTGCACCGTGTTGTACTGCCGTTAAGGAGTTAGCAACGGCTAGGCCCAAATCGTTATGACAATGCACCGAAATGATGGCTTTATCGATATTCGGTACGCGGTTAAACAAGGTTTGAATAATGCTGCCAAACTCGGTGGGAATGGTATAGCCCACGGTATCGGGAATATTTACGGTAGTCGCGCCAGCGGTAATCGCTGATTCAACCATACGACACAAATAATCAATGTTGGAGCGACCAGCGTCTTCACAAGAAAACTCTACATCGTCGGTATAGCGGCGCGCATGTTTCACTGCCGCTACGGCCATATCTAACACTTCATCCTGAGATTTACGTAATTTAGTATTGACGTGAATATCCGAGGTGGCGATAAAAGTATGGATGCGGAAATGCTCGGCAACCTTTAATGCTTCGCCACAGGCGTCAATATCTTTGGCCATAGCGCGTGATAAACCACAAACCGTCGCATTTTTAATTTGACGGGCAATCTCTTGTACCGATTTAAAATCGCCGGGGGATGACACCGGAAAGCCAGCTTCAATAATATCCACACCTAAGCGTTCGAGAGCCAGAGCGATCTGTAGTTTTTCTTTAATCGTCAAACTGGCAGGTAAGGCTTGCTCGCCATCCCGCAATGTAGTGTCGAAAATTAAAACACGATCATTCATCTTATTACCCTCATTCATAGGCTAATGTCACATTAGCGCTGTACTTACCTAACTACATTTACTGCACCACTATGTGGTCATGTAATTCGTTGTAAATAAAAACTAAAAACCCGTGCTAGGCACGGGTTTTTATAATCTGGTTGTCTGCTCTATAAATACAACCTACCCGTGCAGTCTTGCTGCCAGAAGAAGTAGGGTTAGGAGCAGAAAATGATACATCTGTAAAAGTCTCATCAGAGTTCAATATTTATGTGACGTATTAGTAACGTTTATCGGCCTTAGGGTCAACTAAATTAGCCCTAACGTCATATATTTATTTGGAATTAGTTGTTTGGTTTTTCACAAAATGGGGCATTTCTTTACAGCTGTTTAATTATCGCGCAATATTTTCTCAAACATTGACCTAAAGCAAGTTTCATCCTGTGTTAAGGACTTAAGTGTTTCTACGATGATGGTATTAATTTCTATGGTGAAGGACTGTAAGCGTCATTGTTTAAAAAGTGTAGAAAATTTGGTAGATGAGTTAAGTCTAAAACCACGTTATTGTATGGCTTTCGTGCAATATCTAATATTGTTTATTTACGGCTAAGGTTTCACTTTAAGATGATAATAAAAATAAGATCAACAGCGCTGGTAATAGTGCTGGTTAGTACCCTGTCGGCTTGTAGCCAACAGAGCAGTGATACAAGTAAATCGTTGTCAGCAGAAAAAACGCTGCCTGCCAGTAGTGAAACACAATGGAGTAGCTATTTAGGCGATCCCGGACGTAATCAGTATTCTCCTCTGACGCAAATAACCCCTGACAACGTGCACCAGCTGGAAATGGCCTGGAGCTATGAAACCAGTGATGCCGGTCAAATGCAGATGAATCCGCTGATTGTTGATGGTGTGCTTTATGGTATTGGTTCGGATTTACGAGCATTTGCGCTGGATGCCCAAACAGGTAAAGAATTATGGAATTTTGGCGACCCGTATAAGCAATGGCATAGCACCAGTCGTGGGGTGTCTTATTGGCAAAAAGATGATGATAAGCGCATTTTGTTTACCGTTGGCGCAAATTTATATGCACTTAATGCGCTAACCGGTTTGCCGGTGCCGAGCTTTGGTAATAAAGGGGCGGTGGATTTACATACCGGATTGCCAGCGTCGGCACAGGATAAGTTTATTGTGTCTAATACCCCTGGCGCCATCTATAACGATTTAATTATTATGCCAGTACGGGTATCGGAAGAAGCGCATTCAGCACCCGGTGATGTACGTGCCTTCAATGTTATTACCGGTAAACTCGCCTGGACATTTCATACCATTCCACACCCCGGTGAAGAAGGTTACGATACATGGCAAAACCCAGATGCCTATAAAAATATTAATGTCGGTGGTGCCAATAACTGGGCTGGGATGTCGGTGGATAATGAATTAGGCATGGTATTTGTGCCAACCGGCTCTGCTGCACCAGATTTTTATGGTGCCAATCGTCATGGGGCTAATCTTTATGCCAACAGTTTATTGGCGTTAGATGCTAATACCGGCAAGCGCATTTGGCACTATCAATTTGTGCACCATGATTTATTAGATCGGGATTTACCGGCACCACCGAATTTACTTACTGTTGAGCATAACGGTAAAAAAATTGCCGCTGTTGCGCAAATTACTAAGCAAGGTTATGTGTTTGTTTTTGATCGTTTAACCGGCAAACCACTATTTGATATTATTGAAGAACCCGCTCCGGCGTCGACATTAGCGGGCGAACAGGCGTGGCCTACCCAGCCTAAACCGGTTAAGCCCAAATCCTTTGCGCGGCAATCATCGGATTTAACCGCAAAAGACATCAACCCCTATTCTCAAGAGCAGGCCAAACTAACTGAGTTATTTAACCGAGCAGATAAACGCTGGTTTGCTCCACCAAGTACCGGCGAGGTGTTGTTACTGCCGGGCTATGACGGTGGTGCTGAATGGGGTGGGGCGGCGGCTGATCCTGACAACGGTATTCTCTATGTGAATGCCAACGAAATGCCGTGGATATTACACATGAAAGAAGCTGAATTTCAGCAGGGGACGTTAGGTCAGGGATTGTTTAATCAAACCTGTGCCGTTTGTCATCAGCAGGATCTTAGTGGAAATCCACAAAGTGGTTACCCTTCATTGGTTGATATTACGCTTAAACTCACGCCGGCTGCGATTAAACAATTAATTAGCGCAGGGCGAGGCAGAATGCCGGGATTTCCGCATTTATCTAATGATCAACAGAATGCAATTGTGGCTTTTCTCGGTGGTCAAGAAAACACCCAAGACGCTAGTGAGCAGGATGTAGCAACCTATCAGGATCGCTATCAACACGGTGGGTATCATAAATTTGTCGATAGTGAAGGACTACCGGGAATTTCACCACCTTGGGGCACCCTGCATGCCATTGACTTAAATAGCGGTGACTTTTTGTGGTCGATACCCTTTGGTGAAACCTTATCGTTGAAAGCTAAGGGAATTAAGCATACGGGTACCGAAAACTATGGTGGTCCTGTTGTGACGCAAAGTGGTTTGCTGTTTATTGGTGCGACCAAAGACGGTTATTTTAGAGCCTATAACAAACACACTGGAGCGTTATTGTGGGAAACCAAATTGCCCGCGGCGGCATTTGCTACCCCTGCTATTTATGAAATAGATGGCAAGCAATACATAGTGATTGCCTGTGGCGGTGAAAAACTCGGTACCGAAAAAGGTCGGCAAATAGTGGCCTTTGCCTTGCCTGAATCTAACTGAGGTTAAATAAGGGCAACTACACAACATAAAGGCCGCATGTATACAGTTATGCCTGCGGCCTTTAAAAATAGATTAACCCTAACTCGCTATCATAAATGTCAAAAATGCCAATATATTTTTCATATTTAGTAAGATTTATATGGCAGGAACTTCCCTGACATCACAATATTAACCCGATCACCTGCAGGGTTGTTTTCCCGCTGAATATCCATCGAAAAATCAATGGCGCTCATGATGCCATCACCAAATTCCTCGTGAATAAGTTCTTTGAAGGTGGTGCCGTAGACGTTTACTAGTTCATAAAAACGGTAAATTAACGGGTCACTGGGTACGGCTTCCGGTAGGGAACCTTTGTAAGGAACCACTTGAAGCCACGCGATATCATTTTCATCTAATTTAAACAATTCGCCTAGGGCCTCTGCTTGCTCTGCACTAAAGGCCATTTGTCCTAAGCACCCAGCGGTGGTCCATTCTTTGGCTTTACCTAAGGCATCGGCGGCTTGCTGCCAACTGATGCCGTGTTTCACTTTATGGCAAAGGATTTTTTCGGTGACAAGTTGACGTTGGCTCATGGGCTCTCCTGTTTATTGAAGTAAGTAAAGTAGATACAAATTAGTGGCGAATAGGATCAGGCTTATGGTGCGCCAGAAAGACACCGGATGGCGCTCTATTAATGGCGGTTTGGCCTGATTTAAAAAGGTCGGATTAGGATGACGTAAGTCGTAAATAAATTCCGATAATTGCTCGTAGCGCTTATAAGGATCAATCTGCAACGCTTTTCTTAAGGTGCCATCAACCCAAGCGGGAATGTCACTATTTTCATCCCGTACAGGCTGATAGTTAAGCTGTTTCTGTGCAGACCGGCTTAGGGCTTTGGGGATATGGGTTTCATAAGGAAAGCGGCCACTAAGCAAATAGTAGGTTAATACCGCAAGGGAAAACTGATCTGACGCTGGTGTTCCGGCTTCACTTAAAAAATACTCTGGCGCCATATACAAAGCGGTACCAAGCATTTCATTGTTACTACAGCCTTGGCCAATTTCTTGTAAACCGGCGACGGTGGTTGAGCCAAAATCAATAATTTTGACCGTGCCTTTATCGTCAATCATGATATTTTCTGGGCGTAAATCTTGATGCAGCATTTCCAAGCGGTGAAAGGCTTCTAATCCTCTTGCTACTTGTTCAACAATGTCGCGGATTTGATCTAGAGTCGGGCGGCCATTATCGTCCAGCCATTGGGCTAAGGATTTACCCTCGACGTACTCTGCCAAGGTATACAGGTAGTTTTTGCGGCGTTCTATTTTTGGCGCTTTTAAAATATGAATGCTGTTAATACGCCGAGCAATCCATTCTTCTAATAAAAAACGCTCTAAAAACTCTTGGTTTTCACTCATGTCTACGGAAGGGACTTTGAGTACTAACGGCTGATCACTAGCGCTATCGGTAACTAAAAAAACCTGACTTCTAGCGGATAGGTGTAATTGACGTTCAATTTTAAAACCATCAAAGGTTTGCCCTTCTTGGAGTACGGGCGGTAAGGGTAAGCTTTCTAGCTGTTCTGATACTTTAACGGAATCGGGTTTATCTATGCTGTGAACCTGAGCAATTTGTAATGTCAGGTTGTCATCGCTGCCGTTCTTTTGTGCTTCTTCTACAATTTGTTGGGCTTGCTGGTCTATATCATCGGCATTTTTAGTCAGTTGACTGACAAAATTTGGCGCCGTAAAAAATTCGTGTACACCATCGGTGGTTAACGCAAAAATATCGCCTTCCCTCAGGGATACTTTACGATAATCGACTTCAACGTCCTGCCCAATACCTAAAGCGCGAGCTAGGTAGCTTTCGCCTTCGGCATGCCACTGGCGATGATCGTTGGTGAGTTGTTCTAACGATTGATTACGTAAGCGATAGACTCTGGAATCACCCACGTGAAAAATATGCGCTTCGGCACCTTTTAGCACCACTGCGCTGAAAGTACACACATAACCTTTTTCGGGGGAATAGCGGCCTTCACTTTTTTGACCATGGGCATACAGCCATGCATTAACGGCGGCAATAACCCGCTTGCCGGATGTTTCCACCGACCAGGCTTCGGAGGTACTGTAATAATCTTCGATAAAACTTTGTACTGCGGCTTTACTTGCCACATCACTTACAGGTGATGGGGTAATGCCGTCGGCAATGGCTAAGACAATGCCTTTGGTGGTTTTCAGGTAATTATTAGGGTAATGAAACGCCGCATAATCCTGATTGATAGGTTTTTGGCCAGCACAACTGTGCTGACCAATCATGACATTATTTTGTGGCACTTTGTGCAAGACCAGAACGGGATAAATCAGCAGCGGCTGAAGCCAATTTACGTTTTGGTGCCGTACGAACATGGGTGCTATATAGGGTTAAACCGGTGAAGGCTAAACCGCCCACTAAGTTACCTAAAGCAGTTGGGATTTCATTCCAGATTAAATAATCCATAACTGAAAAATCACCGCCCATAATCAGTGCGAACGGGAACAAGAACATGTTAACTACCGAGTGTTCAAAGCCCATATAGAAGAACAAGAAGATAGGCATCCACATGGCGATAACTTTACCGCTGACGTTGGTTGAGATCATCGCACCGACAACCCCCATGGATACCATCCAGTTACACAACATGCCGCGAATAAAGATGGTAAACCAACCAGCAACACCATATTCAGCATAACCTAAGGTTCGTGCTTCACCGATACTGGCTACCTTAGTAGCAATGGCTCCACCATCAACATTAAAACCATAAGTAAAAATAAAGGCCATCAATATGGCGGTGGTGAGTGCCCCCGCAAAGTTGCCCACAAACACCAGCCCCCAGTTGCGCAATATTTGCTTCACTGTTACCCCGGGACGTTTATCCAGCCATGCCAGCGGTGTTAATACAAAAACCCCAGTTAATAGGTCAAAACCCATTAAATACAACATACAAAAACCAACAGGGAACAAGATGGCACCCAGTAGGAAGGACCCAGTTTGCACGGCAATAGTAATCGCAAACACCGCAGCAAGAGCGAGTATGGCACCGGCCATAAAGGCGCGAATGAGAGTGTCGCGTGTAGACATGTAAATCTTCGATTCACCTGCATCCACCATTTTTTTAGCAAATTCAGCTGGTAATAAATAAGACATCATTAACCTCGTTGGTGTGTGAGTTATTGTTGTTGTCGACTATGTCTTGCTGAAATTGGCATGACGAAGCTTCGTTGCCCAATCGACTCATTAAGCTATTACAAGTGTTGTGCCAAGCTTTGTAGACCAATAAAAACAAGGGATGTAGCACTTGAGGCCATATAGGCATTGGAATGAAATGGTGCAATATCAATAACAACTGCAATGTTTTGGTGCGTACATTACTTTTAATATGCTGAGGTTGATTACGGATTAAATGATGACGTTGACGTTGACGTGGAGGGGGTTAACTAAAATGGGGAAAGAATGTGGTCTTTCCCCATCGATCAATGTAATTACATTATTCTTTTTGCAGCTCGGCAATACGTTTTTCCAGCGGCGGGTGGCTTGAGAACAATTCACGTATGCCATTACCTTTACCACTGCTAATACCAAACGCCAGTAGTTCATCGGGCATTTGTGATGGTTGTTGCGATTCTTTTTGCAGGCGTTGTAGGGCGCGGATCATGCCTTGCTTTGAACCTAACCGTGCACCGGCTTGGTCGGCGCGATATTCACGTATACGTGAGAACCACATGGTGATGGCCGAGGCTAAAATACTCAGTACAATTTGCGCAAACAAAGAACCTAGGAAGTAACCCATGCCATGACCACGTTCGTTTTTAAGGATCACGCGATCAATAAAGTGACCAATCACTCGGCTGAAGAAAATCACAAAGGTATTCACAATGCCTTGAATCAACGTCAACGTAATCATATCGCCATTGGCAACATGGCCTATCTCATGGCCAAGTACGGCTTCTATTTCATCATCGGCAAAGCGTTCTAACATGCCACTACTAATTGCTACTAGCGCGTTGTTGCGGTTCCAGCCGGTGGCAAAAGCATTGGCTTGCTGCTGGGGGAAAATACCCACTTCGGGCATTTTGATACCTGCTTGCTGGGCTTGCTTGGCGACAATACGCATTAACCATTGTTGTTTCTGATTGCGGGGTTGGTCGATAATTTCAACTTTAGCAGCACGTTTGGCGAGCCATTTAGACATCAGTAAACTAATGAACGAACCGGCCATGCCAAATACCGCAGACATGATTAACAAGGCTCTTAGGTCTAAGTCGACGCCGTTGTTCTGCAGCATTGAATCAATCCCTAATAAACTCAGGGTGATGCCTGCCACAATCATAATGGCGATATTGGTTAATAGAAATAAGCCGATGCGTAACATGTTAAAACCTCATGTAAGAGTAGGTTGGTGCTTGGACACTATATGGTGATATTGACGACTAGATTCAATCGCCCACTAAAAATATTTTAGGGGGATTAGGTAACGGCGATATTACAGTGGTTTTTTAAAATTCTGCCAGTTAATTTTACTGGAGAGTAATATTTCTCTTAAAGATAACGCGCGCGGTGGGGTGCGACCGCTATGATTCCAACCATGACCACAACAAGCGGCACTTAGGCTGATTTTTGAAGGGACTAACAGGCTCTTTTTAATTTTATCGTTTTGTTCTTCATTGATGCCAGCAAAGCTAAACCAACCGTGTTTATTCAAGTGAATTCGCTGTTGTGATTTATCAATACGATCTATTGAGTCCAACTCCAATGAATGTAACCCAAGCTCATCAATACACACTGCTACGGGCATACCAAAGTGGGCGTGTGCGGCAAACCAGTTCGATGACTTTTCTGCTGATTCTCGATTAAGAATGGATTTTGCCGACTGTTTGCCTTGCCAACTAGCATTGTGTAAATCCACCTCTAACGGGGCTTGATGATTAAGTAAAAAGGTCGCGGCATTTTTGATGTGGTAACTCAAACCGCCAAGACGACGCTTTAGGTTATCAATATTCTGTGTAGGTGATTGTGCTAATGCTGACAACTCGCGCTCATATAATGCATTACACAACTCTGCATAGTGCAGTTGTTGGGTGTCGTTGCGGAATATGTCGGATTGTTGAATTGTCATAGGCAATAAAAAAGGGGCTTTCCTGTGGTGAGTCGCTACAAAGAAAGCGACAACATGACTAGATTAACGGATGTAGCCCACACTTTTCAAAATTTTTATTCAGAGCTAATACGAATAAGAGGAAAAGATGTAGAAATTAATCTCTACAAAATCTTTTCCTCTTAGAATATTAATAATTTATAGGGATATAAATCATTAACTATTTAAAAGACTATTGTCCTTTAATTTCGCTACGGCCGTTATATTTAACCGCTGAACCAAGCTCTTGCTCGATACGTAACAATTGGTTGTACTTCGCAACACGGTCAGAACGACATAGTGAACCAGTCTTAATTTGACCCGCCGCTGTACCTACTGCTAAATCAGCAATAGTTGCATCTTCGGTTTCGCCACTACGGTGAGAAATAACCACGGTGAAGCCAGCATCTTTCGCCATGCGAATAGCAGCTAAGGTTTCGGTTAACGAACCAATCTGGTTGAACTTGATTAGGATAGAGTTACCGATACCGTTGTCGATACCACGCTTAAGGATTTTAGTGTTAGTCACGAATAAATCATCACCGACTAACTGTACGCTTTTACCAATTTTGTTGGTTAAGCTTGCCCAGCCATCCCAGTCACTTTCGTCAAGGCCATCTTCGATAGAAACGATAGGGTATCTTTTAGACAGGTCAGCAAGGAAATCACCAAAGCCTTCAGAATCGAAAACTTTACCTTCACCTTTAAGATCGTATTTACCGTCAACATAGAATTCAGAAGCGGCACAATCCATGGCTAGGGTAATGTCTTTATCCATTACATAACCAGCGCTTTCTACGGCTTCAATGATGACCGATAAGGCTTCTTCGTTAGAGCCTAAATCAGGAGCAAAACCCCCTTCGTCACCAACTGCCGTATTTAGGCCTTTGGCGTTCAATACTTTTTTCAATGAATGGAAGATTTCTGCGCCCATACGTAGGGCTTCGCTAAACGTAGGCGCGCCTACTGGCTGCACCATAAATTCTTGAATATCGACGTTGTTATCTGCGTGCTCACCACCGTTGATGATGTTCATCATGGGTACTGGCATGCTGTAAACGCCTGGGGTGCCGTTTAAATCAGCGATGTGTTGATATAACGGGATGTTCTTGTGAATAGCGGCGGCTTTTGCAGCAGCTAGTGATACCGCTAAAATTGCGTTAGCACCAAATTTTTCTTTGTTTTCAGTGCCGTCTAAATCGATCATTATTTGGTCAAGCTCGGCTTGAGCAATAGCATCTTGGCCGATAAGTGCAGCTTGGATGTCGTTATTGATAGCAGCAACGGCTTTCAATACGCCTTTACCTAAGTAACGGCTTTTGTCGCCATCACGTAATTCTAATGCTTCACGTGTACCCGTTGATGCACCACTTGGCGCACAAGCACGACCCATTGCGCCACTGGCTAAATGTACGTCGGCTTCTACTGTTGGATTACCACGTGAATCTAATACTTCACGACCAATGATTTTAACTATCTTAGACATGTTTATGTACCCTTTAATATATTGAAAAACGCAGTGAAGATTCGCTGCGTAATTAATTTAATTATGTAATTTGTGGTAAACACCGGCGGCGGCCACAAAGCCTTCAAACAACGGGTGTCCATCACGAGGTGTTGAAGTGAATTCCGGGTGGAATTGCGCCGCAACAAACCACGGGTGATCGTCATTTTCGACGATTTCTACCAATTTTTTGTCGGTAGACAATCCAGTGACTTTTAGGCCGGCTTTTTCAATTTCAGGTCGTAAACGGTTATTCACCTCATAACGATGACGATGACGTTCGAATATTTCATCACTGCCATACAAATCATGTACTTTACTGCCTGGAATTAAATGACAAAGCTGGCTGCCCAAGCGCATGGTGCCACCTAAATCTGACTCGTCTGTGCGAGTTTCTTTGCTGCCGTCTGCATCTAGCCATTCAGTAATTAAGCCGACTACCGGGAACGGGGTTTCCGGATCAAACTCAGAACTGTTGGCTTTTTCCATACCAACGACATTACGTGCATATTCGATAAGAGCTACTTGCATGCCTAAACATATGCCCAGGTAGGGTACATCGTTTTCACGGGCATACTGCGCTGCAATGATCTTACCTTCAATTCCACGCTCACCAAAGCCACCAGGTACCAGAATGGCGTCTAAGCCTTCAAGTAACTCTGGTCCTTTGCTTTCTACATCTTGCGAATCGATGTATCTAATATTGACTGTTAAACGGTTTTTCAATCCAGCATGTTTTAATGCTTCGTTGACTGATTTATAAGCATCAGGTAACGCCACATATTTACCGATCATACCAATGGTAACTTCGAAATGAGGGTTTGATTCCGCATATAACACTTGTTCCCATTCCACCAAATCGGCTTCTGGGCAATCAATGCCAAAACGTTGTACGACTAACTCATCCATACCCTGCGCTTTTAACTTAGCAGGAATGCGATAAATACTGTCGACATCGCGTAATGAAATAACCGCTTTATCGGGTACATTGGTAAACAAGGCAATTTTAGAGCGTTCATTGGAAGGTAATAACACTTCCGAACGACAGACTAAAATGTCTGGCTGAATACCAATGGAACGTAATTCTTTAACCGAGTGCTGAGTGGGTTTAGTTTTTACTTCGCCGGACGCAGCTAAATAAGGTACCAAGGTCAAATGCATATACATCACATGCTCACGACCCATTTCAGCACCTAATTGGCGAATGGCTTCTAGGAACGGTTGAGATTCAATATCGCCCACCGTGCCGCCAATTTCGACAATAGCAATGTCCACACCTTGTGAACCGTCGATAACACGACGTTTAATTTCATTAGTAATATGCGGGATAACCTGAATGGTGGCACCCAAATAATCACCACGGCGCTCACGGCGTAATACTTCTTCGTATACGCGGCCAGTCGTGAAGTTGTTCTTTTTGGACATGCGAGTACGAATAAAGCGTTCGTAGTGTCCAAGATCTAAATCGGTTTCCGCGCCATCATCGGTGACAAAAACTTCACCGTGCTGGATGGGACTCATGGTACCGGGATCGACATTAATGTACGGATCCAATTTAAGCATGGTGACTTTCAGTCCCCGTGCTTCAAGAATTGCTGCAAGTGAAGCTGCCGCAATACCTTTGCCAAGTGATGAAACAACACCGCCTGTGACGAAAATATAATTTGTCATGCGAAACCCAAAACGAAGGTATTTAAAATGAATTAAACCGGTATGAATTACTTACCAGTTTTATGGTTCAGACGGGAAAGTAGTATAAGCGAAAGCGTTAAACTTGTACATGAAAAACATTTGGGAAAAGCTAAAGTCTAGTGCGAACCAACTCGTTAAAAAAGCTGAATTAATCGCACTATGACTTGTTTTATTTTTGTTAATATCGGCGGGTTATTTAGAATCGGCGCGGCTAGTGAAGCGTTTTTCGGCGGTATTGATTTTGATCTTCTCACCGTTAGAAATGTATTCCGGCACTTGTACTACTAAGCCTGTGGTTAAGGTAGCAGGTTTAGTACGAGCACTGGCCGAGGCGCCTTTAATGGACGGATCGGTTTCTACAATTACAAGTTCTACACTGGCTGGCACTTCAACCGCAACGGGGGTGCCGTCGATAGTTAGCACAATTAGCCCTTGGGTTTCTTCGTTAATAAATAGTAACTCTTCAGCAATGCTTTCTTTATTAAGGTTGTAGGGCGTGTAATCTTCGTTATCCATAAATACGTATTCTTCACCGTCAATATAAGAAAAACTCACTTGATGACGACTGAGATTGGCCAAGTTGATCATCTCATCGGCTTTGAAACTCTCATCGGCTTTGCCACCTGTAGTCACTTCATACAAGCGCATGCGATATAAACTGGCACCGGCGCGACCACTTGGGGTCAATTTATTAATATCCTTTACTACGTACACTTTACCATTGTGTTCAATGGCGGCATTCTTTTTGATTTCACTGGCTTTGGGCATAATGCACTCTCAAAATTGGATCGTAATACACATATTTAGTGAAAGTACCATGTCACGGAATTTAGGCAAGTAATCAGAGTAACTATTCCTTGTCATTTAAGGGGATCTTTGAGCCGTTGTCTGTCTTTTCGCCATGCTGTTCAACGATTCACCAATTTTAATATGAGTGTCACGATAGTGTTATTTAAGCTTCAAAATTCCGCCATAAATTTTGCATATTTCCTACGTAACATACTGCCGCTTGTTTGGTCCGCATATTAATTAATGCACCAGACATTCGGGTGAAAACGTATTTTACAAAAAATTAAAACACCACATTTAAGGTGTTAAGGAAACACAGTGAAATTATCCAAACTAAAATCATACAGTGGGCACAACGCACGTCCTTTAGCTATTGCTATTAGAGCAATACTCGTCGGTTCAATGTTTGCAGCTCCAGCGATTGCACAACAGACTAATACTAATGAAACCGACGTCGAGCGAATTGAAATATCTGGCAGTTATGTAAAAAGTTTGGAAAAAGCGATTGATATTAAACGCTCTAGTACAGGATTTAGCGATTCTGTTGTTGCATCGGATATTGCCGATTTTCCTGAACAAAATCTAGCAGAAGCTTTACAACGTATGCCAGGTGTTACCATCGAGCGTAATAAAGGCTTGGGTACTAAGGTGAATGTACGTAGTTTGCCGAATGAATATACGCATGTATCTATTAACGGTGTGGCGACGGCGTCAGGTAGCGGCGGAAGAGATGTCGAATTTGATATTTTTGCTTCAGAGATCATCCAACAAGTAACCGTACAAAAATCGCCTACGGCGGCTGATGAAGAAGGTGGAATTGCCGGTTCAGTGAATATTACTACCGCGCGTCCATTTGATTATGATGGACGTAAGCTGATTGTGTCAGCACAAGGCGCACATAATTCAATTTCTGAGAAAATTGACCCACAAGTTGCCTTTTTGGCTAGCGATACCTTTGGTGATTGGGGCGCATTAGTGTCTTTTTCTAGTGCCAAGCGCACTAACCGTACGGATGCTATTTCCGGTGTTAACTTTCGTCCATTATCACGCTGGTTAGAAAAATCGGGTAGTGATTCCAAACAAGCTCAATCGGATCAAGCGGCGGCTGTTCTAGAGCGTGATACCGGCATTGTGATCAATGATCGCTTTGATAGTAATGAAACCAGTCGTGTGGTCTTTTTGGATAAGGTCGGAAACCGTGCCTATCAAAATGAGCAAGATAAATGGGGCGCGACTGCTTCATTCCAATACAAGCCAAACAGTAATTTCAACCTTACTTTTGATGCCATGTTGGGCGGTTATGACAGCACTGAAGACGAATATGATGCGGCTGCATATGCGGCGTCCAGTCCTAGTACTTTAGAAACAATCCATGCTTACGATAGTGATATTTTGGGTGAATATGGGATCACAGTTCTGACGGATGTTTCTTATGCTTATACTCAGCACGAGTTTTTGAGTAAAGAACGAGTTCATGCCACCGATTACAGTCAGTACAGTGCAAAGTTGGAATGGGATGTTGCCGGTTGGGAAATCAATGGTTTATTAGGTTATTCAGGTGCTGAAAAATTGTCTGATACCACTAACCTTAAGCATACTGCCTATGCCCCTTCGCGTACACGTTATACCGCCGAAGCCGGTGAAACCATACTAAGTGACAATCCGGACAGTATTGATATGTACAATACGCCGAATGCGTATTTATTTGATTACTATGAAGTTAATCTAGAAAAAATAACAGATGATAAATATGCAGCGCAGTTAGATTTTGCCCATAAGTTGTCATTAACCTTCTTACCGCAATTAGCTGAAGTGCAGTTTGGTGCTCGTTATACCGATAAATCTAAAGTACGTAACTATGGTTCTACTTCAGTAAAAGGTGCCAGCGAAGGTGATTCGTCATGGGGTGGTGTGCGCACGCTACAAGATAGCGAGTTAACGGCTATTAGTGATCTTGTGGATGGTGGGGAGTTTTTACCTGACCTTGCTTACAGCCCCAATTGGTCGCAAGTTTCCAATGCTTATGCGCGGGACTTCTTCCGTTATGACGGCTTCCATGTGGATTATGCTCCGGATCAGTTTTATCGTGTAGATGAAGAAGTACTGAGTCTGTATGCAATGGCCAATTTTGAATTTGATATTGCGCAAGTACCGGTTTTTGTTAATGCGGGTGGGCGTTATGTTGATACCTCTATTTTATCTTTTGGTTACCATCAGGTACAAAATGAGGATGGATCAACAAATTATACAAGCGAACCTGTTTCCAAAGAGGGTGATTACACTGAGTTCTTGCCAAGCCTTAATCTAACTGCAGATTTGTCTGATGAATTAGTTTTGCGTGCTGCGGCATCTAAGACGCTTATGCGCCCAGCGTTGACGGACATCGCCTATAAACGCAGTGTAAGTTTGAATGACTTTAAATACTTTGATGGTAATCCCGACCTTAAGCCTACTTATGCAGACCAGTGGGAAATCGGCTTAGAGTATTATCTTGAAGAAGGTGGTCTTTTAGCTATTTCTTATTTTGAGAAAGAAATTGAAGGGGTCGTGAGAGAGAGTTTGACCGGTGTTGTTACTGATGTAACTAAGTATAACGATAACGGCACGCTAGATGGTGTTTACGATTTTGATGTTTATCAAAAGGTTAATGCCGATGGAGCCTACGATGTATCTGGTGTGGAGTTTATTGCTCAGTTTCCACTAACGGTAATTTCAGATGCGTTAGACGGATTTGGTATTAATGCTAACTATACCGTATTGGATACATCCCTTACCGGTGAGTCAGATTTGAATGTACCAACCCCGCCAGAAGGCTTAGCAGAAACGACGTGGAATATGACCGTCTATTATGAAAATGACGAGTTTGATGCGCGAATTTCTTATAACTATAAAGACAAGTATGTCGAATATATCGAGCGTGATATGTACCCTGTTTATCGTGATGCCTATGGGCAGATGGATATGTCCGTAGGATACAATTTAACAGACAATGTTAAGTTGACGCTGAAAGGCATCAATATCACTGATGAAGAAACCACGGGATACACTATTGATCCTGCATTTCCTACCATGTATGAAATGTCTGGTCGCCGTATTTCCTTGGGAGTTCGTGCCAACTTTTAAGTTTGCATAGAGCTGGGTAGAGGCTCCCTAGGGAGCCTTTTTTTATGCCGTTACCATAGGATGCTATTTGTGAAGGTAATCATTGCCACCTACTGTCGTTTACTTGTTTTATCTGTTTTGCTATTGGGGTCGGCTGTTGCTGCTGAAAAACCAGTGCGCATTGCCTTTTTACCGGATATTCATTTTCATGATGTCTATGCCACGTTTGCTGACAATGCCTTTAGCGGAATTGAAGGCGCTAATGGTACACCACGGGCAACCATTCGTAGCATGTCAGCACAACTTCATTCTACCCGGTTATTTAATGAAAACTATTTTGCATTAATTGCCGCACTTGATGATTTGGTCGCCAAAGGTATTACCTTGGTCGCGCTTCCCGGAGATTTCAGTGATGACGGACAACCAATTCATTTACGTGGTTTAGCGCGAATTTTGGATAAGTACCGGAAACAGCATGGCATGCAGTTTTTTGCCATTAATGGTAATCACGATCCCGTAAGGCCATTTGACTCGCCAGGCGGAGAAAGTAATTTTTTAAAGGCCGATGGCAGTGAACAGGCTATTTTTAGTAAGGGAACCCAGTCTTGCCCTGTGGAAAAAGCCAACATGCAGGACACTGCCAGAATAGGTGAGCATAGTGTCATTTGTAGCGAAGATATTCGGCATTTAGGTTATGCGCAAATTACCCACATAATGGCTGATTTTGGTTTCTTTCCGAATGCCCAATACCAATATTGGGCGACCCCTTTTAGTGATTATAATACTGACAACTACAATTTTAATAAGGCACTGACACAATCTGCTTTAGCACAACGACAATACGAGATTTGCCGAGAAGGCAGTGGTGGAGAATATAAAAAAAACAACGATACGTTGTGCAGTGATATGACTGATACAAGTTATGTTGTTGAACCGGTACCGGGCCTTTGGTTGTTGGCGATTGATGCCAATGTGTACTTACCAACCGCTATGAACGAGCAAGGTGAACTACGTTATGACGGCTCCGGAAATGCGGGTTATAACAAGGTTATTAGCCATAAAAAACACTTAATTAAGTGGATTAAAACCGTGGTTGAGCAAGCACAGCAACAGCATAAAAAGCTTATCTCTTTTAGTCATTTTCCGATGGCTGAATTTTACGATGGCCAAAGTGATAGCGTACGTCGGGTATTTGGTAATGATGCATTTCAGTTGGCTCGTGAGCCGCAGGATTCAGTGAGCGAATTACTGGCTAATACCGGTTTGCAAATCCATGTGGGTGGTCACATGCATATGAACGATAGCCGCGTTATTCATAGTTCGTCGGGTAAAACGCTGGTTAATATTCAAGGGCCTTCGTTAGCGGCTTATATACCGGCTTATAAAATGCTGTCTTTTAGCAGTGATACTCAGTTAAAAGTACAAACCATTTTATTGGAAAACGTCCCGCGCTTTAATGAATTATTTGATTTTTACCAACGGGAATATCAAATGCTGTCAGAAGATAAAATAGCAATTTCTGAGCGTTGGGATAAGTCTATTTTGTCCTCGAAAAACTATCGTGATTTTGCTTTGCAACATATTCGAGGATTAACCCTACAGCGTTTTTTACCCTCGGAGTGGCCCAATAATTTACGCTCCGCAGTGTTTGCATTATCGGCTCAGCAGTTATTGCTTTTGAGTCAAATGCAGACGACTACCCTGCCAGCTAATGAACAGGACTGGCAACATTTGTTTTTATCCGCTGATGCAGATGTGGCAAAACAAAAGGTAAAGCATGAATTGACCGCACAGGGTATTGAGGACAACGTTTTTACACAGTGGACCGCGTTGGATTTAGCCGTGGATTTATACCGTTTGCGTAATGCAGGCGTGTTGGCCATTACCGATATTGGAGATGAACGATTGCAGCAATATCGGCTGTTACAGACGCTTTATCAACGATTCTCAGTACGACAATGTAATGATCGCACTTTGTGTCAGTTGCAACAGCAATTATCTCAAGTATTGCAACTAATAGCAGGATTCCAGATGGGGCAGCCCGATGGTGATTTTGAAGTTGACTTACTCAAGGGGAAAATTTATTGATCACACTACTTAATCAGCGAATGAGCAATACACCCCAAACGTTTAATTGCTTTTTCAAGGTTATCATCCCATTTACGGGTAACGCTAAGGCGTAAACAGTGGTCGTATTCTCCGGACATACTAAAGGTGTGCCCAGGCATAAAACAGATACCTTCCTTAACCGACTGTTGATAAATATCCATCGCTGATAGGGAATGAGGCAGTGCCACCCAAATGAAAAAACCACCTTGGGGTTGCGACACTCTGGTGCCAGCAGGAAAATGCTCGAGTATGCTGCTTTGCAATTTCATCACTAATAACTGCAAGGTGCTGCGTAATTTTCGTAGGTGCGCAGGGTAGCTTTCACTGAGTAGGTAATCGGCCATGGCCAATTGGCTGGGCATGTTGCAGGTCACATTTTTTGAGATTTTCCGCCTTGTTAATTGCGGAATAAATTGTTCAGCCGCTATCCACCCTAAGCGCATATTCGGCGCAATGTCTTTGGAAAAAGATGAGCAGTAAATTATGTAACCATCGTGGTCATAAGCATAAGCGGGGCCGGACTCTTGATCGCCATAACCAAGGCTGCCAAAGGTATCGTCTTCAATAATATAAGTTTTATGCTGTTTGGCGAGTGAGGCGATGTGTTTTTTGTGTTGTTGTGAAAGGTTAAATCCTAGCGGGTTAGTGGCAATGGCGCTGAATATTAGGGTTTTAAAAGCACCCTTTTCGAACAAACTTGTAAGTAACTGCATATCCGGCCCTTGCGGCCCACAAGGGATTTCTATGATTTTGCGATTGGCATATTGCAGTGCGGTGAGTAGTCCACTAAAACAGGGGGTGAAGATCGCCACCCTATCATTAACGTCGGTAATTTGCTCCACCACTAAATTGACCGCTTCCAAACAGCCATTAGTGACTAACACATCTTCGGCAGTGACGAGGCACAAACGCTCGCGCATTAGTTCGGTGATGGCTTGGCGTAATTTTAATTCACCTTGGGTGTGGCCATAACTGTTGGCGGTAATATTCGCCAGTTTGGCATTGCGTTTTAACGCTCGTTGCAAGGCCACAGAAGGACGCAGTGTTTCATCTAAGAAGCCATTACTCAGCCCGATACGATCAAAAGTAAGGGCATTTTGCAAAATGTCGAAAATGATATCTGAGGGATCATGTTGGATAGACACAATTTTAGGTGTTGGCGCTGCAAGTGGTAATACGTTGCCTTGGCCTTTTACATAAAATCCGGACTGGGCCTTGGCAACAATCAACCCTTGTTGCTGCAACCAATCATAGGTTTGATTGGCGGTGGCTAAACTCACTTGGTGTTGGCGAGCAAATTTACGCAGCGCCGGTAATGACTCACCGGCCTTGAGTTTGTCGGCATTAATTTCAGCCAGCACTTGTTGGGCTAATTGTTGATATTTAAATGCCATAAAAAACTCACCGTCACCATCAATTTTAATTATTGTACTGGTTTTTTTATTAAAAAGTGAGTCTGTTATGGTTTTGGTGCTTCACCTATGCTGTTAACTCATTAATGACTGAGTAGGGAAAGCGAATGTACAGCGCGGTATTAAGAAATTTGCGGCAACTTCATCCGCGACATCATTTATGGTTTCAACAATTATTAACGGTCAATTGGAGTAACGAAACCAAAGGCATCGCCTTGGGCTTGATTGCGGTGATTTTGTTTAGCTTTACGCTGCCACTGAGTCATTACGTGACCCAAAGTTTAGACCCTTGGTTTGTGGGCATGGGGCGTACCGCTTTTGGTGGATTATTAGCGGCGTTGATTTTGTGGAAAAGGCGGGTGCCTTTCCCAAGTCGAAAACAGGTCAAATGGTTGTTGCTTAGTTCGTTAGGGATCACCTTAGGTTTCCCCGTGTGTATTTCGCTGGCGATGAGTTTAACCGAATCTTCCCGCGGCATTATTGTGGTAGGGATATTACCTTTGGTCACGGCGGTCATCGGCTCGATTCTGGCCAAGGAAAAAATGCCAAGGGCCTTTTGGGGATTCTCATTGTTAGGTGCCGCGTTGGTGTTTGCTTTTACCGCATCGCAACAATCATCAGGGCCGCAATGGGCGGATTTGCTATTGATTATGGCGATGCTCAGTGCCGGTTTTGGTTATGCCACCGGCGGTAAATTATCCAAAGAACTGCCCGGTTGGCAGGTAATTAGCTGGACATTAGTGTTGGTGATGCCACTGTTTTGGATCCCCACTGCATTATTGTTCCCAGCACAGCCGTTAGAGATTGAAATGGGGGTATGGATTGCCTTTGCATATTTAACGATTGTCAGCCAGTTGCTGGGCTTCTTTTTATGGAATTCAGCCATGGCATTAGGCGGGATTGCTGCGGTTAGCCAAACCCAATTGCTGCAAATATTTTTCTCGTTATTGGTTGCTGATGTGCTGTTTGGCGAAGAACTCAATGGACTAACGTGGGTATTCGCGGTGTTGATTATCGCGGTGGTGGCATTGGGGAATAAAACCGTTAGAGTGATGCAGCAGAAAAAGGCAGCTCGGCAAGCTGCTTAATTTGTTTGTGTAGCGTGACGTGGTGTTAAAAATATAGGTAGAATTGATTAGAGTAGCAGGGCTCTATTCCAAAAGGAATGAGCCTGCCATTAACTACAACTTAGAGATTAAAATTTATTTTGGCGTTGCATCCCATACTCTACCGGATGCCGTGCCATCAGCAGGGGGATTGAACACTTCAATAGCCATAACCTGATAAGTTGGGTCATCGCTGGCATCAAAGTTGTTCATATTTGGAATAATCCAGCCACTATCAGCCCATGCCTTGACGTGATCAGCAAAGATAATTTTGCCATCCTGCCCCAGTGGCTGTGGTTCGCTAGGTTTACTCCAATATTGATAAAAAGTAGCAGTATTATTGATGGAGGGTTTTTGTTCTCGAATAGAACGATAAGTGGAATATTCAATGCCATTACTCATGAATGTCTTTCCAAACACTCCATCTTGACTGGGGTCGTAAGTCCATCGTTGCAGAATATAGTACTCGACCAAGCGGGCTGGATCTGAGTCAGGCATGGTCTTGTCGTATCCCCAACCATATAACGTCACAAAGTTTGCACCGCTATCTTCATCAAAGCGATAGCCTATCACCCTATTTTCATCACCATAATGCCATCCAGGCCCGCCCACATAATTGTAACCACCGCCTTGCCACCTGACACTAAAGGAACCATCCATATCCATGCTTAAAGAGGCTGCGCCACCGTCTTTCCAATGGGTGAAGAAGAGATCACCAATATGGCCTGTTGCATGAGGTTTAGTGATCGTCGTAGCTTCGCTGAATTGCTGAGTATATGCTTGAAACTTATTGATAGGATTAGCAGCAGAAGTAGCTACTTTATCTTCGCTAGCCTGTGACTGATTTTGTTCTTGTGTACAGCCCATCAGGCAGTATATGGCCAGCGAGATGGTTGCCGTTAGGCGGAAATAGTTTTTCAAAATGTTCTCCTACAAAGCGTGCGAGGGTGTGATCAAGGTAGTATGTGTGATCGCAATAAATAAAATAATTTCAAACAGTAATTCACCCTAAATACACATATCTAGGGTGAATTCTAGACTGTCGATGGTCTCAGGAAAGCTAGATAGCTGTCCATTATGTTATCGAATTATGTTTTTGATTTATCTATGCAGAACAAATTAGGGTAGGGATTTTGAATGAGGGAATTTATTACTAAAAATAAATTAGTGACAAATGTCATCTTTAATCGGTGACAAGCCTCAATAACCCTTTTTCATTTGATTTGAAATACTGTGTGTCAGTAAACACGGTATTTCAAATCAAATGAAAAAGGTTTTGATCGCACTCGCTCTTATTATATTCATTGTTGGTTTTTTCTGGTTGTTGCCAACATCAGCGGAAACCAGCAGCCCTATTGCCAACTCAACCAATACCCTGAATATCAAAGCACTGTCGGGGGATTTTGTTATAACCAATGTACGGATTTTTGATGGCGAAAAGACCATTGAAAAGGGCGTAGTGGTGGTCAAGGATAATCAATTGGTGCTGATTGGTAACGACGACACAACGACCTATTCTGATCTACCTATATTGGATGCCAGTGGTCATACATTATTGCCCGGTTTGGTGGATGCGCATACCCATAGTTGGGGAGATGCACCTAAAGAGGCGTTAAATTTTGGTGTGGCGACTATGCTGGATATGTTTACCGTCCCCGATTTTATGCAGGGACATCTGCCGGTGCGCGATAGTCAGTTGAATACTCAGCAAGCGGATTTATTCTCGCCAATGTATCTAGCAACCGCACCTAACGGCCACGGTACCCAATTCGGTATGCCAGTGCCAGTGCTAGAGCGGATCGATCAAGTCCCGCAATTTGTGGCTAATCGAGTTGCAGAAGGCGCCGACTATATCAAAGCGGTATATTTTTCAGCGCATAGCCCCAATCAGCACTTTCCATCGATTAGCCTTAAAATCTTAAAGGCGTTAGCCGAGCACTCACAGCAACATGGTTTGAAGTTACTGGTGCATATAGATGATCTTATTTCCGCCAAAGAAGCAATTCAAGTTGGTGCCGATGGCTTAGTGCATATGTTTACCGATGAATTGGCCGATCAAGAAATCATCGATTTAATGCGGGCTAATGATGTTTTTGTGGTGCCTACGTTATCGATTATTGCCCGAGCTACCCATGTTAATGATGGTATTGATATCAGCCAGAGTGTGGAAATTCAAAAATACTTAAGACCGAATCAGGTGCTAGAACTACAACGGGGCTATCCTGAATTTGGATTAACTCCAGAAAATTATCAAATTGCACAGGCGAATGTAAAAACGTTGCATGATGCTGGGATTATAATACTGGCCGGTTCCGATGCGCCTAACCCAGGCACTACCCATGGCGCCAGTTTACATGAAGAGTTGCAACGCTTTGTGCAAGCAGGTTTAACCCCTGAACAGGCTCTAAAAGCTGCCACAGGAATGGCCAGTACCGTATTGTCCATTAGTACTCGTGGCCGTTTATCAACCTCTTCTGCAGCCACTATGCTATTAGTTGAAGGCGATCCATTAGTAGATATAAATGCGACTCAGTCGATTGTTGGAATTTGGAAACACGGTCAGTCGCTGACACGTTATATGGCCAATGACGCTAGCGCCTCTAAAAATCCACTGTCAGCTGGACTGAATTTTGACTTTAATTCGGGTGATACGGATTTAGATAAGCACTTTATGGTGACCACCGACCAAATGATGCAGGGGCATTCTGAGGGGGCGGTGCAGTTTCAGTTAGATACGGCACCGGGCTATTTAGAGTTTAACGGTGAAATTAAACCCGGATTTATGTATCCATGGACGGGGATTGCAGTCGCTTTGGGCGGCGGTGGTCAGCCTATTGATATTAGTCACACCAGCCAGCTCACGCTGTCTGCACGCACAACTGGTAACCCGTCAACCCTGACTGTTTTATTGATTCAGGAAGGGATCCGCCAGCCCTTTATGTTTCCTATTCAATTAGACAGCGAATGGCAACAGCATCAAATTGATTTAACCCAGATGCCGGGTGTGGATCTCACTAAAATCGTGAACCTTTCGCTGACTTTTATGCGCGAGCCCGGTCATTATAATTTGCAGCTGGATTCAATCAGCCTTAAATCCCATTAGTGTTTTAATAAGGCCTTAAGCGCATACAACGATTCCAATGCTTGCTTGGGGGTTAAATCATCAGGATTTAGCTCCCTTACTTTTTCACTCACTGCGGCTAATGCAAATACCAGCTGACTTGATCGACAAGCTTTTGGTCTTCGTCAGTGGTAAATGCCTGTATAGAATTTTCGCCTGCAGCTAGCTTAACATCCTGCCAAATCACTCGATGGTTGATCACCTCTTTGGTTCCTAGCGTTTTGCCGTTTAACTCAAGGGTTACATGGCTTTGGTTGGAATAGACTTTGATATCGGTTAAGGCTTCGTGGCGCTGTACGTGTCGACGAGAGGTAATATACACCATTGGCTTTTTAGACCAGTTGGCTTGATACCAGTAATAGGCATCTTTACGGGTTTTGCCGTCATAGGTGATCAGCCCTTTGTCGTTAATACCGTCGCTGTCGCCTTCGTTGCGGCCATCAGAGGCAAAATCGAATCCTACCCATATGAAATTAGCCCATAAATAGGATTTATCTTTAAGGCTTAGCCAGGCATCTTCGTGTAGTTGACTCAAAAATTGTTCGGGATGCCAGTTACCCGCGGTATCGGGTCGTTGAGGGTTTTGTTGCTGATGGAAAAGACTACCGCCACCACCAAATTCGCTAATGGCCATTGATTTAGTAGGGTTTTCTTTATGATTGCGCGCTACCCAATCACCGATGACGCCATCTTGTCCTGCATACCACCCCGAATAAACGTTACTGGCATTGATATCACCTTGAATGGCATGGCCACTATTCATTGACGAGCAGCAGTTGGCATAAACCGTATAACGGTTGGGATCTTCTTGTTTAGCCAGCGCCTGTAAGGAGGCTAAAATCAGATTACTATTGGCATTCTGTTTGTAGATTTCATTACCTATCCCCCAGACAAAAACGCTGGGGTGATTGTAATTTTGGCGGATCATTTCGCGTAATTGCAGTTTGAGGTTTTCAAGGAAGGCCTCACTATCATTCACTTCCGATACCGCTGGTACTTCTGACCAAACTAAATAGCCATGTTGGTTGGCAAATTCAAACGTAATTTGCGGGTGCGGGTAGTGCGCTAGTCTTAAGCCGGTTACACCTAATTCATCTAATTGTTGTAAGTCTGCTGTTATTTCGGCATCACTGACTGCGGTGCCTTTACCGGGCAGTTGGGTCAAATGAATATTGACACCATGCACTGCGTAGGGCTTGCCGTTTAACAGCAGACCTTGTGATGGATCAATGTGAATATGACGAAAGCCAATATGTTGGCTAACACTATCAATAATGTTACTTGAGTCTGTAGTTGATATTAATTGGGTCTCAAGGGTGTATAAATACGGGTCGTCAACGCCCTGCCAAAGGTGAGGGTTGCTGATGCTGTCGACGATGTTGTTTTCAAATAATTGTTGCGCACCCGCTTCAAGACTGTTTTCTATGGTTTTTACCACGGTGTCATCGGCTGATTTTATAATGTGTTTAAGTACGACGTGGGCGTTTACAGAACGGGTATTTTGAATACGGGTGTTAATAGCAATTTTAGCGCTGTCGCTACTGACGTCAGATATTGTGGCGTATACACCGCTACTAGCGTAATCCATGGTATCAATATGTACAGCAGCGGTGCTGAATAAGAACACCTTTTTATACAAGCCGCCAAAAACGCTAAAGTCGCCAGCTAAAGGTGCAATGGCTGGATTGCGAGAGTTATCGACACGCACGATCAAATGGTTACGACCTTGCTGAAGATAGGGGGATACATCAAAGCGAAAGCGAGTATAACCGCCACTGTGTTGACCCACTTTGTGGTTATTCAGCCACACCTCGGTATGCAGTGCCGCGCCATCAAATTGTAGAAAGTAACTACGGATTTGTTCAATATCACCTAGATTAAAATCCGTTTGATACCATCCAGCACCTCTAAAATAACCGCCGCCGTCATCGGCATCATCAGCATTAAAGGTATGCGGAACACTGACAACTTGCCATTGTTGATTGGGGGTGCGCTGTAGTAGCTCTGCCGGTGTCGACGAAGAGTCCTTAATGAATTGCCATTGGCCGTCTAATGGCACCATTGGTCTTAGCGTTTCACTCGCTAGCGCATTACCAAACCAACACAGGGTTACAAGGCATAAAAATTGAGTGATACGAATGGGCATAGTGGATATTTTTGACATCAGATTACTCACGGTTGGTGGTTGCGGTTTTACATGAATTATTCTTGAAGCTTCTTGAGCAGATACAATTGTTCTAGTGCTTGCTTGGGAGTCAGTTCATCGGGATCAATATTGGCTAATGCTTCAGTGAGCGGATGTTGCATTTGAATAAAATCCAATTGGGTTTCGCTTCGTTCAACACTTTTGCTTGATTTATCTACTAGGTGACTTGTTGCTTCCAATTCTGCCAGTTTGTTTTTTGCAGCGACTATTACCGCTCGCGGTACACCTGCTAGCTGGGCTACCTGTAAACCGAAACTGCGATTGGCGGCACCTTCTTGTACTGCATGCATAAAGCTGATGGTGTCGTTATGTTCTACCGCATCTAAATGCACATTGGCCAATTCTGGCATCGCGTCGGCTAGTTGAGTTAACTCAAAATAATGAGTGGCGAATAAGGTAAAGGCGCTAATTTTTTGCGCTAAATATTCGGCGCAGGCCCACGCTAATGAAAGGCCATCATAAGTACTGGTGCCGCGGCCGATTTCATCCATTAATACTAAGCTGTTAGCGGTGGCATTATTGAGGATGTTGGCGGTTTCGGTCATTTCCACCATAAAGGTAGATCGGCCCGAGGCCAAATCATCAGAGGCGCCGATGCGGGTGAATATCCGATCAATAGCGCCAATTCTGCATTGTTCTGCGGGCACATAACTGCCCATATAGGCCATCAGGGTAATTAACGCGGTTTGGCGCATATAGGTCGATTTACCGCCCATATTGGGGCCAGTGATGATCAACATACGCCGTTGTTGGTCCATCGCTAATGGATTAGCAATAAACGGCTCATCCATTACTTGTTCGACTACCGGATGACGACCTTGGGCAAAATGAATGCCTGGTTCAGTGACAAACTCTGGGCAATGGTATTGCAAACTTTCGGCGCGTTCCGCGAGGTTAGTTAATACGTCTAACTCGGCCAGTGCCGCAGCGCTGTTAATCAGTGAATTTAACTCAGGTAGAAGAATATCAAACAGTTGCTCGTAAAGTTGTTTTTCTAGGGCTAATGCGCGGCTTTGGCTAGTAAGCACTTTGTCTTCATGGGCTTTTAGCTCAGGAATAATATAGCGTTCATTATTTTTCAGAGTTTGGCGGCGCACATACTCCACCGGCACCTGATCGGCATAGCTACGGCTAATATCGATAAAAAAGCCATGCACCCTGTTATAGCCAACTTTTAAATTGGGAATGCCGGTGCGCTGTTTTTCGCGATCTTCCAGTTGCTGAATGTATTCCGTTGCCCCTTGGGCGAGATCGCGCAGTTCGTCGAGTTCGGCATTGTAACCATCGGCAATTACGCCACCATCACGTATTAGCACCGGTGGATTGTCGATGATGGCGTTTTCCAGTAGTTGTAAAAACTCAGGAAACTGGCCAATGTCGATGGCCAAACTGGATAGTGCCGGGCAATCGGCATTAGCGATAAATGTTTGTACATTGGGCAATTGGCCAAAGGCTTGACGTAAACGGGTGAAATCCCGTGGTCGAGCAGAACGTAAAGCCAAACGGCCGTTGATACGCTCCATATCGCCAATGGCTTTTAAAGATTCTTGTAGTGTTGGATATTCAGTTTGTAGTAATGCCCCGATTACTGCTTGGCGTTGCTGTAACACTTCGGTATTGGTCAACGGTTTGTGGATCCAGCGTTGTAACAACCGACTGCCCATAGCGGTGCTAGTTTTGTCCAGTACTGAGGCTAAGGTGTTTTCATGACCACCGGACAGATTCTGGGTTAATTCCAAATTACGTCGGGTGGCGGCATCCATTAAAATGGTGTCACTGAGATTTTCTAATTGAATCGCGCGAATATGCGGCAGCGCTGCACGTTGAGTATCTTTTACATATTGCATAATGCAACCGGCTGCACACAGGGCTATTGGTGCACCATTAACGCCAAAACCGCTTAATTCACGGGTGCCAAATTGTTGGTTAAGTAGGTTAATAGCGGTGTGCTGATCGAACTCCCATTCGGGACGGCGGCGTAAGCCTTTACGTTGTTCAATTAAGTAACCGTAAGCAAAATCGTCGGGGTAAAGTAATTCTGCAGGTTGAGTGCGCTGCAGTTCGGCCAATAGGGCGTCGCTGTCTGCAAGTTCACATATAGCAAAGCGGCCGCTGCTGATATCCAAGGTAGCGTAGCCAAAGGTTTGTTTATGCTGATAAATTGCCGCTAAAACGTTGTCTTGTTTATCTTCTAAAAGGGATTCTTCGGTAATAGTACCGGGCGTGACGATACGCACCACTTTACGCTCTACCGGCCCTTTGCTGGTGGCAGGGTCGCCAATTTGCTCGCAAATAGCTACCGATTGACCAAGCTTAACAAGCTTGGCTAAGTAATTGTCTACAGCATGATAAGGCACACCAGCCATAGGGATGGCATTGCCGCCGGTTTTACCACGGGCGGTAAGGGAAATACCCAGCAGTTCAGAAGCGCGCTTGGCATCGTCAAAAAACAGTTCATAAAAATCACCCATACGATAAAACAGTAAAATGTCCGGATGCTCTGCTTTAATACGCAGAAATTGACGCATCATTGGCGTATGTTGTGACAAATCGTCTATGTTAGTGTTTGCAGCTTGCTCTGAATTTTTATTCGACGGCATAATAGCGAAATTCTTTTTCTTATAGTTATGATTTTAAATTAATGGTGACGTTATGGCTCTGTCTGAGCAAACCCAACAATTGGCTCAACATCTAGGTGAATTGCTCGCTAATCACGGTTGGCAAATCAGTTGCGCTGAGTCTTGTACTGGTGGTGGAATAGGATACGCGATTACCAGTGTATCTGGAAGTTCTGCGTGGTTTGAAAAAGGCTTTTTGACTTACTCCAATGCAGCCAAGAGTGATCTGCTTGGCGTGCAAGCTAGTACCTTAATCGAACATGGCGCTGTGTCTTCACAAGTAGTAGAGCAAATGGCCAAAGGTGCGGCAAAAAATGCCAATGCGGATATTGCTATTAGTGTAAGTGGTATAGCTGGCCCAGATGGTGGCAGTGCAGAAAAACCAGTTGGCACAGTGTGGTTTGGAATGTATTTCGCGAATAAAATATCGTCGGTAAAGCAGTGTTTTAAGGGTGATCGCCATCAGGTAAGAGAGCAGGCCATTAATTTTGCATTAAACTACTGTATAAAAACTATGCAAACACTGTAGTGTGGTAGCAGGGCTTTTATATTATTGCTAGTCAATATATATCTAAGATATTGTTATTTAATAGTTTTAAAAAATAATTTAAATAAAAGTTGTAACTGTATAATCGTACAGTATACTTATTTCAAATACTGTATAGGCTCAACAAACAAGGAGCGACCAATGGATGATAATAAATCAAAAGCGCTGTCCGCTGCATTAGGACAAATCGAGAAGCAATTTGGTAAAGGTACCATCATGCGTTTGGGTGATAGTCAGGCAATGGATATAGAAGCTATTTCTACAGGTTCCATTAGCATTGATGTCGCTTTAGGCATTGGCGGCTTACCTTGTGGTCGTATTGTTGAAGTCTATGGTCCTGAATCATCAGGTAAAACTACGCTTACACTGCAGGTTATTGCGGAAGCTCAGAAAAAGGGTAAAACCTGTGCCTTTATTGATGCTGAACACGCTTTAGACCCAATCTATGCAGCCAAGTTGGGTGTGAATGTGGATGAGCTTTTAATATCTCAACCGGATACCGGTGAACAAGCACTAGAAATTTGTGACATGTTAGTGCGTTCAGGAGCGGTAGGTGTGGTTATTGTTGACTCCGTGGCGGCATTAACACCGAAAGCAGAAATTGAAGGCGACATGGGTGATTCGCATATGGGCTTGCAGGCTCGCTTGATGTCACAAGCCTTACGTAAATTAACCGGTAACATCAAACGTTCGAATACCATGGTGATCTTCATTAACCAAATTCGTATGAAAATTGGTGTGATGTTTGGTAATCCAGAAACCACTACCGGTGGTAATGCGCTTAAATTCTATGCCTCTGTTCGTTTAGATATCCGTCGTATCGGCGCGGTTAAAGAGGGCGATGAAGTTGTGGGCAATGAAACCCGAGTTAAGGTGGTGAAGAACAAAGTTGCCCCACCGTTTAAGCAAGCCGAATTCCAGATCATGTACGGTAGCGGTATTAGTAAAAATGCCGAATTGATTGACTTGGGTGTTGAACACAAGTTTGTTGAAAAGGCCGGTGCTTGGTATAGCTGTAATGGCGAACGTATTGGGCAGGGTAAAGCCAATGCCGTGAAATATCTTAAAGAGCATGCGGATATGGCTCAAGATATTGAAACCAAATTACGTGATAAATTATTACTCGCTAAAACCGTTAAAGTGGAAGATGAAGTCGCTCCAGACGCATTGATTTAACCTGCTATTTTCACCTTGTTATGAGGTGATGAAGAATCATTAAACTAAAACCGCTCAGTATTTACTGAGCGGTTTTTTTTCGATGGTTTTTCTAGGTATGGGCTTAGTATGTAGTTGTTTTTTACTAAGTTGGTGTGAATGCGGAACCTATTACATAGCTTAATTTGGAGCAGGTAATCCTAAAGATTCTAGAGCCAAATCTGTTGCCCCCAGAGCGGCGCCGGTTACAGAGGCAATATGTGGCATTGCGCTGCGCACAATATGTATATTTTTAATTAATTTAGGTAAAGTGGCATCAATAAGAGCATCAAAAAATTGCGATGATTCTGATAATGGGCCACCTATTACCACCATTTGTGGATTAACAATAATAGAGGTAGATGCAATGACTTGGGCAATGGCATCAATGGCAATATGCTGATGTAAATTAGTGCCTGATTGAATTTCTGCTTTCAAATTCAGTTCAACGACATAATCCTGTAAGTTTCTATGGCCGTTCACTTTGATATAGCCGATTTCACCAGCCAGTCCCTCACCTCCTCTAACTAGCTGATTGGCCAAATAGATTCCTGCGCCAATGCCTTCTCCTAAGTACACAAAAATAAAGTCAGTTTGCTGTTTGGCGACTCCCAATGATTTCTCTGCAAGTGTAGCCCAGTTAACATCATTATCTATGCTGACGGGGCAGTTAAAATGCTGTGCAAAGAGTTCTCGAAAATTAATGCCATGGGCTAATGGAAATGGTGAGCATGGCAGGGGAATAACTTGACCGGTAACGATATCGATAGGGTCGGCAACGGAGATGCCTATGGCTAATACTGGGCTTTCTATACCTTTTACAGCAGTTACTGCAGTGGCAATTAGGAAATCCATGAATTGTTGTTTACTGCTATTAGGTGCAATCGTAGCCGTGATTTTATTTAGGGTTTTCTGTGCAATAGTAGTGACGATTATCTGAATTTGTTTGCTGTCTACCGCTAAAGCAATTGTGATCCCTTTTGCGCAATTAATTTCATAAATTAAGCCAGCCCTGCCTTTTTTGTTCTGAGTTTTACGCTGGGTTTCTATGACTATGAATTGGCTCAGTAGTCGTTGTGCCGACTCGGATATAGTCGGTCTTGAAATATGAGTATGTTGTGCTATTTCAGCTCGACTCATCGGACCATGTACTTTAAGGCAGTGAAAGAAATAGCGGTCGCTGGGCAAGGCTAAAGTGGTAGGTGGAGGTGTTTTTATTATTCTTTTGTACATCACAATTATTACCGCATTACACCAATGTTTGGTGGCTCATTGTTACCGAATATTTTGCTTCTTAAGCTTGTTATTGCGGTGCTTTAAATATCCTTATCGACTTTGAATAGTTGTCTTAATCTAAGCCCCAGAGACTCACTTGTTCATAATAAAGTTCAATTTAAAGTGAAAGTTGTATTCCATCGATTAAGTATTTACAAAAAATAATCTAACACGGTTGCATCTTAATCCAACCACCTAAATTTTTTCTCGCTCGCCAAAAAAATGATTATGCATCTTTACATCGTCTGTTAAGCAAGGTTGTTAAAAAAAGACAAACCTTTGTAAAAAAAAGTCAAAAATATTGATATTTGGTCATTTTGTTAGGTAGCCTAACAAATGTCTTGATTTAACTTACATATGCACGTTATATAACCATAATGTTACTTTTCGTTAACATAAAAACGAAAAAAATAACATTCTTAGAACGGTAGGGAAGAAGTCGTTCGAGATAAAACAGGGTTGCGTTGTAACTATTTCCGCTCACTATATTCAAAATATGTAAGCGCATACATTGAATTCGAGAAGTTATAACTCACGTGTAATAAACATATAAATACAAACACTCAATTAGGAAAGACTATGTTTAATAAAACAAAATTAGCGACGGCGGTGTCTGGTGCTCTGTGTGTAATGCTCGCTACACATACTTATGCACAAGAACAGCCAAGCGATGTAGAAAAAATAGAAGTTAGAGGTGTTCGCGGTAGTTTACTACAATCCATGAATGTTAAGCGCCAATCACCTGGTGTAGTCGACGCCATTTCAGCCGAAGACATGGGTAAGTTCCCTGATACCAACTTAGCTGAATCACTACAGCGTATTACAGGCGTATCAATTAACCGAGTTAACGGTGAAGGTTCTGAAGTTACCGTTCGTGGTTTTGGAGGTAATTTCAATTTAATCACCCTAAACGGGCGTCAAATGCCAGCGGCAAACGTGTCGTCTATTACTGGTAATCCACTGGATCAGGGGTCAGCAGGTACAACACGTTCATTTGATTTTTCTAATCTAGCCTCTGAAGGTGTAAGTGGCATTGAAGTGTTTAAAACAGGCCAAGCATCAATACCATCGGGTGGTATTGGTGCCACCATCAATATCAACACCCTAAAGCCATTAGACCAATCAGAGAATAAAGCCTCTATTGGTGTAAAAGCCATGCGTGATGAAAGTGGTTCGGGTACTACGCCAGAAGTCAGTGGTGTTGCCAATTGGGTAAACGACGAGGGTAATTTAGGTATCGCCTTATTTGGTTCATTCCAAGAACGTAATTCTGGAAGCCGCCACATGAGTGTGGAACGTTATGACCTAGAAACATGGGGACCTGATGCTCTTACAACCCTAGGTATGCAAAATGCTAATATAGTTAACGCGCCTACTGAAGGTCAATTAGTGGCCATTCCATCTAATATCGGTGTGGGTACTAATGATGATAGTCGTGAACGTATCAATGGTATGTTGACTGTACAGTATAAGCCTAATGAAAACTTAACTATTACAGCAGATGCTAGTTATGCAAGCAACGAACAAGATTCAACGTCGTTGATTGATGGTGTTTGGTTTGCACGTAACTTCTCAGATGTAGAGTTTGATGGTAACCCCATTGTTGCAACGCCTGTTCACTTAACTGAAGATGTGGATGGTGGTAAAGATTTCTTCTTCCAAAACTTAGTGATGGCTACCAAAGATGAATTGAAGTCTTTTGGTTTGAACATCGATTGGTGGGCCAATGAATCGTTAAACTTCCGTTTTGATGCCGCCAGTTCAGAAGCGACCAGCGGGGGAAATGGCCCTTATGGTAAAAACGTTATCCGCTTTAATGTCGCTGGCGCAACAGCGGGATGGCAAACCGTAGATTTAACTCAGTCTATTCCACAAGTCAGTGTGGTGATTGATGATTCTATCAAAGGCAATAATAACGGTATCTTTGATATTCCTGATGTTGGTAGTCAGGTGAGTCAAGCCACAGAGTCTGATCAAAAATCAACGGTTGACCAAATTCGCTTTGAAGGAACGTGGGATGACGGTGCTGATTTAACCATCGACTTTGGTGTGGGTTATATCGCTACAGAAATGGAACAAACCCGCCTTTCAACTATGGCTACTTTAGGTGGTTGGGGTATTGATTTTCCTAATGATATTCCAGAAGGTTTGTTTGAACAAAGATGTACCGCTTGTGCCTTTGAAGATCATGACATGAGTGGTGTAGCTGGTGCAGATGGCATCGCGGTGCCTGCTGGCTCTAGTACTATTGCCTTAGGTAGTGTGTCTTTCGGTGGTAATGCGGTTAAATTATTAGAAGTAGTAGCTCCACTTTACGGCTTCAAAGCTGGTGATTTACCGGCTACTGGTGCTGATAACAATTTAGTTAAAGAAGATATTCTATCGGCCTACGTACAAGCGTCTATGGATGGTGAAATTGGCGGCATGCCAGCCAACGTCGTTATTGGTTTACGCTATGAAAAAACTGACGTTGATTCTTCTGCACAACAGCAAGTGCCAAGTAATATTATTTGGTTGTCGGATAACGATTATCAGCTTGAATTAGGTAATGATACGGTTGAATTATCGGGTGATTATTCCTATGAGAATTTATTACCCAATATTGATTTTTCAGTTGATATTACTGATGATTTGAAAGCGCGTGCTTCATTTAGCCAAACGTTGGCACGTCCTTCTTATTCACAGTTATTTAGTGCAACTAGTGTGAATACACCGAACCGTCCAACTTACTTAGGGGGCTCGCCTTCAGGTAGTGTTGGTAACGTCGCATTGGATCCGCTTGAATCTAACAACCTTGATCTTTCATTGGAATGGTACTTTGACGAATCAAGTATGGTTTCTATTGGCTACTATAGAAAAAATGTATCTAATTTTGTGGGTACTGCGCAAGTTAGTGAGCCGCTGTTTGGTTTGAAAGATCCTACTACCGGCGAAGCTGGTACTTTATCTGGTGATGCGATTGCCGCATTAAATGATTTAGGTTTCACTGTTAACGAGCGTAACTTCTTCACTATGGCTGCGGTATTAGATAATCCGGGTACTTATCCTGGTGGCGCGTCAGAATTTAATGAGACACAAGTATTCGCAGATGAAGTTTTTGGTAATAATAATATTTTACCGCGCGCTTCAGACCCAGACTATTTGTTCGAATTAACCAAACCTATTAATAACCAGAGTGCACGCTTGTCTGGTTACGAGTTAGCCTTACAGCACTTCTTTGGTGAAACCGGTTTTGGTGTGCAAGCTAACTTTACTATTGTTGATGGTGATATTGGTTATGATATCGGCTCGGATCCGTCTATCGATCAGTTTGCTCTAGAAGGCTTGAGTGATAGTGCTAACTTCGTATTAATTTACGAAAAAGATGGTTTATCAACGCGTATCGCCTATAACTGGCGTGATGCGTTCTTGAGCGAAGTTAACCGTTCAGTATCGTCTGTACGTAATCCGTTATTCGTAGATGAGTATAATCAAATTGATATCAACGTAAGTTATGACGTCAGTGAAGATTTATCCGTAAGCATGGATATCATCAACCTAACGGAAGAAGGTCAGCGTCAATATGGTCGTACTGAAAACAATGTGTTCTTTGTTCAAGAATTGGACAGACGCTTTGTATTAAGTGCTCGCTATAATTTCTAACTGAATAAGTCCTTATCGGCTCTGTGCCGGTAAGGACTTTCTTTTTAATGAAAGAATTCAGTTAGTTAAATCGCCAAATCTGCAATTAACCCGTTTGCGTGCCAATATCATGCGCGTTAGGATGAAGTAATATCCATTCTGTTAAACATCAGACACACGAAGCATTCCTATGAAAAAGGCTATAGTCCTCAATAACGTCGACCATAAAGATCTCAAGGTCGACACTCGCCCTAGTCAACACTATGGCGACAATGTTAATCGCACAGTGGCTCATACTCCTGAAATCGGCGAGTTACATAAGGAGTTTCCGATCCTTTTTTATAAAAACCCCGAAAACCAGCAGTTACAAATGCATGTGATTATGGGATTAGAAAAAGACGAAAACTTATTTTTACACAACAATCAATGGACGAGCCGATACGTGCCAGCAGTACTTGCTCGAGGGCCTTTTAGCATAGGTTATCGCAAAGTAGATGATCAGGGCGAGGAACAACAAGAGCCAGTGATCTGTATCGATATGGATGATCCAAGAGTGAATGCTGATAATGCTGAATCCGTATTTTTACAGTTTGGTGGTGAATCACCTTATTTAACTTATGTTAAAAAAGCGCTGCAAACCATTGAAAGCGGAGCGCAATTCGACAAAACATTATTTACCTTAGCGGAGTCCATGGACTTGCTAGAGCCGGTATCGATTCAAATCCAATTGAGTAATGTTGAACAAATTAATTTCAGTGACTATTACACTATTAACCAAGAAAAACTTAGCAAGCTCGATGGTGAAAGTTTGGCTAAGTTAAATCAATTTGGTGTGCTTAGTTTATTACACTTTTTGCTATCGTCGTTAGGCAACTTTCAACGATTAATTGATTTAAAGAATGCCAAAAGTGCTTTGCTCTAAGTCAATACATGGGTAACCATAGGTTTTAATAATTGATGAATAATGTACAAGTATTAGAAGGGGTAAGCCCACAGGCGATCCCATTCGATGACTTATTTGCTCAACAGCAACCGGTTATTTTGCGCGATCTAGTAAAAGAATGGCCGTTAGTTCAAGCGGCCAAAGGTGTTGCGCTCGAAGCCATGGCCTTGTTGGAACAACATGATAGTGGCCGGCCATTGTTGGTGTACAAAGGCGCACCGGCTATTAAAGCGCGTTTTGCTTACAATGACAGCTGTACTGGTTTTAACTTTAAAAGTGAAAAGTCCACCATTGCCGCCGCCTTCGCGCATATTCGTGAGCAATTAGCACAAGAAGAGCATGATTATTTGTACATTAATTCACTTAAATTCAACGATGGTTTCCCTGAGCTGAGTCGACAGCATCAACTGAATTTTAATCATCCTGAGTTTGAGAATAACCAGCCGGTGGCCAAAATTTGGTTAGGCACCGAATCCATTGCTGCCGCCCATTTTGATCAACCAAAAAATCTAGCTTGTTGTGTGCAGGGCAAGCGCCGTTTTACCTTGTTTGCTCCCGATCAGGTGCACAATTTGTATCCCGGTCCATTAAGCCCAACACCAGGTGGGCAAGTGGTGACCATGGCGGATTTAAACGCCCCGGATTTTGAAAAATTCCCACGCTTACAACAAGCCTTAGATAACGCCTATATCGCAGACCTAGAACCGGGTGATGCACTGTATTATCCGAGTATGTGGTGGCATCAGGTGCAAGCCTATGATCGCTTTAATATTATGGTTAACTTTTGGTGGATGGCGGCCGAGCCTCATTTGGGGAACCCTATGGATGCCTTGATGCATTGCATGCTCAGTGTCCGTGACCGCCCGTTGGCAGAACAACAGGCTTGGCGGGAGCTGTTTAACTATTACATTTTTGATGATGCCCAACAGGTGCGCCAACATTTACCGGTGGAATCTCAGGGTGCATTAGCCCCAATGGATGACACTATGGCCAGACGAATGCGCTCATTGTTATTGAATAACCTCAATCGCTAAGTAAAGGACAACATGAACTCGACCATGAAAACTAAAGTTGTGATTGCTGGTGGTGGTACCGCAGGATGGTTAACCGCTTATACCTTGGTTACCCGTTTAGGTGGGTTGTTGGATATTACCTTAGTTGAATCAGATCAGATCGGTACAGTTGGCGTAGGTGAGGCAACCATACCAACCCTGCGCACCTTCCATCGTTTAATTGGTATTGATGAGCAAGAATTTATGCAGGCGACCCAAGCTACGTTCAAGCTGGGGATCATGTTTGATAACTGGGGCCAGCAAGGTGACAGTTATGTGCATTCCTTCGGTGAAATTGGTCAACGCTCGTGGATGGTAGAATTTCATGAATTTTGGATGGAGGCTCAAGCCCAAGGTTTTGGTGGCAGTTTAGAAGACTACTGTTTAGAGCTCAAAGCCGCTAAAGCCAATAAATTTGCCACTCAAGTGGGCAAAAAAGCACTTAATTTTGCTTACCATATGGACGCCACCGCTTATGCCCAATATCTAAGACAGAAGAGCGAAGCCGCTGGCGTCAAACGCATTGAAGGCCGCATTGATGGCGTACAACTGGATTCAGATTCAGGCAATATCAGCCAACTTATTTTAGATGACGGTGCACAGATTGGTGGCGATGTGTTTATTGATTGCACTGGCTTTCGTGCACTACTGATTGGCGAACATCTTGGTGTTGAATTTGAAGATTGGAGCCATTGGTTAGCCGCTGATAGGGCTATCGCTGTTCAGACTCAAGCGACAGAATCGCCGCCACCTTATACCCGTTCAATAGCACATCCTGCCGGCTGGCAATGGCGGATCCCATTACAAAGTCGAGTGGGTAATGGCATTGTTTACAGTAGTCGTTATCTGTCTGACGATGAAGCCCTACATACTTTAACCAGCAACCTTACTGGTCAGCCAACTAGTGAACCGCGACAACTGGGGTTCAAAACCGGCCGTCGTCACAAGTCTTGGCATAAAAACTGTATTGCTATTGGGCTATCCAGTGGCTTCTTAGAGCCATTAGAATCAACCAGTATTCATTTAGTCACTACAGCGCTGTTACGCTTGATGAAATTGTTCCCGTTTGCCGGTAAATCTGTATTGCTCGCTGAACGTTTTAATCAGGAAACCCAGTTAGAACTGGAAACCATTCGTGACTTTGTTATTTTGCATTATCACCTTACCCAACGTGATGACAGCCAATTTTGGCGTGACTACCGCAACATGCCAGTGCCAGAATCTCTCAGTCACCGTATGGCCATTTTTTCTGAGAATGCTTATGTATGGCCTGATGACGTTGCCTTGTTTAGAGTGGATTCGTGGGTACAGGTAATGATGGGGCAGGGCTTAATGCCGGCACAGCACCATGGTGCTAGTCGTATGCTTAATGCTGATGGCTTAAAGCAACAACTCATGGCGCTTAAGCATATGAATGACAAAATTCTGGCTCAGTTACCCAGTCATGCTGATTTTATTCAACAATATTGCCCTGCGCCTAATGGCTGATTTTGCCATGATATGGGATGAATAAGGTGAGTGTTGATCCAATGAAAACCAAAGTTGTCATCGTTGGTGGTGGTACTGCGGGTTGGTTAACCGCGGGTATTATTGCTGCTAAGCACTGTGCTTCACCGGCGTTATTGGCCACCACTGAAGTAGTATTGGTGGAATCGCCGGACGTTAAAAATTTAGGCGTGGGCGAAGGCACTTGGCCGACTATGCGCGATACATTGCGGCAAATTGGCTTATCCGAACGACAATTTTTAACTTGCTGTGATGCTAGCTTTAAACAAGCGTCAAAATTTGTTGGCTGGCAAAATGGCGGGCAAGATCACTACTACCATCCTTTTACCGTGCCCGTTGGTTATGGCGCGGTCAATATGGCGCAGCATTGGTCGGCGGCTAACTACCCCGATTCATTTGAAAGTTGGGTGTGCGCCCAAGGTGCCGCGTGCGATCAGAATTTATCTCCAAAGCTACCTCAACATCCAGAATACGCATTTAGCCTAAATTATGGCTACCACCTTAATGCCGGAAAATTTGTCGAATTGCTGCATCAACACTGTGTGGAAAAGCTCGGTGTCACTTATATTCAAGGCCATGTCGATCAGGTTTTACCAGCCAATAATGGTGATATTGCGGCTATTAAGCTCGCCAATGGTATGCAAGTAGCGGGTGATTTGTTTATCGATTGCAGTGGTTTTGCGGCGTTATTAATTGGCCAACACTATCAAGTGCCGTTTATGTCACAGCGACATGTATTGTTTAACGATACCGCCTTGGCGATTCAAGTAGAGCATGTTGATAATAATGCGCCAATTGCTTCTTGTACGGTAGCGACGGCGCAGTCGAGTGGTTGGATATGGGATATTGCCTTGCCTCATCGCCGTGGTATTGGCCATGTGTTTTCCCGTGATTTTTGCAGCATTGATGATGCTGAACAAGCACTACAAGCCTATATCACAAACGATCCACTGTTGTCGCAAAACAAAGTTGAACCTCGGGTGATTAAATTTGATCCCGGCCATCGACAAACCTTTTGGCAAAATAACTGTGTGGCCATCGGAGTTTCTGCGGGATTTGTAGAGCCATTGGAAGCCACCGCATTAGTGTTAGTTGAGAAATCGGCTGAATGGATTGCGCAACAGCTGCCACGAGATTGTCAATCTATGGCCGTTTTAGCCAAGCGTTTTAATCAGCTAACGTCGCAACGTTGGTTAGAAATTATCGATTTTTTAAAGTTGCATTACGTGTTAACCCAACGCTCAGACAGCGACTATTGGCACGCGCATCAGCAAACGCAATCAATCCCTGAAAGCTTGCAAGAAGCGTTAACTTTGTGGCGTACTCAGCCGCCCGGTTTATATGAATCTAATCAACGCTTTGAGCTTTTTTCTTCAGCCAGTAAGCAGTATGTGCTTTACGGTATGGGCTTTCGCTCTGATGTCAGCCGTGAGCAATTTGGGCTACAAAGCCAGCAGGCCATGGTTAAAAGATTGTTGAATGAAAAACAGCATAATATCGAAAAATTGCTGAATGCCTTGCCCACTAATCGTGAATTTCTCACCCGTTTAAATCAGTAATTTTATTGCTTGCGTGAAGATTGCTTTTTCAGATTGTGTAATTACATTTGTGCACTTGGTTGGACAGTTTAGGCGATGTGCTGCGACAAAAGGTTGTAAGTTTATGTGTTTAATAGGTGATTTCGTTAAGGGCTAGAGATATTCTTGATTGGATAGATTTATCTCGAACAGCAGATATAGGAAATCACGTTGTGAAAAAAATAATAAAACTAATCAGTGTGACCTTAACATTGTGTGTATTCATCACCCCAGCCATGGCCGAACGGGTGTATACAAAACAAGATCCTCCACGAGAACTTACCCCAGATCAGGCGGCGAATGCAGCGGCAAACTATCAGAAATATTGCACTCTGTGCCACGGTGATGATCGCCAAGGCCATGTGAATGATCATGCACCATCTTTACGCAGTAAAAGTTTATTTGAATCAGGCGTTCCCCATTCCATATTAAGACCACTGTCTTATGGTCGCCAAGGTACCGCCATGGGCGGGTATTTAGATGAGGTGGGTGGCCCCATGACATTAGATGAAACCTGGGATCTGACCTATTGGCTATTCTGGCAATCCGGTGCTGAGCGCATAGAGCTGAGTGAAAATCCCATCGAGGGAGACATCTCACGGGGTGAAGTAGTGTATCAACAAAATTGTGCCAGTTGCCATGGTAAAGATGGAGAAGGTATTACTGCACCAGCGTTGGGTAATCAGTCCGCGCTGGCCCACAACAAAGATGAATTTATTCGTTATGCCATTGAGCAAGGGCGAGATGGAACACCAATGCAAGCCTTTGCCGATAAACTATCAGCAGCAGACATTGATAATGTCACCGCTTTTATTCGCAGTAAAGCCAGCGATTGGACCATGGAGAAAATGGCTCTGCGCGCTTTACCTACACCAGATGAGTATGTGATTAATCCGCAAAATGCTGACCCTGATTTTACTTTGGCGGAGGGTAAATTTGTGTCCTCAGAGGATTTATATGCCGCACTACAAGCCAAAAAGAAAATGGTACTGTTGGATACCCGAGTGACATCTGTGTGGCAGCGTGCGCATATTGAAGGTTCTATCCCCTTTCCTTATTACAGCGAGCTAGAAGATAAAGTAGTCGACTTACCAAAAGATGTGCAAATAGTGGCCTATTGCTCTTGTCCACGCGCAGCTGCTGAATATGTGATAAAGCAATTAGCGGATTTGGGTTACAACAAAACGGCCGTGTTATATGAAGGAGTTTTTGGTTGGATGAATATGGGCTATCCGGTCACTCGTGCCGAGGGCGCCATTGAGGAAGATGCCGCTGCTGCGGCACATTAATAAAACTAAAGCATTAAGTGAGCGCAATCTCACCCAGCATTTGAATTTTACCCATAAGCTAATTCAAAATGCTGCGGGGCATCGGCATGCTGGGTGAGTTGTTTTGCCAAATATTTACTGGCTTTTTCATAATGGCTTTTATGAATACAACTCACCAGTTCAAGTAAGATGCCATCTTCACTCAGTAGTACCCAGCAAAATACCTGACCGTCCAATTGTGGTAGCTTAAATTGATGCAACACCGTTGGTTGTTGCTGGCAATGATTAATTAGCTTTAACCATATAGCCGGCGGAAAACGTTTTAAGCCAAAAGACTTGATGGCGTTACGGGCTTCTATATGGCTATCACAAGGTGGTAGCACAAGCGCTTTTTGAAAAACATTGCTGATGTCGCTGTAACCCACCGTATATTTAGTTATTAGGTTATCAATGGCCTTAACGCCGCTATTGCTTAGCATTAAATGTTTCATAATATACCCTTTAAATTAAACTGTATTAATGTACAGTATAATAAATGGCGATTAATTAAACAAATAAAATTTTAACGAATGGTGCATTTTTCGTTTTAGGCTTCTGATATTTGTAATGGCAGGGTAATAGTGAAGGACGTTCCATTATTGGGTTGTGACTTTACCTTAATTTGACCATGGAGGATTTGGGTTACCCATTGATGGACAAAATATAGCCCTAAACCGGTATTACCCTCCCCTCTTGCTGTTGTGATAAAAGGTTCAAATATTTTTTCTTGGATATCGGTATCAATGCCCTTACCATCATCAGCAATAGTAATCTGAATTTCATCATCATTATTAAGAGTTGTTGATATTGTTATTGTGCCTTTCTCATCTGGTAAAAAAGCATGATTGATGCAGTTCACAATGAGATTTTGTAGCACTTGTGACAGTACCCCTGGTCTGCTGGTCATTCGAATATTTTCTTTTATATCTGGCTTGATCTGAATGTTAGTTGATTTAATTTGGGGCTTCAGGCTTAGCAGCAAATCCATCACCACATTGTTAAATTCAAACTCAATGTATTCCTCATTTGCCCGGTCAATGGCAATACGTTTGAAACTCCTTACCTGATTCGCCGCTTTGTCCAAGTTACCTGCCGCAAGCTTTAGTGACTCTTCAAGTAGGTCCATACTTTCAGCAAGTTTGCTTTTGGTAAGACCTTCGCTGATGGCTTCTTTTAAAGATACTAATTCAGCGCAAGCCGTTGATACCGACATCATGGCACCACCTATTGGCGTATTTAACTCATGAGCGACACCGGCAACCATCATTCCAAGTGCAGATAATTTTTGTGCCTCTACCAGATCGTTTTGTAACTGTTGCTGCTGCTCCAAGTTGTCCTCTAACTTTTTATTTGACGCTTTTAATGCCTCTTTTTCATCTAGTAACTCACCTGATATTTTCAATATGCGCAGCTGCAATTTTACATCTCGAATAAAAATGAACAGTCCTATACAAAACAAAGCTGCGCCAAGCGGATATACCCGCCACAATAATGTGTTTTGGATGGATTGAATAATATTCGGTTGGCTTGTTGCCATAATAAAAATACGGTTGTCTTTTGCAGAAGATACCTTGAGTGAAAACAAGGTTTGTTGTCGAAAACTGACAATCTGATCATCAACAACGGTGATATCGGAGGTTTTTTGGGAAAAAAGTAAATTCCAGATTCCAGGCGATTCATTTACTAACGTTTTTTCTGGGGTATTGAGCATAAACCCCCATTCTTTTTGCCGTTGGGTATTAAGGAGCCAATAACCATCCAGATTAACTATGCTCAACTGAGATTCAGGGGAACTGAGTTGACGAATGTTATCCAGCAGTAAGGATAAGTTGTAGTTAATCACTAGCACTCCTTGTATCAGAAAGTCTGCTTTATCTGTGCTAATACTTGCTCTTACGGTTGGCTCAAAAGGCTCGATAATTTGACCATGCTCGATGTTTAGATCAACAGGCGAGACATATATATGTGGTGCAGCTACTTGCAAACTTTGTTGCAGATAATAGCGTGACTTTTTATTTTGTAATTGGTCATCGCCAGCAATGTGGTAATTACCATCCCGAAAATCCACTCTAACTTTTTCTTCACCGGATCTATCTATCCATCTGATTTGTGAAATATACCGGGATGCAAGGCCAATATTGGCTAAGCGTTCTTTGATGTTTTTGAGTTCGGGATCATCTGTGTTAGCAGGTTGTTTTATCAGTGATGGACTGTTGTAAAGTAAAGTCAGTAAATCTTCAAGGCTGCCTAGTTCTCGGTCAAATAATGATGCCGCAACATATAACTTGTCATCTTGCTGCTGTTGAATGGCACTGATTTTTTGCAGGTATTGGTAGTTAAATAAAGCGTATCCGATAGTGATACAAAGCAACAGTATAAATAAAATTCGAATCAGGCAGTTACGCACGAGATGTTTTCGATAGGTCGACTCTGATCGTCCTTGATTCATTTTGTTGAGATGCTCCCTATCGTGGTTGTTTAACTTAGTTTTTGATTCAACCAAGGAATTAACGAGCTAACCGGCATGGGTTTGGCAAACAAATAACCTTGGCCTAATTCACAGCCCATATCCCTGAGTATTTGCTTTTGCTCATTGGTTTCAATGCCTTCAGCGATAATATCAAATTTAAAATTGTGCCCTAAATCAATAACCATTTGCACTATATGCTTATTGTTTCCCTCTATGCCTATATTGGTAACGAAGCTCCGATCGACCTTTAGATAGTTGGCATTTAAATGGGTAATATGCGCCAGTGATGAGTGGCCGGTGCCAAAGTCATCAATACTGATTCTAATACCTAGTTCAATAAACTTTTGTAATCGAGCTTGGACGTTTTGATAATCGTCCATTGCTTGGGTTTCTGTTATTTCCAACTCAAGCAATTCACTCGATAAGCCACTATTTTCTAAGCGAGAACGGATAAATTCATAATAATGCGGATGCTGAATATCAATGGATGAGGCGTTGAAGGCAACCGGTAGGTGAATGTCTGCACAGCTTAGTTGTTGCAACGCTTCTAAGGTTTTTTCGAAAATCAAACAATCAAGGTTGTAAATTAGCCCAGCCGTTTCAGCAATGGGAATAAATTCATCAGGTCTAACATAAGTACCATCCTCTAGTTGCCATCTCGCTAAGGACTCAAATCCTACTACATGTTCATCGCTTAAACGTACTTTGGGTTGTAGCATTACCGATAGTTTTCTGTCTTTTATCGCATTTCGCAGTTCACCCATTAAATTGTAGCTTCGGCTAATTGTTTCTGAGTCCTGCTGGGTATGGATAATATATGAACGTGGTTTGTGGATTGATTCTTTGAGCGATGATTCCGCCAAATTCAAAATTTTTGATGCCGAATAATAAAAGCTGTTATCCAACGACATCTCAATAATGGCTAAATCTATATTATGCACCACATCATCGAATTCGAACTGCTGATGGGTTAATTGAGCTTGTAACTCTTCATCAATAATAACGTCACAGGGTAACAGCGCTGTAAATTGTTGCGTATCCGATAAGGCTATAGGAATCGGATGTGGGATTGCCTGCCGGATATTTTGGTACACACTGAGTAATACTTTTACGCAATAATCACTGCCGAAAGCGAAGGAAATTTCTTCAAATTGTTTAATATCAAAAAGTAATAATTTACTCTGTATTCGTTCCTTGTGGTTCAGGTTTTGAATTTCTCTCAATAACCAATTTCGGTTTGGAATATTGAGATCCTGATTTGTATAAGCGATAGAGGTTAACCTGTTTAGTAAGGCAATATTGGTAAATCCGCTGCTTATATTTTCGCTGAATACTTTTAATAGATTAGTATTCGCTTCGCTTATCGATGTATCAGATTTCACCACCATTAGGTAACAATTGTTATCAATGTCTTTCGTTTCAAAATAAAAGATTGATTGGGAGGTGCGAAGCACCGAGGTTTTATACTTAATGACATAGGCAATGTTCTGATTGATGTCGTAAAGCGTTTCGCTGGATAATTCTAATCTGCTGAAATCTTTGTAACACCCTATCGCTTCAACGACATGGAAAATGTTACTTTGCGACCGCTCCTCAATACGGACACACATAATTCCACCCGTAGTAATACCCACAATTTTGCCTATTTCGCTAAGAACCGTGTTGGTAAACGAAGCAATGTCGCTTTTGCTGCTAATAGTTCGGGCAGCATCGATGACCATTTGTAGACCTTGCTGAGCTTGTGTAAGTTGCACAATATAGTGCCAGGTGCGTAAATTACTGGTGGTAACAGAGTGCAGCTTATCCATGGTGAGATCTGGTTTGTTCCAATATTCATCAATGTCTAATGCTTGCATCGTTTGTTTTTCTGGAGCAAAACCAGGTTGCCCCGTCAACAATACAATGCGGATACTGGCGTTACCCATCACCTCCCGAATGGTTTTCACTAAACGTAAACCGGCATCGTCATCTTCCATAACGACATCAAGTAATATTAAGGCAATATTTGGATGTTGACTAAGAATAGCTGCTGCCTCGAAGGCGGAGTTAGCGGTCAATATTTGCAGTGGGTGTCCCTGAACAGTCTTTAACTTTTGCAGACTGTTGATAAGTGAAGCCTGATATTCTTGGTTGTCTTCGACACTTAAAATTTGCCATACTGTGGCTTGATTAGTCTCAACATTATGCTTTTCATCGGCAAAGACAAATCCATCAATTACATCAGACATAAATGGCTATTTCTCCTTTATTAATTACATGCAGTAATTAATTTATTCAGAATAAGTACGAAAGAAAGGTTGTTGGCAACCCATCCCAGTATTCTACATTCCACGCTTTTGGGTAATTTAACCAGTATTAATATTATAAATAAAGCTTATGAGAGTCTTGCTGAAAGTCAAATTACAGCAGGAAATAAGAAAAATAATTAGTCATGTTATGTGTTTTTTTCAATACCATACTAATTAGTATATTTAACCATACTAAAGGGTATGTTTCCGTGATAATGTTTTCGAAGTTAGCCCTTAAAAAAGATTTCTGAGAGAGGAATGAATATGAATTATGTAGACGGATTTGTGTTGTCTGTACCTGCGGAAAGATTGGCTGATTACAAAAAAATGGCTGAAATCGCTGCCAAAGTTTGGAAAAAACACGGCGCTTTAGAATATCGAGAATGTGTACAGGACGATGTTACAGACAATGGTTTTTGTGCCACCTTCCCGCAAACGTTTAAACCTAAAGACGGTGAGTTAATGGTGTTTGCTTATGTAGTTTATTATTCGCGGGAGCATCGTGATGAGGTCAATGCCAAGGTGCATGCCGATAAAGATTTATTAGAAAGTTGTGACCCAGAAAACATGCCGTTCGATTGTAAGCGTATGACTTACGGCGGTTTTAAAACCATAGTAGAGGCTTAATTTAAATGACCGTTGTAAAGAACATTATGGGCTATAAAGAATTTATCACGCTGATGGCGATTTTAATGTCCGTGGTGGCTATTTCTATTGATGCGTTATTACCGGCGTTAGGCATTATTGGAGAGTATCTTAACGTTTCTCATCCTAATCAGGCGCAATATATTATTAGCGCCATTTTTATCGGATTGGCTTTAGGGCAGTTGGTCAGTGGCCCATTGTCTGATGCAATTGGTCGTAAAAAAGTGCTATTTATCGGGTTGATATTATATCTCCTTGGTAGTGTTATTTGTGTTACTGCCACTAGTATTGAAGTGATGTTAGCCGGGCGTTTTGTGCAGGGTTTAGGTGTTTCTGGGCCTTATCTTTCGGTGATGTCGATTGTCCGCGATAAGCATAGTGGTGCGGCGATGGCGAAAATCATGTCGCTGGTGATGATGGTGTTTATGACCGTACCCATTCTGGCGCCAGCGTTGGGGCAATTGATCTTAGCGGTTGCCAATTGGCAAAGTATATTTGGACTTTATATTGTGTATGCCATTGGCGTAGGCACATGGGCGTGGTTACGTTTGGAAGAAACCTTGCATCCGGAAAATGTGGTGCCGTTTAAAGTCGCGAATATTATTAAAGGCAGCAAAACGGTGTTATCTAACAAAACTACTCTTTGTTACACCCTGGTAATGGGCTGTATTTTTGGCGCGTTGATTGGTGATTTGAACTCCATTCCACAAATTTTCCAAGGCCAATATGCGGTGGGGGATATGTTCGCGGTGTATTTCGGCTTGCAGGCTTTTGGCCTGGGGGTATCGTCTTTTATTAATTCTCAATTAGTTGAACGTTTTGGTATGCGCCACCTGTGTTTAATTGGCGCAGCCATTATTAGCGGTGCATCGTCACTACTATTTGTCTATAGCTATTTTGCTAGTCCGCCATTCTTTTTGTTTTTTATATATGGTGCGGTAATTTTGTTTTGTTTCGGCATCATGTTTGGCAATTTAAATGCAATAGCGCTAGAGCCAATGGGGCACATAGCCGGGCTAGCAGCAGCCATTGTCGGCGCGCTTTCTTCAGTCATCGGTATTGCTTTAGGTACCTACATTGGGCAAATGTATAACGGTACCGTGGTGCCCTTGGTACTCGGATTTATGCTACTAGGTGCGTTGGCGTTCGTGATTATGTATTTTGAGAATATCGGTAATGCCAAGTTGCTAGCCGCAGAGTTGGTTGAAGAGCAGGCGGGCTAAGTAAAAATGACCGTAATTAAAACACCACGTCAGCCTTCTCGTTTAACTATGTTACAAGTGGCATTGCAGGTGTTCCGTGAAAAAGGTCATGCTGCTACCACTGTTGATGAAATTTGTAATCGGGCAGGGGTAACCAAGGGCAGTTTTTTCCACCACTTTAAAAATAAACAAGATTTAGTGTTAAGTGCGGTGGATTATTGGAATGAGTTTACCGGTGAATTATTTGCCCATGCCGCTTACCATCATCAAGCCGACCCGCTTGATCGGTTATTAGGTTATGTGGACTTACGTATTGCCATTGTAAAAGGTGAAGTACCTGAATTCACTTGTTTGCTCGGTACTTTAGTGCAGGAAACCTACCATACTCATCCTGAAGTCAGAAGCGCCTGTGATGCTGGATTAAGTGCGCATATTGCCAAGTTAAGTACTGATGTAGAAGCCGCCAAAGCGCTGTATGCCGCCGATGCTAGCTGGAGTGCCGACAGTGTCGGCGATTTTATTCAAGTAGTGTTACAAGGCGCATTTATTTTTGCCAAAGCGCGGCAACAATCTAATGTTGTGCTTGAGTCTTTACAGCATTTACGTTGCTATTTAAGCCTGTTGTTTAACCGTCCACAAAAGTTTGAGGAGATAAAGTCATGAGTAACACTATTAACTTGCATCGCGTTTTAAAGGCGAAACCAGAAAAAGTCTATCGCGCCTTTGTTGAGCCAGATGCATTAGCGCGCTGGATCCCACCTCATGGTTTTACCTGCACCATTGAGCATATGGATGTCAAAGTCGGCGGCAGCTTCAAAATGGCCTTTCGTAACTTTACTACCGGCCATAGCCATAGTTTTGGTGGTGAATATTTCGAAATCGAACCCGCCAAAAAGCTACGCTATAACGATAAATTTGATGATCCGAATCTACCCGGTGAAATGATGGTGACGGTTGAGTTTAAACAAATCAGTGTCGGTACGGAGCTTTGCATTGAGCAAAGCGGCATTCCAGATATGATCCCAACGGAGTTGTGCTATTTAGGCTGGCAAGAATCATTGCAGTACCTAGCAAACTTGGTGGAACCGGAAATTAACCAAGGGTGAGGTTTAGTTGGTTGAGAATTAGCTTTATTAGTGGAGTTGTGTAAAGTTAATACATCAAGTGCAAACAAAGGATGGAATAAATATGCAACGGAATCGATTGATGTTTATGCGCTTTATTGTCCAGCATGCAATGCAACTATGGTGGTCCCGTCATGACTAACACGCTCTTTGCATCAGAAATGATGATGAAAAACACCGCACGTTTGTTTGGCTTAGTACGGCGAATTTTCGAAGGTTGGTCAGAGTTCATTATTGTTATCTTGGCGGTGATAGCTTATTGGGCTTATGGAGATTTCCAACATAGCAATCGCCTGGAACTAATCAATGAACCAAAAATTAATGATTTTTACTTCGTCGATTACCATTTGATTGAACCTACATCAGACGAGAGATTTCGCTATTTACCGCTTAAGATTTCGTCTATAGATAATGAATTAATTACCTTCAAGTTAGGTAACGTTAGACACAATATGCCATCGGCAATTTCCGAACATGTAAAATTCGATGCGGCAATGAATCGTAATTTCTTTAAATCAAAAGACCTCGTCGCCAGCCGGCAAACAGTAATCAATTGGGCCGATGAAGGCATCATTTATGACATTGCTAGACCGGATAATATTTATATTAATGGTTGGATTGTCATGCATCGAAATGATTTACAAAAGAACCATTAGTTAACTCTGCCTTTTCGAATATTTCAATTTTTCAGTATATTTGCGCAGTAGTAAGCGGGTGAGCCCCGCTTGTGTACTTAATACTGAGTCGGCAAGGCAACTAGGCCTCTTCTTTCTCGGCAATATCCTGCAAGGCTTTAACAAAGGCAGCGGGTGGTTGGCCACCGCTAAGTAGGTATTTACTGTTGATAATAAATGCGGGTACCGAGGAAATGCCCATCTGCTGATAATGCTGTTGTGCTGCGCGAACGGGTTGTTGGTATTCGTCAGATGCTAAAATGGCTTGAGCTTCGTCTACAGGCAGGCCAACTTGAGTTACCGTGCCCAGTAATTGTTGATGATCACTAGGGTTACCCCCTTGTTTAAAGTACAAATCAAACAAGGCTAATTTCAATTCGGTTTGCTTGTTATGGCTTTTCGCCCAATCTAATAAGCGATGAGCATCGAAGGTATTATAAATTCTACCACCACCTCTGAGCCCAAACTCGTACCCTACGCTTAATCCGCGCTGTTTAATGGTTTCGCGATTTTGTTCGCTTTGCTCAACACTAATGCCGTATTTTTCAGTGATATGTTCAACAATCTCTTGGCCTTCTGCGGGCATCTGCGGATTTAACTCAAAAGGGTGCCACTCAATCTCGGCCTGAATGTTATCTGCCAATTGCTCAAGTGCTAGCTGTAAGCCGCGATAGCCAATAATGCACCAAGGGCAAGATACATCAGAAACAATATCGATTTTTAAATGGTGCATGGTTATTTCCTTTGTCGTAGTGGCTCATTGAATAGATTAAGTTAAATACAGAATGTAATGCGCCGGCTGGAAAATTCAATATAGTTGCCTTGGCCGTAACGTTATCTGCGCTTACGCTGTTTTGATTTGCTACTGGTGCTTTTTAATCCCAGCTGTTTTTTCATTTTGCTTTTCAGGGCGCTTTTGCTGTCGATTTTTTTGCCTTTTACGGCTTTGGTTAGATCTGGCTCGTAACCGGCTAGCCATTGTTGTGGCAGGCGTTCATTTAACAGGGTTTCAATTTCTTCCAACAACCATTCTTCACCCACACTTAATAATGAAATGGCGGTGCCGCTGCTGCCTGCTCGACCGGTGCGGCCTATTCGGTGGATATAGTCTTCGGCAATATACGGCAGTTCATAGTTGATCACATATTTCAGATCGCTGATATCCAGTCCTCGGGCTGCTACATCGGTTGCCACCAGTGCGCGAACCTGACCGGATTTAAAATCGGCCAATGCCTTTTCACGGGCTCCTTGGGATTTATCACCATGAATCGACTGGGTTTTGACGCCATCTTTGCACATCTCTTTGGCCAGCGCATCGGCCGCGATTTTGGTACGGGTAAAAATGAGTACTTGTTGCCAGTTTTTTGAACCAATCAAGTAGGAAATTAATTCCCGCTTACGATCGGCATCAACGTTATAGATGATCTGTTCTACTTGGCTGGCGGCAGTATTTTGTGCATCAATCTCAACGGATTTAGGGTCGTTGAGTAGCATCTTGCTAAGATCTAGCAGGTTATTGTCAAAGGTCGCCGAGAACAGTAGGGTTTGTCGCTGAACTGGCACCTTGCGGATTATGCGTTTGATGTCATTAATAAACCCCATATCCAGCATGCGGTCAGCTTCATCCAGTACCAGAAACGCCAGTTTATCTAACACAACCACGCCTTTTTCCATCAAATCCAACAGCCGCCCTGGTGTAGCTACCAAAATATCGGCTCCGGCCTTGAGTGCGGTTATTTGCGGATTCAGGCTAACACCGCCATAAGCAATGGTACTTACTAAAGTGGTGTGCTTGGCGTAAGCAACAAAACTTTGCTGCACTTGCTGGGCTAATTCACGAGTTGGGGTTAATACCAGTGCCCGCAAAACTGGCGGTTGGATAGGCTGATTGAGCAGGCTGTCCAACATTGGCAAGGCAAATGCGGCCGTTTTGCCGGTGCCGGTTTGTGCCCGCGCTATTACATCCTGTTGCTGCATAACAAGCGGAATCGCCTGCAATTGAACGGGAGTGGCTTGCTGATAGCCTTTATCCGCCAAAGATTGCAGTAAAAGCGGGTTTAAATTAAACGATGTAAATGACATGAACCACCTAAAAGTGCGCAATGGGCAGTGTTACCCCCTCTTTCTTCGCTATTCTACAGGATTGAGATGAGTTACGAGTTGATTTATTGCTGTACTAGGGTTTACCGATGGAGGTATAAAAAAGGCGAATCGATAAGGATCCGCCTATGTGAATAAATCGTCGGGGATTAGTGCAGATCCATTCCTTGAATAATTTCGGAGGCAATTTCTGGCGCAGTCGCCACCGGCTTTTTGTGTAATCCTTCTTTTAGTTGACCTTTACGGTGTACCAAAGCGGCATCGAGTTTCTTTGCCGCTTGGGCAATGGCAGGATACATCACTTGGCCTTTGCCTTTACTGGCTAGACGGCTGCCTTCATAGGTGGTCACGAGTTCTACATCAAATTCACCATGCTCTTTGGTGATAATTGCGTCAATGGCTATAAGTGAGGGGAAATGGCTGGCTAACTTGGATAATTTTTGTTCTACGTGTTCTTTAACGCCTGTACTGATGTCTACATGGTGACCTGAAAGATTAATTTTCATTGGCATTCCTTCTTCAATTAACGTTACTTTTACTTCTTCTTTTCATCAATATATCTGGGGATGAATAAGTTGGATTAAACCCCTAACCCTAAAATATAGTTAACTAATTTATTTCGGGGGAGACTATCGTGGCAAACAGTTGAAGTCTGTTTTTATAAGCCTCTACTTGATTGTAGTCGGGTTTTACCTTGTTATTCAGGTTATACACAAAGAAGTGAATTGCCAACAGAATATTAGTGGCAGGTTCAGTTATGCAAATGGCTAGAATAGCTAGGTACTTGATACAAGTGTTATTGCTAGAAAATTAGGTAGGTTATCGTCGACAACGACAGCTAAAACGCTGTTGGGGAGTAGCGTAGGTTGAAGTCTAGGGGCTGATCTAGCCCAATTAATGTTGAGCTAGATCAGAGGACTTCGACGTTAAAAATGCTTGGTGCTATAACTTGCTTGAACTATCCATGGCAAAGTTAAGAATATCGCGACCATTACAGGTTACATCACCTATCGCATCACTGTTAAGACGTAAGGCTTTTAGCCCTTCTAAAGCCGCTTTTTCACATAAAAGCGATGCATCAGAGTTGTCTTTTGCAACGAATTTAACGTTGGTAATTTGCTCTTGTATTTCAAACTGAGCAGGATTACTGAATTTTTCGGCAAACTCAGTGATGGGCATGCCGTTACATAACGTTGCTTCATCAAAATCTTGTTCAACAATATTTTTGGTTGCAGTTAAACCTAATACCGCGGATGCGATACAAATAGTGTTGGGTTGTGGTGCATCTAAAGTAGCGTGATTGTAGCTTACTGGAGCTGCCAATGTGGTTGCTGATAGAGCAAAAGTAGCTAGTGCGATTAACGTCGTTTTCATAAGTCCCTCTTATATAAAAATTGAAAAATAGTTTAAAAATTAAGTCTGCAATTAGTATAAGTTGTTAGTGTAAAAAGTAAACTTAAAATGTAATTAAATTACCAAATAAACTGTAATAATTACCGAATTAACGCGATATTAACCTGTTATTTACTTATTTATGGTAATTTATTACATAAAATTACGAAAATATTTCATTTGTGAAAGTTTTTGTTGTGATCGAAATGTGAATGAATAGTCAAAGAAACACCTCAATTTACGGATCGTTCAGCGAGGGCAAAATAGTTTAAGTAATTTAGTGTGGTAATGACGAGATGGATCTGTAGCGTGCGGGGTCTTAAATCTGCCAATGAAGGGGGCTAGGTATGATAATACACGTCAAAAAAATGCGCAGATTGTTAGTCGCTTAAAATATCTAAAAAAGTTCGACATCTGCATTCAGTTGTACCATTGCACTAGGTGCTTGGGTATCTTCAACAATGACTTTGACATGATTTGATAGTAGTGAAAGTTGTTCTTGAATATCCAGCAATATTTGTTCCACAGACATGATGCGCTGGCCACTTTTTTCAAATAGTGCGTGAAAAAAGGTTTCCTGTGCTTCGGTCAATTCTAAACTGTGAAAACTGCTGGCGACGGCCCCCATCATATCGGTGATCACTGAAGAGATCAGTTGGTTGTGACTAATAACGCCGCTCTTTACTTTTTCAATGGTACCGGAAAGTTCCTTAGTGACTAATTCCAGCCCATCTTTTCTTTTTAAATCAATGGCTTTAGCCTCTAGACCTTCGATGATAGCAGCAATAACGTCCCTTATTTCTCCGGCTTCTACATTGTCTTCAGGCATGTTTTTAATTAAAAAAGAGGCATGGCTGTCATTCACTATCATGCGCTGACCAAATTCGTAGAGCCTGCCAGCGTCGTGCAAGGCAACGAATATTTTCCTTTCGATGGGGCTCACATATTCAATTTCTGCTGATTCAAAGTAACAAACCTTATCTAGCCGTAAAACTAAACTGGCTTTTAAATTCCAATAGTCCATAGCATCAAAGAAAAGTTTAGCTACCTCGTTTGCCGAGTTGCTGTGGAACAGGTTTTTAAAGAAGTTCATTATGTAGCCATAATGGGACGCTTGTTTCATCGACGTCATGATAATGGATTGAGTATCTTCTACGGTGTGTTGTAAATCATCGCGTTCCTCAAGAAGGGCACCCAGTCGAGATATCTTTTTGACTAATTCATCGTCTGAGAAGGGCTTGGCAATAAAATCATGGCCACCTGCATCATAGGCTTTAATTTTGGTTTGGATATCATCAGAACCAGAAATAAACACCACAATGACTTTTTTACCAAATTCTAAGCCAGCTAGTTGCTTGCATGTTTCAAAACCATCTATATCCGGCATATTAATATCGAGCAACATAATATCTGGTTTAAATTCATCGACGGCGGCGAGTGCTTCTTTTCCGGTGGTTTTGGCTAAGCAGTCAAATTTATTATCTAATGCTTCTTGCATTTTTTTTTGCGCTACCACGCTGTCATCCACAATTAATACTTTTAACATACACATCCCTATCCAATAATTGCTGTGATTAAATTTAGGATACAAAAGTATCTTTTTCCAACAACTGTATTAACAAGCGCACTTTAAGTTTAGAAATGTAGTAACAAATTATTCAGCAAGGCAAAAAATTACGATAGAGCTAAGAGATTGATGAGGTAACTGAATGGAGCTGAGGGAAGAAGGAATGACGACAAGCCTGTCGTCATTCAATGATTATTTAGGCACTAAGGCCTAATTCACCAAGAACCTTCTGTAAATGCGCCATGGCTTCATCAGTTGGACCGGGGTAATCACCTGCAATGGGGATATTGCCAATATAACCTAAATCTTTTGTACCTTCTGGGCTACAGAAAAAAGCGGCCAACACCAATCGACGAAAACTTGAAAACGCTTGTGTTGCACGTCTGAATTCATCGGCCAAATCCGACTTGTCATAACTGATGTCATCCATGATTGCTAACTGTTGCGCAGTACTAACTTGAGTAAATTTAGCATTGAAGCGCAACCGTGCTTCATCATCGAGCCAAATCAATAGAGCTAAAAATTGTTGGCGATCCTGTTCTTGGCGAGAATAGGGGGCGCTGATCCATTCATCAATCACATCCGGCACATTGACTTCTGTGGCTGAAGGTACATCGCCTTCCCTTGGGATCAAAATATCGCATAAAGTTGCCACTAAGCCGAGCTGTTCGCTGCTCAGGGTTTTAGGCCAAGGCGCGCTGGGCGGGATAATTACATTCGGATCTTTGCCATAACCGGTTGCAGTAATCGCGGGTAATTTTAATTGCGGCCAATGGCCTTTACCTACTGGTAGATTGTCTATTGATGTAGCGCAACTCGTTGTTAGTGGTATAACCGTTGTAGCCGAAAGTAACCCTAACCACTTTAGTGATTCTCGGCGGCTTAATTTGCTGCGATAGGTTTGGGAGTGATTGTTATGTTGTGAATCGCTCATATTAAATTACTCCCTTATCGAGTTGTTGTGCCAGCCACGATGCATTGCGCATGGCAAGAGTCATAATGGTAAGCGTGCAGTTTTTATGGGGGTTAGAGGCAAATACACCGGCATCCATAATAAATACATTATCGCAGTCCCATGTTTGACCGTATTGATTAGTCACTGAATTGCTGGGTGAATCACCCATACGGGTGGCGCCAACTTCATGGATAATTTGTCCACCTTTTAGAATGGCGTCTTCGGCTTTTGGTAATGGGCTAGTAAAGGTAGCGCCCATGGTTTCTAGTATTTTCTTGCCGGTTTGTAAGCCATGCTCCACTTGTTTGATTTCATGCTCAGACCATTTCCAGTGAAATTTTGGTACTGGGATGCCCCATTTATCCTTAACCTCTTCGTCAATCTCCATATAGCAATGTTCATTAGGTAACATTTCACCGCGCAAGGAAAACGACACATAAGCTCCGTACGCTTGTTTAACTTGCTGTTTAATTTGCGGGCCGTAACCTTGAATATCACCACCGACTCCGGCACCCGGTGCGCGAAAGCCACTGCCTATTTCAAAATGATAACCACGAGGGAAATCCAGTTCGCCTTTGGCCTGTTGCTTGTGTCCCCACCATGGAATAAACAAATGATTAGAGGTGTTGCCGTCTTCGTTATAAATAGGACGACCTTCTAAGGCTGGAATATGTGCACCCACACCGGCACCGGTGGAATCCATAATATTTTTACCTACTTGACCACTAGTATTAGCCAAACCATTAGGGAAGTGCTCACTTTTGGAATTAAGTAATATGCGCGCCGATTCGCAAGCGCTAGCCGCCAAAATAACGACCTTTGCGGCAAGGGTGACGGGTTGTTTGGTTTTACGATTGATATAGGTAACCGCATTCACTTTGCCGTTGTCATCAACATCCACCGATTTAACCATCGCATCGGTAATTATTTGCAAATTGCCTGTGGCTTTGGCCATCGGGATTAATGATGTAGTAGTTTGAAATGCCGCACCAATGGAGCAACCACGCCCACAAGGGGTGGCATAAAAACAGGCTTGGCGATCGTCTTTAGGTCTGGTGAGTACCGCTCGGTGCATTGGGGCGGTGGCGATACCGAGCTTTTTAGCTGCAGCGGAAACCAGCAATTCCGGTACCCGTGGTTTGGGCGGTGGTTGTAATACGCCTTCAGGAGAATCTGGCATATCATCTAAACCGGTATTGGTGCCACAGACACCGACTAATTCTTCGGTTTTATCGTACCAAGGGGCAATGTCGGTATATTCAAATGGCCAGTCTGCACCTAAGCCATCGCGGCTAAAACCTTTAAAATCATGTTCACTAAAGCGCAAGGAAAAACGTCCCCAGTGATTGGTGCGGCCGCCTAACATACGTGCACGCCACCACATGAATTCACTGCCTTCACCGGTGGTGTAAGGTTCCCCTGGTACCTGCCACCCGCCATCTACGGTGGCATCGTAAAAACCAAAATCTTTGTCGCTGTTACCGGCCCCCATTAACGGCGCTTGACCATTAGTTTGGAACATTGGGGTTTCGGTATAGGGGTCGTAATCCCGTCCCGCTTCTAGCATTAATACTTTATGGCCCGCTTGAGTGAGGGTATAAGCGGCCATTGCGCCACCGGCTCCTGAGCCGACGACTAATACGTCATAATCAAAATCTTGCATCATTACTGCTCTTATTGTTGTTTTTAATAGTTTTGAATGTCATCCGAGTTGGGATAACAAAGCTGATCTTACAGAAATCTAATCAGCTCAATACTTAAACGTTACCGGCAATATTACTTCTGTTGCCATTATTATTGTACCAATTGCTGTTGCTTTATCCATTGTTCCACATTGGCTTGCAATACATATAAGGGTACGGATCCTGCACCTAACACCACGTCATGAAAAGCGCGGATATCAAATTTATCAGCTAATTCCGTTTCTGCTTGTTGGCGCAATTCAAGAATTTTCAATTGTCCAATTTTGTAAGCCAAGGCTTGACCCGGCATGGAGATATAGCGGTCAATTTCGTTAATGATGTCTTCTTCGGTTTTGGCGGCGTTCGCTTTAAAATAATCAATGGCCTGTTGGCGTGTCCAGCCCATGTAGTGAATGCCAGTGTCTACCACTAAACGTACCGAACGCCACATATCGTATGTTAGTTGTCCAAAGCGCGAATAGGGATCTTTATATAAACCCATATCGTAACCTAAGCGTTCGCTATAAAGGCCCCAACCTTCGGTGAACACCGTGAAATCTTGAAAGCGTCTGAACATTGGCAATTCGCCCAACTCCATTTGCAGCGCAATTTGTAAGTGATGCCCGGGAACCGCTTCATGCACACTAAGCACTTCCATTTCATATTTGGGGCGGGTATGGGGTTGGTAGAGATTTACAAAGTAGTAACCAGCGCGAGTGCCATCTGCACTGGGCGAGCTGTAATAAGCGGTTGTGGTATCTGGGGCGATGGAATCAGGTATCGCTTTAAGTCCGTAAGGTACACGGGGTAACTTACCAAATAGATGCACTAATTCAGGATCGAGGCGTTTACTTACCGCCAAATAGCCTTCCATGAGCGCTTCGGGAGTATCGTAATAAAATTGCGGGTCAGTACGTAGAAATTGCACAAATTCATCGAAGGAGCCCTTGAAGCCTACCTCGGCAATTACTTCATCCATTTCTGCGCGATTACGCGCGACTTCCTGTAAACCAATTTGGTGGATTTCTTCTGGAGTTAAATCAGTGGTAGTGAAGTATTTAACTAAATAACGATAAAATTCTTTACCCTTAGGTAAGTCCCATACGCCATGGGTGTCGCGACATGCCGGTAAATATTGGTTTTCAAAAAACTGCGTGAACTCTTTATAGGCGGGCACTAACTGCTGACCTATGATTTCTATTGCCTGCTGCTGCAAACGTTGTTGGTCACTCGCACTAATTTTACTATCAATGTCGGCAAAAGGCTTATAGAACAGGCTGTCGGTTGGTGTATCAACAATTTGTTTTTTTAACTGGGCTGGCACTCTGGCCATGGTATCGGCAGAGGGCATGACACCAGAGGCAATGCCCTTTTCCATTAATGTTTGAGTTTGCGCAATGAGTGCTGGTAGCTTTTGTAATCTTGCTAACCAATTATCGTAATCTTGTACTGATTTTAGTGGCACATAATTGGCAAAATCATCCAGAGCCTGAATACCATCCCTCTGGGTAATTGGGATCAAATGAGTTTGAAATTGACTCTCATTAACGTCCATTTGTTGTTGCCAGAGGAATAAATCGTAATTGACTTTATCGGCATCGGATAACTTAGAACGATCAATGGCAGTTAGTGAGGTGAGGGTGTTTTTGGTATCTTGAAGATGTGCCGCGTAACTTTCTAAACTGATGTCTTGCCAGCGGCTATTACGCTGATCGTTACCCATGCCCAAATAGCTGGCAAACTCCGGATAATAATCCATATTCTTTTGCCAATGATGTTCAATAAGTTCTTTAAATTGATTCTCGGCATTGTTTGTTAAAACCGTAGTGGCTGGCTTATCAATGTCGGACTCCGCCTTTGGTGGTTGCTGCTGTGAGCAAGACCATAATAAAAACAAGCTAAGGGCAGAGGCGATGAAACGGCATAGGGTATAAAAGCGCATGGTAATCTCCTTGATTTTACTCAGCTTAACGCCTTTTTACTGGTTTTTACAACCGTGCTAGGAAGACTCTATTTTTAGTCTGTTCGTAGGTTTTTACAGCCGGTTCGCTTAGTCTAAAAAGATAAATTTGGCTTTAACCATTTCGTAGATCAGCCGTGCGGCAACTTTGGCCGTGTGATAATCCAGATCAAAATCCGGATTCATTTCAGCAATATCCGCCAACTGCCATTGGTAATGCAAAATGCTTTGTTGCTGGCTAACCAATGAATAAGCGGGATCATTTTATTTAACGCTACTCCTAAAGCACTTTTGGGCGGATCTTTGCACAATGTGTGAATAGTCATTTTTACGTTGAAGTAATTTATTATTTTTTGAGATATTTTTAATGTGTCTCATAATTTATCCCAGCGCTCTAGTTTTTCACTAGGTTTAAAAACCGTGGTTTGAATCTGGATGGAATCTCCCAATTTGTTGGCGGCGCCAAATAAATTGTAATTTGCAGCTCCATGTAAATTACCCTCTATACTGCAACCTACAGCTAGAACAATAATGACAATCGCAGATACGTGGGCTTAAGTTTTTTAATGGCTTTATGACAGTCATACTGACTTGCCATTGACCACAGCGACAAGAACCTTGATAGATCATATTAACCATAGCGCCAAACGCAGCAAAATTGCTCCGCTGCAGTTTGTTGTCAGAGTGCTTCTGATTTTAGCGAAAGGTTACAACCTCTTACTCAGAATGGTAGATTAACATCTCTAAGTAGGAGGTTAAGTTAACTATGCTACTTCTATTGATTTAGAGAAGTGTTGTGACTGATTTTAAACAATATTCATCAGTATTGAGAGTGGGCAGTATGTTATTTTCCAGCTCATCACGAAATAACTCAATGAGTGGAACAACATAAACAACATCAGACTCCTCAAATGCAGCAGAATTGGCTTCACGTACTTCGGCGAAAGTAACATAACCATCTTTACCTTGCGCAGTGAATGAATTGGTTGCAACAGAGTAGGTCGCATTGATATCGATATCACTCCATTCATTTGTGCCTCTATCTTTGACTTCAACATTAACAATACCTTGCTGCTCAGCCGCCCCCAATAAAACGTCATAACGTAAATGTGATGAGTATGGGAATGAACCCGTAGAGCCAGAAATTCCCTGCGAGTATGTAAGCCCTTCATTCAGTACTTTAATTATCTGTGCGCCAGTCATATCAATTGTTACAACGGTATTTGAGAAAGGTAAAATAGTGTAAGCATCGGCTACAGTAAATACGCCACTAGTGAACTCACTCCTTACACCACCCGCGTTTTGAATGGAGACATCGGCTTTAGGGAGATAAGTTAAAAATGCATCAGCAACAACTTGTGCTGCATAGCTACCAGAAGGCTGCTGACCGGCAATAAAATCAGTGGGAATACGTGTAAACGGCATTGTTTGCGTAACCGTGCCCAGTTCTACTTTTTGATATTCTGCTAATGATTCTTTGTAGGGTTGAATAATGTCGTTTACTGCGACGTCACCTTCAATTTCTCGAATACTTGCTATGTTACTAATTGCGGTCGAAATATCTGTGATTTTTTGAGGGGTGGCATTAACCCAGCTACCTGACTCATCTTTAACTTGATACGGTTGACCGACTAATAATTCAAGGTTTCCATCAATGTCGGTAACTTTACCATTAGCGTCAAAACTAATATTCAGCCGACCTAGTCCTTTGGCATATTCCCATGCTTGTACTATGTAGACAGGTTCATTATCGGGATTATTGACTATGGTAGGGTACTCACCGGTTACGTTTACACCTAATTGAGCTAATTCACCCGTTGAATCTAGAGCATTGTGAGTATCTCCTCCAACAATGATGTCTACACCTGTTACTTGTTCAGCAATAACTTGGTCAAAATCGTAGCCAACATGACTTAGTAAAATGATTTTGTTTACACCTTGAGCGGTAAGATCAGCAACATGTGTTTTAACCGACTCTATTTCATCAATGAACTCTACCGCATCGGTAACCATGGATGATTCACGGGTTTTTTCTACTTTTAGTACACCTAAAATAGCAATTTTTTCGCCATTTATTTCTTTGATGACATAAGGTTCAATGTTGGAATTAAACAATGGACTATCGGACGTCGGTTGAACATTCCCTCCTAAAATGGGGAAATTAGCCATTTCGATTAACTCAACCAGACGCGCTTCCCCTTCATCAAATTCATGATTTCCCAATTGGTAAGCATCTAAATCAAGGTAGTTAAATACCTTAATGTCTACTTCTCCCTTGTACAAACTAAAGTAAAGCGTGCCGTTTAGTTCGCCGCTGTTTAAAACAAGGGTGTTTTCATCTCGGTACTCAGATATTGCACTGGCAATCCGAGAAAATCCGCCTAGATTGAGGCGTATATCTTCTATTCCATCAACATTTTCATCGTGATCAATTTTTAGATCATAGGTTTGCCCTTCGAGATATGAGTGATGATCATTAGTATGCAGTATAGTGATATCAACTGCTTTAGGGCTTTCAGTAACAGGAGGATTGACAGGAACAGGTGATGAGTCGTTATCGTCACTACAGCCGCTTACTAGTAATAAGGAGCTGGTAACACCAAGGATGAGGATGTTGTTAATTAATTTCATTAGTCTACCTACTTTTACCCGGACAGCATTGATCCCCAATGGATGTTTTGACATAGCTTTTCTAGGTTTCAACTTTAATATTAATGAGCAACATCGACAGTTAAATTAATTCAAAATGAAATATTTGTGACTTGAAAATTACCTTAAATTTTTCTGGTTCGAATGGCGAAAGAAGAATGGATCACGAAGAAAGTCACATGGCCGATTGACGCAGCCAATATAAATAACAGCTACCGGCTCTCCATTCCCATCACCACAAAATAAAAAGGCTCCGGAAAGGAGCCTTTACTAAGTAATTATCCTAACAACTAAGGATGCCCAACCGCCAACATGACTTCTTGGAAGTTTGTGGGTAGAGGGGTGATTTGTATTGGCATATGCAACTTTTTAGCAATATCCATGGCTGAAATCATGCCGACAATTTCCATGGTGGATTGGGCAATGATCAGCACATGTTGTTGACCTTCATGCTGCATGGTGGCCAGCACTTCACCAATGGTAGAAGTGAGAATAGTCTGCAATTGAATACCCGTGCATTGGGCTTTAGGGATCATCAAATTAGCAATGCTGAGCTCATTGCGATGGAGCCCTAATTTATTGGCGATGCTTAACACTCTTGAGCTTTGTAAATCTGCAAGCGTAACAATACCAATGAAGTCATCCTGTTTGTTTTTGACTAAGGTTTTGCTGATATGAGCGCTTTTTAGCAACGTGGTCGCCTGCTCAATAGACATATCCGCGGATAACATTAGCGGTGCATTACGGGCAAAATTCACCATAATTTCGATAGCTGGGCTAGCTAATTCTAATGGGCCGACTTTAGATTGATGACTAATGTGATAGCCATCTAATTGATGCATAGATAAATAGTTGTATGTAGACATGGTGTTCACCTTTATGGTTTAACTGAAACAAGTTATGTAAATTCTAAATGTGTTTCAGCTAGCCGGTGGTGCACGCGCCTGTTTGTCATAGTTGGTTAATGCTGGAGTAAGACGATGTTCGGTGTTGCTCACCAGCATAGTGCTAACAACAGAGTCGATACTCAGTTGATGGTTAATATGCAGGTCGTTAGATTCTGGATCATCTAAACTGAGATCCAACACACTTTGTTCGGCGCTAAGGGTTAACGCTTGTGTGTAATTAGATGTATTGAGCTCTTTGGCAAGGGATACGCTAGCAACGGAAAAACAAAACAGCAGAATGGCGGCTAAGGCTAGCCATCCTGTTTTACTGTATTGTTGCTGCGCTTTAATTTGCATGTCTCACCAAAAAACTACTGGTCTAATGTGTTAGGTAAGTATAATACCTAAAAGTTCAGTCGAAGTATTATTTTATTGCCTCAAGACGATAACCTAAATCCTTAAGCTGTTGCAATACCCCTTGTTGGCCTACAAGGTGTAATGCTCCCACTAACATGAACTCGGTTTCATCGGTGGATAGGGCTTTTTCAATTTGTGGCAACCATGCCAAATTACGTTTCAAGATCAGACTTTGATAAATACTCGGGAAATCCTTTTTCATGGGGACAATAATGTCTTGATCCATTTTTTGATAATCGCCGGTACGCCATGCCAACAGTAGTTCGCCTAATTCTTCATGTATGGCTTTGATTTCTTCAAGAGAGTACATCATATAACGGTCTTCTTGACCGTCTGCCAAATTGGCTAGAAAAGCAATCTGTTGCTCTACGCTTTCTAAATGTAAACGCGGTTTATGCTCTACGGCGGCTAGCTTGTTGTAATACTCATCTACCCCGGCCATATTCAGCCCCATGGATTGCATTTCAATCACCGACAACATAATGCCCAACAAGCTAGGTTTAAATTTGATGAAGTTGGTTAAGGGTAAATTACGTTGTCTTAAGTGGGCTTCAATGGCCGCCATGGTTTCTGGTTGTAGTACGTCACGCAGGGTGGTGCTGTCTTGGTAGGTTAGTGCAGTCATAAACTGTTGTTGAAACGCTGGGCTGCTCATTTTGTCCATATCGGTTTCAAACATCAGCACGTCGGCTTCGGCATAGGCCTTATCAAACACTTCTGGGAGGGGGAAGTCTTCAGCAGTGAGCAAGTGCATGGTGCCGCCAATATATAGACTGTGAGTGTCGTTACTGACTTTCCATACCGGTGAACCGGCGAAGCAATTTATGCTCAATAGTAGCGTGATTAAACTAAAAAATTTCATTTCTCATCCTTGTGAATTTTTGACAAATAGTCATTTATTTGTGTTTTTGCTGATTCACTGAGTTTGCCAGCAAGTGCTTGTTGTTTAACTTTTTCTTGTATTTTTGTTACCCAGAAGTCGACATTCTTTTCTTCTTCAGCTTTGAGTTCTTCATCGGTATCGACATCACCAGTATTAAATAGACCAATCCATTGATCGGTTTTACGCCCAAATCTAAGTAGCTTGTTAAACAGACTTTGGTGGCCATTATTACCATTGATGAAATCAATGATGGCAAAAACAATAGCGACAGGGCTGAGTAAAATGTCTCGCACTGCGTCCAAGCCAAGCTTGAATTGGAAAACTACGGCCTTGATAAACAAGCTTTTGCGGCTATTAGCCATAGCTGCTTTCCATCCAACTTTCTAAAATTAGGCAGGCGGAAACACTGTCTATTTTGTCTTTGGTGAGTTTTTTATAACCGCCTAGTTCAAATAATCGGGACTTTGCATCGGCGGTGGTTAAGCGTTCATCACAAGTATCTACCGGTACTTTGAAGCGCGCATGTAAACGGTTGGCAAATTTTTTGGCGGCAAAGGTTACTTGTTGATTGGTGCCATCCATATTCAGTGGTAGCCCAACAATAATGCGTTGCGGTTGCCATTCATTGAATACTTTTTCTAAAATGTCCCAATTCGGAATGCCATCGACGGCTTTTAAGGCGCTGAGTGGCGCAGCAGTGCCAGTGATTAACTGACCTACCGCCACACCAATACTTTTGGTACCAAAGTCAAAACCTAATAATGTTTGCTCAGTGGCCAAGAGGAGCGCCTTTGTTAGCGGCATTGTCACTGGACAATTGCCATACATCGATTCCGAGTTTGTGCACAGCTGCTTCCCATTTTTTATGGATGGGCACATCGAATAATAATTCGGCGTCGGACTCAACGACTAACCATGAGTTTTGTTGGATTTCTTCTTCGAGCTGACCCGCTGACCAACCTGCATACCCTAGAGCAACAACCGTCTTATGGGGGCTATTATCGTTGCCGATGTCTTCAAGAATATCTTTAGACGTAGTGACCATGATCTCTGAGTTGATTTCCATACTGCCACTATAGCCAGCTTTAGGGCTGTGCAGAATAAATCCACGGTCTTGATTCACCGGACCACCAGCAACAACGATGCATTCGCCTTTTTTCTCGTCGATGGGGCCATCAATTTCGGTATGCTTGAGCAGTTCTTTGACTGTCATACCTGCAGGCTGATTGATCACTATGCCCATGGCACCGTGTTCATTATGTTCACAGATATAGGTGACCGAGCGTTCAAAATAAGGGTCTTGAAGGCTGGGCATAGCAATTAAAAAATGATTCTCAAGAGTATTTTTCATGGCGCTCAATAGTGATCCAACCTTTTTAAAAGAGTACTAAATATTTTGTTGGTTAATTTAATTTATTCGCTAGCCAGCCGACGTTCAATGGCATCAAACAATTTGCCAGTAATGCTAATGGGATAAGCGGCTTCAATTTCACGCACGCAAGTTGGGCTGGTGACGTTAATTTCAGTTAGTCTATCGCCAATCACATCTAGGCCGACAAAAATAAGACCTTTTTCTACTAATAGTGGTGCAATTTTTTCGGCAATGGCAATGTCGCTAGCGCTTAATGGTTGTGGCCGTCCAGTGCCGCCAGCGGCTAAGTTGCCACGGTTTTCACCTTTTGCGGCTAAGCGTGCCAACCCATAAGGTATCACTTCGCCATCCACGACTAATATGCGTTTATCACCGTCTTTAATTTCCGGTACAAAACGTTGGAACATGGCGAAGGTTTGCCCACGTTCGGTTAAGGTTTCAATAATCACCCCAAGGTTATTACCGTCTTCCTTCACTCTGAATATCGAGCTGCCACCCATGCCATCTAACGGCTTACAAATTATATCGCCATGTTGTTGGTGAAACTCGCGGATCAATTCATCACTGCGGGTTACTAAGGTCGGCGGTGTTAATTCTGGGAACCAAGCGGCAAATAATTTTTCATTACAATCACGCAGACTTTGCGCTTTGTTAACGATTAAGGTACCTGCTTGTTCTGCCAATTCAAATATTTGGGTGGCGTAGATAAATTCGTTATCCACCGGCGGATCTTTACGCATTAAAATAACGTCGAGTTCGGCCAAGCAGCGGCGTTGACGCTCACCTAAGGTATACCAGTTATTAGCGTTTTCTTGCACAGATAGCGAGCGCATGTTGGCCATGGGTTTGCCGTTATCCAAATACAAGTCGGCCATTTCAATATATTGAATGTCGTATTGACGTTCTTGAGCTTGTAAAAGCATGGCAAAGCTGGTGTCTTTTTTAATGTTAATAGACGCAATGGGATCCATCACTATGCCAAGTTTAATGCTCATGGGGTGTTCCTTGTTAACGGTAACGGCAATTTAATATAAGCACGGCGGCTTAATAACGGTTGATGCTTAGTAGGTGGTGACTAGTTATTCAGTTTTCAAGCCTGATCCATTGCCTAAATATCACCAAAGTGACTTTGTAGCGCGGCGATGCTGGTCAGCGCTGCGGTTTCCGTACGCAGAATACGTGGGCCGAGCAATACTGATTCAAAGCCGTTTTCCTGTGCTTGGTAAATCTCTTGTTCACTAAGACCTCCTTCAGGGCCAATTAATAAACGCACACCTGCTTTGGGACAACGTAAATGTTGAATGCGTGCATCGGCCTTGGGGTGCAAGGTCAAGCGCAGTTGATTGGTGGATTGTTGCATCCATTTACTTAGCGTCAGTGGTGCATGCAATTTGGGTAACACATTACGCCCAGATTGTTCGCAAGCACCAATAATAATTTTCTGCCATTGTTGGTGCTTTTTCTGCCAGCGCTCTTCGTTGAGTTTAACCACACAATGTTCGGTAATTAGTGGGGTTATTTCATCCACTCCCAGCTCTACCGATTTTTGTAACACGAAGTCCATACGGTCGCCTTTAGACACACCTTGACCTAAATGGATCTTTAAAGGTGATTCTTGACTGATCGTCAGCTTGGCATCTATTTTGGCGATGGCTTGACGTTTATCGGTACTTAAAAGCTCGGCAGGATAATCATTACCATCGCCGTTAAATAACACTAATGGATGACCGAGGCGTAAACGTAATACTTTGATTAAATGATTGGCCGCATCGGCACTGAGCACGACATCAGCATCTACGGCTAATAGGTCAGGGTGATAAATTCTAGGAATGCGCATTATTGGCAATTAGCCTGTGTGGTACTTTTTTTCAGTAGTGCTAGCGCCTTAGGCATATGATCTTGTAATTTTTTTATACGGGTTTGTGGTGATGGGTGAGTTGACATAAACTCCGCTGGGCGTTCTTGACCCGCTGCAGCCGCATCCATGTTTTCCCATAAATTAACCGCTTGTTGTGGATTAAAGCCAGCTTGTGCCATTAAATCCAAACCGATTTGATCGGCTTCTGATTCATGGGTACGGCTAAAGGGCAGTTCTAAACCCACTTGGACACCAAACCCCAAGGCTGCCATGATTTGTTGGTTATTTGCTACTTGATTGGTCGCTAACACTTGATTGGTAACTTCCATACCTAGGCCAATTAAAGTGCTATTAGACATACGTTCGTTGCCGTGTTCGGCGATCACGTGGCCTACTTCATGGCCAATAACGGCAGCCAGTTGATGTTGATTTTCCGCCACATTTAATAAGCCGGTATAAACGCCAATTTTACCGCCAGGTAAGGCAAAAGCATTGACTTGTTCATCGTCGAAAACAACAACTTCCCATTCGCCACTAAAAACGCTTTTTGGCACTTGCGCAATGATACGTTCGGCAACACATTGCACAAAATTATTAGGAGTTACTTGTTCGGCAATTTTTTGGGTGTTTTTCATACCATCAAATGCCTGAATACCCATGGTATCCATTTTATTACTGGGAAACAGTTTCAGCTGGTTACGGCCTGTTGGCGATTTTGCACAGGCGCTAAGCACAGTGATTAAAATAATTAAAAGGGATGTTTTTAATGTCATAGTCATGTCCGTTGCTAATAAAAGGTTGAGGGAGAGCGCTGAGTTGCCAACCAAAATAAGCCAGCTGATGTTAAATCTGACGGCACTTGTTAGTGATATTTTCGATTCTCAACTTGATTTAAGCAAATACTATTTCAATTAATTGTTTTTTTTCAACGAGCCACATTGGTTTGATTTTGATTTGGTGGTAGAACGACAGCCACAAAAAAAGCGTGAGTTAAATTAACGTCACGCTTTGTGAGACTTTAGCAAATAGCCCTATTTTATATATGGAATTTGCAATACAACTGGATTTAAAGGCCTGCCGCATCCTTTAAATCTTGTGCTTTGTCGGTGGCTTCCCATGGGAATTCATTGCGACCAAAGTGACCATATGCCGCTGTGGCTTGGTAAATTGGGCGTTCCAAATCCAACATCGCTAATAAGCCATAAGGGCGTAAGTCAAAATGTTCACGAACTAACTTCACTAACATTTCATCACTAACCTTACCAGTACCAAAAGTATCAACACTGATTGACGTTGGCTCGGCTACACCAATGGCGTAAGACACTTGAATTTCACAACGGTCGGCTAAGCCAGCAGCAACAATATTCTTCGCTACATAACGAGTTGCATAGGCTGCAGAACGGTCTACTTTGGATGGATCTTTACCTGAGAACGCACCGCCACCATGGCGAGCCATGCCGCCATAGGTATCAACAATAATTTTACGCCCGGTTAAACCACAATCGCCCATTGGGCCACCAATCACAAAACGACCGGTTGGGTTAATAAAATATTGGGTTTTATCGGTGAGCCATTGTTCTGGTAACACAGGCTTAATAATTTCTTCCATTACTGCTTCGCGTAAATCCGCGGTGCTAATGGAGTCACAATGTTGGGTAGATAACACCACGGCATCCACGCCGATGGGCTTGCCATTTTCGTAAACAAAAGTGACCTGACTTTTCGCATCGGGGCGCAGCCAAGGTAGAGTCCCGTTTTTACGCACTTCGGCCTGACGCTTTACCAAACGGTGAGAATAAGTAATAGGCGCAGGCATTAATACGTCTGTTTCATTACTGGCATAACCAAACATTAATCCTTGGTCGCCGGCACCTTGATCTTCAGGACGAGAACGGTCAACCCCTTGGTTAATATCTGGAGATTGTTTGCCAATGGCATTCAATACCGCACAAGAATCCGCATCAAAGCCCATATCCGAATGAGTATAACCAATGTCGCGGATGGTACTGCGGGTAAGTTCTTCTATATCAACCCACGCCGTGGTGTTGATTTCGCCGCCCACTAAAACCATGCCGGTTTTAACAAAAGATTCGCAAGCGACCCGTGCTTTTGGATCTTGCTTTAAAATAGCATCTAACACCGCATCAGAAATTTGATCGGCAATTTTATCGGGATGGCCTTCGGAAACAGACTCAGAAGTAAACAAATGTAACGTCATTAAAAAAATCCTTAATAGTGCATCGTCTATACATCGACTATATTGGCGCCTATTTTAGCGATAACGTAAAAAAATACCAGTCTTTACATCTAGACGTCTAAATGTCTGTTTGTTAAGTTGTGTTTCCAAAAATAAAAACTAAACGATTATTTTTCGTTTTAACTGTTATTAGTCATGCTCTTAAATTATGCATATTGCACTTGCATAGGGTTATAATATTTTTTGACATTGCAGTTACTTCGGGGTTGTGGGACAACGGCAACCTTAAATAGAATTATCATCTAAAACTAAGCCAGTAAGATTACAGGAGAAGCTATGCCTTCACGTCGAGAACTCGCAAATGCCATTCGTGCTTTAAGCATGGATGCCGTTCAAAAAGCCAACTCAGGTCACCCAGGTGCACCAATGGGTATGGCAGATATCGCTCAGGTGTTGTGGAGTGACTTTTTAAACCACAATCCGGCTAATCCCGACTGGGCTAACCGTGACCGTTTTATATTGTCTAACGGCCATGGCTCGATGTTGGTTTATTCCCTATTGCATTTGAGCGGCTATCCATTACCGATTGAAGAGCTAGCGCAATTCAGACAACTGCATTCCAAAACTCCCGGTCACCCAGAGTATGGTTATACCGCCGGTGTAGAAACCACTACGGGTCCTTTAGGCCAAGGTATTGCTAATGCAGTGGGTATGGCGATTGCTGAGAAAACCTTAGCTGCACAATTTAATAAGCCAGGTCACGACATTGTTGATCACTTCACTTACTGTTTCTTAGGCGACGGTTGTTTGATGGAAGGTGTGTCTCATGAATCTTGTTCACTAGCCGGTACGTTAGGCTTAGGCAAATTGATTGCATTCTGGGATGACAATGGTATTTCTATCGATGGCCATGTTGAAGGCTGGTTTACCGATAATACCCCTGCGCGTTTTGAATCTTACGGCTGGCACGTAATTGCCGATGTTGATGGTCACGATCCACAAGCTATTGCTGATGCCATTGCTGCTGCTAAAACAGTTACCGACAAGCCAACGATGATTTGCTGTAAAACCATTATTGGTTTTGGCTCACCGAATAAATCTGGCAGCCATGATTGCCATGGTGCTCCACTAGGTGATACTGAAATTGCCGCAGCCCGTGAATTTTTAAATTGGCCACATGCGCCATTTGAAATTCCTGCTGATATCTATACCGGTTGGGATGCTAAAGCCGCTGGTAGTGAGAAGGAACAACAGTGGGATGCTCAATTTGCTGCCTATGCTGCAGCTTTCCCTGAATTAGCTGCTGAGTTTAAACGTCGTATTGCCGGTGACTTACCAGCAGACTTCTCTGCCAAAGCCGATGCCTTTATCCAAGAATGTCAGGATAAAGCCGAAGGTATCGCTAGTCGTAAAGCGTCACAGAATTCAATTGAAGCTTTTGCCAGCATTTTGCCTGAAGTTTTAGGTGGCTCTGCGGATTTAGCCGGTTCTAACTTGACCTTATGGTCTGGCGCTAAAGGCTTAACGGCTGATGATGCTAGTGGTAACTACATCTATTACGGTGTACGTGAATTTGGTATGACGGCCATTATGAATGGTATTGGCTTACACGGCGGATTCCGTCCTTACGGTGCAACCTTCTTAATGTTTATGGAATATGCACGTAATGCTTTAAGAATGTCGGCATTAATGGGTATTCCGAATGTTCAAGTTTACACTCATGATTCAATTGGTCAGGGCGAAGATGGCCCAACTCACCAGCCAATCGAGCAAGTAGCAAACTTACGCTTAACGCCGAATATGGATACATGGCGCCCTTGTGATGCAGCTGAAACAGCGGTTGCTTGGAAGTCGGCTCTTGAGCGTAAAGATGGTCCAACGTCGTTAATCTTTAGTCGCCAAGGTTTGCCTGCGCAAACACGTGATGCAGCACAATTAAAAAATGTTGCTCGTGGTGGTTATGTTCTTAAAGATACTACTGGCACGCCAGACGTTATCTTAATTGCTACTGGTTCTGAAGTAGGTATTACGGTTGCTGCAGCTGAGTTGTTAGCCGCTGATGGTATTGCTGCGCGCGTTGTGTCTATGCCAAGTACCGGTATTTTTGACCAACAAGATGCGGCTTATAAAGAAGCCGTTTTACCCGCAGCAGTGACTAAACGTGTGGCTGTAGAAGCGGCTCATGCTGACTTCTGGTACAAATACGTTGGTTTCAATGGCGCAGTTGTCGGTATGACTACCTTCGGTGAGTCAGCACCGGGTGGCGTATTGTTGAAGCATTTCGGCTTTACACCAGAAGCAATTGTGGCGAAAGCCAAAGCTTTATAAGCGGAGATATTCAGGAAGCATGCTTCCTGTTACTCGCAAGTAACGATAGAATAGGGCGCTTTTCAGCGCCCTTTTTATTGGGGGGTGTTCTTACACTACAGGCACAACAAGTTTTGCCTGTTTAGATTACCGTCAAGGGTGTCATGATTCGAATTGCAATAAATGGCTTTGGCCGCATTGGCCGAAATGTGCTGCGGGCTTTGTATGAAACCGGCCAACAGCAAACTATGCAGGTGGTTGCCATTAATGAGTTGGCATCTCCCGAAGGCATTGCCCATTTACTCAAATACGATACCGCCCATGGCCGTTTTCGTTTCCCTGTTGCTTTGACCAATAGCAACAATGGTAAAACAAATCTTAATGTGAATGGCGACGACATAGTGTTGCTGCATAGTGCTGAAATTGCCGGTTTAGATTGGCAGGCGCTGGATATTGATGTGGTGCTGGAATGTACCGGTGTGCATAGCGACCGCCAAGCCGGTCAGGCGCATTTAGATCAAGGTGCCAAACAGGTGTTGTTTTCTCAACCGGCGAGTGCCGACGTGGATGCTACCATTATTTACGGCATCAACGATGATATTCTGACTAATCAACATCGCATTGTGTCCAACGGCTCCTGTACTACGAATTGCATCGTGCCGGTGATCCAAACCTTAGATGAAGCCTTTGGGGTTAACAGCGGTACAATTACCACTATTCATTCTTCAATGCATGACCAGCAGGTGATTGATGCCTATCATGATGATTTGCGCCGAACCCGTGCAGCTAGCCAATCGATTATTCCGGTAGACACTAAACTGGCGGCGGGTATTGAACGAATTTTGCCAAAGTTCGCCGGTAAATTTGAAGCCATAGCCGTGCGAGTACCTACTATCAATGTAACAGCGATGGACTTAAGCGTAACCTTGAATACCGACACTAACATCGCCGGTGTTAATCAGGCACTTAAAGCGGCTAAGTTTGGCCGTTTAAACGGGTTGTTGGATTACACCGAAGAGCCATTGGTGTCCTGTGATTTTAACCATGCTCCACATTCTTGTATTGTCGATGGCACGCAAACGCGAGTTAGTCATCGGCAGTTAGTAAAAACTTTAGTTTGGTGTGATAACGAGTGGGGCTTTGCTAATCGTATGATCGACACGAGTCGCGCGATGTATACCGCCTTTCATGCTGAACAACCACTTTCACAAGTTTTATAATTTAATAATAAGGGTAAATTATGTCTGTAATTAAAATGTCTGATTTGGATCTCGCTGGTAAACGCGTGTTGATCCGTGAAGATCTAAACGTGCCGTTAAAAGACGGTAAAGTCACTTCTGATGCACGTATTCGAGCCGCTTTGCCCACGATTAAAGCTGCCGTTGCTGCCGGTGCCAAAGTGATGGTGATGTCCCATTTAGGTCGTCCTACCGAAGGCGAATATGCTGATGAGTTCTCACTACAGCCAGTTGTAAATTATCTGCAAGACAACACTGATTTATCAGTGCGTTTGGAGAAAGATTATTTAAACGGTGTTGAAGTGAATGCCGGTGAAGTCGTGGTGCTAGAAAACGTACGTTTTAATGTTGGCGAGAAAAAAGACGACGAAGCATTATCTAAACAATATGCTGCATTGTGCGATATTTATGTAATGGATGCATTCGGTACAGCTCACCGTGCACAAGCCTCTACCCATGGTGTAGGTTTATTCGCCCCGGTTGCCTGTGCTGGTCCTTTGCTTTCTGGCGAATTGGAAGCATTAGGCAAAGCACTAAACAATCCTGCACGCCCATTAGTAGCGATAGTCGGTGGCTCTAAAGTATCCACTAAGTTAACCGTGTTAGATGCCTTATCGAAAATTGCTGACCAGTTAGTTGTTGGTGGTGGTATTTCTAATACCTTCGTTGCCGCTCGCGGTCATAATGTGGGTCTTTCTCTTTGTGAAAAAGATTTAATTCCAGAAGCTAAGCGTTTGATGGACACCTTAGATATTCCTGAGACCGTTGATGTACGTGTAGGTAAAAACTTCTCAGACAAAGAGCCTGCAGTGATTAAATTGGCCCACGAAGTACAAGACGACGAAGAAATCATGGATTATGGCCCAGAAACCGCAGAAAACGTCGCGGCTATTTTACGTAAAGCCAAGACCATTTTATGGAACGGCCCTTGTGGTGTATTCGAGTTCGACAACTTCTCTAAAGGCACCGAAGTGGTTGCCCGTGCTATCGCCGAAAGCGATGCGTTCTCGATTGCCGGTGGTGGCGACACTTTAGCCGCTATTGATAAATGGGGCTTAGAAGATCAAATTTCTTATATCTCTACCGGTGGTGGTGCTTTCCTTGAGTTTGTTGAAGGTAAAGAATTGCCAGCTGTTGCTATGTTGGAGAAACGTGGGAAGTAATTAGCTGAGCTAATTCGCTTTTGATGTATACAACGCCGCTGCCCAGCGGCGTTGTTGTTTTTGGTATAGACACCTGATTTTTTATCGTCATTCCTGTGTAGGCAGGATCTAGTGATTTAATTGCCTTTGGTCATTAGGGGGGCTTGGTGAATTGTAGATCGGTGTTTACGCCGACTTTTTTTATTGGCTACTCCAACCGCCATTCCATGGTTTTTTTACTTCGAACATCCTGTTTTATCATTCGACGCAGAACACTTTAAAAATGGGCAAGTTGATTCGCAGATTACCGACCTGAAAGTCTCAATTAATCATTAGCCAATTTTTTTGAATTTAAACGTGCAAGAAATCACGATTTAAACATGCATCAAATACCGTAACACTTTGTTTATAAACGATTGTTGTTTTCTTGTGCACGAATTAACCTGTCTTATATAGAAACATGC
>JAUHQD010000019.1 GCA_030418115.1 Alteromonadaceae bacterium BrNp21-10 | reverse complement strand
TTATGCTGAATTTACTTGCAGGATTGGTCGCGTATTGCTTAAAAGAAAACAAACCAAGTCTTAATTTAACTGACGTAGAGCGTAATTCTATGGTTATCGCTTAAGCAGATCTGAGGTTAAGTATTCAAATGACAGCCTTAACTAAAGTGTTTATAGTTCCAGCTGATACAACATTTTGAGGTAGTTTGGGTATAAATATGTCTGAAAAAATAGTGAAATTTGAATTCGAAAAACACAATAAAAATAGTGTTCGCTATAAAGAAGTACCAGAAGATGGCATGCCACCCGTCATCGGCAGCATTTACGTGCAAAAATGGTTTGCAGGCAACAGTAAAAACATTGAAATAACCATTAGTAAAAAGGATTAATTTGTTTTCGGTTAATAACGTTATTCGAACACATTAAATAGCGATATCTAACAGCATAAATCCAATTAGATTGATAACTTCCCCCTCCCTACATTCTGGTATTGCATTTGCTACACCTTTACCAATAAAAATAAATATCACGTAAATAACCTTTTATCACAGCTAATATCAGGGGGTTCAAATGGATGTAACCGGAAGCGGATTGCCTAACATGGCAGATTTCCGCCGTATTATTCCTAGCTATAAAAATGATGGCACCGACCAACTACACACATCACAATTTGCGCCAAAAGGAATGGACTTTAAGGTGCTTAAAGTATTACCCAGTGACCTAGGGACTAGCGCTGAAGAAATTAAGATAAAAATGCCAGATGGAAGTATCCACACCGGTAAAGCACTGTTTGACCATCAGGCGGTATTATCTCGCCACTACAGCGAAGGCAGTATCACTGACTATCAGGATAAACTGATCAACGAAGGCCAACGGCCAGTATCTAAACTGATACAGCAGAATGATCAAATTCTAGGCGTTGAACTCAACGATGGATCGCGCAGATGGTTTGATGAAAAAGCCTATAGATCCTTGAGCGAAGATAACTCGGAAAATCTCGATACACTACTCAAAAATAACAATATGACCAGCACATCAGCCGATGGGTTAACTTATGCAGAGGCATACAACAATGCCATGGGCGGCAACTACTTGGACTTTGTTAATGCTAAAGTGAATGATTATAGGATGAGTGCTGAGCGGTATTTTGGGACTTAGGGGATAGCCATGGCTTAACTTAGACCAACCTAAAGGTGATTATCGGGTTCCATTCTCTGATGCAATACGTCGATAACTTCAATACCACTATTACTGGTACGGTAGTAAATAGTATGCGAACCCTCAAAATAGCTGTAATAGCCTGTTTTTATTTCATCTCGCTTTTGGCCCTCTAAAGGGTTACTTGCTAAATGTCGCATTCTGTCTCGCAGTGCGGTCAAATAATTTCTGGTCTGCTGGGTGCCGAAATGCTCAATGCTGAAACTATGAATATTTTGCAAACTCTTTTGAGCTTGAGGCGATAGAACAAACTTAGGCATCTATTAAATCATTCATAAACGTATCGCCATCAACCCCAAGCCCATTATTAAGCTGGGCCTCCCCTGCACTTAATACAGCCTTCAGCCTATCAAGTTTAGTCTCCTTCTCCTCAAGCAACCTGAGTCCGGCGCGTATTGCTTCACTTGTTGAACCATAACGCCCTTCACGTACTTTACTCTCAACAAAGCTATCAAAATGCTCACCAAGGGTGACACTTGTATTTCTGGGCATGTCATTGTCCTCACCTAAAAGTGTATTACTTATTAATACACTACTTGTGGAGTTTAATACAAGGGAAACTGATTGTGCTGAAGATGGAAATCACCGTCTGGAGAATAATTCGATAGATGGATTTGTATAATATGCTTGAGAAAATCGGTGTGACCGCTACGCGCTCATGTCGTAGGTTCGATTAGAACCTGAATTTGTTTGGCGTTTTGAAGATATACGAGGAAGAAGATTAATTGGTCGGTGTGATAGGATTCGAACCTACGACCCCTTCACCCCCAGCGAAGTGCGCTACCAAGCTGCGCTACACACCGACCGAAGGCGCATAGTGTACTGATTTCTCTTTTCAATGCAACGGATTAGATCGCGCTAGCATGCTGATTGCTTAAAGCTTAACCATTCCAACTATGTTCACGCTGCACAAACAAGGTATTAGCCACTGTTTATGCAGGGTTTAGTCAATATTGTCGATTAAGACTCGCTACCGTCGGCATCGATGCGGCTGGCAATGGCACCGTCTTGACCACGGTATTTGGCGCCAACTCTTGAGTTATACGGATTTTCTGCGAAATCCGACATAATTTCAAAACTCACCGCACCGATTTTCATTAGCGGTCTGAGTGCCAGTGGCAATTTACCGCCGTTAAAAAATTCCAGCACGATATTGCCTGACCAACCGGGATCAATACGGTGGGCGGTAACATGCACCATTAAACCTAAACGGGCTAATGATGAACGGCCATCTAACCAACCGACGATATTACCCGGTAAGGTGATGGATTCATGGGTAACGGCTAGCGCCAGTTCACCGGGATGTAGGAAAAAGGCCTTGTCGCCTTCAAGTACGATTTCATCGCTCATCACCGAATTTAGGGCTTTTTGCATGGATTCTTTAGTGCCACTTAAATCAATATAAGGTGCTTGGTGGTCCTGAAAGACACGGAATTTATTGCCTAAGCGAATATCCACGGTCACGCCGCTGATCATGTCATCGGCGGGTGTCGGGCTTATTGCTATATGTCCATCTTGCAAATATTTCTTGATGTCTTTATCACACAGGCGCATTTATGCTGTCTCTCGATAATTGCCAGACGTTGTCTGGCTATGGCTTATCCAAATGTTAATGGCGGCTATTAAACCCTATTCACTAAACATTTTGAATCTGAATTTTGCTAGTTGGTTGCATACTTTGTACATACAACTGTTTAGACATGGCCGAAGCCACAGCTAAATAACTTTGCGTCAATGGGCTGTCGGGCTCGTTTATTACTAATGGTTTACCGCTATCGGCATGTTCGCGAATAACCACATCCAGCGGTAACTGCCCGAGCAAGTTCACTTTTTGCTCTTTGGCTAAGCGTACTCCGCCCTCGGTGGCAAACAGTGCTTCTTTATGACCACATTTGCGGCACTGGTAATAGCTCATGTTTTCCACCAGCCCTAACACCGGCACATCCACTTGTTTAAACATAGCAATGCCTTTTAAGGCATCCGCGAGGGCAATATCTTGCGGCGTGGTCACAATAACAGCACCGGATACCGGTACACTTTTGGATAAGGTTAATTGAATATCGCCAGTGCCCGGCGGCATATCCACTATTAGGTAATCTAATTGTGGCCATGCTGTTTCCATCAGTATTTGCTCAAGTGCTTTACTGGCCATGGGGCCGCGCCAAATAGTGGCGTCTTCTGCTGGAACTAAATAACCAATGGAGTTAGCCACTATGCCGTTGGATTCAATGGGCGTCATATGGCGGCCATCTTCACTGTCAGGTTTTAGGTCTTTATTACCCAGCATAATAGGTAATGATGGGCCGTAGATATCGGCATCTAACATACCCACTTTGGCACCCAGTTGTTGTAGCGCAAAGGCTAAATTCACGGCAGTAGTAGATTTACCCACCCCACCTTTACCCGATGCCACCGCTATTACATTTTTAATACACAAAATAGGTGGATTATTAGTAGGCGCAGGGGCGACATGTTGCTTCATGGTTAATTTGACTTTATCTAAATCTAACAGGCTTAAATAGCCTTTCAAGCGTTGTTCTAAATCCGCTAATCGGCTACCACAGACAAATGGCACATCGACAGTAAGTTGCTTACCTTTAGATTCAATCCAACTTTTCACATAGCGTTCGGGTAATTCAAAAAAAGCCGCTATTTCAGCTTGCAACGAATCTAACTGCTGTTGCTCCAGCTGTTTTTTAGCAAAAAACATCAATATCTCCTGTTTAACCGTTAAAACGCTATAAAAACCATAAATTTGTCAATGCAAACCAAGGGGGATTTAGGTAACATCGGCAGCCTATTTTTCTACCGGAACCAGCCTAATACTTATGACCGATAGCCAACGTAAAATTCTCGTCACCAGCGCCCTTCCCTATGCTAATGGATCAATCCATTTAGGCCATTTGCTGGAACATATTCAAACCGATATCTGGACGAGATTCCAACGAATGCGTGGTCATCAATGTTACAGCGTCTGCGCTGACGATGCACATGGTACACCGGTTATGCTTAAAGCACAGGAATTAGGTATCACACCGGAAGAAATGGTGGCCCAAACTCGTGCTGAGCATCATCAAGACTTATTAGAGTTTGGTGTTAGCTACGACAATTATTATGTCACTCATTCCGAAGAAAACCGCGAACTTTGTGAACTAATATATAACCGTCTGGATGAAGCCGGTTATATTGTTAAGCGCACTATCAGCCAGTTATTCGACCCTGAAAAACAAATGTTCTTACCGGACCGTTTTGTACAAGGCACTTGCCCCAAGTGTGGTGCTGAAGATCAAAATGGCGACAGCTGTGATGTGTGTAGTGCCACTTATAGCCCAGTAGAAATGAAGAACCCACGCTCCGTAGTATCAGGCGCAACACCAGTATTAAAAGATTCTGAACATTACTTCTTCGACTTGCCGCAGTTTTCCGACATGTTGCAAGAATGGATGAACAGCGGTGCAATTCAAACCGAAATGGCGAATAAACTACAAGAATGGTTTGAAGACGGTTTGCAACAATGGGACATCAGCCGCGATGCCCCCTACTTTGGTTTTGAAATTCCCGGAGCCCCAGGCAAATATTTTTATGTTTGGGTAGATGCGCCAGTGGGCTACATGGCCAGCTTTAAAAATTTCTGTGATAACAATGACGTGAGTTTTGACGATTATTGGGGCAAAGATTCTACCGCCGAGCTATACCATTTTATTGGTAAAGACATTACCTATTTCCACTCGTTATTCTGGCCAGCCATGCTCGAAGGCGCAGGCTTCCGTAAGCCTACTGGCGTTAACGTGCATGGGTTTATTACCGTAAACGGTGCCAAGATGTCTAAGTCTAAAGGTACCTTCATTAAAGGCCGTACCTACTTAGAGCATCTTAATCCAGAATATTTACGTTATTACTACGCCAGTAAACTTAACGACAGCGTTACCGATATTGATCTGAGCTTTGACGACTTTGTGTTAAAAGTGAATTCCGATTTAGTCGGTAAGGTAGTGAATATTGCCAGCCGCTGTGCCAGCTTTATTACCAAACGTTTTGACGGCAAGTTGTCGGCGAATGTTATTGAGCCTGAGCTAGTGGCCGAATTCCAAAATGCCTCAGAGGGTATTGCCCAAGCTTTTGAAAAACGTCAATACAATAAAGCTATTCGCGAAATTATGGCCCTTGCTGACAAAGCCAATCAGTTTATTGATGCCAATGCCCCTTGGGTAAGCATTAAAGACGACAGCAAACAGCAATTCACTCATGAAGTGTGTTCACTGGGCATTAACCTGTTCCGTATTCTAAGCGTGTACCTTAAACCGGTATTACCGGAATTAACCAAAGGTGCCGAAGAGTTCTTCAACGATGAATTAAGCTGGGATAGTGCCCAAAGCGTATTAAGCGACCACGCCATCAATAAGTTCAAGCCGTTAATGCAACGAGTAGATATGGATAAGGTAAACGCCGTGGTGGAAGCATCCAAAGAAGATTTAAAAATCAGTAACGATAAAGCCGCCAAAGATCCTGATAGTGAATTAGCCAAAGACCCCATTGGCGAAACTATTGAGTTTGCCGATTTTGCCAAGGTTGATTTACGTGTGGCCTTGATTGCCAAAGCCGAGCATGTTGAAGGCGCTGAAAAATTATTACGCCTAGAGTTAGATTTAGGCGGCGAAACCAAACAGGTTTTTGCCGGCATTAAATCCGCTTATGCCCCAGAAGACCTGCAAGGTAAGTTAACCTTAATGGTGGCCAACTTAGCCCCACGTAAAATGCGCTTTGGTATATCCGAAGGCATGGTATTAGCCGCCGGCCCCGGCGGTAAAGACTTGTGGGTAATGGAGCCACACACTGGCGCTAAACCCGGTATGAAGGTTAAGTAAGCTAGTTTGATATTTAAAAGGCCGGACATTCCGGCTTTTTAATTAGGTTTATGAATTTAAATACAGAACCTTGTCGACGGTGAATATTACCGATTGCGATGCCACGCTTGCGCACTGGCCCCTACTGTCGAAAATTTGGGTGAGTGGCGCCATTTAGGTTTAATCATGGTTAAAGTGGATTCCCGTTTTCTGGCGGTAATCACATAAACCGAACCACTGAAGCTTAAATAATCGCGCTTAAAGCGCTGCCATTTATTATCCTGTTGTGTCATGCCCTCAAACAGCAGTGCATTATGCACCGTGCGCTTATCACTGATGATTTCAAAACCGAGTAACTGCAACCAATCCTTAATTCGACTAGCCGTAAAAAATCGCGCTTGGCGTAAAGTTTTATTACGCTCTAAAGGTAAAAAACGCGTTAACCCAGCCAGACTCAGTGGATTAAAACCACTGATCACCACATGCCCGTTAGGGATGATGGCACGATTCACTTCACGCAAAATCTGGTGCGGATCATGAGCAAAATCTAACTCATGGGCTAACACAAATGCATCGATGGCATTTTTTTGGTAGGGTAAGGACTCGGACATGGAGAGTAAACCTCCGTACTCAGCCGATTTATTTGTTTGCAAAACTTTGTGTTTGATCGCACATTCGCTAAGATCAAGCTGACAGCTTAAATCCCCTAGCATCACCATATGGTAGCCAAAAAATTGCCGACATTGTTGCTGTAACACCTGCTCGGTTTCACGACGAATACACTCCCCTAAGGGCAGTTCGTGCCAGCGCCGAGGATAATTAAGTCTGTCAGGTAGATAAGCCGGTTTCATGTGTAATACCCTGAGGTCATGCGCTACAGTTATTGATATCATTATCGACATTGTTGTCATTTATACAGAGTTGTCAAAACCATGAAAATAACCCCAATTAATGCATTCCAAGATAACTACATTTGGTGTATTGAGCAACAAACAAAATGTGTAGTGGTCGATCCCGGCGATGCATCGCCAGTATTGGCCTACTTGCAGCAACAACAATTAACCTTAAGTGCGATTCTGGTCACCCATCATCATCCCGATCATATTGACGGAATAGTTGAGTTAAAAAACCATTTTCCTGATGCCAAAGTGTACGCTGCCGATGATCAACGCATCCCTGCCGTCGATTACATTGTCACAGAAGGCGATAAGGTGGTTATCGATTCGCCAGCGCTCACATTTAGCGTACTTAATATACCCGGACATACCACCGATCACATTGCCTATTATGGAGAAACTGGCCTATTCAGTGGCGACACCCTGTTTTCCGTCGGCTGTGGCCGCTTATTAGGTGGCACCGCCGTACAACTTTACACTTCGTTACAAAAACTAGCCGCCTTGCCCGGCGATACCCCTGTGTACTGTACCCATGAGTACACCTTAGCCAATATTGCCTTTGCTTTAGAAGTCGATGCCGATAATCATGTCTTGGCGTCCTATGCGGATTGGGCCCATACCCAGCGGCGAAAACTAAAGCCCACCGTACCGACCAGTATTCGTCAAGAACTTAGAATTAATCCGTTTTTACGTTGTCATACTGCCAGTATCAAAAAAGCGGTGGAACAGTACTGTCAACGTAAACTATCCTCTCGTAAGGATATTTTTGCGGAGTTAAGGCGCTGGAAAGATCAGTTTTAACCGGTACAATGAACCCATTAGATTAGTGAGCCAGTAACGGTTTCAATGCCGTAGCGCTTTTCCATATAAAAGCAATAATAGGAACGCCGTATTCAATGTATAAACATGTCATTGTCATTTTAGGGATATTAGTGAGTGGTTGTATGTCGACCATGGACAACGCCGATGTTGTCGACCAACAACAGCAAGAAGAGCAAGACATTGCTACCTTAGTTACGGAGCAATGTGCCACAGAACCACATAATGAAGAGCCTCATTGTGAGCAATTACAATCCGGTATTATTCCGGTTAATCACCCTGTCGAAGAAGTGGAATTCGTGGTTGACCCCGAGGCTGCGGACATTGAGCCAATAATAGCAGTCGCACCAGAAGAACCCAAAATTACTAATTTATGGCAACGAGTACGTAACCAGTTAAATATGCATGTGCCGGACAATCGGCGAGTAACCAATCAGAAAAACTGGTACCTCAAACACCCCCATTACATGTTACGAGTAACCAAACGCGCAACTCCATATTTGTTTCATATTATTGAAGAAATTGAACAGCGTGGAATGCCCCTTGAGTTAGTATTACTGCCCATTGTCGAAAGTGCTTTCGACCCCTTTGCTTATTCTCATGGCCGTGCTGCCGGGATGTGGCAGTTTATTCCAGCAACCGGCAAACGTTTTGGTTTAAAACAGAGCTGGTGGTATGACGGTCGCCGCGATGTTACCGCCGCGACAATAGGCGCAATGGACTTCCTCAGTTACTTACATGACCGTTTTGATGGTAACTGGCTACATGCACTAGCCGCCTATAACAGTGGTGAAGGCCGTGTTCGCCGCGCCATTAATGCCAACAAAAAGAAAGGTAAAGCTACTGATTTTTGGTCTTTAGATTTACCCAAAGAAACCCGCGCCTACGTGCCAAAATTATTAGCCTTGGCAGACATTTTACGCAATCACCCAGAGTTTGATGACAACTGGTACGCCATGGACAACAAGCCCGTGACCCAATTGGTAGATACCGGATCGCAAATTGATTTAGCCTTGGCCGCTGAATTAGCCGATATGACAGTTGAAGAATTACATGCTTTAAATGCCGGTTATAACCGCTGGGCTACCGACCCAGATGGCCCTCATCAATTATTACTGCCTATTGATAAAGTCGATAACTTCATTATCGCGCTAGCAGAAGTTGACCAGAAAAAACGCCTAAACTGGGTCCGTCATAAAGTCCGCAGCGGCGACAGCCTGATTAAAATGGCCAAAAAATACCATACCACTGTGGAAGTTATTCGTGATGTAAACGACATTAAAGGCAATATGATCGTTGCTGGTGATCATCTTTTAGTACCAGTCGCACTCAAATCTTTAGATTTTTATTCGTTGTCAGAAGATCAACGTTTAGAAGCAACACAAACCACCAAGCGTGGCTCTTACAGCTTTAAACACATCGTCAAATCCGGCGATAATTTTTGGGATTTGAGCCGTAAATATAAGGTTAACTTACGCAGTTTAGCCAAATGGAATGGCATGGCACCAACTGATCCACTGCACCTCGGTCAAGAGCTAGTGGTATGGATGGATAAAGCCAGTACTCAACAAACCGATAGTTCGGTTATGCGCACATTGACCTACACCGTACGTAACGGCGATTCGTTAGCTCGCATTGCCGATAAATTTAAGGTGCTTATTGCGGATATTCAGCGTTGGAATCATTTGAATATTAAAAAGTACTTACAACCAGGACAAAAGCTAAAAATCTTTGTCGATGTAACCCGTACCTAATTCTCATCCAGCTTAATGATGAGCAACCGGCATCATTAAGCTGTTATATAAACGGTTGCCCCTCTTCACCTAAAATTCATTAATATCAAAAGCATAAAGCGTATAAACATTAACCTAACAACAATGGCGGTTTATGTTTTAGCAACCCCTAGCTAATACCGCAGACTTTACATTTTGGCTTAATCGACGCAGACTGGGCTTATCTTGCACACCAGTTTTGGGGTCATTAATGAAAAATCGTATTGTGTTGGTTCTATTGGTTTTATGTAGTTTAGTTGCTTGCACCGAAGATGTGTTACCCCCACCAGCTATTGATGCTACACCTGAAGACACTGCGCTTAATTTTTTCGATGGAATTTATAATAAACAAAATTTGGATCAGGCGCTGTACCTAAGCTCACCCAGAATGACAACCTTGTTACAACGTTACGTTGTCAATCAAGTCGTACAACGGCATGTATTGAATCTATCTTATGACATGAACAAAGTAGAGATTACCCTTGATACTGGCGGCAATAAAATGCGTACCCAATACTCGAAAAACTCAAAAGTGAATGTATTTTTTACCGGTTACCGTCAAGATAAAAAAATTGAAGATATCCGTGTTGCTAGCATGGTAAAGGTCGATGGCCATTGGCGTGTTGACTCCGTATCTGAAGCCAACTACCACTAATTTATCCAGTTCGTCACTATTCGGTGACGACCACACCTTCTCGACGTGGATCGGCTCCGCCAATCAACTCACCATTGATAATTTGAATACCGTGTAAGCCACTATTCAAATCTCGCACGACTACCTTATGGCCCATTTTTTCTAACAGCGGTTCTAGTCGTTCGAGGTTGGTGCCTTTTTCTAGGTCGGTGGAGCTATTACGATTCGTCACCCGCGGTAAATTGATCGCCTCTTGCACATCTAATCCCCAATCTAAAACCGCAATCAGACTTTGTGCCACATAATTAATAATACGACTGCCGCCCGGTGAGCCTATTAATAAGCTTAACTCACCTTTTTGGTCGAACACCATGGTCGGCGCCATTGAACTACGTGGACGTTTACCCGGCTCAATACGATTCAGTACCCACTGATCGCCAATTTGTGGCTGGCTAGCAAAATCAGTCATTTCATTATTCAACAAAAAGCCACCGACCATGACCCCTGAGCCAAAGCCCATTTCAATAGTAGTGGTCATGGAAACCGCATTACCCTCTTGGTCGACAATAGAGAAGTGGCTGGTATTAGGAATTTCATAAGAATTGTCGATACTCAGTAATGTTCGAGAATAAGGCTGACCGGCTTTAGCCCGTCCCATATCCTTGTTAGCGTCAATTTTTTCCGCTCGACGCTGTAAATAGCTAGGGTTGATTAATGCCCCAAAAGGTAAATGGGTAAAATCAGTATCGGCCATATAGGTGTCGCGATCAGCGTAAGCTAAACGGGAGGCCTGGGTGAACAAATGCAACGCCTGCAGACTATTGGGCGCCATTTTCTCTAAGCCTTTATCTTCCAACATAGTGAGTATTTGTAGCACGCTTAAGCCCCCTGAACTGGGTGGGCCCATACTACATATCTGATGCTGTTTGTAATTACCACAAGCCGGTGGACGCTCAATGGCTTTGTAATTGGCTAAATCTTCCAAGCTCAACAAGCCAGGATTAACTTCTGATCCTTGCACTGCCTTAACAATGTCTTTAGATAACGGTCCTTTGTAGAAGAAATCAGTACCTTCTTTAGCGATGCCTAAAAGCGACTCCGCTAATCGCTTATTAATCACTTTATCCCCTGCTTGCAAAGGTTGACCATAGGGATAAAAATAACGATTTGCTGGCGCTAATTTTTTAAGGCCGGGATGAATTTCCTTAGCCAATAGTTCTGCTAATCGAGGGGATACTACAAAGCCTTTCTCAGCAAGTGACGCTGCATCATAAAATAAATTCGCCCACTCTAACTTACCAAATTGCTTATGGGCCATTTCTAATGCTTTAAGTACACCGGGAACCCCTACAGCACGACCGCCCTGCACCGCATCACGCCAAGAGGCTACCTTGCCTAATTTATCGATAAATAAGAAGGCATTAGCTTTACTAGGCGCAGTTTCGCGGCCATCAAAACTAGTTAGTTTTTTAGCTTTATTATCCCAATACAACATGAAGCCGCCGCCACCAATGCCCGAAGACTGAGGTTCAACCAAGGTCAATACGGCCTGCATGGCAATAGCGGCATCCACGGCACTACCACCTTGTTTTAGAATGCGTTTGCCCACCCATCCCGCGTAGGGATTGGCAACGCTGATCATGTACTTTTTGCCTTTTAAGGCCTGTTTTTGCTGATAACCAGTGCCCGCTTCTGGATCACGATCTTGTGCAGACGTTTGGGCACTAACATTGACACTGATGAATAGAAGGCTTGATAAAGCCACGACCAAAACATTCTTTAATGTGGAATAAAACACTGACACTCCAAATTTTTACGAAATAAAACCGTTATAACTCAATATATTACATCTGTGCCCCGACATCTTCATCGAGTTACCGAAATCATACCTGAAGATGACGAAACTGACCTTTTGTTTATGATAAATTGCTAGACGCTGTTTATCTTAGATATATACCTTAGCGAAACTTAGTCGGATCTGGTGCGCGCTTTTCCAAAAATGCGGCAAAGGCTTCTTTGGCCGCCTCGCTAGATAATTGCTCAATAAAAATGTCCAACTCTTCATCCATATGAGTTAACACCTGTTGATGTTGGCTTTTCATTAAAGCCTTAGTTTGCTGCATCGCGAAATGCGGTTTAGCCACCAATTTGGCAATGATGGTGTCAACATAGGAGGATAACTCGGCGATAGGCAATACCCCATTCACTAAACCACACTGTTGTGCCTGCTCGGCATCAAAAGGCTCGCCTAACATTAACCATTCGGCAGCTTTATGATGGCCGGCTAATTTAGGTAGCAAATAACTCGATGCATACTCAGGCACTAAACCGAGGTTAATAAAGGGCAAAACAAACTTAGTGCCAGTGGCACAATAAACTAAATCACAATGCAATAACAGGGTAGTGCCAATACCAACAGCCAAGCCATGCACTTGTGCAACTACGGGTTTTGGACATTGCATTAATGCCTTCATAAAGCGCACCGTTGGCGACACATCGGCATTTTTGGCAGCACTGACAAAATCCGCTAAATCGTTACCGGCGGTAAAACAATCACCGGCGCCACTAATGCGGATAACCCGAATATTGTCGTTATCCTTGGCGGCCTCGATAGCTTCAGCCAATTCCGCATACATGGCATAGGTTAATGAGTTCTTTTTTTCAGCGCGGTTGATAATAATATGCAATGATTGCGCATCTTGCTGTAGGACGAGATTCGACATCGAGCTGTCTCTTTTATAGTTAATATGAATTAAGTGTATCAATGCCGTGTTTGATAGCAAATCTAACTATGGCTAATTTTCGGTAATTTTTGGAGGTCTTTTGGCATTTCCATTACAACGTCATCAGCTGGCTGGCCCGTTAACGATCTTGCTGATCGCCTTATTATTCTTTTTATTTAACGACCACATTTATAGTCACTTAGTTTATGAACGTGAGGCCATTTTACAAGGACAGTGGTGGCGCCTGATAACTGGCCATTTTCTGCACAGCAACTTCAATCACTTATTACTCAATAGCGGCGGTGTGATATTGCTTTGGGCGCTGCATGGTGATGATTATAAAACCTCTTCCTATTTGTATTTAATGTTGATTATGACCCTAGGTACCGGACTGGGATTATTGATTTTGTCCCCACAAATGCAATGGTATGTTGGTTTATCCGGGGCCTTACATGGGTTATTTGTTTGGGGAGCCAGACAAGATATAAAACATGGCCGTCGCTCCGGTTGGCTGCTGATGCTCGGTGTAATTGCCAAGATAATTTATGAACAGGCTGTGGGTGCCAGCACTGAACTGGCGCAATTTATTGATGCCAATGTCGCCATTGATGCCCATTTATACGGCACAATTTGTGGACTGATCTGGATAAGCACCACCTGGCTTATTTCACGGCGAAATCGTAATATAGGAAAATAAAAAAGGGCGCGCACTAGCTGCCCTTTTTAATATTTAACCTCAGCGAATCCTTAAAGATTTTCTTCAAACAGCTTATAGATTTTACGGTACTCATTTAACCATGAACTAGGCTGCACAAACCCATGAGATTCCACTGGGAATATGGCAGTTTCAAAGTCCTGTTTTTCCAGCTCAATAAAACGTTGTACTAAACGCACTACATCCACAAAAAACACATTGCTATCTACCATAGGCGCATTAATCAGTAGTGGTTTTTGTAGGCCTTCAGCAAAATAAATCGGTGAACTACGTTGGTAGGCAATAGGGTCAACGTCCGGTGTATTCAAAATATTCGAGGTGTATTCAGTGTTGTAATAGACCCAATCACTTACTGGGCGTAATGCCGCACCAGCTTGAAAAAGCTCTGGCTGTTTGAACATTGCCATAAAGGTCATAAAGCCACCGTAGGAACCACCATAAGTACCAATGCGTTGACGATCTACATTAGCGTTTTCCACCAACCAATCGACACCATCAACAAGGTCTTCAATTTCCGGAGTACCCATTTGCCGATATATGGCAGTACGCCAGTCGCGGCCGTACCCTCTTGACGCGCGATAATCCATATCCATCACCACATAACCTTGTTCTACCAATAAACTATGGAACATAAACTCACGAAAATAAGTCGACCATCCAAGATGGGAATTTTGTAAATAGCCTGCACCATGGTTAAAAATCACCGCTCTGCGTGCAGCACCCTCTAAGACTTTTTGCGGTTGATAGACTCTGGAAAATATTGGTTGTTGGCCGTGACTAGAAGGAACCGCGACAATATCCGGCGCACTCCAATTGTAAGATAAGAACTCATCACTGACAGTATGGGTTAAACGCTGTATTGGTGCCTGTGGTGACGCATCTTGCACATATAATTCTGGCGGCAAGGTTAAGCTAGAATAGGTTAATAATAATTTAGACTCATCGGGACTTAATTGATATTCAACCATACCACCCAAGTTAGTCAGTTGTTGATGTTGACCATTGTCTACATCAACACGATACACTTCATAAATTCCTGGATGGGTTTTATTGGCCTGATAATAAATGTTTTTATCATCGGCACTGATGCTGATGTTATCCACCTCAAAGGCACCGCTAACTAATGCTTGGGCCCTTTTACCCGGTACTTGAGTGTAGAGATTGGCATAACCGGATTTTTCGGAAAGATAATACAAGGTGCTACTTTTATTCAGCCAGCCAAAACTATTAAAGCGGTAGTTGATCCATGCATCATCATGTAAACGCTCTTGGGTTTGAAGTAACTTTTTTGCAAAATCCACAGTGGTTAACCAACGATCTTTGTTGTCCCAAGCTTCCAGCATAATCGCTACATCATTACCATTGGCTTGCCACCGAATGGCACCCGCAGACCAATACCAATCAGACAACAAGCCAATTGCCCTTGGCAAACGATTGACTTGATAAGACTCACCTTTTAATTCGGCATTTTGTTGCTTCACTGCGGCTAATACGTCCTCGTTATAACCCGGCAACGAGCTGTAACTAAGTTCATGCTGCTGATGCCGTTGAATATCCACTAACCAAATTTGCTGATTACGCGGCTCACTGTCTGCCACCATAGTACGGGCTTGCTGAGCTTCAATTCGACCGTTTTCATTAATGTAATCAGGCATAATATCTTGTTCTTGCTTTTCAGCAGCGGGCTTTTGCACAACCAATAATAACCATCGACCATTAGGGGATAAGCTGGCTGTGTTAGTTATTAAACCCTCTGGAAAATAAAATGCGGCTGGAGCCAATGTAGGATTTTGTTGTTGAAGTTGTTGTTGATAGTCGAATGCTTGTTGACGCTGTTGACGTTGTTTAGCAACGGTTTCAATTAATTTATGCTGTTGCTGCGCAATATAATCTTTCGCCTCAGGCAAGGCCTGTGGTGCTTCCGCAAATTGCCAACTTACCAACTGTTCAGTCAGACCACTACTGGGGTCAATGGCATATACCCCATTACCTATTTGATAACTGATACGGCCATCATTTAAAAACTGAATATTAGTCGGCGGATAGCCACCACGGCTTAGTTGTTTAACCTCGCCAGTTGCTAAGTCTTTTACAAAAAGATTATCGGAAAACAGCCACGCCGCTTTATTACGATCACGATTCAATACCCGTTGACTGTAATCATGCTGATGTAATTGTGCCAATCCCACTTGCGAGCCATTATCAGCTACAGATAAAGGTTTGTACCAAAGATCAGTTAATGCCTGCCCATGGCGCTTACGGCTATATAGCACGGCTTGACTATCATCGGACCAAAAGGGAGATTCAGGTTGACGACCTAGCCAATCTGGATCGGACATGATTTTTTCTAAGGTTAATTTTCCACCATCAATGTTATGTTGTTGTATGGCAGAAATAGTTTTAATTGGGCTGGAAGTTATTTCTTCCTTTGAAGGTCTGGTATCTGTAGCTACACAGGCTGTTAGTGTCAGCCCCAACAGGGCCATAAAAAGTCGTTGCGGGAAAATCTTGAGCATGTGTAATAAAAACCGTCATAAAAAACCACATTTAACCGTATTTAGGCTAAAGGTGGCAAATAGCAGTGGCGATTTACTCTAAAGCAATCGTAAAATGAAACATACAACAAGGAGAATCTAAATGAAAAAACTCGCCGTTATCATGCTAGTGCTATTTTCCAGCAGTGCCTTAGCCGACAGCTGTCCGTCACTACTGAAATTCGTCAAACGTAAACTCAACTCCCAAGAAACAGTCAATTTCTGTGAGAGCTATGCCAACAAAACGTTATTGATCGTTAATACCGCTAGTTATTGCGGCTTCACCCCGCAATTCGAAGGCTTAGAAAACCTCTATGCAAAATACAAAGATCAAGGATTTTACGTATTAGGTTTCCCTTCTCATGATTTTAAGCAAGAAGATGGCGATGAAGGTAAGACGGCTGAATTATGTGAATTAACTTACGGGGTGAAATTCCCAATGTTTGAGCCCATTGCCGTACGCGGTGATGATGTTGACCCTTTGTACCGAATGCTAGCTGAAAAATCAGGCACCACACCCAAGTGGAATTTCTATAAATATTTAGTCAATGCTAAAGGCGAAGTGGTGGATTCATTTAGCTCGATGACTAAACCCGAAGACGAAGATTTTATAAAAACCATAGAAGCAACAATACATAGCACTCAGTAATTGTTAACGATCACTCTTTTAACATTACAAATACCAACAAAAAACGCCGCAATACCTAAGGTATGCGGCGTTTCATTTAAATCAGTAATAAAAAACGATATATAGCTCTATAAATACACTGATAACGAGCAAATCGCGACGACGGCCAAATATAATCCAATCCTTAACATAGTTCTCATTAAGCTCTCCCTTGTTCATCCATAAAATTGACTCTGCTACGTCATAACAACAGCTATTTTAGTGGATTAGCTCCTCCATTCCAAACGACATTGGGTATATTTAACGATACTTGAGGATAGATTTAACTAAGACTATGAAAACTATGGAATTAGAAATTCAACAGAATTTAAAGAGAATTATAAAAAAATCCCGCCTAAAATAAGGCGGGATAAAATACACTCAACTTGGAACACACTTTAGCTACTACTTGCTAACTGCATAATGTTAGGTAAGCGGATCCGTGTTTAGTTCAAGATTAATTTAAAAAATCACTTTTTTATTTGACGAGCCTAAACTAAGAGTTAAATCTAGGCTTTATCTGGATGTTTAGCTTGAATGCTGGAATAAAATGTTCTGACTTTATGCATTTCAAAATCTAAGTCGCTAGTGACCGGTCCACACGGACCAAAGCCCACGACCTTTTTGTTAAAATCCAAATAAATCAGTAATAAAGGGACGTCGGCCTGATTGGCTATTTGTAAAAAACCACTTTTCCACTTTTTCACTTTACTACGAGTACCTTCCGGCGCGACTGCCAAAATCATCTGTTCAGACCCGGCAAATTGTTCAACTAATTGTCCTACAATGCCATGCTTACGCGAACGTTCTACCGGAATGCCACCCCAATGTTTCAACCATCCAGCAATCGGCCAGATAAAAATACTGTGCTTACCTAAAAAAGACAGTTTTAAACGTAACGCAAAAACAGCAGCCATACCCAGCACAAAGTCCCAATTAGAGGTATGCGGCGCCACCGCAGCAACAAACTTGCTATGAGTGGGAAATTCTCCCTCAAACGACCAACCCAGCAAACGTAAAACTCGCCAACCAACACCTTGAGTAAACCGATTACCTAAGCGTGGTATATTAGGGTGAATGTCGGGTAATGTCGCCGTTTTAGGGTTTTGAGTAGGCATATTATTTTTATTATACTTTTTAAGATAAGTGATTTTGACTTAAAGCAACGTTGCTGTCAGCCATAATACCAAACCCCATTAATTAGTGCTCTCTAGTGTGCACTTATTAATGGGGATTGGTATAAAATACTTTTAGTTATAGATTGTAGCGTTTTCATCTTCGTTTTTAATAATCTAAGTGTCATAATAGCCCTGCGATTAAAGGGCTTACCGAGCTCACCGCCATCCATACTTTTTGTTAACCATTTACTGTTAGAGGCCATCATGTTTGAAGTATTACCGCAACTCCCTGCTGACCCGATTTTAGGTTTATCTGCTGCTTATAAACAAGATAGCAATCCAAACAAAATTGACTTGGGTGTGGGTGTTTATAAAGACGAATCTGGTAATACGCCGATTTTAAATGCAGTTCAGCAAGCACAAACTCGCTTATTAGCATCAGAAACCTCTAAAACCTACATCACCCCACAGGGTGTGCAAGGTTACATTGATGGCATGTTGCAGTTGATTTTAGGTAAAGGTCACCCAGCACTAATTGAAGATCGCGTGTCAGCAGTACAAGCCCCAGGTGGCTGTGGTGCATTACGTATTCTTGCTGAGTTATTAACTCGCTGTGACAAAGAATTAACAGTTTGGGTTAGTGACCCAACATGGGCCAACCATATTCCGTTAATTGGTAATGCGGGCCTTAAAATCGAAACCTATCCGTATTTCGATAAAGCCAATGCCTGTATTAAATTTGATGAAATGGCTGAAGCCTTAGCCAAAGTTAAAAAAGGCGATGTGGTGTTGCTACATGGCTGCTGCCATAACCCAACCGGTGCCGATTTAACCCAAGAACAATGGCAAACCGTATTAGAAATTGCGCAAAATACCGGTTTTATTCCTTTCATCGATGTGGCTTACCAAGGCTTTGGTGATGGTTTAGATGAAGATGCTTATGGCATTCGCTTATTAGCCAAAAACTTACCAGAAGTGATAATTGCGGCTTCTTGTTCTAAAAACTTCGGTTTGTATCGTGAACGTGTTGGTTTGGCGGCGATGATCAATGCCAACAGCCAGTCAAAAAATATTACCCAATCACAAATTCAAAATGTGGCGCGTGGTATTTACTCTATGCCGCCTTCTTACGGTGGTGCTTTGGTGGATATCATCCTTAACGATGAGCAGTTAAAAGCGTTGTGGATGAGCGAAGTAACCGATATGCGTGAACGTATGCAAAATCTACGCGCCCTTTTGGTGAATAAATTAGTCGAAAAAGGCGCGAGCAAAGACTTTAGCTTTGTTAATCAGCAAAAAGGCATGTTCTCGTTCTTATGTATTACCCCTGAACAGGTGAATAAATTAGTCAACGAGCACAGCGTTTATTTAGTAGGTTCAAGCCGCGTGAATATTGCCGGCATTAACACCAAAAATGTTGAACCGCTGGCTGAGGCATTAGTAGCAGTATTATAACTAAGGCATTCATGTTAAAAATGGCACCTACGGGTGCCATTTTTGTTTGTGTACGTTGTGTTCACTTAGGTAATTGAGGTCAGCCACAATGACAATATTGAATCATTATTTATCAATGTTAGTGTTTGCCACTGGACTATTATTGGGGGTACAGCTGCCTAACTGGGTAAATCAATACGTACAGCGCATTGACGCCCATTTCCTCGAAGCTCAATTAAACATTACTCCTTACCAAAAACTAGCTGATGAAATGTTTAATGGTTCTATTGCTGCGCTGATTGAACGCCATCAACAAAGTCAGGAAAAATTATTTCAACGAGAAGCCGCGCCTATTCAGCAGCAATTTGAGCGTTTCAATTACTTAAAACAACAGCGTCAATTATTGTCGCAGAGTCTATGGCAACAATTGTGGCAACTAGCCAAACATATAGATCATGATATTGCGCGAGAGACTATTGCCAAATATCAGGCCACTATTCCCTTGCATCAAGCCGCGATACTCTGTGGCCTAATAGGTGGTGTGCTTGCTAGTATTTTGTATGAAATACTACGCAACCTACTCAGTTTTAAATGGCTACGCCGCCGTAAAATAGCAGCGTAATAGTAGCGCAGGCAAGTTATAGCTCTGCGTCATCCTGGTTCTCTGGCTGAGCATGCTCAAAAGCGAGATTATCCATACAGTTTTTATACACGCGGTTGATTGCTGGATAACAACTAACGTCCATGCCTAAACGCAACGCGTTATATACCTGTGGCACTAAACATACATCTGCCATGGTGATATTAAAGCCAAAACAAAAATCTGCCGCACTGTTTTGCAATCGCTGCTCAAGACTGCGTAAGCCTTTACCTAACCAATGTTGTGCCCAATCAGACTTTTGTTGTTGATTCAATTCGTATTGTTCGCCGATGTAGTTCATCACTCGCAAGTTGGCCAATGGCTGAATATCACAAGCAATATCTTGTGCAATAGTACGCACTTTCGCCCGTTCTAATTTATGGCTGGGGACAAGCTGAGTACCTTGTTGATAGCGCTCATCTAAATATTCAATAATGGCTAAGGATTGATTCAAAATAATGTCTTCATCATCATCCACCAAAGTAGGCACTAAGGATGAAGGATTAAGACCAACATACTCACCGCTAAATTGTTGGCCACCATCTTTGACTAAATGAACTGGTATATATTCGTATTCAAGTAGCTTTAAATTAAGCGCAATTCTGACTCGATAACTTGCTGAAGAGCGCCAATAACCATAAAGTTTCAACGACATAATGCTACCCTTTTATCACCTGCTGATTAATTTCACCAAAAATGCATTGCCCCTGATGATCTCGCATGCTGATTTTAATCCTGTCTCCAAACCCCATAAAGGCAGTTGAAGGTTTACCATCACGAATGGTTTCAATCATACGTAATTCCGCAATGCAGGAATACCCCACGCCGCCATCGGCAATCGCACTTCCATGCTCAGTACCCTGCTTGTTGGATACCGTGCCGGAGCCAATAATACTACCGGCGCAAAGCTTGCGCGTTTTTGCTGCATGGGCAACAAGGTCAGCAAAGCTAAATGTCATATCTTCGCCTGCCTGAGGTTGACCAAATGCACTTTGATTATATTCAGATAATAAAGGTAAATGCACTTTACTGCCGTACCATTGCCCTTTCAATTCGTCAGGAGTTATTGCCACCGGCGAAAAAGCGGACGAAGGTTTGGAGTGAAAAAAACCGAATCCTTTGGCTAATTCGGCAGGGATTAAACCGCGTAACGACACGTCATTTACCAGCATCAGTAACTTAATATGTTGTTCTGCCTGGTCGCTGTTAATTCCCATCGGTACGTCATCGGTGATCACTGCCACTTCGGCTTCAAAATCGATTCCCCATTCTTCGCTACTGACGACAATATTGTCACGAGGACCGATAAAACTATCGGAACCGCCTTGATACATTAATGGATCATGCCAAAAGCTGTCTGGAATTTCTGCGCCACGGGCTTTGCGTACCAATTCAACATGGTTTACATAGGCACTGCCATCGGCCCATTGATAAGCTCGTGGCAAAGGTGATTCACATTCTGCTTGCTCGAATATAAAGCTTTGCAGGACTTCACCATTATTTAATTGTGTATAAATATTTTGTAGTTTTGGCTCAACTTCGGCCCAGTTATCCAACGCTTGTTGCATGGTTTCTGCAACTGCATCAACCAAAGTTGCTTGAGTTAACTGCCTGTTTACCAATACTAATTTACCGTCGCGACTGCCATCTTTAAGTGTGGCTAATTTCATTTATTTTGTCCTTTCCAGCTATTTACATATTGCGGATTTTCAACTTTAGTGGCGCTATCCTCCACGATTAAGGCATCGCGGGTGTCCAGCATCACTGCCACTTCATCGGTAAAGGTCTTTTTATTCTCTCGTCCAGCAGCAAATGCTTTGGGGTGTGGCCCATGGGGAAAACCAGCAGGATGAAACGTCACCATGCCACAATCAATATTATCGCGGCTGAAGAAGTCGCCAGCGTGATAAAACAGTACTTCGTCAAAATCATCATTACTGTGATAGAACGGTACTTTCAAGGCTCCGGGATCGCTCTCAATAGGTCGCGGTACAAAAGTACAGACCACAAAGCGGCTCGCCACAAAAGTGGTATGTGCCGATGGTGGAAGGTGATAGCGATGGCTCATTAATGGCCGAAATGCTCGCCAATTAATTCTTACCACCGTTAAGTCTCCATGCCAACCAATGGCATCCAGTGGATTATAGGGATAACTAATTTGCGATTGTTGTTCGTGACGTTTAACAATCACCTTCCACGGGTTTTCATTTTGTTGCTGAATGAAGCTAGCATCAATTTCGGGCGTATCGAGCATTGCCGCATCAAATACCGCATGCGGCCCCACCATGCCCTTTTCCGGCAATTGATAACTATCGTTAGTAGCTTGAATCATTAAGATGGTCATAGGATTAGTGGGTTCAAGACGCCACATAGTCGAGCGCGGTAACACAATGTAATCGCCTTCAATTACCGTCAAGTGACCATAATCACAAAACAGCTCGCCCTGCCCTTGATGAATAAACAGCAGTTCATCGCCATCAGCATTACGCACTAAGTGCGGCATAGTGGTTTCGCAGCGCCACAGGCGATATTTGCAATGGGCATTATGTAATATATCGCCCACATCCCAAGGGTTGTCTGTGGTGATGCTATCCAGTTGATTTAAGTCAAATAAGCGAGGACGCAATGGCCCCTGCCAATCTGACCATCCGGTCGGTGCATGTTTATGATGCATATGGGCCGCGGGGCCAAAAAATCCCTCGCGGCCTATTTCTCGCTCATAAATCGCTTCTTCCGGAAAATCAGCATGAGCCTGACGCGAGGTCACCCCCTGCTGTCTAGGAAAATGGATCCATTTACGCATTTTGGGTATTACCTTGAAGTACACCGCGGCGAATTTGATCTTCTTCTATAGACTCAAATAGTGCCTTAAAATTACCTTCACCAAAGCCCTCATTCCCCTTACGCTGAATAATTTCGAAAAATACCGGGCCAATGACGGTATCGGTGAATATCTGCAATAAAATGCCATCTTTCATCGGTGCACCATCTATCAGAACACCGAGCTCACGCAATTGCGCGACATCTTCACCATGACCAGCCACGCGTTTATCGACATTTTCATAGTAAGTATCCGGAGTTTGCATAAACTTCAAACCTCTTGATTTAAGTAAACGCACCGACTCATATATATCATCACTGGCCAAAGCAATGTGTTGAATCCCTTCGCCATTGTACTGACGAATAAACTCCTCTATTTGCGATTTATCATCGGAAGATTCATTAATTGGAATACGAATTTTGCCACAGGGTGCCGTCATGGCTTTGCTAACCAAGCCGGTTAATTTACCCTCAATATCAAAATAACGAATTTCGCGGAAGTTACCAATACGCTCGTAAAAATTGGCCCACACCGACATATTGCCACGCTTCACATTATGAGTGAGGTGATCAATGCTGGTTAACCCCGCATTGGCTTGCTGTAAGCGGTGCTGCCAATCGGTGTAGAATTTGAAATCAACATCGTAAATTGAAGCATCAGCATAACGGTCAACGAAATACAGAGTACTTTCACCAATGCCATACACGGCAGGGATGTTCAATTCCATGACCCCTAAATTACCAATAAATTGTTTAGCGCCATTTTGTAAAGCATGCTTAATGGCTTTATTGGCGTTCTCAACCCTAAAGGCCATGCCACAGACACTAGGTCCATGGCGACGGGAAAAATCCTCTGCTTGTGAGGAAGGTTCTGAATTGACAATAAAATTGACATCGCCCTGACGATATAACCAAACCTGCTTTGCGCGATGTTGTGCAATTTCGGCAAACCCCAAGGACACAAACAAATTTTTTAAGTCCTGAATACCTTGTGGATCAGCCGCCGTATATTCGACAAACTCAAAACCATCACAGCCTAAGGGGTTAAATGTAGGATCTATTTTCATGCTTTATTCTTCTATTGCTGACAATAATTAATGATTACTAGACAATAAAATCGTTTGCTTGAGAAGGTGCTAAAAATTCTTTTAAAATAGGAAGATAGCAATGCATTTGTACAACTAGTGATACAAAATACATTGCTAACAATTAAAGGCCGGATTTAGGCCTCTGGAAAGGAATAGGTGGAATAATAAGGTTACAAAATTGTATCTATAATTTTACAGACTTTTTATTAATCCCATAATCACGTAATTTATTAGCAATAGCGGTGTGACTTAGACCCAGTTTTTTAGCCAATTGGCGCGTACTTGGGTGCGATGGATACAAGCGTTTTAACAAGTCTCTTTCGAATCCTTTTACAGCTTCGTCTAAACTGCCTTCAAATTCGGCAGCGAAAAAATTATTTTCGGCACTAGTTGATGGCAACTGGATACTGTCTTTAGTCAGTTCATTACCTTCTAACAAGGATACCGCCCGATAAATGGCATTCTCCAATTGACGAACATTGCCCGGCCACGAATAAGCCTGTAAATATTCAACACAAGAACGGTTCAACTTAGGCGGCCTACGCCCTAATTTACCGCTATGTTGTTTAACAAAGGTTTCAGCTAAGGCAATAATATCTTGTTTACGTTGACGTAATGGCGGGATCATCAGGCTCATAACATTCAAACGATAATACAAATCTTCGCGGAAAAGCCCATCTAAGACTAATTGTTCCAATTCTTTATGAGTGGTACAGATAATACGTACATCCACTTGCACTTCTTTGGCGTCACCAATACGGCGGAAGCAACCATCTTGTAAAACTCGCACTAACTTAGATTGCAACTGTGGCGACATATCCCCGACTTCGTCTAGGAATAAGGTACCGCCTTCAGCTTGTTCAAATAATCCGGTTTTACTTTCACCGTTGTTACCATAGGCACCGGGTCCGTAGCCAAATAACTCGGTTTCAGCGACATTATCGGGCAAAGAGGCACAATTTAGCGCTAAGAAAGGTTGTTCAACTCGGCGACTAGCGTGATGACAAGAGCGCGCCAGTAATTCTTTACCTGTGCCGGTTTCCCCCAAAATAAGTAAGGGGGCATCCAACTCGGCCATTTTTCGCGCTTCTTTGATCAGCTTTTTCATTGCCGAACTAGCCGCTTGAATTCCGGTAAAACTTTCATTGGTGGATTGGTTAAAAGCCGATACTTGTTGGCCTAATCGATATTCAGATTTAAGCACTAAAACTGCGCCAGCAAGTATGTTACCACCTTCCACGTCTGCGACCATGACCGGCATAATGTCGGCGATATAGTCTTGCTCAATGAATTTTACTTTAGTGGTTTGTACCTGTAAGTCTTTACTGTCCATCCATTTAATGAAATTAAAGCCTTTGACTAAGTCACTAATTTCCTGGCCTTTAATGTCTATGGGGCGCAATTCTAAACCATTAATTACAGCTTCGTTGACCAACACTACATGACCCTTAGGATCAATAGAAAACACAGGGTCAGGTAATGTTTGTAGTAAAGTAGCTAGCTGATGTTTTTCACGTTCGTTGGGCATATAAGGTGTGGTTTTAACATCACTAATACCCTCTATACGCCTAATTTCAGGCATAAGATGCTGGAATTCAGCAAAATCAATATTGGGGAAGTGAAGATAAATTTTACCAATTTTATCAATTTCAATTCCTTTCAAATCAATTTCATAGCGAACCAAAATATCTTGCGCGATGCCAAGGCGATCCTGACAGCTTATTTCCAAACGCATATAACAACCTGAGTGATGATAAGATGTAAAGATATTATTACAATATGACTGTGATGTGCAACTAAATCGTCATAATTTTGATTTAAGTGTCAAAAAGTGTACAAATTGAGTAGCACTTTACCCTAACAACTCATCTGTTTTAGCGGCGCAAATAAAGTCATTACGGTGTAAACCTTTAATTTTGTGAGTCCACCACGTTACCGTGACCTTGCCCCATTCCAATAATATTGATGGATGGTGAAACTCAGCTTCAGCCAATTCCCCCACTTGATTTGCAAAGGCCATTGCCAATTTAAAATTCTTAAAGGTAAATTCTCGCTCTAACTGCAGAATATTATCTCTGACCATTGGCGTCCAATCAGGGATCATAGTCATTAATTCTGCCAATTCTTCACCGCTAACTTTTGGTGCATCGGCGTTGCACGCTTCACATTGTTGCTGACTTAATGTCGTCATATAAATTCTCCATAGGGTTACAGGATCAGGGACAGCTTATCTTTGCTGTATGTTTTTGTACAAATTTAGGGGAATGCATTCCCAACTTTTGTGCTTGAGTCACCAACGTCATAATGTCTTGCTGACTTATTTCATCCAACTGTTGTAACTGATTAATAGTAAAGTATATGGGCTGCATAATGTCGATGCGATATGGCGTCCGCATCACCTCAATAATATCTAACGGCTGACGAATAACAGTATCGCTTTCCAGCGCATAATGAGTTTCCCCTGGGGAAGATAAAATACCACCACCATAGATACGTAATCCCTGTGATGTATTTAATAAGCCAAATTCCACTGTGAACCAGTATAACCTCGCTAAATAAGCCCGTTGTTCTTTTGTTGCTTGATGACCAAGTTGGCCATAACGATGGGTAAAATGTGCAAAAGCCGGATTGGTTAATAAAGGGCAATGACCAAATATTTCATGAAAAATATCCGGCTCTTGTAAATAGTCAAACTCGCTGCGACTACGAATAAAAGTTGCCACGGGGAACTGCTTATTGGCAAGCATGTGAAAAAACTCGTCGAAGTTGATCAGCGCGGGCACTTGTTTAACTTGCCATCCAGTACTTTGTTGTAACACCCTATTCACTTCTGTTAGTTGCGGCACACGATGAGTAGGCAGTTTTAGCTGGCTTAATCCTTGAATATATTCATCGCAGGCGCGCCCCTCTATAACTGCAATTTGTTGAGCATAGAGTTCGGACCAAATTTGATTTTCTGCTGGCAACCATTCAATTAAGCCTTGTTGGTTATATTCCTTGGAAATATATTTTGATTGTTTAGACATACATCTCAATTTCATAATCACAACGGGAGTGTTTAATCCCAACATTTATGCTGAGAGTTTAAAGCTTTAGTTGCAAAGAAAAAGATAATGACTTGTTAAAACCCCACAGCAAATTGTTAAATAATATTTACAAAAACCAAATAAAACACTGGCATCCGGTATTTAATTCAACAAAAAACCAATAATCGTAAACTTATTGGCACTTCATATATAAAAAAGCAGCTAGTTAAAGCTGCTTTTTATTTGAATATTTACGATTACAACTTACTTATTTCTCGATTAAGCTGAAATTCTGAAGAGGTAACATAGGTTTCCATTTTACGCAGGTTTTGTTCAATATTAACAAAACGTTCGCGAATATCATGGCATGCTTGCTTAGGTGTTTCGCCGGCCTGCCATACCCTCGTTTTAACTTCTACCGCTTTATCTTCTTCAGGGTAATTGTGCCAACCTTTGCCCTGCTGTTTATTAAAAATATGGGATTTAGCCCGTTGCAGTCCACTTGGTTTTTTATCTAAAATAAACCATGCTGCGACATAGGCCACGATGAAAAATGGGCCCCCAGCAAGTAACACCGCAGAAACAAAAATAATACGAACTAACCACAGCTCCCAACCAAAGTAATCGGCTAACCCAGCACACACTCCAGCAATTTTGCCACGGGATGGGTCACGATATAATTCACGTTTCATGGTCATACTTTACTCCTCCACTCCGGTGATTCGGCATCCAAAATCGCTTCTAGAGTATGGATACGGTCAGCCATTTGCTCTGCTTTTAAGGCTAATTCTTTAATGGTTTCATACTCGTCAGCTGTCAATCCCTGACTGACTTGACGCTTACTGCGGTAATGTAAAATTAGCCAGATCGGAGCAACAATTACCAAAAAAATAATTATTGGGGCCATTAAAACTTCAAAATCCATGATCTACTCCTTAATTCTGGTAATTTACTTCGCTTTTTTAGCCGCTGGTTTGGCTTGGCTTGCTGCGACTTTCTTCTTCAATGCGGCTAATTCATCATCAACCTTATTGCCCGATTCCAATTCGGCAAACTCATCGGCTAAGGATTTTTTACCTAAGTCATAAGCATCGACTTGAGATTCTAAATCATCAATACGGCTTTCGTAACGTTCAAATCGATACATTGCATCGTCAACTTTACTACTATCCAATTTACGCTTCACTTGTAAACGCGAACTGGCAGTCTTCTGACGTAACATGATCGCTTTTTGGCGATTTTTCGCATCCAGCAATTTTTCTTGCAAGAGTACGACTTCACTTTGCAGTTTCGAAATTTGTTCATCAACGAGCAACAGCTCATCGCTCAAGCTAGAAACATGATCTTCAGCCTTTTTACGCTCAACTAACGCCGCTCGGGCTAAGTCTTCGCGATCTTTGCTGATGGCCAGTTCTGCCTTTGCCTGCCAATCTGCTGCATTTTCTTCCAACCTATTGATTTGACGTACAATATCTTTCTTGTTGGCAATTGCTTTGGCCGAAACAGAACGGACTTCGACTAACGTATCTTCCATCTCTTGAATGATAAGACGAACCATTTTTTCTGGATCTTCAGCCTTATCTAATAAAGAGTTGATATTGGAGTTCACTATATCGGTGAATCGAGAGAATATACCCATGTTAGTTACCTCTTATTGAAAACCTACGCTTCTAAAAAGCGTGTTAATGTTAGTTACTTTCTTAGTTAGTCACATTCAATAACTAGGCCAATTTTTATATTAATGTAAATGGTTGATTTTAATCAAAATAATATTTACTACCTTTTTCAACTCACTTACAATATTATTTAGTTAAACCAACATTTAGTGTTTTAGACCACTTTTTAAATATAAAGGCACCCTTTTTAATGAGCCGCTTTCGTAAGCAAGATAATTTGTTGGGACAATCTAATAGTTTTTTAGAGGTACTGGAACAAGTATCACAAATTGCACCATTGAATAAACCGGTACTCATCATTGGTGAACGTGGGACGGGTAAGGAGCTTATTGCAGCGCGACTACATTACCTTTCTAAGCGTTGGGACCAAACCTACCTGACTTTAAATTGTGCCGCCTTAAATGAAAACCTATTAGAAAGTGAATTGTTTGGCTATGAAGCTGGCGCATTCACTGGGGCTGCCAAACGCCGTGAAGGTCGCTTTGAGACGGCCAGTCAGGGCACTTTATTTTTAGATGAATTAGCCAACACCTCAGGCTTAATCCAAGAAAAGCTTTTACGGGTTGTGGAATACGGAGAGTTTGAACGTGTGGGTGGCTCTCGCACTGTAAAAACCGATGTACGCTTATTAGCAGCAACCAATGAAGATTTACCCAGTTTAGCCGCCAAAGGCGAATTTAGGGCCGACCTGCTCGATCGCTTAGCCTTTGACGTTATTACCCTACCGCCATTACGTGAACGCCAAGAAGACATCATGTTATTGGCTGAACATTTTGCGATTAATATGTCCCGTGAATTAGAGTTCGAATTATTCAGTGGTTTTACCGATAAAGCACGGCGTACACTAATAGAACATGACTGGCCAGGTAATGTACGGGAACTGAAAAACGTCGTCGAGCGCGCCGTTTATCGTTGTAATAATGAGCAACTTCCTGTTCATGAAGTTATTCTTGATCCCTTTGAGTCCAAATTTCGCCCAGTAACCAGAACAAAAACGGTTGATCGCATACAACCATCTACCGCAGCAACCATTGTCGAAAAAAGCGAAAATGCCACTGCCCCCGTGCTGGTACAAGATGATAACATAAGCTTCCCTGTTGATTTGAAACAGGTATCGCAACAATTTGAGATTGATTTGATTCAAAAAGCGTTGGCTGAAAGTCAGTTTAATCAAAAGAAAACTGCTGATAAATTGTCGTTAACCTATCATCAGTTGCGAGGGTATTTGAAAAAATACAATTTGTTAGATAATCCACTGGGTGAACAAGAACAAAGTTGATGGCAAAGTGAATCCGTTTAAATATGCTGTAGTCATGCTAATCGTGGCAGTAACTGGCTGTTCAGAAGGTCCAATATCAGCGAGCCATGCGGATGGTGTAATTTATTGTTCGGAAGGTGACCCCGGCGGCTTTAATCCACAGTTAGACACATCCGGGACTACCGCAGATGCGGCCGCACACCAAATATATGACCGACTCATTGAATTTGATCCTGATACCAATAATATTGTGCCAGCGTTGGCCAGTAGTTGGGTCGTCAGTGCCGATGGCTTAACCTATACCTTCCAATTGCGTCGAAAAGTCAGTTTTCAGAAAACCCCCTATTTTACCCCAAGCCGCTATTTTAACGCCGATGATGTGCTGTTTAGTTTTAATCGCTGGCGTGAATTTGATCATCCCTACCACAATGTATCTGGTGGTATTTACCCCTACTTCGTCAGCTTAGGTTTAGAGCACTTTATTGAGAGTGTAAAACGGATTAATGGTTATCGTGTTGAAATTAAATTACGTCAGCCAGACAGTTCATTTTTAGCTAATTTAGCTACCGATTTCGCAGTAATTTTATCTGAAGAGTACGCCCAACAAGAGTTAGTAGCAGGAACACCGGAAAACGTCGATAATCTCCCTATTGGTACCGGCCCCTTTAAATTTGAAAGCTATCGAAAAACCAGCCATATACGTTATCGACGTCATGAACGCTATTGGGGTGAGCCAGTGCAATTTGAAAAGCTCATTTTTGATATTACCCCGTCACGCTCTATTCGATTAGCTAAATTACTGACCGGTGAATGTGATGCCATTGCATTTCCCGGCCATAGCGATTTGGATATTATCCAACAAAAAACAAATTTAGTGCTCGATGAAAAACCCGGTCTGAACATTGGTTACTGGGCCTTTAATACCTTGAAGCCGCCATTTGATAACGCCTTAATGCGCCAGGCCTTAGCCATGGCTATTGATAAAGACACATTGATCAATGCGGTATATTTTGGCAGCGCAGTGCGAGCCAAGGGCATCCTACCGCCAACCTCTTGGGCTTATCAAAAGAATTTACGTGGTACCAGTTACAATCCCGTTAAAGCCCGCGAGTTACTGGATGAAATTGGTATTCAACCTGGATTTACCATGGATATTTGGGCGATCCCTATTGAGCGTGCTTACAATCCTAATTCAATGAAAATGGCCGAACTGATCCAAGGTTATTTGCAGCAAGTGGGCATCAAAGTGAATATAGTGCAATATGAGTGGACCACTTTTCGTCGCAAGTTACGCGAAGGGCTGCACGATTCCGTCCTCATTGGTTGGAATGCCGATAGTGGCGACCCTGATAATTTTTATCGCCCGCTATTTAGCTGCGCCGCTATTGTGTCTGGCACTAACAGAGCGAATTGGTGTTCGAAAGAATACGATGACTTAATTGATCAAGCGTTACGCTATACCGATCCACAGGAACGCCGTCTTTTCTATCAGCTGGCCAATAGTATATTACAAGAAGAAATGCCGTTAGTACCCATTGCGCATGCCTATCGCTATCAGGCTCATCAGCAACATATTTCAGGCTTTAAGATAAATCCTTTTGGTGGCGTACGTTTCGGACAGGTGAAGAAAAGCCAATGATGTCCTACCTATTACGTCGCCTCAATTTGCTGGTTATCACCGCCTTTATTGTAACGGTGGCCTCGTTCGCCCTCGTGTATTTATTTCCCGGCGATCCTTTGATTAACCTCACGGGAATAGTGCCTGCCAATAGCGAAGCCTACGCACAATTACAGCAAGAATATGCCTTTGATAAAAATCTATTTATGCAATATGTGCATTATATCCAAGAGATTTACCAAGGTAATTGGGGCTTAAGCATTAGCTCACACAACTCGGTACTGGATGAAATATTACTGTTTTTACCAGCAACCTTAGAGTTAAGTGTTTATGCCTTAGTGCTATCGACAGTGATTGGCATCCCCCTTGGATTTTGGGCTGGACTGCGTTATCAACGCCCCGTTGATTACGGCATATTGTCAGCTAGTCTGCTCGGCTACTCGTTACCGGTGTTTTGGCTTGGCCTCATTCTCATTCTGTTCTTTTCACTAAATTTAGGCTGGCTGCCCATGTCGGGACGCATCAGTTTGCTTTACGACATTCCTCATTACAGCGGATTCATTTTGCTGGATATTTTACATTCGGGCTTAGCAGAATCTCAGGCGGCTATGCAAGATGCCGTTAATCACCTAATTTTGCCAACTCTGTCGATCACTATTGTTACCAGTAGTATTGTGATACGCATCACCCGCCGCTCCGTCACCGAGGTCATGGAAAGTGATTATATAAAAGCCGCTACCGCCAGAGGTTTATCCCGAGGCCAGATATTATGGCGTCATGGTTTGCGCAATACCTTGTTACCCATATTACCGCAACTCGTACTGCAATTTACCGCCCTACTGACCAATGCCATGATAGTCGAAGTGATTTTCTCTTGGCCCGGTATTGGTAATTGGTTATTACAAGCAATCTACCAGCAAGATTTTCCAGCCATTCGTGGCGGTATGCTAGCTGTTTCTGCTGTGGTGATCATTTTCACCCTGAGCATGGACGTGCTGCTGCGCCTGATCAATCCACTAAAGGATAGGGATGTTCATGGCACGATCTAAACTGTATATCGAAGAGCATTACCCTTCGCCGTTAAAACACACTTGGAATGAATTTCAAAAAAGCCATGTGTCGTTAACCGGCTTATGGTTGCTCTGCATATTTTTAGTGATTGTGATATTTGCTCCAGGGCTCGCCCCTTTTGATCCTAATAAACAGCAGGTGGATATATTACTATTACCGCCGTCTTGGGATAGCAGTGGCTCGATACAATATCTATTTGGTACCGATAGCTTGGGGCGAGATTTACTTTCTCGAGTCATTTATGGCAGCAGGGTTACCCTCGGGATCAGCATATTACTGGTATTAATATCGATGTTAATAGGGCTTACATTAGGCGCCTTTGCCGGTATGGGTCACGGTTTACGATCTAGCATACTGAATCATTTTCTGGATTCAATTATGGTCATCCCAACCCTACTGATCGCCATTATTATTGTCGCCATACTCGGCACCGGTTTATGGAATTGCATGCTCGCAATAACCTTGGCGCTGATCCCGCGGTTTATCCATATCACGCGTAATATGGTACGAGCGGAATGCAATAAGGAATATGTTACCGCGGCACGCCTAGATGGTGCGGGACGAGTACGGATTTTGTTTGATTCCATCTTACCTAACATGATTGAAAACCTTGTGGTGCAAGGTACTTTTGCATTATCTGCCGCCATTTTAGATATTAGTGCTTTAGGCTTTTTAAGCCTAGGTGCCAGTGCCACTACCCCTGAGTTAGGCTCAATGCTTTCCGATGGTATGGAGTTAGCATACGTTGCCCCTTGGAGTATCGCTTTACCCGGCTGCGCAATACTCTTAATGTTGGTCGCCATAAATTTAGTCGGCGATGGCTTACGATCTTCGTTGCGCCATAGGTTACAACACTGATGTTGCTGCTCGATATTAAGAATCTTACAGTAGAAATCGATACATCAACCGGATGGGTCAAAGCTTTAGACAAGGTGAGTTTGCACCTTAAAAAAGGCGAAATTAGTGCATTGGTCGGTGAATCGGGCTCAGGAAAAAGTCTTATTGTGCGTACTATTGTCGGTGCCATACCCGATAGATGGCGTATTACCGCCGATAGAATGACCTGGAAAGGCCAAGACTTGTTAAGTATGTCAGCGCAGCAAAGACGCAAGATTATTCGTAATGAAATGTCGGTGGTATTTCAAAATGCCAACCACTCGCTGGATCCCACTGCATCCTTGGGCCAACAATTACGTGAAAGTGTCCCAGCGAATCAACTTGAAGAAGTCTCGTTTTGGCAGCGCAAAGCATTACGTACCGACATTATTGTTAAGTATCTACATAAAGTAGGGATTAAAGACCATCAGCAATGCATGCGTGCTTATCCTCATCAAGTACCAGATGATATTTGCCAAAAAGTCATGTTAGCCATGGCGCTAGTGAGTAAACCAGAATTACTGATTGCTGATGACCCAACCATGGGCATGGAAATTACCAGTAAAGTACAAATATTACGTTTGCTGACCAAATTGAATCAAACCCAAAATTTAAGCATTTTATTTATCGGCCACGACCTATCCGCTATTGCCAATATGGCAACCCATATGACGGTGCTTTATAGTGGACAAACCGTAGAAAGTGGCAAGATCGGCTGGTTGCACAAACGTCCATTGCACCCCTATACCAAAGCACTACTGGATAGCGCGCCGAGTTTCCGTAAAGATTTAGCACCTAAATCTACACTGTCATCTTTAGACGGCACTATACCTACATTACAACACTTACCCATAGGTTGCCGTTTAGGCCCCCGTTGCCCTCGGGCACAAAAAGAATGCGTTAAAACACCGAAGATGCGTCACATTAGTTCTCACTTTTATAGTTGCCATTTTCCCTTAAATCGAGGTGGAAAATGAGTATTCTATTAGAAGTAAAAGGGCTACGCGCCAAGAAGGTAACTAAAAGTGGCTTGTTCGCAAAACCTAAAGTATTTGAGCTGGCACCAATAGACTTTGTGCTGCAGGCCGGTGAGACCATGGCGATTATTGGCGAGAATGGCAGTGGAAAATCATTGTTGGCCAAATTACTGGTGGGTGCAGAAAGACCTGACGCTGGCGTTATTACCCTCAATGGAGAAGTACTTCAACCAGACAATATCAAGCAGCGCTGCCTTAAAATACGCATGATCTTTCAGCAAGGTCAAGGCTCTATCAATCCAGGTTTAACCCTAGGCGCATTATTAGATGAACCACTCAAACTGAATACCGAGTTCTCGACACTTGAACGCAAACGCAAAATTGAACAAACCCTCACCCAAGTCGGCTTAATGTCCGAGCATGCACATTTTTACCCACACATGCTATCTGAAGGGCAACGACAGCGCGTATTACTTGCTAGAGCGCTGATACTTAATCCTGACGTTATTGTTGCTGACGAGCCTTTTGCAGCCCTTGACCCATCAGTACGCTCACAGACCGTTAACTTGTTAATGAAACTACAACGTAATTTAGGCGTTGGCTTCATATTCATTTCCCACCATCTGGGTATCGTTCGCCATATTAGTGATCGAATTCTAGTAATGAAAAATGGTGAAGTAGTGGAAACCGGTAAAACAGATGTCATCTTTAACTGGCCCAAACATGATTACACTAAGAAGCTAGTACATGCTTATCAAACCTTAGCGAAGACTAATAAATAGTCGTTTATACGACTGGAATAACAACGATTTTATCCATAAAAAAAGCCTGCATTGCAGGCTTTTTAATTCATATGAACTAATCAATATTTAGCTATTTTAGATTTGCGTAGAAATCTTAATCTCAGCATTGGCTTTTAACGATGCAACATAGCCCATTAATGTCTGTTGAGATTTTGCAGAAGCCAAGCGGGTTTGCAATGCGGTTAATTGATTATCTTCAATTTTTTCCGCTTGATTAACCTTAGTCACTTCAACAACCGCAACATTTCCAGAAGCCAACTCAACTACCTTAGGCACTGCAGGAGCCAATTTAAAGGACTCTGTAACCACTTCTTGGGCTACTGAATTTCCACCAAAACGGGCTAATTCAGCCTGTTCTTGCCATTCAATGGATTTCTCTGATAGTAGTGAGCTAACATCTTCACCGGCCTGTAATTGAGCAACAATACCATTGCTCCATTGAGCTGCTGCCGCTTGTTGTTTATCGGCACTCAAGGACGCCATAATGCTGTCCTTAACTTCATCTATGCTCTTGGTACGAACCGCTTCATGCTCATTCACACGAAACACAATAATGTGGTCTGCACCGGCTTCAATCACTTCACTATTTACGCCTTGATGAATCAACTCTTCAGAAAAAGCGACGTTAAGTAATCGGCCTGCATCAAATGGTGCAGGTGCACTTTGGCTGGTAAACAAACTGGTTTGTTGAATACTCTTGCCTGCAATATCCGCGACTTCAACTAAAGAGTCGGGCACCTCAAATGCCACTTCGGACATGCGCTGATGCAACGCATACAACTTATCCAAGCCACGTTCGTTTTTCAGTGATTTCACAACGTCTTCTTTCACTTCTGCAAAGGGCGTTGTCTGTGCTTTTTTAGCTTCGATTAACTTAATAATATGGTAACCAAAGGTACTTTTAATCACAGGCGAAATACTGCCAGCCGTTTCCATTGCAAAGGCCGCTTCTTCAAATGCAGGATCCATATCACCACGTACGAACCAATCAAGTTCCCCGCCGTCTTCAGCACTGAAAGTATCAGCAGAGAATTCGGTTGCCAATGCAGCAAAATCTTCGCCAGCTTCAATCTTGGCTAATACCGATTCCGCACTTGCTAAGGCCGCATCTTCATCTTCACCCATTTCAATTAAAATGTGGGCAACTTTACGCTGGCCTTCAGTACCATAATTACCAATGTTTGCCTGATAATAAGCCTCTGCTTCTTCATCAGTAACCTTGATGTCAGTTAACAAATCATCAAGGGTTAACTCAACATAAGCTAACGACACCTTTTCTTCAGTATCATATTGAGCAATGTTAGTTTGATAATAATTATTTACTTCGTCGTCACTGACACTCACTGCACTAGCAAACTGGTTCGCTGCAACGTTAAAATAGCGAATATCACGAGTTTGCTGCTGTAAACTGTAAGCTTCTTCAACTTCGTTAACCAAAGCAAAATCACTACCCATTAGCGCCTGCTTGACCTGTTGACGCGTCATCTCACCGCGTAAATAGTCACGAAAATCACTAGGCTGATAACCAACTTGTCTTAGCACCATTAAATAGCGCTCATTATCAAACTTACCATCGAGTTGAAATTCTTTCATTCCGACAATTTGTTTTTTGATCTGCTCAGCGCTAATGCGAATACCTAAATCTGTGGCCGCTTGATCTAACAGGACATCAGCAATGAGTCGGTCCAGTATGGATTGACGAAACTGCTTCAAATAACCAGCATCGGCCGCCAAATCAGCAAATTGTTCACCGTATTGAGATTCCATGCGCGAACGCTCTGATTGATAAGCACGTTCAAACGAGGAATAGCCAATTTCTTGACCATTAACTGTGGCAACAGGCTCATCGCCTTTAGTATTTAAATAACTACCCACCCCTGCCAATGCAAAAGTGATAATAACTAAACCTAAAATCGCTTTAGCCCAAAAGCCCTGCGACCCTTCACGAATTTTTTCTAACATGGTGTTATCCAAACTCCAAAATGATTTCTAAGATTATACTTACGGTATTTAGTGGGGCGGGATTATAGCATTGATATGATAACAATTGCTTTAACAATTATTTTCACTTAATAGGAAATGGTGACCACTAATATCGTTATAATTCAAAGGATATGTACAAAAACGGTAGCTGTAGGCAATGAACAATTTTTCAACTGAAAACAAAAAGGCGATGATAAATCATCGCCTTTTTCAAATTCAAAAATTGACTTAGTTACAAGCGTCTTTCAGGGCTTTACCAGCTTTGAAAGAAGGTACTTTAGCCGCAGCAATTTGAATGGTTGCACCCGTTTGTGGGTTACGACCAGTGCGTGCAGAGCGTTCACGTACAGAGAAAGTACCGAAGCCAACTAAAGCTACCTGATCACCCGCTTTCAATGCTTCTGTCACAGCGTCTGTAAGAGCATCTAATGCACGACCGGCAGAAGCCTTAGAAATATCAGCGCCTGCGGCAATTTTGTCGACTAGTTGAGACTTGTTCACAATATCATCCCCTTCAATTGTTATTATATTGTTTAGTTTACGGAAACAGTTTACTTATTTGTTTGACGAATTGAGAAATCCTCTCAACATTGACGAAAAACAGTTTTTTATGAATCACCGCTATCCCTTTTGCGACAAGGCCTGTGGCGAAACTGAAACTAAGGCTACCACATCTTTTGCAAGAGTGAAGCCCCTAATTTGAAAAAAAGGTAAAAAAATAGCCCTATTTGGCTATTTTTTCGCTTTCTTGGTCTTTACCGGTGTAAAACCACTCGGATCTTCTTGTAGGGCTATGGTTAAAACTTCATCAATCCATTGCACAGCGTGTATCTCAAGATCCTGTTTTACATTGTCAGGGATCTCTTCCAAATCACGTTCATTGTCTTTAGGAATGATCACCGTTTTAATTCCACCACGATGGGCGGCCAATAATTTTTCTTTTAAACCACCAATGGCGAGTACTTCACCGCGTAAGGTAATCTCCCCAGTCATCGCCACTTCACAGCGAACAGGATTACCCGTCAGGCAAGAAACTAACGCCGTGCACATGGCAATACCGGCGCTGGGACCGTCTTTTGGCGTTGCCCCTTCGGGTACATGGACATGGATATCGCGTTTTTCGTGAAAATCTTCATTAATACGCAGCTTTTCCGCACGACTTCGAACGGTGGTCATCGCCGTTTGAATGGATTCTTGCATGACTTCGCCTAAAGAGCCGGTAAAGGTGGTTTTACCTTTTCCTGGCACTGAGGTGGTTTCAATAGTCAACAAATCACCGCCAACAGAAGTCCAAGCTAAACCAGTAACTTGACCAATCTGATTATTTTTATCGGCTTTACCATAATCAAAACGCTGTACACCTAGGTACTCCGACAAGTTATCTTGATCGACCAATACCTTAGTAATAGTTTTATCTAACAGAATTCTCTTCACCGCTTTACGGCAAATTTTAGATATTTCTCTTTCTAAATTACGCACACCGGCTTCGCGGGTGTAATAGCGAATAATGCCAATAATCGCTGAGTCGGCTATTTCCAATTCACCGGATTTGAGGCCATTACGTTGCTTTTGTTTTTCCATTAAGTGGTTAATCGCAATATTGAGCTTTTCATCTTCGGTATAACCCGATAGACGAATCACTTCCATACGATCCAGCAACGGCCCTGGAATATTCATACTGTTAGAGGTAGCAACAAACATGACATCAGATAAGTCATAGTCCACTTCTAAGTAGTGATCACTGAAGCTACTATTTTGCTCCGGATCTAATACTTCCAATAAAGCTGAAGAAGGGTCACCACGCATATCCGCTGACATTTTGTCTATTTCATCTAACAAAAATAATGGATTTTTAACTTCCACTTTAGCCATTTTCTGGATCAACTTGCCTGGCATAGAGCCAATGTAGGTACGGCGATGGCCACGGATTTCGGCTTCATCACGCACACCACCTAACGCCATACGCACATATTTACGTCCGGTAGCTTTGGCAATAGATTGACCTAAAGAGGTTTTACCCACGCCAGGAGGGCCCACTAAACACAGAATCGGCCCTTTTAACTTGCGCACTCGCTGTTGCACTGCCAAATACTCTAAAATACGCTCTTTGACTTTTTCCAAACCAAAGTGATCTTCGTTAAGCACTTTCTCAGCAACCGCTAAATCTTTTTTAACCTTACTGCGTTTAAACCAAGGCACATTAGTTAACCAATCAATATAACTACGTACCACCGTGGCTTCCGCTGACATCGGCGACATCATTTTTAATTTCTGTAGTTCAGATGACGCTTTCTGCTTGGCATCCGCCGGCATTTTTGCATCTTCGATCTTTTTGCCTAAGGCTTCAAACTCGTCTGGGGCATCGTCACTTTCGCCTAACTCTTTTTGAATGGCTTTCATTTGCTCATTCAAATAGTACTCTCGCTGGCTGCGTTCCATTTGTTTTTTGACGCGAGTGCGAATTTTCTTTTCAACCTGTAATAAGTCGATTTCACCTTCCATCAACGCCATCAAATATTCTAGGCGTTCAAGCACATTGGACATTTCCAACACTTTTTGCTTTTCGGATAGTTTCAACGGCATGTGAGCCGCCATGGTGTCAGCTAAGCGCGCGGCTTCTTCGATACCATTAAGCGAAGTAAGGACTTCAGGTGGGATCTTTTTGTTTAATTTAACGTATCCCTCAAACTGCGAGATAGCAGAGCGGATTAAGACTTCCTGTTCGTTATCGGGTAATTCTTCATCTAGGTTCTTGCTGACTTCCGCGATAAAAAATTCTTCTGTTTGCGAAAAGCTTTCAATCTTGCCGCGTATATTGCCCTCAACCAATACTTTAACCGTACCATCAGGCAATTTTAACAGTTGTAAAATGGTAGCGATGGTCCCTACTTCATAGAGATCGACCACATCGGGCTCATCAACCGAAGCATCTTTCTGTGCAACTAAAAATATTTGCTTATCATTCTCCATTGCCGCTTCAAGACAACGGATGGATTTTTCACGCCCTACAAATAACGGAATTACCATGTGGGGATACACCACGACATCTCGCAGTGCTAAAACGGGGATTTCCATGCGATCGATACTCGCTTCGGTCATATTGATTCTCTTTATAATAGGTAAAGCTGTGATTTATATGGGGCTGGAAATTGAAACTTCAATTAGATTTATTATTCAACCAGTAAAAATAACTATCGGCAATGGTAAATGTCATGATTTACTCATAAATTTTTTTAAAGAAGCATAGTTTAGTTGAATAAGAAAAGGCCCGAATGGGCCTTTTACAATGTTACTCTGATGCAGCTTTTTTCTCTTTGACACTGTCATAAATTAAAATGGGTTTGGATTCCCCTTTAATGGCTGATTCGTCAATAACCACTTTGCTCACGTCCTGCATTGAAGGTAACTCATACATAGTATCCAACAACACCGCTTCAACAATTGAACGTAAACCTCGCGCACCGGTTTTACGTTTCATGGCTTTACTGGCAATAGCATGCAATGCATCTTCACGGAACTCTAGCTCCACATCTTCCATTGCTAACAACGCGCCATATTGCTTAGTTAAAGCATTTTTCGGCTCTTGTAGAATTTGGATAAGGGCTTCTTCACTAAGCTCTTCCAATGTCGCTACTACAGGGAGACGACCAATAAATTCAGGAATAAGACCATACTTAACCAAATCTTCTGGCTCAACTTTACGGAATAATTGCGACACGGTTTCTTTGTCGTTCTTACTCTTAACTTCAGCACCAAATCCAATGCCTGAGCCGGTCATAGCCCGTTGTTCAATGACTTTATCCAAGCCTGCAAATGCACCACCACAGATAAACAGAATTTTAGAGGTATCTACCTGTAAAAACTCTTGTTGCGGATGCTTACGGCCACCTTGTGGTGGAACAGAAGCAATAGTGCCTTCAATCAATTTCAGCAATGCTTGTTGTACACCTTCACCAGAAACATCGCGAGTGATGGATGGATTGTCTGATTTGCGGGAAATTTTGTCGATTTCATCAATATACACAATACCGCGCTGAGCCTTTTCTACATCGTAATCACATTTCTGCAATAACTTCTGAATGATGTTTTCAACATCCTCACCCACATAACCGGCTTCGGTTAAGGTGGTGGCATCGGCCATGGTAAAGGGCACATCTAATAAACGAGCTAAGGTTTCCGCTAATAAAGTTTTACCACTACCAGTAGGACCTATAAGTAAGATATTACTTTTACCTAGCTCCACACCTTCATGCACATCACCATTACGTAAGCGTTTATAATGGTTATAAACCGCAACAGCTAATACTTTCTTAGCATGTTCCTGACCAATAACGTAATCATCTAAATGACGATGAATTTCGTGGGGTTTAGGTAAGGAGTCAGCTGCTTTTTTGGGAGAAATTTCTTTAATTTCTTCACGAATGATGTCGTTACACAACTCCACACATTCATCGCAAATAAACACCGAAGGACCTGCTATAAGCTTACGTACTTCGTGCTGACTTTTTCCACAAAAGGAGCAATACAGTAATTTATTATCACCGTCTGTGCTGTGGTCATCACTCATTAAACTCTACCTCTGTCTTAATATTGGCCGAATCACGAAATCCGTTTATTACGTATAACAATTATCGGCCAAACTACCAAATTATTTATCTAAGCGACTTTTAAGTACATCATCAACTAAACCATATTTTAATGCTTCTTGTGCATTCATAAAGTTATCGCGGTCGGTATCTTGCGCTACTTTTTTAATATCCTGTCCCGTATGCTCAGCCAATAAACGATTAAGTTTATCTTTAATGGTCAGGATTTCTTTGGCGTGAATTTCAAAATCCGACGCCTGCCCTTGGAAACCACCTAAAGGCTGATGGATCATTACCCTAGCATTAGGTAGACAGTAACGTTTGCCTTTTGCTCCACCGGATAATAAAAAAGATCCCATACTAGCCGCTTGACCAATACAAACGGTACTAATATCCGGCTTAATAAAGTTCATCGTGTCATAGATAGCCATACCTGCGGTAACAGAACCACCTGGAGAGTTGATATAGAGGAAAATATCCTGATCAGGATTTTCTGATTCTAAAAACAGCATTTGCGCGACGATCAGATTAGCCATGTGATCTTCCACTTGGCCGACCATAAAAATTACACGCTCTTTTAGTAATCGAGAATAAATGTCATAAGAGCGTTCGCCTTTCGCGGTTTGCTCTACCACCATAGGGACGAGAGCGTCCATAGGATCAAATGAATTTTGCGACATAATGTTCAATTGTTAGTTTCCATTTTTACGAAATTAGTTACAAAGTAAGTACACGGCAAAAAAAATGCCCGGTAAGTACCGAGCATTTAAGCAGTTGACGACTATATAAGTCAACGAACAAGCTAAATATTAAGCCTGTTTGTTCATGATCTCGTCAAAAGCAGTCTCAACATCGGTTACTTTAGCCGACTCAAGGATAAGATCGATTGCTTGATCTTCTAACGCAACATTTTCCATTTGCTGCATCATTTCTTTATTACTCTTGTAATAATTGATCACTTCTTGAGGATCTTCATAAGCAGAAGCCGCAGTTTCGATTAAATCAGTAACGCGCTTATCGTCTACCTTAAGTTCGCTTTGTTTAATCACTTCACCTAACAACAAGCCGATGCTAACGCGACGCTTGGCATTATCAGCAAATAATTCGTTGGGTAAATCAGGTACATTAGCACCTTGTTGACCACCGAAACGCTGTAGCGCTTGCTTACGTAGTACATCAATTTCCTGTTCTACTAAGGCTTTAGGTACATCAACTTCATTGGCTTCTAGCAAACCTGTTAACACTTGCTCTTTAATACGTGCTTTAAGGTTCTGTGATAATTCACGATCCATATTCTTACGTACTTCAGCTTTTAATTCTTTAACACCGCCGTCTTCAACACCGAACAGCTTGGCAAATTCGTCGTCTAATTTAGGTAATGTTTGTGCTTCTACACTCTTAACGGTAATTTCAAACGTTGCCGCTTTACCTTTCAAGTTTTCAGCATGATATTCTTCTGGGAAGGTTACTTCAGCAGTAACAGCAGCACCGGCTTTAGCGCCGACAATGGCTTCTTCAAAGCCTGGGATCATTTGACCTTTACCCATTTCAAGAGTGAAGTCATCGGCTTTACCGCCGTCAAACAATTCGCCATCAATACTACCAACAAAATCGATAGTGACTTTATCGTCTTCTTTAGCAGCACGTTTTACTTCTTTCCATGTGGCGTGTTGCTTGCGCAAGGTTTCCATCATGTTTTTAACGTCATCAGCGTTGATCTTAACAACTGGCTTATCAACCTTAATGCTGTCTAAACCTTTTAATTCAACTTCTGGGTATACTTCAAACGAAGCAACGAACTCTAAATCTTTACCTGTAGAGTCATTTTTCAATTCAAACGCTGGGGCACCGGCTGGAGTTAGCTTCTCTTGAACAATCGCTTGATAAAAGTTGCGCTGCATCACTTCACCAGCAATTTCTTGACGCACGGCTTCACCGTAACGTTTTTGAATTACTTTTACAGGCACTTTACCTGGACGAAAACCGTTGATGCGTTGAGTTTTTGCTAATTGTTGCAGACGACTGTTTACTGCCGCGTCAATATTTTCTGCTTCAACTTTAATCGTTAGACGGCGTTCTAGACCCTGAGTCGTCTCAACTGAAACTTGCATTCTTATACCTCGATATTACGTACTTACACACGCTTTATATTAGCCATTCACAATAAGGGAAAGTTAGACTGGTACACGACTTAACTCGCCGTGCCGTCACACCACCTTGAACGACATGTGATTTAGGGCGGAAGCCCTCAAAAAAGACGCAACATTATAGCGGCAGCGACTTGGTGAGTCGAGCCGAAAACCAAAAAAAGTGGCGTTTATTCGTCATTAATTCAATAAAAACAGAAAAATGCGCACAATATGCGCTAATTAGGCTTAAACAAAAAAGGAAAACTAAAGGATAGACTGTATAGGGGAAATTTGGTCGGTGAGACAGGATTTGAACCTGCGACCCCTTGGACCCAAACCAAGTGCGCTACCAAACTGCGCTACTCACCGAATTTCCCAAACATGGTGCGGAAGGAGAGACTTGAACTCTCACGCCCTAAGGCACTGGAACCTAAATCCAGCGTGTATACCAATTTCACCACTTCCGCTAAAAATGGGGTGGACGATGGGGCTTGAACCCACGACAACCGGAATCACAATCCGGGGCTCTACCAACTGAGCTACGCCCACCATTGAAGGCTTATTACATGTACTACCACTTAACACTCTGGCCACGCTAATATATGGCGCGCCCGGCAGGATTCGAACCTGCGACCCACGGCTTAGAAAGCCGTTGCTCTATCCAGCTGAGCTACAGGCGCACATTGATACTGCACCAGTTTAAGTAAGTGGTCGGTGAGACAGGATTTGAACCTGCGACCCCTTGGACCCAAACCAAGTGCGCTACCAAACTGCGCTACTCACCGCCGTACATCTCGAACAGCGAATGACCATGCCGTTACGGGACGCGAATATTACCCACTTGCCCAATAGTCGTCAAACACTTTTTGGAAGAAAAAGTTTGAATGCTCACTATTCAAACAAACGAACGAAATGACAGCAACTTATTTGTACTATTTGTATGAATTCGACGGGGTTTAAATTGCTTGGGTCACAATGGATATGTGACAATAGCGCCAAATTATTCATTACTTGTATTATTTGCTTATTATGTCAGCACAAATTATCGACGGAAAATTAATTGCCAAACAAGTTCGCGCCAATGTTACCGAACAGGTTAAAGCGATTACTTCATCTAACAAACGCGCTCCCGGTTTAGCAGTAGTGTTGGTGGGTGCCGATCCTGCATCTCAAGTCTATGTAGGCAGTAAGCGCCGCGCCTGTGAAGAAGTGGGCTTTGTGTCAAAGTCCTTCGATTTACCCGCCAATAGCAGCCAACAACAACTGCTTGAGCTAATCGATAACCTTAATAACGATAATGAAATCGACGGTATATTAGTACAACTGCCCTTACCTGCTGGTTTGGATGCCAATGAAATATTAGAACGCATTCATCCCCATAAAGATGTAGATGGATTTCATCCATACAATATTGGACGTTTGGCTGAACGTATGCCAGCGCTACGCCCATGTACTCCAAAAGGGATTATTACCCTAATTGAATCCACTAAGCGCTCAATGAAAGGTTTAGATGCCGTAGTAGTAGGTGCATCAAATATTGTCGGTCGTCCTATGTGTTTAGAATTATTACTCGCAGGTTGCACCACTACGGTATGCCATAAATTTACCAAAGACTTACAGTCTCACGTCAGCCGTGCGGATTTGTTAGTCGTAGCAGTAGGTAAAGCGGAATTTATTCCCGGTGATTGGATCAAGCCCGGTGCCATCGTCATTGATGTCGGTATTAATCGTATTGCCGATGGTTCGTTAGTCGGTGATGTCGAATTTACGGTTGCCCGTCAACGCGCTGGCTGGATTACTCCGGTACCTGGTGGTGTTGGCCCCATGACCGTTGCCAGTTTGATTGAAAACACCTTAGAAGCTTACGTTAAGTTCCATTCCTAATAACCCATTAGTTTAAATTAAAGCAACACTAAACCGCTTTCTACTTTAGTCCTCAATCTGTTAATAATAATGTAACCCGTTTAGGCGGGTTTATTTTTAGCCTCATGCATAAACCTATCTAATATTCGCAGATTGATATTTAAACTCGCCCTGTGAAAACCTACTATGAGGTAATTGAAAGATATCAGTTAATGCCAAAAGAGAAATTATCATGCCGCAAATCAACAGGATCGACTTTAAAGAAGTACAGCAACAACTGGAGCGAATTTTACTCTCTGTTGGTATGGGTAATCACAAAGCACATCGATGTGCGTCTATTTTTACTCAAAACAGTTGCGATGGTGTTGATTCTCATGGCCTTAATCGCTTTGCTAAATTTGTTTCCGATATAAAATCCGGCATTATTAATGTCAATGTGGAAGCACAAAAACGCAACGCCTTCGGCATGATAGAACAATGGGATGGACTCAGTGGCATTGGCCCCCTCAATGCTGAAATCACCATGGCACGCGCCATTAAAATGGCTAGCAACAATGGCATTGGTTGCGTTGGTTTGCGCAACACCAATCACTGGATGCGCGGTGGTACTTATGGATTACAAGCAGCTAATGCAGGCTGCATTGGCATCTGCTGGACCAATACCACGGCATTAATGCCGCCTTGGGGTGCTTCATCGAAAAAAATTGGCAACAATCCCTTGGTCATTAGTATTCCCCATGAAAATGAACCCATTTTATTAGATATCGCCATGAGTCAATTTTCTAACGGCAAGTTAGAAGTAATAAGACGACGTGATGAACAGCTCCCCCTGCCCGGCGGTTATGATAATAATGGCAATTTAACCACCGACCCAAATGCCATATTAGAGTCATCTAGAGCGCTGCCAATAGGCTACTGGAAAGGATCCGGTTTAGCGTTAGCATTGGATATAATGGCATCGCTCATCAGCGAAGGTAATGCCAGTAAAGATATTAGCCAACATGCAGCTGAAACCAATGTTTCTCAGGTGTTTTTAGCCATTGATATCACTTCCCAACTGGGCGAGGAAGTAATTAGTAACAACGTTAATGCGATTATTGAAGACTTTCTTAGCGCACAACCGCTAACTGCAGGCCAAACAATTCGTTATCCAGGTCAAGGCATGTTTGCCACGCGCCGAGAAAACCTAAAACAAGGTATTCCAGTGCCGCAAGACCTTTGGCAAAAGATTTTGAGCTTGTAAGTACATAATCTTATCTCTGGATAAGAAATGTCGAAAATGTAAATGTAACACTTATATTTCAAATAGTTACATAGTCTAAAGAAACAAAAAAGAGAGCCTAAGCTCTCTTTTTTAACACTAACTAACGATTAAACGTTATAAGTCGAAGATGCGGTATCGCCACCACGTCCTGTCCAGTTAGTGTGGAAGAATTCACCGCGAGGCTTATCTAAACGCTCATAAGTATGAGCACCGAAGTAATCACGTTGCGCTTGCAACAAGTTAGCCGGTAAACGTGCGGTACGGTAACCATCGAAATAGTTCAGTGCAGAGGTTAAGCAAGGTGCTGGTACACCGTTGGTAATAGCTGCAGCCATCACACGACGCCATCCTGCTTGCGCACCTTGCACGGTTTCAGCAAAGTAGCTATCTACTAACAAGTTAGCAATACTAGGATTGTTATCGAAAGCGTCTTTAATTTTACTTAAGAAAGAAGAGCGAATAATACAACCACCACGCCACATCATCGCGATGCCGCCGTAGTTTAATTCCCAGCTATATTCTTTAGCCGCTTCACGCATTAACTCGTAACCTTGGGCGTAAGAAACAATCTTAGAAGCTAGTACTGCTTGACGTAAATCTTCAATTAACTGAGCACGGTCACCTTCAAAAGCCGGTGTTGGACCAGATAGAATTTTACTAGCGGCTACACGGTCGGCTTTTTGTGCAGATAAACAACGAGCGAATACCGCTTCACCGATTAGGGTTAATGGAATACCTAAATCAAGAGCGATAACACCAGTCCATTTACCGGTACCTTTTTGGCCTGCGGTATCAAGAATTTTTTCAACTAACGGCTCACCGTCTTCGTCTTTATAAGCCATGATGTCACGGCTAATTTCAACTAAGTAACTGTCCAGTTCGCCTTTGTTCCACTCGGCAAATACTTCATGGATTTCATCAGCGGTCATACCAAGCATGTCTTTCATGATTTGGTAGGCTTCACACAATAATTGCATATCACCGTATTCGATGCCGTTATGCACCATTTTTACAAAGTGACCAGCACCATCATCGCCAACCCAATCGCAACAAGGTGAACCATCAGCCACTTTAGCTGAAATACCTTGGAAGATATCTTTCACGAATGGCCATGCTTCTTTAGCACCGCCCGGCATAATAGAAGGCCCAGTTAATGCGCCCTCTTCACCACCGGATACACCGGTACCGATGTAATGTAATCCTTTCTCGCGTAAGTACGCTGTACGACGGTTTGAATCAGGGTAATGAGTATTACCACCGTCGATGATGATATCGCCAGTCTCTAGCAGTGGAATTAATTGCTCAATCATGTCATCAACCGCTTGTCCGGCTTTAACCATCAACATGATCTTACGAGGTTTTGCTAATGAACTAACTAACTCTTCAATGGAAAAGGCACCACGAATACTCTGCCCTTTTGCCCGACCGGAAATAAATTTCTCTACTTTATCAGCAGAACGATTATACGCTGTAACAGTAAAACCCTTGCTCGCCATATTCAGGATCAAGTTTTCACCCATGACCGCAAGGCCGACCAAACCAATATCAGATAATTCTTTCATTTACAGTTAACCCGTTTACAAATCAGGCGCTTAATGTAGTAGTTACAGGGATTAGACTCAAGTACTAATGCAAATCCTCGTGGAATAATTTGCAATTAGTTATAAGTCAATTGTAGATCAGCCAGAAATAGCGGTCTGCAAAGGTTTTTTGCTGTTTAATATCAATCAAATGTTAATAATTATGACTAATAGAGTGAAAAAATGTATCGTTTTCACTCTATTAACCCCACGGTTATATAACGATAAGTATAATCATCAAGGCCAATTCAATAATTCAATCACCGCCGCAATCGAATGAATTTATGATTACGGCGGTTATATTAAACACAAGAAAATTATTGTGGACTTTCACCTTCATCCATGGGAATGCTCGGTATACTTTGTTCAGCAGATTCTTGCTCAGCAAGTGGCTTTAAAAATTCTTCCAGCGACTTATTGAGCTGCTCAGCACTGAGGCTAGATATTTGATACTGCCAATCCTGCCAGTAACCTTGAACATCATTAGAGCTAAAACGCACAAAATAGTGTTCATCTTGCTGGGCCAGTTGTAGGCGGATCACCTTGCCATCAAAATCAGTCAAACTAAATTCGGCCAAGGCTTGATATGCAGACCACTGCTCATCATCCAATGGGAACTTTTCTTCAAAATTCATCGACGTTATTGCTGTTACTAAACCATTGAGAACACTGACGTAACTTAACTCACGTCCTTCGGGTAAGCTATTTAACTGGTAATTGTCCTGTTCCGCATCCGCTTTGAATATCGACCAACCATCACTACCGCTACGTTCAACATATTGTAGTTTCGCCATAGTAGCAGGCAATATAGGTTGCGCCTGCCAATCTTTTAGCGCCAATGGCACAGTAACAGACTTATCCACCAACCAACTTTGTTTGCTATTAGCAATACGCACATACTGCCCTGCTCCATTAGCAGGTGCATTACCCACTAACACCCCCCAGCTTTTACCACCGCTAAATGCCGTCACCAAGGTGGCTAAACTGTCTTCAATAGCAATATCCTGCAAGCCCAGTCGGGAATAATATTCCACTTTGGTGGTTTTGGCTTGTAAACGCTTGGCACTTGCTAAGTTATTTACCAACTCTGCCAATGCACTCTGTTTGGCAGGATAAAGTTGATCATTGGCCAATCGCCATTGGCCATCTTGTAATACGGCATCCACCAGCATCCCTTGAGCATTACTAATTTCAATACGATCAATACTGTTAGCGTTAGCGGCAAAATCCGTCAGCAATAAGCCACTGGCGGTCGGTGTGGTATTACTTTGTTGATTCAACAATAACGCGGCTGCGGCAATCACCACCACCGCCAGAAAAATCAATTTGCTAAAATGCGCATTCATCACAGAGCTCCTTTGCTACGTTTACGCATTGCCCGCGCCAACAAACTTAATATCAAAACTAACAATAACGGCGCAACCGCGATATTCAACACTTTCAACACACTGCCTAAGTTTTCAATATCCTTAGCTAATTGATGGCGCACTTCGCGCAACTCTTTGCGAATAGTAATTTTTTTCTGCATAAACTCTTCAATGGCTTGTTGCTGTTGGGCATTGATCACCAGATCACCACCTTCAGCCTGCTGTCCCTGTAATTCGGCCAGTTGTTGCTCGGTTTGTTGCAACTGCGCTTGCAGTAATTGTTCTTGCTCACGGAAACGTTCTTCGGCTTTGACCGTTAACTCGTTGACCACTTCAAACGGACGGGCGAATGTGCCGCGACTACGCACGCTGATCAGTGCATTGCTACCGGCAAGGTTCTCTACCGCATTAGTTACAAAATCACCATTATTAGCAAAAGGCGTAAAAATGCTTTCGCCAAAGAAGTTAGCCGCACTGCCCCAAAAACGGTCGGTTAATAGGTCACTGTCAGCTACCACAATAATATTGAGCTGATCGGTTTGGCTTAATTGCTTACTACCCTCAATACCTTCGGGCACTTCAGTAAAAGCCGATGTTGCCTTGCCTGATAATCTGACCGCTAACACCTGCACCTGACCACCATCCACAAATTTCTGGCTTAATTGTTCCACTTCACGAGTCATGGAATAAGTCATGGCGTCGATAGTGCCGCTGTTAGCGGTACTGCTCAGCAGTGGCTGCCATTTCACTTCACTACCTTCGATTTGACTCAATGCACCAAAAGACGCACCGTTAATCACTTCTAGGCCGCTGGTGGTCACATCTTCTGCATCCAAAGAGTTCGTGGTTAAGCCCAAATAGCCAAAGTGACGGGCAACACCCGTTTGCGTACGAATATCCAAACCGGCAGCGGCATCTAATACCACTTGGGTTGAATCAAACTCAACTCCCCAACTATTCAATAAATTCGACAGCTCCGACGAAGAACTACCGCTCATTGCAGCGGCTGGGTTAGCTTCACTAGCGGGGTCGACAAAAGCTAAAATCTTGCCACCGGCCATGGCATATTGGTCGATGGAATATTGTAATTCATCTGAGTAATTCTGCGGGTGGATAAGCAGCAATACATCGGTTTCGTCCGGTACTGCACTGGTATCGTTAGCCACTTTTTCTAGGGTATAGAGTTGCTCTAGTTGACTGTAAATAGTCCAAGGCGGATCGAATTGGCCGGTCATCGGGTTTTGCCCGCCATTAACCGGCAAATCTGTTATCACAGAGATCTTGACGCTTTGCGGCTCACTAAGCTGATATATAAGCTTACTGACTTCGTATTCTAAGAATCGCTCTTGAGCCGGGTCGAAAAAACCAATGGTTTTTTCATTGTCATAAGCATTACGCCCCGCCAAACCAAGATAGATTGCATCACCACCCGCGCCAATTGATGCGGCGGTCAAACCAAAACCATTGGCTTGATCTTCGGCTTCAGAGAACGGCTCAGGATCGATTTGATGCAAGACAATATTACCATCAGCGGCGGTGGTGTATTCCTGCAATAAGCTTTTTACGCGGTTAGCGTAATTACGCAGACCGGTCATGCCGTTTGAAGCTTTATCCGAGAAGAAAAAGTACAAATGCACTGGCTCTTCGATGTCCTGCAAAATCTGCTTACTGCCCGCGGATAACGAATAGACGTTATCTTCAGTGAGATCGATTCGTACCTTACTCAAGACTAAATTATTAACTAAAACTAAAGCGCCAAAAACTAAAACTAATAACAGCGCCGTTACTGTGCCGGAAAATTTATTTAACATTGCTTATTCCGCCTTCTTCTGTTCAATCACTAACAGTCCGGCATATAACCACACTGCCATTACAATTAGGAAATAGCCCACATCATTGAACGCCAACACGCCTTTGGCCATGGCTTCAAAGTGAGTAAGGAAACTAAAAGACGCCAAGGTATCTAAGAGCACCAATGGCAACCACTCTTTAAAGGCATTTAGCACCATATCGCTGCCACTGAGGACAAACACAAAGCACACCACAACCGCCAGAATAAAGGCCACTACTTGGGATTTGGTCGCCGCCGACATACATAGGCCAATAGACAAAAACGCCCCTGCCATCAACCAGCTGCCAATATAAGCCGCCAAAATAATACCGTTATCGGGATTACCTAAATAGTTCACCGTGATCCATAACGGAAAGGTCAGTATCAGCGATAAACCCAGTACTGCCCAAGCTGCTAAAAATTTACCTAGCGTGGCTTGCCATGCGGTAATAGGTAACGTCATTAATAACTCAATGCTGCCGCTTTTACGCTCTTCTGACCAACTACGCATGGCCATGGCGGGTACTAAAAACAAATACAACCAGGGATGGAAGTTGAAAAAGGGTAATAAGTCCGCTTGGCCGCGCTCGAACAAGCCGCCAATGCTAAAAGCAAAAACGCCACTTAATACTAAAAAAATGGCAATAAACACATAAGCTACCGGTGTTGCAAAAAAACTGGCAAATTCACGCTTAAAAATAATCAGTGCAGTATTCATTTCACCTCCCCTCCTGCTGTGGTCATGGTACGGAACACATCATCCATACGACCGGGTTCGCTGTAGAGTAAATCCACCGGCATATTGCCTTGGCGAATATGCTCAGCGACGATGGGCATTAAGTCCGCACCTTTTATGGGAAATAAGGTTACTTTACCGCTACTTTTATCTACTTCCATTTCATTTACACCGGGTAATTCACCCAAGCCAGAAATATCCGCAAACTGGTTAAAGTGCACAGTAACCGCGCGGTAATAACGAGACTTTTTAATTAAGTCCGCAGGTGTGGCATCAAACATCATTTTGCCTTCGGCGATAATCATCGCCCGATTACACACCGCACTCACTTCTTCCAAAATATGCGTGGAAATTACCACGATTTTATCTTTGGATAAATTTTGGATCAGCTTACGCACTTGATGCTTTTGGTTGGGGTCAAGCCCATCGGTGGGCTCATCCAAGATCAAAATTTCTGGATCATGCAAAATTGCTTGGGCTATTCCTACTCGGCGTTTAAAACCTTTGGACAAATTATCTATTGGTCGGTCGAGCATGTCTTTAAGCTCAACTTGCGCGACAACATCGGCAATGCGGTGGGTTTTCTTCTCGCCTTTTAAGCCACGGACTTCGGCTATAAAATGCAAAAACTGCAATACCGTCATATCGCCATAGGCCGGTGCGCCTTCGGGTAAATAACCGATTTTTTCTTGAATGGCTTTGCAAGACGTGTCCATTGCCATATCGGCAATACGGATCTCACCACTAGTGGGCTTTAGGAAGCCGGTAAGCATTTTCATGGTGGTGGATTTACCGGCACCGTTGGGGCCCAAAAAGCCCACCACTTCACCGGATTTTATCTCAAATGAGAGATTGTCAACGGCGGTAAAATCGCCGAATGACTTCGTTAGATTTTTGACATCGATCATAATGTTCCTCTAATGATCAGTGATTTTAGAATTGGCGCTCACTATAGAGTCTGCGGCTCTTGCATAGTCATCTCTACTGACGTGTCTCCAGAGAACACAGAGCATTGATATTGCGACGGAGATTTTAAATTCAAGGGAAAATAACACAGCCTAAAGCAGTTTACTCAATGAATTTATTTGTTGTTTTGTAACAAGGCTTAATAGTTGGATATGGAAGTTCTTTAAATTCAGATTTTATTAGCTACGACGACTTCTAGAACAAGTTTCTCCATTCATTCTAAGCCTGACGAATAATGAACATATTTATATATTAAGTGCCGCAGCAAGCTGGCTTGCTGCTATTTTATAGACATAGCTATTGGCGTCCTACCTTTTCCGCCCTCCCATGGCGTGAGCTATCTTCTTATCCTAAAGTACCAATTAAAATCGCATACTTAATTTTGTAATATTAAACGACCTTGCCTATTGCCTTCTTTTGTAACGCTATTAACCCTAATAAAAACAAAAGAATCATCGGTGGTGATGACACGGAACGAGCTTCAGTGGTAACAGATACATCATCAATGAAAACAGAAGCCGGGCTACCTGGGAAAAGATCAAATTTTAAATCCAATTTTTTACCGAGCAGGGTTTCATCATCTATCCATATAGAACCTAATGTATTGTGACCAACTAGATCACTGTTACTACCATAGGAACCTAGCAGCACATCATCCAATGAAATATTGAGTGTCCCAGTATCTGTCTCGAACAAATAATAGAAATACAAGTAAAAATCAGAAACGGGAGTAATAATTGATGTAGAGAAGCTAACAGGGTTCTCAGTTGCGTCTTCATCCTCAATGGTCATTTTTGCAGCAGTGTCACCATCCCCCTTATCAGAAACTTCAACTGTACCATTTCCCGCGACATTCCAACCACTGATATCCTCAGTTTCAAAACTACCATTAGGCGCCACAACAACTTCCACATCACTATACTTTGACCAAACAGCCCATGTTCCATTTGAACGATTACTGAGTTCATATCCGCTAAAATTGCTGTCTAAGTAAGGACCTGAATCAGCACCATCACCAGACCGGTTACCCCTATATACATTAGCTAATGTACCTGTATCTTCATTTATAAATGGATGATTTATTCGACAAGAACTAGAATATTCGCACCCATTAATTTGGTCAGGATCTGTATCATAAATGGTGTCATCAATAATCGCACCAAATAGCGCATTAATATATCTAGTCCCTTCAAAAGTACTGTTGTAATAAAAATCTGAAGCTTCATCGCAGCCGCTGAATACTTCAGCACATGTGCCATCAACAATATCAAGATTGTAATAGCCACCAAGATCTGCGATCTCGACCTTACGAGCGCCATGTAGTATCCCTTCACTATCAGTGACAAGAATAGCTGCGTTAGTGGCAAAAGAAGTTAAGAGAAAAATAAAACCTATGTGTTTTAACATGTATACCCCATTAAATTAGTAAATAGCTTGTCTTTAAATCAACGAGCAACTTTTACACCAACATTAAAAATAGATATATATCAATTATTTATGATAACTAAATAAGATTACATGCATTTTTTGTAAAAAATATTGACAGTATAAAGATAATATAAATTCAGACAATACGGGATAAACAATCTCAGTAGATAATGCTATTCAGATCCTGCAAATCCACCCGCCCCATTGTTTAAAACACTTCTACAAGTATTCAATAGGGCGGTCGAATATTTTTATAGGCACCATCTAAGTAACAACATCGGAAATTAGGTGAGTTTTTTTATTAGTTCCTTTACACAGCGTTCACTTTATGGATATAACGGAGTAGTATCAAATAAAGTCATATCAGGTCAGGGCGACAAATGGCGTTGCCAATAATCCCCCTTCATCAGGCACCGAGCACACGGACTTGTTGCCAGTAGGCAAGTCTACAAAAAACATTCTTATCGGCTTATGATTCATCCACTTGCTCGGTTTTAAGGATCAAACTGACTATTTTCCAGCCACTTTTTGGGGTTACTTTTTGGGTGGTGCTAAATACCCCGTTTTTATTGTCTGTTAGGTAAATAAGCGGTACCACAACACCATCATACTGGGCTAAATAGTCCTCATAAGTAAACTCATCGGATAAACGGGTGGTCTTAATAACAGCACCCTTTTTCATGGAGTTAGCTAAATAGCCGTAAGTCACCCATTCATCAAACAAGGATAATTTTTGCGCGTGTTTTTCGGATACTTGGTGACTTTGGCGGGTGGTGTTGTCGTTATTAGGTAAGCTCAAAACGCAGCCCTCTTTACCCAATTCATGCTCGAAATGGGTTAACACCAACGGATTAAGCTGACGATAAGGTGATATCACCAATACATTACCGATCCCCGTTAGATCTAAATTTCGACCGGCATGGTCAGAAATAGGATTACCAAAATAGGTTTTTATATTGAGCATGCGCGCGGATTTTATGGCGTCATAGTTGGTATCCGCAATAGTGACATTCATGTCATTTTTTTGTAGTTCTAGCGCCAAGGAACGGGCAAATTCATTACTGCCAAACAACAAGAAACCATTAGCTTCCGGTGCCCGTAACCCAAGAAATTGCGCCACTTTAGTCGAGGTTAAACTTTGAAATACCACAGTTGCAATAATCACTAAAAACACCATGGGCACCAGGATATCCACATGCTCCACGCCATTTTCTTCTAAGCGCAAAGAAAACAATGCAGATACTGCCGCAGCAACTATGCCGCGCGGTGCAATCCAGCTTAACAACATTAATTCTTTCATTTTCAATCCAGTGCCTATGGATGAAAACAATACCGATACCGGTCGGGCAATAACAATTAGAGCCACAATAACAATGGCGGAGCCGTAACCCACTTGCTGCATTGACTCAAAATCAATACGGGTGGCTAATAAAATAAACAACCCCGAAATTAACAGCACACTGAGGGTTTCTTTAAACTCTAAAATGCCTTCAACGTTAACGTCTTTCATATTCGCCAACATAATGCCGGCAATGGTCACCGTGAGCAGTCCTGATTCATGAGCCAAACCGTTGGACGCTGCGAAGGCACCTAACATAAATGTCAGCACCGCCGTGTTTTGTAAGTAGTGTGGTAACCAATTATTTCTTAATGCCGTACCTAATGCATAGCCTGTTACCAGTCCAAAACCGATACCAGAGAGAATAGTTTGCCCAAACGCAATAAGGGTGTGAGTCAAGGCATCCTGTTTCGTCAAAATATACTCAAACACCAACACCGCTAACAGTGCGCCAATGGGATCGATGACGATTCCTTCCCAGCGTAATATTTTAGCTATATTACTGGCAGGCCTTACCGTTCTTAACATAGGTACAATAACCGTAGGGCCGGTAACGGTAACAATCGCCCCAAATAATGCTGCCATTTCCCACGAGATATCCAAACTCCAGTAAGTAATCGGCGTAATAACCAACCAGGTGACTAACACCCCCACGCTGCACAAGTTACGTACCATGCTGCCATGGCCACTAATATCCGAGAATTTAAGGGTCAACGCTCCTTCAAATAAAATGATCGCCACCGACAACGACACAATAGGAAAAAGTAAATCACCGAATAACACATCGGCATCAATAGTATGAGTAACAGGGCCAGCAATAATGCCTGCAATTAATAAAAATAAAATAGCGGGGAGCTTTACGCGATAGGCCAACAACTGGCACATAATCGATATTAAGCCGACTAAAACCAGAGAAAACATGCCATCCGTCATACATCTTCCTTAAAACCTAAAGCCAAAACCACTGAGGTGTTTCTCCTCATATCTATGGAGGCACTATAGTGTGTTTTTAGCGGTAGTGCGAACATGATTCTGTTCTTTTTGTTTTGTTATTTAAGGTGGTTGTTAGGTAATTAACACCTTGGAGATGTAGGATTTTATTAGCCAACGTCATTGCTGCCTAGTGGCTCAGACAGCGTTGTCGAATAGTTGTGTTGGCTGTTAATTTTTTTGTAGGGCGGCGTTTACGCCGTCATGGTTTATTGGCTGCGCCAGTTACGCTTTATCGCAAATGGTGACGCTGGGTGCAGCATTGGCTGCGCCAACTGTCGTCCATGACATTTTTCACGTGGCTCCATGCCACGCGAGGGCATTTGGATGGAGCCAAATGCCCTAAAGCTCCTTTTGCTCCGCTAACTTTCTGATTCCATTTTTAAATTATTCTGCCGATGTCGAACCGGCGCGAGGTAACATCCGTGTAAAACGCGCGCCTTGGCGAAACGTCCCTGTTTCGCCATTTGACGCAGAACAATTTAAAAATAGGAAAGTTAAGTCGCAGTTTCCCGACCTGTAAGTCTAGAATAGCGGCCAGCTATTCTGAATAAGCCATTTACAAACTGAAAAGGGACAAACGCCAAGCTTCGCTTGTCTAGGTCAAACAATAAAGCTTGTTTAACCTTTATTTGATTAGTGTATGCTTCAGAAATTAACTTTGTGATTTATTATTGCTTGATAAATTGCAAATAACTATCTGTAACGTCATCTAAACGAACGATTAGAATCTGGAAGAATGATGAGCATAGGAAAAACAATTAGAATTTACTTAGATGATGGTTTAATTACAGGTATTCGGCACGCAGAAATTGTTAATTGGACCGGTCAAGCGATATCAACCCCTAGAACAAGAATCAAACAATTATCTGATTGGCCAGAATCCCAAAAGCCAGGTGTTTATTTCTTATTTGGTGTCGATGATGAGTCTGGTAATCCAGCCTTATATATTGGAGAGGCTGAAAATGTCCTAGACAGATTAGCTAATCATCTTGCCAATAAAGACTTTTGGAACGAAGTAATATTTTTTACGAGCAAAGATGAGAACCTTACAAAATCACATGTGAAATATCTTGAATCTCAATTAGTCAAAATAGCTAAAACAGTAAATCGCTACGTTTTACTAAATGGCAATGCCCCTCAGCTTTCGTCTTTACCCAGAGGAGACCGAGATTCAATGGAGGAGTTTATTGTGAATTTACGTACTCTACTCGGTGTTATGGGTCATAAGGCTTTGGAACCTATTGCAACCCATGAAAACATACAAAAAGCGGATAGCTATAAGTCACTTAAAGTAACTGATACAACACAAAATATTTTTCATCTAAATATTAAAAGTGTTAGTGCTAAAGCTCTTGTAAGTAATGAAGGAATTGTGGTTTTAGAAGGCTCAACTGTTTCGGAACAAGTAACGGAAAGCCTCTCTGGAGGCTACAAAAAATTACGAAATCAACTAATAGAAAACTGCACAATAACTCTAATAGATGGAGTTTTTAAATTTACTAAAGATCAACTTTTTACAAGCCCTACGCAAGCTGCAGCAATTATTGTGGGATATGCAATTAATGGAAGGCAATCATGGCAAACATGTAAAGGGGTCTCTCTAAAGCAACTTGAAGATAACATTGAAAGAACCTAACAAAGCTGCCTCAATAATACTCACTATGGAAACCAATTTATGAATTTAGATAAATCAACAAAACGTATAGCGAAAAGAGTTAAAAAGGGGTTTCAGGGGTATCCGCAGATTTCTATTGCCTATTATGGGGAATCAGCGGACTGCGCGACTGAGGTGGTGGTTGGATATACTGCCGAAGAAGGGGTGGCAGTGCAAGAGCAGAAGTTTTTTAGTAAGGACGATGCTCGCAAAGATGAGACGATTCAAACCACATTACTAAAAGTGATTGAACGTACAGAGGCAAAAACCGTATTAGAAGTTAATGGCGTTTCCATCATCAAATGATTGGAATTAGCACCACACCACAAAGCCAGCAGTTCACTCGTTATAAGACCTAAACGTTTAATTAAACCTTATAGCGAGACAATTGATGTTGCATGCTGGTTACATGGGCGGCCAATTTTTCACACATATCTTTCATCTCAGTAGCCTTTTTATAATTTTCGCTACTAATACCATTCACATTATCGATGCCTAGTTTAATACCGACACAAACTTGTTTTTGCTGACTAGCCATTGCCGCAATTGATTCATTAAATTGCTTAATTGAATTAACAGATTTCAACGCTTGTTGCAGTACTTCACCAGTTTTAGAGGTGGACTCTACCGTTTCTATTGCAGAGGATTTATTAGCATCCATGCTATGTGATGCTTCTTTACTCCCTGCTTGAAGTTTCTCGATCATGAGACGAATTTCTTCCGTAGATGTTTGTGTGCGGCTCGCAAGGGAGCGCACTTCATCAGCAACTACGGCAAAGCCACGACCTTGTTCACCAGCTCTTGCGGCCTCTATGGCAGCGTTAAGTGCTAGCAGATTTGTTTGTTCTGCTATATTTCTAATAACATCCATCACTCCACTGATCTCTTCACTAGATTTGGCTAATTCTTGTATCACTTTAACCGTGCTTTCTGTGTTTAAAGCTTGACGTTTAATATCTTCGATTGTTTGATTGAGGTTGGTAACCGACTCATTGGCATCTTGGTTGGCGCTGATTGCCGCCTCATTTGCTTGTATAGAATTATCTTCTACCGAACTTGCTTGCTCCTCTAATTCTGTAGCCGAAGCTGCCATTTTTTCCGACTCTTCACTCAAAGCGGCTATTTGTTCTTGAGTTGTATTAGCGAGTTTTGTAAGGCGATTCGTTTCTTCAATCATCTTTGTAGACGCACCTTTCACATCAAGTACTGTATTTCGCACTCGATTAAGTAAACGATTTAACCCCTTGCCCATTTCCCCAAATTCATCATTAACACTTTCATCAAATCGTATGGTGAGATCCCCCTCGCCGTCGGCAATATTATTGATTGAAGCGATATACTCTTGAATACGATCGCCGACAATTTTGCGTAAAAGTAAAAAAATCGTAATTAGGATGGCTGCGCCAAAAATAATTTGTTTAAGTACAGCTATAAATATTTCATATATTACCAAGCTCGATACTTCATCATTATTCGACGCTAATACAATTTGATAACCCCATTTTTCAAATGGTAATTTAGTTATAGTCCAATCTTCATTACCATTAAGTGCAGCCTCAACTTCTTTTGACTCGATATGTTTTGAATGTATGCCGAGTTGCCCATTAGGGTCTAACAATGCAATAAACCCTTTGTTCAATATTGAGCTTTTCTCTATTGCAGCGTGAATCACTTTTAAGTCCGCTGAATACCCCACATACCAGATGCCAATGGTTTGTTGGTTAGCGTCTTTGAGAGGAGCATACCCTGTTAGATAAGGGCTCCCTAGAATATCCACTTCACCGTAATAGGCCTCTCCTCGTTTAATATTTTGAATGGCTTTACCTGTTGGTGATAATTTTGTGCCGATAGCCCGATTACCGTCTTTTATTACATTGGTGGCAATCCTTATGTAGTCCTCATCGGTTTTACTGAATATGGTCGCGGTACCGTCCATGATCTCGGTAAGACCATCCACAAGTTCAAAATTATTTGCTTGAGGAGTGTTACCAAGCACGACATTATTCGCATTGACACCGTTGACAATTGCCGTACCTTGTTGGGATGGCGTGCCTAATTCAGCGCTCATCTTTTTTAATAAACGCATACTATTTTGCACCCGTTCCGCCATTATCGCGTCGGTCGTATTTAGCACATCAATAAGTTGTTCCGATTGAATACTTATCTCACTGGCAATCGTGGTATTAACTTCGTCAATAGTATTAAAAGCAGTAAGGCTCGCGATAAAAATAATAAAAATACCAATTAACCCTAGAACGGCGTAAAAGAACTTTTTCTGAAGAGTCATGTTTTTTCCTTATCAGCTTCGATAGATACCAAAAATATACTTGATGTAAATCTTAAGTATCATAATCGATGGCGGTGAGAACAATGCTTATGCACTAATTACAACTAATAATAGTTGGGGGTTTTAAACAAGCAAACATAGCGCCAACATTGACTATGGATTGTTTTTTACTCTACTAGGGGGCTTTCGGTCCAGGGGAATAAGTTTTAGCGTGACCTAAGAAGAAAAATCACTGTTCAGAAATAAATGTTTCAGTAAAGAAGCGGCACGAAAAGATGAAACGATTCAAACCAAGCTAGTATTTAGTCAGCCATTCATAATTAAAAATGTCAGGTATAGAGAGGATGCAACAGTACTTCCTCTCCGGTTTTAGTCGTCAACACGCCGCCCACACTACTACATTTAAGTAATCAGGCCTCAAGTAGCCCTCGTTCGGCAAACACAAACTTAGCGGCGGTGGCGGCATTCAATGCCGCAGGAAAGCCCGCATAGACCGACATTTGTATAATTATTTCGATGATTTCTTCCGCAGAGCAGCCAACATTTAAAGCCGCGCCAATGTGCACTTTTAATTGCGCATCGGCATTACCCATTGCCGTTAACGCCGCTACCGTAGCAATTTCACGGGATTTTAAATCCAGTCCTTTACGGCTATAAACATCCCCAAATGGGTATTCGATGGTATAGCGAGCTAAATCTGGCGCAATGCTCTTAAGTGACTCGATCACTTTTTCCCCAGCTTCGCCGTCTATTTCCTTAAGCTTTTGCCTCCCACGGGTAAATCTCTCATTATTATTTACACTCATTATCAACTCCTTGGTTAAGGTTAAATTAAACACTGTGACACAACCGTTTAATGTCAAGCCTACTCCTTAGAGTTAACTCTCAGTCAAGGGTTATTAGCCCCTCCAATGCGGATTGATACAAATCAACTTTTTCATTTAATTTTTGCAGATGTTGTTGCTGGGTGGATATTTTAGATAACAACTCTTGTGAATGACTAACCAACATTGCCTTACGCTCAACCAAGGTCGTATTGCCCTTTTCTCTTAGCTTCGCATACAGCAGAATATTCTCCAGCGACATGCCGGTGTCTTTCAAACGCTGCACAAACTCAATCCACTGCACATCTTTTTGCGAAAAGGTACGATGGCCATTGGTAAGCCGATGCACGTGACCGATTAAACCTATCTTGTCGTAATACCTTACGGTGTGAGGGTTTAAATCCACCCTTTTTGAAAACTCAGATACATTCATTGCATAACACCTAAAATCCGTTTGATATAACGCTAATAACCAATGCATTAGCATAGCCCACAAAAAAGCGAACCGAAGTTCGCTTTTTTACCTAAATATTAATGAAGCTTCAGTGCTAATCAGCTTTGGTCTTCATTGGTCGCACTTATATGGTGTATCACCAAATCCGCACCTTTATATTCTTCGGTTTCGGTTAAACGTAAACCGCTAATTTTATTAACAATGGTATACACAATACCGCCGCCCACTAACGCCACTACAATACCGCTTACCGTACCGATAACTTGTGCGCCAAAGGTTACCCCACCTAAACCGCCTAAAGCAGTGCTACCAAAAATACCAGCGGCAATACCGCCCCATGCACCGCATACGCCGTGCAATGGCCATACGCCGAGTACGTCATCGATTTTCAGTTTGTTTTGCATGTAGGTAAACATCCACACAAATAACCCACCGGCAATCAAACCGACAACCAATGCACCGATGGGATGCATAACATCAGAACCAGCACACACCGCCACTAAACCCGCTAATGGACCATTGTGCAAAAAACCGGGGTCATTTTTACCAAAGGCTAACGCCGCTAAAATTCCGCCGACCATGGCCATTAAGGAGTTAACCGCGACTAATCCACTAATACCATCTAGAGTTTGCGCCGACATTACGTTAAAGCCAAACCAGCCAATGGATAGGATCCATGCGCCTAAAGCTAAAAATGGAATGTTTGATGGAGCAAAAGCCACCATCTTGCCGCCTTTGAGTTTGCCATGGCGTACACCGAGTACTAGCACGGCCACTAAGCCTAACCAACCACCAACGGCATGCACGACTACTGAACCCGCGAAATCATGGAACGGGGCACCCGCTACCGATTCAATCCAGTCTTGATAACCATAATTACCATTCCAGATTAAGCCTTCAAAGAAGGGATAAACAAAGGCCACAATTAAAGCGGATGCGATTAAGAACGGATAAAATTTACCACGTTCAGCGATACCACCAGAAACAATCGCTGGTATAGCCGCAGCAAAGGTCATGAGGAAGAAGAACTTCACTAAGTCGTAACCATTGTTTTGTGCTAACTCTTCCGCACCGGCAAAAAACGTAGCGCCGTAGGCAATCCAATAGCCGATGAAAAAATACGCTACACATGACACGCCAAAATCGGCCATGATTTTAGCTAATGCGTTTACTTGGTTTTTGTTTCTAACAGTGCCGACTTCTAAGAAAGCGAAGCCTGCGTGCATGGCAAAGACCATAATGGCACCGAGTAGAATAAAGAGTGTGTTTGAGCTTTGTACGAGTGTTTCCACTGCACTATTAATTTCCTGCATTTGATTCACCTTTTTTAGTTTTTTTAATCAATGCCTGATTTATAGAACGTCACATTAAGCCGAGAGCTTAAGTAACCCAACCTTAAATAGCGTCGGAATTTTCTTCACCGGTACGGATGCGGATAACACGCTGTACGTCAGTAACAAAAATTTTGCCATCGCCAATTTTACCGGTATTAGCGGTGTTCATAATGGCTTCGATACAACGTTCAACGTCGTTGTCATCAACAATCAGATCAATTTTAACTTTAGGTAGGAAATCAACTTGGTATTCTGCACCACGGTACAGTTCGGTGTGACCTTTTTGGCGTCCAAAGCCTTTAACTTCGGTGACTGTCATGCCGGTAATGCCAACTTCGGCAAGGGCTTGACGAACATCTTCCATTTTAAAAGGTTTAATAATCGCTTCTACTTTTTTCATAATTACGCCTTTGTAATTGCGGAGTTTAGGTTAATAATTTGCTCGACAACTGCCGTACAAAAACCCATACACCTTGAACTTTTAGTTGAAAAAACAGGCTGTTATCACCTTTGATAACAGCGCCTTTCGCATCATAACCCGCTCTTTACTATAAATATAGCGCTATCAATAGGCGGAAAACAAAAAGGCAACGGCTGATTAGCCCGTTGCCTTTTTAAACCACTTGCAGGATTAAAGAGTGTAGAACAGCACTTTAAATCCGCATATTATTTTGTGTGATAATCAACCGCTAATTTTAGTATTACGCCCCAATAGTGCCACACCTGCTAATAGGAAAAGTACCAGCATGGACGGTTCCGATACCGCCGCCACTGTTGCTGAAACATCACTTGCCGTGGTCACATTTAAGGTATCGGTGACACTAACCAACGAGTCATAAAATTCAACATTCGCCACGCTAAAACTACTATAACCTGCAGCAATGGCGGTTAGCTCAAAACGGGCCAACAACAAGTCACCTGAATAAGTAGCAAAATCGGCGAAGCTTGCTGCCACGCCATTACTCAACGATGAAAAAAACAAGCTATCTAACCACAAATCAGTGGCAACACCCGTAGCGGGATAGTCAAACACACCAGATGACACTGCAAACAAACTAGTATCAAACAAAATATCTAAGCCAAACGTATCAAAACTATCCAAAGCAGTACCGCTTAGGGTTAAGCTAATCACGTCACCAATATCAACTGATGTTTGCGAAACAGCCACTGAGATTTCACCGGCTTGCACTTGCAAACCTATCACCATACAAAACGCACAAATTAGTTTTTTCATTATTTTACTTCCTTATTCTTAAAGTGCGCAGCGGGTGCGCGTACATTGGTTCATTAATAAACGCGCATCAATTACACTGACGCGACTATCGCCGTTTAGGTCATAACGGATGTCCAATGACTGGCCAGTTTGAATAGCCGTCATCATGGCGCGAATGTCTAACATGTCGATGTCACCATCGTCGTCGAAATCACCAAAGAGTGCTGCAGGCTCTAGCTGTAAGCTAATAATTACTGGGTCGTGGTCGGACACACGGAATACATCTTCAGCGTAAAAACTAAAGTCTTGAATATCATTGGTGTATTGCATGCTGTAATCCAACGCTCGCGGCTCATCGGCATTGATATGCCATTCAATGGTATCCACCACCTTGGCTGCCAAAATCGTGCTGGCTAGTGCATGATCTAAATAACCCGACTCGCCGGCATAGGTATAAGAATAAGCTTCTGCACCTTGATGAGCTGCCACTAGATTTACAAAACCATTGTTAGTGAATTCAACAATAGGCTCTTCTTTGGCATAGGCATTTAAGTCGCCAATCACCAATACGTTGTCTTGCTCAGCCAAGGCTGCATTAGTGTTCAGCCAGCTAATTAAGCTTTGTGCCTGAGCAACACGTTTGCCGTTATAACAACTTTGGCCATCTCCAATATCCAAGTCAGCGCCCGATGCACTACCACAACCTTTAGATTTGAAATGATTCACCACCACAGTGATCTGTTCGGCGTTTTCGGTGAGCGCAAAACGTTGTGCAAGTGGCGGACGATTGTGGATGGCATCTAAATTAATTTGCACTTCACCCACTGGCGTTACCTGTGCAGGTTGGTACAACAACCCCACAGCAATAGCATCAGTGCCGATTTCACCACCAGCATCAACAAAGGCGTAAGTGCCCTCACCGGCTTGGGCATTCAGACGTGACACTAAATCAAAAATGGTGCTGTTTTCAGCAAAACCGTCGTTCTCAATTTCCATTAAACCAATGATGTCGGCGTCCATGGTCAGCAACGCGTTCACGGTTTTAGCAATTTGACGCTCATATTCTAATTCGGTTCGTGCACCACGTTCAGCGGGGAAACGGTTACCTACATCATTACCGTTAAACAAATTAAGGACGTTAGCACTGGCAATACGTAAATTACCCTGTGTAATATCCGGCGTTGCTTGACGTAAGTTGCTATGAATAAACTGCGGATATTGGGTGGGAATAACCCGATAACTGCTAAAGCTGTAATCCATCACGCCAGTTACCCCTGCAACTTTATCGCCCACACGTAGGGTATTCACAGCGGACAAACCATTGGTCGGATAAATTACTGGGTCGGGATTACTGCCATTTTGGCCATCATCCAATATCACACGATTCAAGGCATTTTCAGTGGCTAACGCCAACGCTTCACTTGAACCCGGTGTATGTACATTAGTCGGGATAAACAAACGTTTACTGGCTAAGGTGACTTCACCATATTGGCCAAGAGCATAATTGTCGGTAACCACCAGTTCGTCATTAAAACTAACTAACATACCTTCCAATGATTCAGGCAATTGCGCCGACGCAAACGGCAAACTAATTTGACGGGCTGTAACACTGCCAGTGCCACAATCAAAAAGCGCGTCGCTGGCGAGTAATTGAGTTTTACCAAAGCTTTCACTAACAGTACCCAACACGCGCACAATGTTACCCACTGCTGGGTAGTCGACTTGTGAATTCACCACAAACAGCCCTTCAGAGGTCAAGGGATCTGTATCTTCATTAGCGGCGAGCTCTTGCACAAAAAAGCCATCAATAGCAGGTAATGAACTGGTTACTAGCGCTTCAATAACGTGGGTTTCGCCAACGACCGGTGAGGTATCACCCGCGCCTTGGATAGCACTAATAGCCGTTGCGGTCTCATTACAAGCGCCTAACAACAGTTCATCGGTTTCGCCATTACCATCTGTAGGTTCGCCTTCACCATCGGTTGGCTCACCAGTGCCATTATCGGAGGTGGTAAACGTAGCAATTGGAAAGGGGGTAGCAGCATTAGCATTTGATGTTTCGTTATCTAACTTGTTCTTGCCACTGAATGTCCAATTTGCCAACGTAAATGTAGCGCCATTGGCGACGGTATCGCTTTTGCGATAGGCCCAACCATCAAGATATTCCCAGCCTGTTCCTGTTCCATCGACTTCGAGTTCACCAAACACATCAATAACTTGGTCGTTACAAAATAACTCAATAACGTCATCACCATTAATGCTAAGGGCGGTACCATGAGTAAAGTCCGGTGAGAATCCCATAAATGCACTGAATTGTGGACTTTCTGAGGCAACATACAGGTAACTGCCTGCAACGGCAGCAACATTAGGAAAGGTATATTCCTCACCACTACTGGGGTTGCCATTATTTGCCGAACCAATGCCACAAACACTCAGATCGCTGATATCATTTTTGACAAAGATTTCCACAGCTTTAGGTGTTCCACCTGATAGTGGGCCATCTATCACGCCGGTAAGAATAAGATCACTAGCTTGTGCAGCAGACACACCGCAACACAACGCTAATAGCGTTAATTTGATTTTCATTAGAGCTCCTGATTTGGAATTTTTTAGATATTGACCATCTGTTGATCTTTATTTGTCCGATGGCGATCCTAGAGTTGAGATATGAACAATCAATGACAGTTATATGATCCTTTCCTGCGCTTGCTACCAAGGTCTGTAGTGAATGAACACTAGGGTGCAGAGCCACAAAGGATTGACCTGACTTATATTAAGATTTGATCATCTTGATAAATACTTGGATGATATTGACCTTATTTATCCACACTGCCGAGCATGAACATTGAACCAATTGGGATAATCAAATCCCCATTCAAACAAAAATTCGCCATTCCTCGACAGCCGGGCTTAGTGAAACAAGCCATTGGTGAGATTCATTTTGATGCACGCTTTAGTGATGCCATGTGCTTGCGGGACATCGAGCAATTTAGTCATTTGTGGCTGTTGTTTGAATTTCATCAAACGGCGGATAAAGGCTGGTCACCATTGGTTCGCCCTCCCCGTTTAGGCGGCAATCAAAAGGTCGGTGTATTTGCTACCCGCAGTACGTTTCGTCCCAATGCAATTGGTATGTCGGTGGTGGAATTGATTGACCATCGGTTAAACAAAGGTCAATTGGTTTTACGAGTACGGGGGATTGATTTACTCGACGACACCCCAATTTTGGATATCAAACCTTACATTCCGTACAGTGACGCACTACCTCAAGCTCAGGGTGGTTTTGCCAATTCTGCTCCTACGTCGCTACAGCAGGTGCAATTCAGTGAACAAGCACAACAACAACTTGCCGATATTCAACAACAGCATCCAAAAATTCATGCTGATTTAGGTGAGTTTATTCATGATGTGCTGGCGCAGGATCCGCGTCCGGCTTACAAGCAAAAACAAAACGCTGTGCAGGAATATGGCATGAGCTTGTATGACTTCAATATTCGCTGGCAGGTGGATCAACAACAGTCTTTAGTGCTAAGTATTGTTCAGGAATAACGACTGATCCCACCCAAGCCGAATTTAATCCGCAATAAATTAGCTTTGCAGGTTTCCGTGCACATAAGCCACTGGTAGAATGGCGGCCGTTTTTTATCTAACTTTATTTATTGGATCAAGTCGCCATGCGCAGTAGTCAATACCTGTTATCCACTCTGAAAGAAACTCCGGCCGATGCCGAAGTCATTAGCCATCAACTTATGTTACGTGCCGGCATGGTGCGTAAATTAGCCTCGGGTTTATATACTTGGCTACCGACTGGCTTACGGGTATTGAATAAAGTGGCCACTATTGTCCGTGAAGAAATGGACAAAGCCGGTGCTATTGAGGTGTTAATGCCGGTAGTGCAACCTGCCGACCTATGGCAAGAATCAGGACGCTGGGAAGAATATGGCCCAGAGTTACTGCGCATTAAAGACCGCCATCAGCGCGACTTTGTTTTAGGCCCAACTCACGAAGAAGTCGTGACTAATTTGGTCGCCAATGAAGTCAGCAGCTACAAACAATTGCCCCTGAACTTGTACCAAATTCAAACTAAATTCCGTGATGAAGTTCGCCCACGCTTTGGCATTATGCGTGGTCGTGAATTCACCATGAAAGACGCCTACTCATTTCACCTAACTCAAGACTGTTTAGAAAAAACCTATCAGGATATGTTTCAGGCCTATTGTAATATATTCACCCGCATTGGCTTAGAATTCCGTCCGGTAATTGCCGACACCGGCTCCATTGGTGGCAGTGTGTCTCATGAGTTCCACGTATTAGCTGATTCTGGCGAAGACGATATTGTTTTCAGTAATGGCTCTGACTTTGCTGCCAATATTGAAAAAGCCGAAGCATTAGCTGTAGGCGAAACCCAAACCGCAAGTGGCGCTGCAATAGAAAAAGTCGCCACTCCAGACACCACCAGCATTGAACAAGTTAGCGCCTTTTTTAGCGTTGATGCCAGCACTGTAGCTAAAACCCTAATTGTATTAGGCGAAGCCGACAAAGCCGGTAAACATGGCGTGGTAGCATTAGTCTTGCGTGGTGATCATCAACTAAACGATATTAAAGCCGAAAAAGTTGAAGGTCTGCATACGCCATTAACCCTAGCCACGGACGAGCAAATTGTCAGCGCCATTGGTTGCCCTGCGGGTTATATCGGCCCCGTAGGTTTAACGATTCCAATAGTGGTTGATCGCAGTGCCGTACAGTTAACCGATTTTATCTGTGGTGCCAATGAAGCTGGTCATCATTGTAAAAACGTTAACTGGAGTGATGTGGGTGAGAACTATAGTGTTGCTGATATCCGTAATGTGGTTGCTGGCGATCCTTCACCGGATGGCAGCGGCACGTTAGAAATTAAACGCGGAATTGAAGTTGGTCATATTTTCCAATTAGGTGATAAATACTCTACGGCCATGAAATGTGGCGTATTGACCGAAACCGGCAAGCACCAAAACCTCACCATGGGTTGTTACGGTATTGGCGTATCGCGAATTGTTGCCGCCGCCATTGAGCAGAATCACGATAAATTCGGCATTATCTGGCCAGACGCCATTGCCCCTTTCAAAATCGCCATTATCCCAATGAACATGCACAAGTCCCATCGTATTAAAGAAGTCGCGGAAAAACTTTACGCTGACCTAAAAGCCGCGGGTGTTGAAGTGTTCTTCGACGATCGTAAAGAGCGCCCAGGTGTGATGTTTAATGATATGGAATTGTTGGGTATTCCGCACACCTTAGTCATTGGTGAACGTAATCTAGATGAAAACGTCTTGGAATATAAAAACCGTCGCAGTAGTGAAAAGCAAACAGTTGCCATCGATGCTGTAGTTGAGTTTGTCGCCGAACTATAACGCTTAGGGTTAGACAAAATATGAACAAAAAAAAGAGCTATTAAGCTCTTTTTTAGTTTGACAATAAGGCATCACTTACCGTGATTAAGAGGCGTCAAGACCATCCTGGCAAATGACCCTCATTGAAAAACGGTAGGTATCTTAGTTTATACGTGATACCAATGCCTCACCAATTGGCGTGGCAATAAAACCGTTAGTTTCAGCCCATTGCTGTAAAGACACACCGTCTTTTTCAGCAGCGGCTAAGTCTTTCTTAGACATTTTTTTAATCAT
>JAUHQD010000018.1 GCA_030418115.1 Alteromonadaceae bacterium BrNp21-10 | reverse complement strand
CGCAGTACAACTCAACTAAATTCTTCATGCCTGTTCCTTGTTGATTGAACCTTTCTTGGTCGAAAGATCCGATCTTGGAACAGGCATTTAGTTCAATTTCTTAAACCGAGCTGAGGTTAATTAATCTTTTGAGATATAAAGAATATATCGACATTTTCGACATTTCTTATCCCGAGTTGGGGTTAGGTAACATTCTCAGTTCAATAATCTTATCGCTAAAGCGTATATATAGTTTTCATTTAATATTTATCTGTTATAACAAGCGCAGGCAAAATAGTCCCGCGTTCCTACACAAAAGACTAATATGCAATATTTTCCGATTTTCTTAGATGCACAACAACTTCAATGCCTAGTGATTGGTGCTGGTGAAGTAGCTGCGCGTAAGGTTGAGCTACTCTGTAAAACACCGGCCACTATCCATGTAGTGGCCCCTGAAGCCTGCGATACCATTAAACAATTAGTCGCTGATAACAAGGTTCAGTTTAGCCAACGTGAATTCAATGAGACAGACCTTGAGGCTGCACAGATTGTATTTGTCGCCACCAATAATTCAACCCTAAACGCGCAAATTTCGGCGATTGCCAAGGCGCAAAATATCTTGGTCAATGTGGTCGACAATACGCCCCTATGTAGTTTTATCACCCCATCAATTATTGATCGTACCCCGTTGATTGTAGCCATGAGCAGCAGCGGCACCGCACCGGTATTATTGCGATATCTTCGCCAGAAATTAGAAGCTTTAATCCCAGCCAATTTAAGTATTTTGGCCAGCCTATCGGAAAAATTTCGTGACCGAGTCAAAGCCACCTTTAGTAATGTCAATCAACGGCGGCATTTTTGGGAACAAGTCTTAGAAAGCGATATAGCTGAAACCGCCTTAGCCGGTAAAGTCGAACAAGCCGAACAAGCCTTAGCCCACCGCTTAGCTCATCCTGATGAAGTACCAGCTGGGGCGGTTTATTTAGTCGGTGCAGGCCCTGGCGATCCAGAATTACTCACATTCAAAGCCATACGTTATATGCAAAAGGCGGATTTAGTGGTGTACGACCGCTTAGTCTCCAAGGAAATTTTAGAGCTGGTACGTCGCGATGCCGAAAAAATCTATGTGGGTAAAAAAGCCAGCCTGCATTCCGTGCCGCAAGCTCAAATCAATCAATTATTAGTTAAAGCCGCTAAAGAAGGCAAACGAGTGGTGCGTCTTAAAGGTGGCGACCCCTATATATTTGGCCGAGGTGGCGAAGAAGTGCAGGAACTCATTGAGCATGATATCCCTTTCCATGTAGTACCGGGGATAACCGCTGCCAGTGGTGCCAGCACCTACGCAGGCATCCCCCTAACCCACCGCGACCATGCGCAATCGGTAGTATTTTCCACTGGTCACCTACAAGATGGCAGTATTAATTTGGATTGGCCTGCATTGGTACAAAAAAATCAAACATTGGTTTTTTACATGGGCTTAACCGGCTTAGGCATTATTTGCCAACAACTGATTGCCCACGGCATGTCAGCTGATATGGATATCGCCTTAGTACAATCGGCCACTACACCACAACAAAAAGTCGTGACGGGTACCTTAGCCACTATTCAAGACAATGTCGCCAAAGCCAATATTCAACCACCGGCACTGATTATAGTTGGAACGGTCGTCAGCTTGCATTCTGTTATAACCACATAGTAAAAAGTTGTGATATGTTATAAATAAGTTAATTTTTAGCTGATGTTTTATGGATAATAATCGACATAACTTAAAATTCAAAGGACGGATAGCCAAACGTAAAGACAGTAAGTTACGTCGAGACGCCATACTCACTGCCGCCCTAAAAATTATCGTTAGAGACGGTATCCGCGATGTCCGTCACCGTGCTGTAGCCAAAGAAGCCAATGTGCCATTGTCTGCCACTACCTATTATTTTGATGATATACATGACTTAGTCCATGACGCTTTTCTGTTTTACATTGAGCAAAATTATTCAGAAGTAGATTTCCTTGAGCAACAAGCATTTGAAGCACTCAACGCCTTTAAGCAGAGCCATAATGTTGAACAATTAAAACAAAGCCTCAAGCAATTCTTAATGTCGCATATTGAATCGCAGATCAATAACCGCGAAGCGCGGATTGTGGAATGGTCTTTTCGCCAACAAGCGCTAAAAGACGATAAATTGGCAGCCGCCTTTTATAGCCCACAGAAAATGATGCTTAATACCCTTGAGGCGTTTTTTACCGCCTTTAATCCACAAGAAACTCAAGCCATGGCCAAAGCCCACATTACCATGGGCACCTTATTACAGCTGGAATATCAGTTATTACTGAGCGAATACTCAAAAATGACCATGCACGATACCTTAGCGGTTATTGAAGTTATGCTAGATGGCCCTCTTTTTTCATAACAAACAGATTATTTTAACTGCACATATTTTGTATATGATAACGCCTATAATTAACGCTGGAGAGCACTAGTGGAGTACCAATTAGGTCCATTTACCATCCTCGCCAATGAAAACCGTATTGTATCTGCCACTGCCAATAATCCCATTCGTCCAAAAACCTTAGAATTACTACTGTATTTTATCAATCATCCACAGCAGATTATCAGCAAGCAAACCTTATTAGATGAAGTATGGCAAAGTGCGGGCGCTCAAGAGCACGTCCTGTTCCAATCCGTCAATGAAATAAGAAATCTATTAAAGCCGTTAAATGTGATTAAAACTCACCCTCGTAAAGGCTATCAATGGTTATTTCCCACTTCAGCGCCCGAGAACGAAGTTACAACTCAACCTAACCCACAATCAACGTGGCGGCGAGGTTATACGATTGTACTCTGTGCTGGACTGCTGATGGCCTTCTTAGCCATAGGGTTAGTAACTAATAACAACCCACAAATAGCGACTTCGGCTCAAGAACTGCCGATGCCTAGTCGTGAACTAGTTATCCTGCCCATTGAAACTCACATCGCCGACAACAAGCACCATTGGGTTAGATTGGGCGGCATGGACATGCTTATTCAGGCCCTTAAAGCCGAAAAACACTTTATGGTACCCGACGCCGAAGATGTGATGATGGCATTGGCAAGAAGTGATGCCTTTAACATTGTTGATATTGAGCAACAATCAAGAACGTTGCGTAACCAACTTGGGGAAGTGGTCACCTTACATACCAAGTTACTGGGCTCACCGATGGAATATCAGTTGCATTACAGCTTGATTGGCCGCTATAGCATTAAGCAAGGTATAATCTTTGCCGCGCTCGTACCTGAATTATTGCAAAAGCTCAGTATTGAGATCTCACAGCAATATAGTGACCCTATCAATAATCAACGCCGTAATATTAATGAACTTACCGCGAATAATAGTTTTCTGCAGGCGATGGAATCCTTTTATCGAGGACAATACTCCAATGCCCTCCATGAGTTTTCTACGTTATTAACTAGGCAAAATGACAACCTTACCGCTAAACGTTTTTTGCTTAAAACCTTAGTGGCTTTGGGTGATTATGCGCCCGCACAACAACTTGGTGAAACTATCCTCAGCCAAGCATTAGTGCAAAACGACCGACAAAACTATTTACGTACCACATTTGAACTAGGGTTACTGGCGAGCCATCTGCAACAAGCTGAATTAGCCAGTCGTTTATTATCCCAGAGTCGCGATTTAGCTGAGAAAAATGGCGATACCCTGTACATTGCTTACGCCCATACCGAACTTGGTGTGCTGATGACACACAATAAACAATGGACTCAGGCCAGCAAATTATTTCAATCGGCACTGATCTATCATCAAGGATTTCAATGCCCCTATGGTCAAATAGATAACTTACAAGCCTTAGCGAATGTTGAACAGCAACAGGCCAATCTGCAATCAAGCCTAAACTATTTCGACGAAGCTCTTAACATAGCCGAGGACAATGCCCTTTATTACCATCAGGTACATCTGCTACTAAGCAAAATCAACATTAGCCGCGATAACGCACAACGTCAGCTTTGGCGAACACAGGCAGAGCAAATTGTGACACAACAGGGGAATACTGATTTGCTGCGTTATTTACAATCTCAATTGTCTAGCACCAATCTTTCCATCTAAATTGATCGGATAGCCCATTTAACCAAGTCCTAACGCCCCTGCCATAAGCAACCACCTACTGCTACACCCAGCATTATAGAAAATTATAAAACTTTATAGTGGCACCCAAAGCCACCTCAGCGTTAACTGAACAAAAATCACTTGGGTCAGTTATGCCAACAATGCCAACCACTTGTTCTATTTCAAGACGCTCCTTTGTTAAATTAGTCGCAACCTCTGCTGGCCTGATGGTCTCGGGCTTAAGTATATCTATGCCAGAAGCTACGCCAGAACAGCACAACGGGGATAAACTAGATGCCGAATTTAAACTCTTCACCTTACACTCGGATAACAGCATCACCTTGTTCTGTCCGCGTTCGGAAATGGGTCAAGGGGTGATGACAAGCATGGCGCAACTGCTCCTTGAAGAACTTGATGCTGATTGGTCGCAAATCAAACAAGTACAACATGCATGGGCAGACTTCGACCGTTTTGGAGCGCAAGATACTATTGGTGCCATCAGTAGCTTTATCGGCTGGGAAAGCCACCGGCAAGCCGGTGCTGCGGTAAAATTATTGCTGCGGCAAACAGCCGCTGAACATTGGCAGACGGACATCAACAATGTATCAACCGATAAAGGCCAGATTAAAAACCAACAAAGTCAGCAAACTTTAACTTATGGTCAACTAACCACCTTACTACAAGGTAAAGATCTACCCGAAAAAATAGCCTTAAAGTCCCCAGAGGAATTTAAGCTCATCGGCCACAGCATGCCCAGATTAGACATCGCCGATAAACTGTCTGGCAAAGCGATATTCGGTATAGATCAGCAGCTAGCCAATATGAAAATAGCCACAGTGCAACGTTGTCCGGTATTTGCGGGAAAACTCGTTTCCTTTGACGCCAAAGAGGCCTTAAAAATAAAAGGTGTCCGAGACATTTTTGCGGTACCCAGCGGTGTAGCGGTGATTGCCGATAATTATTGGCAAGCACAAAAAGCCCGTAAATTATTGAACATACATTGGGATGAAGGTGAATTTTCCCACCAATCCAGCAATACACTGATGCAAAAATTCGCTGAGCAGTTGAATTCACAAGGTAATAAAATCACCGACATCGGCGATGTTCAATCCCGTTTCGATGCCGATAATGCTGTGCATGTGGAAGATTTTCATTTTCCGCTAGTTGCTCACGTCACTATGGAGCCCATGAACTGCACTGTTTGGCGACAACAGCATCATTGTGAAATTTGGGCTCCCACTCAAAATCCACAAGATGCCAAACGCTCCGCCGCTAAAGCACTGAAACTTGAAGAAGCAAAAGTGCGAGTAAATGTAACGTTCTTAGGTGGTGGCTTTGGTCGTCGTGCCCAAGACGATTTTGTTATAGAGGCCTGTGAAATAGCCAAAAATCTCGATTACCCCATTAAGCTCATTTGGAGTCGAGAAGATGATTTGCAACATGATTACTACCGGCCACTGAATCGCCAACGTATTACCGCCAGCCTTAAAGACGGCAAGATTGTCGCTTGGCAGCATAAAGTCGCCACCCTATCCACTGCGCCTTATCATTTTAGTTTAGGCGCACGCCATAAGGAGGATGGCGATTGGGTGGCCTATGGCGGCTCAGAAGAGAGTTTATATCAAATACCTAACTTTCAAACCCAAACACATCTGGCGAAAACGCCTTTAACAGTTGGTATTCTGCGCGGGATTAGCCATGGCTACGTAAATTTTGCCAGTGAAGTCACCATGGACGAGCTGGCCCAAGGGGCGAATATCGCCCCCATAGACTTCCGCTTACAGCATATAAACGAACCACGAGCACAAATTGTACTAACCACTTTGAAAGATAAAATTAGCCAGTATCAAAACGGCACCGAAGGCCAAATAGACAGCCATGTTGGCATCGCATTCGGTCATGAAAAATCTCAAGGGGACTACCAATATTACAACGCTGCGGCAGCGCTGGTGTGCAATACACCCCAAGGATTAAAACTGTGCAAAGTGATCTTAGTCCTCGATCATGGTCAGGTTATTAATCCCGATGGTTTAAAAGCCCAAGCTCAAGGTTCACTGATGTATGCCTTGAGCATGATGTTGCAAAAACAGATTGATTTAGACCATGGGCGAATTCAACAGAGCAACTTTCATGATTATCCGGTCGCACGCATGGGTGAAGAAGTGGATGTGGAGTTACATAGCATTGGCAACCATAAGTGGCCCATGGGTACCGGAGAAAAACTACAAGGCACGCTCCAGCCCGCCATTGCCAATGCACTTTCCAAAGCTAGCGGCACCAGAATTCGCAGCATTCCTATTAACTTAGCCACACTGAAGGCCTAACCATGCAATTATCCATTAACGACAACATTATCCATACCGAGTTAGAGGCGGATACCCCATTGCTGTGGTTATTGCGTGACGAACTTGGCTTAAACAGTACTAAATTTGGTTGCGGAATGGGGCTGTGTGGCGCTTGTACCGTTCACCTTAATGGTCAGCCGGTACGTTCATGCTCACTTACCATTGCCGCCATTGGTAATAACAAAATCACTACCATCGAAGGCGAAAACAGTGCGCAAATACAATGCTTGAAAGCAGTATGGATGCAACAGAATATTCCCCAATGTGGATATTGTCAGGTGGGTCAGTTAATGTCGGCATCGGCATTATTAAAGCAAAACAACAATCCTGACGAAGCCACCATTAATGCCGCGATGTCAGGTAATATTTGTCGTTGTGGTACCTATGTCAGGATCAAGGCTGGGATAATTGCAGCGGCAAAGCAGATCCGAGTTATCGAAGTCTAGCTTTGCCTGTTGCTTTAATACGCTGTGGGCTTAACTTCAAGCCGGTAGGCAATCAATAAGATTATTGATTGAGTTTAGACGCTTGGATCCCTAAACCCTGACATACAGAATTAAAAGCATCACCTTCCATTAAGGGTAAATCAGGTAGCAAGTCTAAAATTTCTTGGCGAACAATGGGTGACAAACTCATACCTCCAGTAATAAACAGCATTTGTGGTGGTTGCGGGCTGGCGTCTAAACATTCGGTGATCAAGCGTTTAACGCGATGCAGCCAGCTTGTCATGGAGCGACGTAAATCGTCGGTGCTAATACTCACCTGATAATCATCCTGAATGTATTTTAACGGCAAAATAATGTGGGATTTGTCGGACAACATTTCTTTGGCTAAACGCGCAGAATTCACTAGTCTTGCCGACAACTTTTGCTCCTGCACAATACGTAAGCGTTTGAGCAATTCAGGATGACTGGCCACCGACATGGTTTGTGCGATTTCTAAACCATATTCCTCAGAAAAGAAATTATTCAAACGCGGAATATTATCCACCGCACACATATCCGAGAAGTACGTAGGGGGTATCGGCAAGCCGTGCGAAAATGTAGTGCCATCCCCCATGGTTGGTGCAATAGTTTTGGTGATAAGGTTTTTATCACATTCCATGCCGCCAATACGGGTACCGGTAACACTGTGCACATCCCCACGGCGGTCAAGCTGGGTTAATTGCTGGGGTGACAATTGAATACAACAAATATCCGTAGTGCCGCCGCCAATATCCACCACCAACACATTGGTGGATTCAGTTAATTGACGTTCAATATTATAAGCCGCTGCAATCGGCTCCTGTAAAAACTCTACCTGCTCAAAACCGGCAGCCATAGCCGCCGCTCGCATAATAGTTAATGCTTGTTCGTTACCTTGCTCACCTCGGGTACCATGAAAACGCACCGGTCGACCGATAACCGCGGTAGTTACTTTGGTGTTCAATTGTTTCTCAGCACATTCGCGAAAATAGCTGAGTTGTTTACCAATAATGCCAATAAAGGCATCTTGCTGGCCGCCAAACAAGCTGGCACCCAAGAAATTTTTAGGCGAATAAATCAAACGACCTTTATCTGGATTTTTAAGATATCGACTAAAGCCAGCTTCGCCAAATAAAAACTCCCCGGTTTCCACCAATTTGCTTAACGACAAATCTTGCACCGTCATATCTTCCATTAGAATATGAATGGCGTGCTGTTGTAGTGCCGGGCGATTATGAAAATCGCCACGTAAACTATCGATACGATCGCTGAAGATTTTCTCCTCACGGGGGTCTTTAGCTTGGTAATAGGATTCTTTGGCTTTATCGAGCTTAGTTTTTATGGCGCGCTGTAATTGCGCCACTTTATCTTCGACTAAATTAGCGTCAGGCAGGGGTAAATCGTCGGTGTAATGAACGAACACTGAGGAACGAATTTTACAGGGCGTTGGAGAAAGCGGATCGAGCTCAATGAATTGATGTTGTTGCCCGTCAAAGTACACCACTTCCGAGTTAGATGTACCGTAGTCAATGCCTATTGCTGCCAATGTAATGCGCCGTCCTGAAAATGGGAAGGCGAATTCTAAAGCAAACTAACTGTTATTTAAATGACGGTTGTTATTGATCTTTGATCTATGCCAGATCAATAACAACAACCACCGACATTATTGGCAATCTCCGGGCATGTTGTTGATCCATTGTTTAATCAACGATGCACCTTGTTGATGTACTGTAGATCGCCCTAATTCTGGCATCATGGCACCCGGATCGAGAGATGACATGCGAATATGAATAATGGATAAATCCCCTTGACCGGGGTCAATAGAATAACGGCCGTTACCGGCACCATTACCTGCAGCCACAGGTGGCTTACATAGCCCTAAGCGGCGCATATCGGTTTCACTACGAGTTAGCCATAACCCTGAGGTATCGGCTGCTCCCTGCGCATTATGGCAATGACCACAATTGATATCTAAATAGGAACGGGCTAAATCATCAATACTGGCATTGGCATCATTAAAGCTGGCATTTTTTGGCGGATTCTGCGGCAAACCTTGCAGATAACCAATACCCTGCCAATGCTGTAATTGGTTAGCTTGGCCACCTAAAAAAGCATAAGGCTTATTGATGTGGCGAGCTTTTAAGCCGATAGGTTTAATTGCTTTGCTCGTGTGGTTAGGAGCATGACAACCAGCACACTGGTTAGCATCGGGAATAATATAGGCAAAATCCTGCGACTGACCTTGCTCATCGATTAACGACAGTGATTGAGCATCTCCTGCCCACTCTAATATCGCGCTGTTTTGTTGCTTATTCCACACATAGGGCAGTGCCACCCAGCCATTTTGTTGATGGACTAATAAGCGAGTTTCAATCAGGTGTACGCTATCAAGGTTTAATCCCTGTTGATTAAAATCAAGAGTGTAATCATCAGTTTGTAATAACTGGCCATTACTGTTTTTAGGATAGTAAAAAGTTTTACTGATGATAGTGCCCACCGGAAAATCAAACTCATTTTCTGGCTGATAGTTAGCCGGCATGCCCGCTGGCATCCACACAGTGCGGAACTTGTGGGCATGGTCGGTAAATAACTGCATATTTAAATCGTAAGCCACAACACCTTGATTGGGCCGTAAAGTGTCACCATCAAGTAACAGCACATTCCAATCACTTAAATTTTCTGGAAAATTGTCATCGGCAACAAATTGTACTGGGGCAAAGGGTTTGCTGCAGCTGGCTAACAAAACAATAACCAGCAGCAATAAACAGTTCTTCATTAATTACTTTCCGTTAAAATATTCAGGTAACACTACTGCTGGCAATTTTTCATGTTGGCATTGGTGGGGTTTAATATCAGTTGAAATATTTTTATAACCGTTAGCGGCATCAACATTCACAATACCGGCAGCGCCATTATTAATACAGATTTGGTGTTCAGCGAATAGCACACCATCTTTGGACTTTTCTGGATTAACATAACCATCCCACAACACATCTGGCAAGCTACCACCGATACCAAACTCAGCCACTCGTAAAGCTTGAAGTTCCATCAGATCTGGTGAGTTACCACCCTTACCAAATTCATTATCGTAGATATAGATAGTTTCTGGATAAGGGTCAAAGGCATCAGCGGTGGATTTGTCCGAATAAAAACTCGCAGAGTAATAACTGGAAACAATCACATTGGCGGTATCATTGTCGCCAATGACGTTATTAAAAATTTCCACCTTATCATTAGAGTTGATCACTACTCCTGAGCCCGCAGGTACACCGGCAACAGCAGTGCCTTTGGCAGCAAAATTAGCAGTGTTATTGTCCACCACCTTATTATTGAATACACGAGTAGCAAATCCCGGTTGCGGCAAGTTCGGCATGTTAAATACCAAAATACCACCAGTATTGTTAGTCGCAATATTGTTGTAAACATCCGCACCTTGGGTATTTTCGATTTCAATACCGGCGACGTTATATTCAGCGCGGCTATTGCGCACAATCACATTTTTCGATTGGCCAACATAAATCCCCGCATCCGATGCTGCAATAGCCACTGCACCATCAATTAGGGTATGTTGCGTTTGTACTGGATAAATACCATAAGCGCCATTTTTTTCATCGGGGCCATTGGTCCATTCGGTACGCACCCGACGTATAATCACATTTTGCGCTTCGTTGACTTTTAAGGCGTCACCACGAGTATCTTCAAGGGCAAGATCTTCAATGGTGAAATCATTGGCATTCACCAGTAACCCCTCGGCACCGGCAATCTGACCTTTAAACGACAAGATACTTTTATTCATGCCTTTACCACGAATAGTCACACCATCCACATTAAGACTAAGACCTCTTGAAATAGGGTGTAGCCCTTCTGGTATCTCAATCACATCACCGGACTTGGCCATCACTAGCTGTTTAATTAGCTGTTTTTCAAATGCTTTTTCAGCATCAGTGGTCTCAATTTGATTATTTACTGGCGAACAAGCTTGTACCACTAGCAGTGCCATTGCCGATAAAAGAACCTTTAAAGTGCCCATGAATATTCCTCAGTTTTATTAAACTTAAAAACATATATAGAACGATGGTACCAGATAAATAAAAATATTCGCAAACTAATTGTTAATACTATGTAAATTAAATTTTACTTATAATTTACATAGTAAGGTAGTGATCCGACCATTTAGTTATGTTATAGATTAGGTACTAACGTACTAATAATTAAAAATATAACCCTTCTTTGTTAACTTATACGGGAAAACATCATGCTCAATAGATGGCAATTATCCTCAAGGTTTCGCCGCTCCACATTAGCCAGCAGCATTGCTCCATTATTACTTTTACCCAGCTTTTCGGTATTAGCTCAACAAGCGGACACCCCAGACAGCACTGATCGTAGTGAAATTGAAGTGTTGCAAGTCACCGCACAAAAGCGCGTTGAAAACATTCAGGATGTTCCTATCGCCATCTCGGCGTTTTCCGCTGAGAGTATGAAACGCATTGGTGCCCAGAACATAGATGATTTGGGTAATATCGTGCCCGGATTTGAAACTAAGAACACCTCAAAAACCCAACCTAAATACGATATTCGCGGTATCAAAACCAATGACTTTGGGGTAGGAGCAGACCCCGCTGTGGCCATTTATGTGGATGGTGTCTATGCCGGACGTAGCGGCGCAGCCCTAGTGAATTTTAATGATGTAGAACGGGTTGAAGTATTAAAAGGCCCCCAAGGTACCTTATTTGGTCGCAACGCGGCGGCGGGTGCCGTGCACATTATTAGTAAACGTCCTGTGGATGAAACCGAAGGTGAATATGAAATTAGCTTTGGTAATCATGGGCATAAACAAATTGAAGGCTTATATAATTTTCCCATCGCCGACAATGTGTTTTTTCGCGGCAGTATTAGCTTAGCCGACCAAGACGGTTATATAGATGCTCGACTGTACACCGACCCCGTTAGCCAACCCGATGGCGAAGGCTTTGAAATGGTCAAATACGGCGAAAGCACCGATCAAACCGCACGAGCCTCCATATTATGGGAATATTCCGATCACACCGATGTGATGTTCCGCGCCGAATTTAACGAAGTCGATGGCGATGCACGACCCACTTATTCGTTTAATCCCGATTTATATTTTGGTACCGATAAGTTGGATCCATACGGCGTCCATGAAATGGACTTCAGAGGTACGGAATCTCGACATATGTTTGGCGCTTCAATGGAGATAACCTCCGACCTAGATTGGGCGGATTTTACTTCCATAACCGCGTATAAACGCTTTGAAACTGAAAACCATACCGATGACGACGGTAGTGCCAACATTCGTGCCTACTTTGCTTCCAACAATATTGAAGATCAAAAGCAGTTTAGTCAGGAGTTTCGCTTCAGTGGCGTTACCGACGGCGGTACCCGCTGGACCTTAGGAGCCACCTATTTAAATGAAGATATTTATCAGCGCACATTAGCCGAATTTACGGTTGAAGCCTTAGACAGCTATGCCATTAACCAAGCATTAAGTGCCGCAGGGTTGCCCCCGACAGGCGCGCCAGAATATGGCATCCCTGGCACGTTAGATGTGCCACTTGGAACCGGCTTAAGCGGATTTTTACAACAGCTTATCCCCGACGATTTAGCCTATTTAAGCTTATTAACCGGTGAAGACTCGGCGAATATTGCCGATGCCATAGCTCAAGATAATTTGGGTAAACCTTGGATTGAAGAAACCGATGATTGGGGCGACTACACCTCTTATGCCATCTTTACCGATGTGACTTATCCACTCACCGATAAGCTCGATCTAACCGTTGGCGTGCGTTGGACTAAAGATGAAAAAGACTTCAGTATTTTATCCTACTACCAAAATGAAATTACCATTCCGATCCCACAAGTTCCGGGCTCACTGTTCGGTTTAGCCTTTGGTAGTGAGTATATTTTGCGTAACAGTAATGATGAGCCAATACTGGACAACGCGGGCAATTTTCAACCAACTCAACAATCCAATAGTTGGACCAAGGTCACCCCACGTTTTGTACTGGATTATAAATGGAATAAAAATGTCATGACTTATGTGACTTATGCCGAAGGCTTTAAGGCCGGAGGTTTTAATTCCCTTGGTCTAGCCGAACCTTTTGACCAAGAAGAAGTGGATAACATCGAGGTCGGTTTAAAATCCATGTTGTTGGATAACAAACTGAAATTAAACATTGCCGCTTTTGACTATGATTATACCAATTTACAAATATTACGTTTAACCGGTGCCGATGGTGCAATTCCTGTCTACAACGTACGTAACGTTGACGCGGCAGGAAAAGGTATTGAGTTAGAGACCACCTGGGCCGCCACTGAAAACTTCAGCATCAACTTCAATTACGCTTATTTAGATACCGAATATACCCGATACGCCTTGTTTGAAGGTGAAAGCGCCGCCGATGATCAAACCGGTAATCCACTATCTGGTGTGCCGAAGAACCGCTTCTTTATCAGCGGTGATTACTTTATTCCAGTGGACAACGGTGAAGTGCTTTTACATCTTGATTGGACATCAGTGGATGAGCGAAATGGCGCAGCCAGTAACGGCAATCTCGGTGTATTACCCTTTAATCCCGCTAGCATAGAAGGCTTAACCTCACTGAATCGCATAGAAGGTTATGATTTGGTTAACACGCGCATTAGCTATATCAGTGATGATGATTGGAAATTGTCTCTGTATGCACGCAATCTCTTTGATGAAAACTATATGATTTCATCACCGGGTGGTCAGGGCAGTAATACCGGTTCACCTAACGCGACTCGTGGTATGCCGCGTACTTATGGTGTTGAGTTTAGTCAACGCTTCTAACCTAATCTCTACTTAAAACAGCTGGCTGCTTCGCCTAACGAAGCGGCCAGATTGTTACAATAAAAACCCGTTCCCTTTTACACTCATGAAAAGCCAATAATCAGCCGCTAATATTTTGAGTAACTCGGGTATAATACTCGTTCAATCACAAGGGCTGTTACCTAAATTTATGCGCGCACTGTTTACCGGCTTAGCCTTACTCTTTAGCTTTTGTTCTTCAGCAGGTCAATTGCTGTTTGACCGCCATGACTTGGGCGGCGACGTACAGTTTGACTATATGTGGCTGGGGCACACCAATGAACAGCACCAACTCAGCGTCAAAATCAATAAACGCATGCTCTACGACACCTTTAGAACGTTCAAACTCTATCAGCCAGCGGTGGCCAACCAATACATGAAAATGGCCATGAGACAACGGGCCAGTGAAGCCGACCCGCGTGAGGCCAATATTGAGATTAGCCAAATTAGCGATCAATTAAGTATTAGTATTCGCTCACGCCAACAGCTGCATATTGATAAATGGCGACAAATTCTCGAAGATGCCAAGCAACAAAGCTATCAACAATATTTGGCTGAAAATTTTTATGTGGAATTCACCAATAACCTCGGCGTAACGGGGATCAAACCGGATCACGTCAAATTCGCCCGTATGAGCGATGAATTTTTAACACCACTTGTCGCTGAATTTAAATCTATATTAGGTGAGCAAGCGTCGGTAAGGGATACCGTTAGCCTGATACTCAGTTGGGTGCAAAGTATTCCCTACGACACCTTGGAACAGCGCATCACCTCTAATGGCAGCGGCTATGCCCCGCCAAGTCGTTTAATCGATGATAATAAAGGCGATTGCGACAGCAAAACCGTGCTGATGGCGGCGCTGCTCAAGGCCTTTTATCCTTATGTGGATATGGTATATATCTTTTTACCCGAGCATGCCTTAATGGGCATTAGTATTCCTAACATGCGCCAAGACAAAGTATTTGAATTTGATGATTTAGAGTTTATCTACATAGAGCCCACCGGCCCGGCACTAATTGAATTAGGCCAAGCCGATGAGCGCTCATTACAAGCAGTAGCGAATGGCGAAGTGACCTATGAAAAGGTCATTTTTTAATAACCTTTTTACAAATTCTCTTCTGCATATTCGGCTAAGCGACTACGTACCACACCTTCTAGATGAATAGTGCTACTGCCAGAGAAGTCCTTAAACTTCTCAACCAAATAGGTTAAGCCTGAGGTTACTGGCGACAAATAATTGCTATCAATTTGCGCTAAGTTACCACTACAAATTAACTTAGTCCCCTGCCCACAACGGGTAATAATGGTTTTTAATTGTGAGGCAGTGAGGTTTTGACATTCATCGAGCAACACAACGGCATTTTGAATGCTGCGACCACGCATAAAGTTAATCGACTTAAACTGAATATTGGCTTTTTCCATGATGTAATTCATCGAACTATGGGCATTCTCGTCATGCTTATGCAGCACCTCTAAGGAATCTGTAATGGCGGCTAACCAAGGTGCCATTTTTTCCTCTTCGGTACCCGGTAAGAAACCGATAGATTCAGCAATATCAGGCGTACTGCGAGTAACAATTATTTTATCGTACTGCTTTTGTTCAACAGTCATCTCTAAGGCAGCAGCTAAAGCTAACAAGGTTTTACCACTACCGGCCGGGCCGGTGAGGATCACCAAATCAATATGTGGGTCCAGTAAACCATGTAAAGCCATCGCTTGACCGATGTTTTTTGGTGATATACCCCATGCATTACGCCCCATCAAACGATCAAAACCAAGATCTAAAATATCAATAGAGCTGTCAGTGATGGCTTCAACAATGCCAGCAAACTGATGATCATCATCAATTATAAATTCGTTGATATAAGCTTCAGGAAGTAAGGATTTACCAATAGTATGAATAGTGTCGCGGCCTTCGGTACGGCTCTCCACTGATTTAACTTGCTGCCAAAATTCACCCTCAAACTGATGATAGCCCTTACACAAGTATTTAATGTCTGAAATTAATTGGTCGGTGCGATAATCTTCCAATAATTTCATGCCAGCGCCTTTGGCCTTCAGGCGCATATTGATATCTTTAGTAACCAGAATAACCTGCGCCGGCGCTTTATGTTTTTGTAAATACAAAGCGGCATTAATAATGCGATTATCGTTATCGTCATTACTAAACGCACTGTTTTCCCCTTTCAGGGTATAGTCCGTAAAAATAGAAAGTCGCCCTGTCGGCGCAGCATCCCCAGAACCTAGGCCCTTTAAGGAAACGCCGGCGACCATTTCTTCTGGGCTAGCATTGTGTAAGGTATCTTCCATGGCGCGAATAGACACACGAGCGTCACGGGCAACGTCTTTTTTACTGTCTTTGATGTAATCCAGCTCTTCCAAAACGGTCATTGGAACAACTACGTCATGCTCTTTGAAGGATAAAAATGCGAAAGGTTCGTGTAAAAGAATATTGGTGTCGAGAACGTATATTTTACTTTTAGTGACTGCTGTTTCTGGCATTAGCAACTCCGGCTGATGAGGTAGATAACCGACATTTGAGCCAATCGCACCGGAACTTGATTAAACTTTACCTATAGCGAGTAGCGCCAAGTACGTAACAAAGCGCGTAACAAGCTGTAACCAAGTGTCCGTTGTTCTTGGCGCAAGTTTTAACGTCAACACCACCATAAAATACTTTTCGCTGACAATCACCTACTTTTACTGATTCGATGAGGTTTATTTTTTTTGACCATTCGCGCTGGCAATTTGCGGTGACTATTTTTTCAGCAAAAGGCAGATCGTCTATCAGTAATAACAACAATCTATTTTATTGCTGTTGGATATTTCAGCATATTTCACAGTTTATCCTTTGCGCCCTATGCTTATAGAGATGTAAGTCCTAACAAGCAGAGTAATACGCCATATTGCATGCTGCAATTTAGCGTAGCTTGTATATAATCGCCGCCCTAATTAAAAGTGAGGCTCTATGATATTTTTTGCTGGACAACGTTGGTTAAGTGATACCGAAACAGATTTAGGCTTAGGCACAGTACTTGAAGTGAACCAGCGACAAGTCACCTTGCTGTTTCCGGCCGCCAACGAAACACGGGTATATGCCAGCAGTTCAGCACCACTTACGCGCTTGCAACTAGAGCCCGGCGACAGTGTAAAAAGTCATGAAGGTTGGTTATTAGACATTACCGACGTCAGTGAGCATCAAGGTCAGTTAACCTATCACGGCATTCGCGAAGATAATGGCGAAACCGTCAGCCTACGTGAAATTTTCGTTGATCATCAAATGCAGTTGAATAAACCGCAACAACGATTGATGAATGGCTTGTTCGATCATCCTAAATGGTTTGACCTACGCCATGATTGTTTAGAGCATCAATATCAGCACCAAACTTCCGAATTATTGGGTTTTGTTGGTGCTCGGGTCGATTTTATTCCCCATCAATTACACATCGCCAAACAGGTCGGTCAACGTTTTGCCCCACGAGTACTATTAGCCGATGAAGTGGGTTTAGGTAAAACCATTGAAGCCGCGCTGATCATTCATCAGCAACTATTAAGCGGTCGCGCTAGCCGAGTGCTGATTGTGGTGCCATCCAGCTTGGTGCACCAATGGCTGGTAGAAATGTTACGTCGGGTTAACCTCGCTTTTGCGGTATTTGATCAAGAGCGTTGCCAAGCCTTCAAAGATGAAGAAAGCGAAACTAACACTAACCCCTTCGAAACCGAACAGTTAGTTATTTGTAGTTTAGACTTTTTAGTGGAACACCCTAGCTATCATCAACTGGCCCAACAAGCCCACTGGGATTTACTAGTCGTAGATGAAGCCCATCATTTGCAGTGGTCCGCAGAAGGTGCTTCACCTGAATACACCGCTATCGAAGCCCTCGCCCAAAGCATTAAAGGGGTATTGCTACTCACTGCAACACCTGATCAACTGGGTCATCAAAGCCATTTTGCGCGCCTGCGCTTACTCGACCCCGATCGTTTTTATGATTACCAAGAGTTTGTGGATGAAGAAGCAAAGTACAGTCAACTGGCCGACGCCATTGAACCGTTACTCAGCGATTTGCCACTGAACGCCGATCAAATCAAGGCTATTACCCCCTATACAGCCGGCGACAGCAATATTGATCTCACTCAACTTAGTGGTGATAACAGCAAACTCATCAACCACCTGCTCGATTGCCACGGTACTGGCCGCTTGTTATTCAGAAACTCCAGACAAGGTGTACAAGGCTTTCCAACACGTTGGTTAAAAACTTACTCTTTGCCTTATCCCACTCAATATCAACAATTGTCGTCGCAACAGTCCTTTGATTTACAAATTTGTCCCGACCGCGCCCCTGAGCTTAGTGAAATATGGACTCGATTTGATCCGCGGGTTAATTGGTTTATTCGGCACTTAACCGAACTTCAAGAGAGCAAAGTGCTCACCATTTGTAAAAGTGCAGCTACCGCTTTGGCCTTAGCTGAAGTATTACGCGTGCGTGAAGGCAAACGTGCTGCGGTTTTCCATGAAGGTATGAGCATTATTGAACGAGACAAAGCCGCCAGCTATTTTGCCCAAAAAGAAGAAGGCGCGCAGGTACTTATATGTAGTGAGATTGGCAGTGAAGGACGTAATTTCCAATTTGCCCAGCACTTAGTGTTATTCGACTTACCGCAAGTGCCTGATTTGCTGGAACAACGTATTGGCCGATTGGATCGCATTGGTCAAAAACAAGATGTCATTATCCATGTGCCTTACTTTGCGCAGTCGGCACAAAGTGTGTTGTTGGATTGGTATCATCAAGGCTTAGATGCCTTCGAGCATACCTGCCCCACCGGCAACGCTGCCTTTGAAATACTCAAAGATGACTTACATCATGCCTGTTTAGATGCACAAAATAGCGCGCTGCATGACGCCTTAATTCAGAAAACACAAAACTTACATCAAGAGTTAAAGCTCAAATTAGAGCAAGGCCGCGACAAGTTGTTAGAACTCAACTCCTCTGGTAAAGGCAAAATTGATGATTTTGTTGAACAACTGCTAGTGTCTGATGATTCCCCTACTCTCGAACGCTTTATGACACGTTTGTTCGATACTGTAGGTGTAGCTCAAGAAGATCACGACGAAAACAGTTATTTACTACGTCCCACGGAATCCCTAGTAAATAATCTGCCCGGTCTGGATGAAGATGGCATGACCATCACCTATGAACGCCAAGCCGCCTTGCAGTTTGAACATCTGCACTTTTTTAGTTGGGATCACCCCATGGTGCAGCATGCAATGGATATGATCTTAACCGACGTCCATGGCAAAAGTAGTATCGCCCTGACCCACGATGAAGACTTGCCTGTCGGCTATTACTGGATTGAATGTCTGTTTGTGCTTTCGGCAAAAGCGCCTAAGCACTTGCAACTGTCGCGTTTTTTACCGGCAACGCCCATTCGTCTGTGCCTTAATGCCGCCAATAAAGAAGATGATCCGATATTTTTCAGTTTAAATAAGGTCAGCTTTAAAATGGCCAAACAGCTTATCAGCGCATTGTCGGTAAAAATTGACGACGCACTGGAGCGCATTGAACAAATTGCCGAACAACGCGCCGACATTATTCGTCAGCAAAGCAGCCAACATATGCAGCAATTACTTAGCGAAGAAAAGCAGCGTTTACTGACATTACAGCAAGTAAACCCGGCAATACGTGATGATGAAATTCAGCATTTAGAGTTGCAGTTAAGCGAATTAAAAGATGCCATCGGCAATGCAAAATTAGAATTTGAAAGTGTGCGTTTAGTGGTGAATACCCATTAATGGCGTTACTCCACTACCATCCGCCGATGTCACCCTATTTACAGATTGTCTATCAGGACGATGACATTATCGTGTTGGATAAGCCCAGTGAGCTGTTAACCGTTCCTGGCAAAGCGCCGGAGCACAAAGACAGTTTGCAACTGCGCATACAACGGGTATTTCCCACGGCCAGTATAGTGCACCGCTTAGATATGGCGACATCGGGGTTATTGGTGATGGCGCTGAATAAAGCCAGTCATCGGCATATATCGCGACAATTTGAACAACGGCAAACAGCAAAAACCTATCTTGCACGGGTCTATGGCTCGCCCCAAGATGAACAAGGCGTGATTGACTTACCTTTGATTTGTGACTGGCCGAACCGCCCTAAGCAAATGGTCGACCATGAACGAGGTAAACCTTCACAAACCCATTGGAAGGTATTACAACGACAAAGCCAAAGCACACTGCTGGAATTAACGCCTATCACAGGTCGCTCTCATCAATTACGGGTACATATGCTAAGCCTTGGTCACCCTATTCTTGGCGACCGCTTATATGCTCATTCACAAGCCTTAGCTATGGCTGACCGTTTGCAACTGCACGCGCAACAATTGAGCTTTGCCCATCCTGCAGATGAGCGCCCCATGACATTTACAGCCCCTTGCCCTTTCGCTAAAGAGTGTTGATTTTTGCGGTTCTAATTAGATGAACAGCGAAGAACAACACACCCTCATAATTAAACTACTTTATTGCTCATATTCGGCCAACCTAGACCGATACAGTAAAGGTGTTAATAGCGAATAATACTAAGATGGAAGGAGGACAAGTTAAATGTACATAAGACCAATAGCATTTTGTATTGCTTACTTACTGCCTTGCTTGTTACTGAGCCCCTTTGCAGTGGCTATTTCCCTCGATCAACAATTCCAATCTGACATCAAGCGGGTTGCGAACGCCGATGAATTTGACGTGATACTCGCCGGTGAGCGTGAATTCATCGTGCTCAAACATATGGCCGACACTCCCATCACCAAGGGCGTGGCCATCTTAGTTAATGACATCCAACATTCACCCGCCAGTGGCCTAAATCGCTTAAGTCAGTATTTAAACGAATCAGGCTGGATCACCCTAAGCTTAGCTGCACCTGAACTAGTTTCTGGTGATAATCCCCAAGCCGCCACAAGCCTAAATGCCAGCTCTGCGGAGCCAAGCATCGCGTTTACAAGCTTTGAGCAACAACAGACGCAAATACAACAACAAATGTTAAGTGCCATCGAGCAAAGTCGACAGTATCCAGGTTTTTTGTTAATTATTGCCCAAGGTACCAGTGCCGCTTGGCTATCCAAACTCTTTGCCGAAGAGGCCTTAGACAGACCCGACGGTTTAGTGGCCATTGGCGCTTTTTGGCCGCAACAGGATCTGAATAAACAAATACCACAGTTTTTAGCAAAAAGCGGTACGCCGGTATTAGATGTATATTCTTACTGGGATAATCAGTGGGTAAAAACCACCACCAAGAAACGTAAGATTGCCGCCGCACAAGCGTTTAACGTCCACTATCGTCAACGCCAGCTTATTTCCCCAGCCTTTAAAAACAGCGATAATTATGCTTACTTAAGTAGAGAAATTATTGGCTGGGTCACCCATATGGGTTGGTAAGTTAAGCATAAACCGCCTACTGCCACCGATGGCAATAGCATTTAAAATGCCTTGCAGAACAGTCTGATAGTCTAATATAACCATATTCCTCGCGACAAATAATGATTGATAGCTATAATTTCTACATGGTACCTATGTACAAGTTAAGTAATTTGTACTGTACAGGGACGCAGTGAGTGGTGCCACCATCATAAAAATTATAAAAAGCTAACTCATTGGAAATGCGCAATTGTGACAGTACATAATTTTATCAATCGAAAATCGGGGCAACTCGCCTACTATCTCCGAGCTTTTTGGGATAAACGCATCCCCTATTCAGAAATAGATCTTTATTTTTGGGACCTGATGGAAGAATGGGCTTTAGTGGGCGATCAGTTTGAAGTGCCCTATAGCCAAAAAGAGCGGGTATTTTGGCATCTGTTACATCAAATGCATTATTGGGATGAAATCAAATTATTGAAAGACATCTATTTACATGAAGAATTAGAAACCTGTTTAACCTACTTAGAAGGTCAAGGCGTATTCCCACTTGATTGCATTGGAATTCGTCCTTAAGCCGATTAAGTATATTTCGACCAGCTATAACCACACCTAGTCGTTTTCTTGCGACGATGCTTTAGCAGAGTTCCACGGCGCAATTTTCACCAACATCAACATCCCCGGTACCGCTAATACAAAACACCACATAAAAAACTGCGTGTAACCCACCGCTTCGATGATATATCCGGTCGTCGCACTAACAAAAGTACGCGGTATTGCGGCAATACTTGAAAATAAAGCATATTGGGTTGCGGTAAAATGGCGATTAGTGGATCTCGCCATAAACGCGATTAACGCTATCGAACCTAAACCGACGCCTAAATATTCGAAGCCACTGGCAAAAGCCAACATTAAGTGGTTATAACCGACCATAGATAGCGCTACGTAACCGAGTATCGAGGCGATTTGCACAAAACCAAATATCCACAGGCTGCGGTTAATACCCAATTTGATCATAGCGACACCGCCAATGACCATGCCTAAAGTGGCACCAATGGTTTTTGATACTTTAGCAATAGATCCAATTTCTACGGTGGAGAATCCCATATCCAGAAAGAAAGGAGTTTCCAGTGCCGTCGCCATGCTATCGCCCAATTTATATAAAATAATAAACAGTAAAATTAATAACGCCTGCTGCCATCCTTGGCGGGCAAAGAACTCATTAAATGGATCAATTACCGCCGCTCGAATCGTTAAAGGGCGCTCATTAGCTTTTGAAGTTTCATTAATGACTAAGGTCGTGACGACCCCCAATAGCATAAAGCTGGAAATCACCAAATGCGCCACAGACCACGGAAAGAACCCCGCTAAGATCAACCCCAAAGAGCCAGGTACAAATGAACTAATACGATAAGCCTGTACGGCAAAACCGTTACCTACGCCCAACTCTTCGTCGGGTAACAACTCCCGGCGAACGGCGTCAATAACAATATCTTGGCTCGCGCTCAAAAAAGCGATAGCCGATACAATCATAATAATGGTGCTTAAGTCATGAGTCGGATCGAGTAACGCCAATGACGCCATTAACACCATTAAACCAACTTGGGTAACCAGCATCCATCCTCGTCGGCGACCTAAAAATGGTAGTACGAATCGGTCCATCACCGGTGACCAGACAAATTTCCATGTATAGGGAAATAACACCAAATTGATCAAACCAATGGTGCTTAAGTCAACCTCAAAGGATCGTAACCAAGCCGGTATAAATTGAATCAGTAGGTAAAGCGGTAAACCCGAAGAAAATCCGGTGGTAATACACACCAACATGCGTTTATTGAGGATAGCCTGACGTAGACTCTTCGGTTGCTCATTCATTGTTTAAAACTCAGGCATGTAATTAAAAGGTTCAGGCGGTTACTTGGCGACAACTTTATTTCGCCCAGATTCTTTTGCGGTATACAGATTGCGGTCAGCACTTTCCAACCATTCGATATGAGATGAATAAGACTCGTGAAAGGCACTAATGCCGACGCTGACGGTAAAGGATATATCCACGTTATCATGCACCACCACTAAAGACTCCGCCTTGCGGCGAATACGTTCAGCGACGAGCGTGGCTTGATCTATATCAGTATCGGGGAGAATAATGGTGAATTCTTCACCTCCATAGCGCCCACAAAGGTCGGTTTCGCGGGTAGTTTTTTGAATAATACCCGCTATGCGTCGTATCACTTCATCACCAGCGGGGTGTCCGTGGGTGTCATTTACTTTTTTGAAATGATCAATATCTAAAATGATCAACGAAGAAGCACCACTACTACGGCTACAGCGTTTATATTCGAGCTCACAACTTTCTTCCCAATAGCGACGATTAAACAAGCCTGTTAGCCCATCGACTCGGCTAATTTTTTCTAGCTCTTTATTCGCTTGTATAAAACGCAATTTACTAATGGCTTCATCGGTAACGTCATACACCACCATACCAATTTGCTCAACGTCACCACTGACTGAGGTGAGCGGAAATAAGGTGACGTTTTGATACATGTAGTCGGAATCAGAGGTAATAGGACGATAGGTGGAGAATTGGAAAAGGTGCGGACGCTGCTCCCAAATGATAAAGGCAGGGCTCTTAAGTTGAAAAACCGGTTCGGTTTTTTGCACAAACCACTCTTGATCAATTTCAGGAAAAAAACTGAATAAACTTTTATTACGTATTTCGCTGGGCAAAATGCCACTGTGGTTTTGCATAAACTCATTCCACACCTGCACTTCAAACTGCTGATTAAAGACGACAATACCCACTTCAATAGAGCCTAAAAGCTCCATCTTTAAATGAAAATCATCCATTTCCGTAACACTATTAGACATAAAAAAGTTTACTCATTCAGGCTGATTAAGCGATCAAACATGGTTTTCGATGATTTATCCGGAAATAATAATAATAAATCGAAATTAATATCCTGATTTTCAATGCTATAACCAATTTCTATTGCCAGTACTTTATTCCAGCGGGAAATATTACGCTCAAGTAGATTACTTAAATCACAATGCCGCCCCAATATGATGGGGTGATTTTGACTAAAATGGACGTTCAACTGCTTAGAAAGTGCGTTCAAACAGGCGCTAATTAAGATATTGGAGACATCCATTAGTGCTTCAATTTCGAGTTGTTCATTGACTTTTTGTTGCTTGTATCTGAGCAACTTCACTAAATTTTCAAAATTAGTTTCATTAAAAATAACTAACGCTTCGCCATTAATACCCGCACTTATAAACCCTTGTGAAACCGCCGAAACAAAGTCATTTTGTTGAATTTCAAACACCGCCATTCGCAGTTCACTGGATTCAATAATATTAACATTGGGGATGGGTAGCTCAATAAATTCATTGAGTAGTTTGGCTAATTGCTCACCCGCGCGCCCCATTGCCACATTGGCCATTTCTCGATAGGCATCTAAGCGATCATCTTCACTAATAATTTCCAGCGATTGGTTTTGGCTGCTGGTGGCTGCACCGGAATAAATACCATATTGATTTAAAATTTCGGTGAGTTTGATGTTATCAATAGGTTTACTAATAAAATCTAATGCGCCAAGGGCCAGTATACGTTTACGCGCTTCTGGCTGAACATCACCGGAAACCACGATAACCATGGTCGGCAGATCTTGTTCTTTAATAATCTGCATGGTTTGATAACCATCCAAGATGGGCATATTAAGATCAAGAAACATCAGGTCGGCTTTACCTGCCCTAATCATTTCTAAGGCTTCTTGGCCATGACGAGCGAAACTAATCTCAACTTCCCATTGATCGGGGATACATCTAGCCATTTGCCGACGGGCAAAACCAGAATCATCACAAATCAAAACATTCATTTTCATTGAATCAGTTGCCTCTCATGTCGGCAATACGATCAGCACCAACAGTTTGACTAACAGCGCTTTCATGAGGCCAATAAGTTGTTAATTGCAAAGAGGTTCACCTTATTATTTTTATTATGATGAATATTTAAATTGGTACAAATGTACCACTGCAACCTATTGCTGATTGCGTTAAAAACTAATAATGACGTTAATCGAGCTTCGCTTCAACAAGCAAACACCAACTAATCGGCACTATTTCAGCATTAATGAGATTTTTACCCTTGTATACAAGTTAAACAGCAAAAGGATATTGAATTGGCTCGTGGAATTGATAATCCTGCACTTCAAAATCATCCATGGTCACCCATGTTTCTAAATCTTTTAAGGATTTAATATCGGGGTTAATTTTTAATTGCGGAGAAGGAAAAGGATCGCGTTGTAATTGCACATCACGCATTAACTCAAGTTGATCCTCGTAAATATGTGCATTGACAATTTTATGATAAGCCACACCTGGCTTTTTATTAGTAATTTGCGCCATCAATGCCAAAAACGTAAAAACTTGTATTTGGTTAAAGTTTAATCCAAACAAATTTACAACCCCTAATTTATGCACAATACGTTTATTTTTATTATTCATAGAAAAATTAATAGTTGTGCATTTCGAAATTTTGCACAATTGGCATTAAACTAAGCTCCATAACCTATACAAAATAGTTCTCCAAGCCCAACATCTTACTTATAGTAATATTCGACTATATGCTCCTCCCTAAGAAATTTCATTGAAATTTAAAAAGTCTTGTTTTGACTGCTCACCTTACCACATAGAAACTCCTATTTTTTCTTATTATTTTGTTCCATTTTTTTAATGGTTCTGTGCACTGTTGGGCGGCTAACTTTGAACTTTCTAGCTAAAGAAGAAATTGACTCTCCATTTAATTTTGCATTAAATAACTCTCTAGCTTGCTGATCTTTAAGTGCGGGCATTCTCCCCAAGTGTTTTCCTTTTGCTTTTGCTTCAGCTCTGCCTTCTCCTGTTCTCACTTTTATTAGATCACGCTCTAGTTGAGCGAATACGCCACATAGATTAATCATTGCGTTTGAAAAAGGATTGTCGTTACTGGTATTTAATGAGCCATCGATGATATTCAAGCAAGCGCCTTTTTTATGAATATTGTCTATTGAGTCCAATATTGTTTTTAATGAACGTCCAAGCCGATCTAGTCGAGTAACAATTACTTCGTCACCTTCTCTAATGAATTCGATAAGCTCTTTAAGCTTTTCATCATTTTTTATTGATGTACCAGATTGCTTACCTTTGAAAACTTTCTCGCAGCCAAAATCTGATAATTTAGAAAGTTGCACTTCTAAATCTTGCTCATGTGTAGAGACTCTAGCAAAACCTACTTTCATTTTATCTTGATTCTGCTAGCTCTAATGACTTAGCAAGCTGATATTCGTCTTCTGTTTGAATACCGTAAATATCCCCACGATGAATATCATAAAAAGAAGCGAAGTCAGGGATATCAGAAATAATATTTTGCCCCCACTTTGCTTTGTGAATGATATTTGATCTACTTAGTTGTCTAATCAAATCATGAGCCGCAGTACTAATCGATACTTCTTCAAGCACCTCACTGGAATCTTGGCCGTATGCACATATATGAATAACACGACCTTCTTCTACCAGAACCCTGAAAGGATCTGTAAGTAACTCTTTTATTTGTTCAAAAGATAATTTTCTTATTTCTGCTTCATTCGTCATCTTCATGTACCAAAGTTATAACTTTCGTACACACTAGCAATCAGATGAACGAAAGTCAATGAATACAATTTCGTACATGAACGAATTAAAAAATATATATACGTTCACATTCGAGATAAAACGTTCAAAATAATCCAATATTTTATCGAACAGCCTAAAAGTGACTTTATTTGCACATTTAATTGAAAAAATCAAAAAACATACTAAAGTTAATTAAGTTAAATAACTTAATTAACTTATTTTGAGGGTGATATGGGTAGAAGAGCTGAATTTTCAGATCAACAGATAATTGAAGCTGGAAAAGCGATTACCGCTGAAGGTAAATTAGTTAGTCCATTTGCAATACGAAACAGGTTGCAAGGTGGAAGTTCTGAGCGTATTAAGATCGTTTGGTCTGAATATTTATCCCAACAAGAATCAATAGTTGAGGAAAAAGTAGAAGAAATTGAACTACCAACGGAAATAGCTGAAAAGTTGGAGAAGAACCAACAAACAGCTATAAATCAACTTGAGAAGCTAGCAATGGAAAGCTACAAAGTCGCACAACAAGTTGCAGAAAAAAGAGTTAAATCAACTATTGATGATTACCAATCAAAAATCCTTGAATATGAGGAATCTGAAAATCAAGCAAGCCTCGCTATTGAATCAAGCGACAATAAAATTGACGAACTAGAAGCTGAAATAGATGTTTTGCAATCTAGAAACGAAGAGCTAGTGGCAGAAAACTCAAGACTACTTGGGTTACTAGAAGCAAATGAGAGTCGTATCAAACAACTTGAAATTAAAGAAGTAGAGTTTGATAAGCTCCAACGAGCTTACGGCAAGCTAGAAGGGAGATTTGAGTTATTAAGCAAATAACCCATTAATTGATTTTAAATTACCTTTAAAACTCCGTGGTACATTTTCATCTGGTAATGAAACTCACACTCACCGGGTATTAGTTCTTTAATATTCACTTGATTTACTTCATTTAATTTGAGCTGTTCGTTTATATTTCGTGGAATATTTCGAAGACAGCTTTGATAGTCGGAAGAAGAAATAGCACTTAAATCTAACTGATGTTAACTGACCATATGATTTATTTATAAATAAACATGATTTCGATTTTTTTATGCATATTGAGCTTGCATTGTTTTCTGTTTATTGGGTTTTAAATAAAGATAATTAGAATTAAATGAGAGCACTTTTTGAAACTAATAAAGGAAAAATCGATACGAAGTACCCAATAATTTCTCACCTGCGCGTTGGTACGAATATTGAAAGTATTTTAATAATCTCGAAATATAGAAGTTATTTAAGAAAATATTTCAAAACATACGTATTACCGAGTAAATATTACATATGAAATGCATAAATTTGTAGCGATGATACTAACCTCGATAATTGTAATGTTTATTCTGATGAAGATAACGTTAAAGTAACTACCAATAATAAAGGTCAAGAAAATTAAGGAGATAACGATGAGTAAGACCGCAATAGTTTACAGGATGGTATCTAACGATCATATCTGTCCTTATGGGTTGCGCTCAAAAGACTTATTAAAAAGAGAAGGTTATAAAGTCGAAGACAACCATTTAACTTCGCGTGAAGATACCGATAAGTTTAAAGATAAGTACGGAGTTAAAACTACACCACAAACTTTTATTGATGATGAACGAATAGGCGGATATGACGACTTGCGCAAATATTTCGGTAAAGCAGAAGCAGGTCAAACGGGCACCACTTACACCCCCGTAATTGTAATCTTTTCCATAGCAGCGTTATTGACTTGGGCTTTTCAGCATTTTGCTACAGGTGAATATTTATCCACTCGAACCCTGATGCTTTTTATCGCGTTCTCTATGACGATGCTCGCAGTACAAAAACTCAAAGATTTGTATAGCTTTACCAATTCATTTATCACATATGATTTACTAGCGATGAAATGGATTCGGTACGGATATATTTATCCATTTGTTGAGGCATATGCGGGTATTGGAATGGTTGCACAATTACCAGCCTTGGCGGTAGCGCCCTTTTCTCTATTTATTGGAACAGTAGGCGCTATCTCAGTATTTAAAGCTGTCTATATAGATAAGCGAGAGCTAAAATGCGCCTGCGTTGGTGGTGATAGTAATGTCCCTCTCGGATTTATATCACTGTCTGAAAATTTATTCATGATCGCTGGAAGTTTAATTATGCTTTTGAAATAGTTAAACGTATATCAAGCCTTCGATTCACGGATGAGTCGAAGGCTTGATAAGCATCAGATATCGCCTAATACTAAAAACGTCAATATAGTTTATATAACTGACAAGATATCACCAAATTAACTGTGACAAAATCGCGCAATGATTATGCCGCCAATATTTCTTAGTAATCACACTGCACATTTTAAATTACCTTTAAAACCCCGTGATACATTTTCATCTGGCAATGAAACTCATACTCACCGGGTATTAGTGCTTTAATATTCACTTGAGTTATTTCATTTAATTTGAGCTGTTCACTTATTTCCAAGGACGGAAATAATAATGTTTCAGAGCAAGGATTCTGATCATTACGAAAAAACGTCAATAAAATAGGTCTGTCTGCTGCCACTTGAATTAAGGCTGGCGAATAAATTCCATCTTTTACTTCAATCATAATTTCATTATTTTCGACAACAGTTTCTTGTGGCTTATATAGCCAAAACCACCAAACTATTATTGCGATCAAAACTAGTCCAATTATATTGATTACAATCATGTGTATTATCCTTAGTGCTCTTGAGCTTTAAACAAACGGAGTCGATTAGCGTTAGACACTACTGTCAACGATGAAAGTGCCATCGCAGCGCCTGCTATTACAGGGCTTAGCAAGATACCGAAGAATGGATACATCACGCCTGCTGCTAATGGGACACCAGCTACGTTGTAAATAAACGCTCCAAATAGATTTTGCTTAATATTGCGAAGGGTTGCCTTACTTACTGCGATAGCATCTGCCAAACCATGCAGAGAGCCTCTCATCAAGGTAATATCTGCACTTTCAATAGCTACATCTGTACCTGTACCTATAGCAAATCCAACATCAGCTAATGCAAGCGCTGGCGCGTCATTTATTCCATCTCCTGTCATGCCAACAATTTCACCACTGCGTTGTAATTCTTCAACTTTATTGGCTTTATCTTCTGGCAAAACTTCAGCTAGAAATTCAGTAATTCCTACTTTCGTAGCAACTGCGGTGGCAGTTTCCTTATTATCGCCAGTTAGCATAATTACGCGTATGTTATTCGCTTGAAGTCGCTTGATAGCTGAAATGGAATCAGGTTTTATTGGGTCAGCCACTGCAATAAGAGCTGCAAGGTGTCCATCAATAGCAAAGTACATTGGTGTTTTTGCTTCTTTAGCTAAGGTTTGAGCTTGTTCAATATGACCAGTTACATCGACACCTTTTATTTTCATCAGCTTTTCGTTGCCGAAAAGTAAAACGCGATTTTCACAGTTTGCCTCTACACCAAATCCTGTGATGGCTTTAAAAGAATCGATTTTTAAAAGTTCAATGTCTCTTTCCAAAGCACTCTCTACAATGGCTTGTGCTAAGGGGTGCTCTGAACCACTCTCTAGACTAGCGGCAAGCTGTAATACTTTTTTATCGTCCTTTGAATGTGCCAAAACGATATCTGTTACCTTAGGTGCCCCTTCGGTAATTGTGCCTGTTTTATCTAATATCATTGCTGTGATTTTGGAGGCTGTTTGTAATGCTTCTCCATTTCGAATAAGTACACCTGCTTCGGCTGCCTTGCCCACCCCAACCATAACCGACATAGGCGTTGCCAAACCTAATGCACAAGGGCAAGCGATAATTAACACCGTAGTTGCAGAAACGATTGCAAATGCTATCGCAGGAGCTGGCCCAAAGTTAAGCCATGCTAATGCGCTTAAAACCGAAATAATCATCACCACAGGAACAAAGTAGCCTGAAATCACGTCAGCAAGACGACCTATTGGTGGTTTAGAGTTTTGTGCTCTTTTCACCATATTGATGATCTGTGCTAGCGCAGTATCTTTCCCTACTCGTGTTGCCTTAAAGAAAATCACACCTGACTTGTTTAAAGTGCCCGCAACAACTTCATCTCCTTCAGTTTTCTCTACAGGCATTGGCTCACCAGTAAGCATTGATTCATCAATAGATGTGTGACCTTCAATGACAACACCATCAACAGGCATTTTTTCACCGGGCTTTACTTTAACCACATCTTTCAAAAGGACTTGCTCAATACCAATTTGAACTTCTTTTTTATCGCGAATCACCGTTGCTGTTTTAGCTTGCAGCCCAATGAGACGCTTTATCGCTTCCGATGTTTTTCCTCTGGCTTTCAGTTCAAGTGCTAAACCCAAATTAATCAAACCAATGATCATAGCGGTTGCTTCAAAATACACATGCCTAGCCATCATCGGGATAGCATCAGGCACAAAGACAACAACCATTGAGTAAATCCACGCTGTACCAGTTCCTAATGCAATCAGAGTGTCCATATTGGCAGAATGGTTTTTAAAGCTCTTCCAAGCACCAACATAAAAATGCTTACCTGAAAAGTACATAACGCCAAAAGTTAAAACACCAACCATGAACCACGACATTCGTTCAGCGTTTGTTTCTACTGTCATTTCGCCAATAACAATACTGTAGATCATAAGGGGTATGCCTAGTGAAAGTGCAATAAACGTATCTCTCATCAGCTTTTTGTAATAAGCCCAATCAGCCGCTTCTTTTTCATCTAGTACATCAGTTTCCGAGCTATCATCAATTGGTTTCGCGTTATAACCCACAGACTCAACAGCTTTGATCAATTCTTCGGTTTTAGCTGTCCCTGATACTATTACAGTCCTATCAGCAAAATTCATTTCCGCACTGACTACACCAAGAGTTGCCTTTAACGCCCCTTCAATTTTGCCTACACAGCTAGCACACCCAGCTCCTTCAATAATGAGATGAATATCGGATTTAGTATTAGTCATGGGAACCACCATATTCCTTTGTAGGTTCAAAACTATCTATGAGGTGACATACCATAGTTGACGTTGGAGTTTTATCTTCCTTGACATCCCATTGTGCTAGCGCATCGTTCATATTTTTACGCAACGCTAACATTGCCTGAAATTGTTTTTCGGTGTCAGCTAACCTTTCTTTAATAAGAGATCTAACTAAAGGGCATGCTGATTTTCCGAGACTTGCCTCATCAATAATATGTCGTATATCCGACACTGAAAATCCGAGATGTCTTGCACTTAAAATAAACTTCAGTCGAGAGATTTCTGTTAAAGGGTAATACTTATATCCGTTTTCTGACTTAGCTGGGTTAAGTAACTTTAAGCGAGTATAGTACCTGACAGTATCGGGTGTTGTTCCAAACTCTTTGGCTAATTCGGTAACTTTCATAAACAATCCTAACTCAATAAATTGATTAACTAAGCTCAGTTTAAACCTGTGTGTAAGACACAGGTCAAGCCTAATATAATAATTTCTAATTTAATGTGACCAGTGGATGTGTTTGATTTTACATTCACCGTTTTGTTTTTCTAGCACCATTGTTTTCATACCTTGGTAATCGCGCTATTTACGCTTGTGAATACCTATGGAGTGTCTACGCGAGGCTGATATTGGGTATTACCAAATACCATCACTTGGTGCTCTAGTGATTCGCTCTTCATAGCCGCAAAGCACTCATATCAGACAACATATGATGATGAGCGTATCCGTCTGCACTTCTTTGTTTCGACATGCCCCTCATAAATGGTGACATCATCAGCTAATTGAGCACGCGCAAGCTCTTTGTTACTTGGTTTTAACGCTTCATTAAAAGCTAATACAACCATTGCGGCAGGGGTATCTAGTCCTTTGAATATTCTTTTATCTTTTTGTTTGTCACCATGAGCCTGAACTCCAAAGTTAAACGTCATTAATAGAACGAGTAGTATATTTATTTTTTATTTTCATTCTCTTTTTAGGTTTAATTTACAGGGCCGACAATACTAGTAAGCACTGCTGTTACAGATAAAATGGCAATAGCTACAAACATTTCAATTGAGATTGATTTGGATAATGCTTTTCTGCCATCGTTGCTTTTGAGTTGCGGAACTAATTTCAATTTGTGTGTAGCGGCTATCGTCAATATGCTAGTCACTAGTAACAATTTAACTAATATGGTTTGTCCATAATTACTAGTAAGAAGAGCCTCTATTCCGCCAACCAACTGAATTACCAATAATAAGCCTGCGATTAAAAGTAAGCTCACCATGACGCTAGCTTGTTTTCCAAACCTTTCCATTATTTGATAGAGCTTTTCAAGTTCCAACATATCGCAGGCTTTTTTAAGAGGATAAAGGGCACCAAACCACCATGCCATAACTATGACATGTACCATTAATAGCCCTTTTTCAAATACTCCCATTTCGGAAACATGCCCAACCAACGTATAAGAGTAAGAAAAAACAAGTAGACATATGACTAGCAAGAGTTGTAGGACATTTAAACTTCGATTTCTTACTGTCATTGGAGAAGAAAAAACTACTAACATTATTGCCCCAATCAAACCAATTGAGCGCCAAATTGCAGTATCGCCTATGGATGAATCCCACATGATAATAATCATATCAAGGTCTAAAACCCCACCAATTCCTTCTTCAGCTATTGCACCCGTATTAGCAAAAAACCAGACAGTATTTGCTATAAAAGCGATTAAGGCGGTCATAAAGGTAATTTGACTAAACGACCTTTTATCTTCAGTTTTCATCGTATTGCCGCTATACGATCCTCCCCAAAATGTATATCCAGCTATGCAAGCAAAGCCCACGTAAAACAAAATTTTTGACAAAACTATGATTGCATTCCAGATATACATTTCCATAATGATTACTCTAATTAATGAACCATGAATCCAAAGCTATTCTTCATTTTATGACCGTCATTACCTAAGAAAGTCACGTCCACGATATAATTGGCGGGAGACAATTTAGGTAATTTCCACGAAAATGTGCCGTTTGCTTCTTTTGAAGGTATAAAACCAAATTTTACTTTTTCCCCTTGCTTATTTTTTAACGATACTTTGACTAAACGCACTTCTTTACTGAACTTAAGTTTAAGTTCTTCCGGTGTTTTCATTAACATTGCATTATCAGCAGGCACGGTTTTTTCAAGATGCACATGCGCAAATACCGCACTACTAAAAACGACACTGATTACGGTTAAAAATTTAATTAATGTTTTCATATTTACCTCTTTTTTAAGTTTATAATTTAACGACGAAATTTATTTTTTGGATAACGCTTGGTTGAAGATATTTATGTCTCGCTTCTTAACAATTGAATAAATTGCTGGCAGTACAATGAGTGTTAGTAATACTGCGCTCGTCATACCACCTACCATTGGCGCAGCTATGCGACTCATTACCTCCGAACCTGTTCCTGTTCCATATAAAATAGGGAAAAGACCAATGATGATTGTAGCTACCGTCATCATGACAGGGCGCACACGCAAACCAGCTCCATGCAGTAAAGCTTCGCGGTACTCACCATCTGATATAGGTTTTATTTGCTCCTTGGCTTTTTCCTTAAGCTCGGTAAGAGCTTGATTCAAGTAAACCAGCATGATCACCCCAATCTCAACGGCAACACCTGCTAGCGCAATAAAGCCTACGCCTACTGCAACAGAGAAGTTAAACCCTTCTAAATACATCAACCATAGACCGCCAATCATCGCCATTGGCAATGTCACAACAATAATGGCCACTTCGCTAAATGAGCGGAAATTCAAATAAAGCAAGATCAAGATTATCGCTAGCGTTAAAGGCAATACATAAGTTAATTTTTCTTTTGCTCTTTCCATATATTCATACTGTCCAGCCCAAGAAATTGAGTAGCCTGCTGGTATGTCTAAATTTTTATCAAGATACTCTTTGGCATTTTCTACATATGTGCCGACATCAACGCCTTCAATATCAATAAATGCCCAGCCATTAATGCGAGCGTTTTCACTTTTTATTCCCGGTGCGCCATTTTCAACACGGATATCTGCAACATCACCTAGTGCGATGCGCTGACCATTCGGTGTAATAACAGGTAATCTTGCGAGTTGCTCTGGCGAATCTCGATAGTCTTGTGGGTATCTTAAATTGACGGGGTAGCGCTCTTGTCCCTCAACTGTTTGAGTGACGTTCATGCCTCCAATAGCCGTCGATACCACCTGCTGGACGTCAGCAATATTTAGCCCGAATCGACTCGCCTTTTCACGAGAGATATCGACCTTGATATAACGGCCTCCTGCAACACGCTCAGAATAAACAGACGCTGTTCCTTCTACCTTTGGCAACAATTGTTCTATCTGTTGACCAATTTCTTGAATCGTATCAAGATCAGGTCCAGCTACCTTTATTCCAACAGGCGTTTTGATGCCTGTCGCTAGCATATCTATTCGGGTTTTTATTGGCATTACCCAAGCATTTGTTAAGCCGGGGAATTTAACCAACTTATCAAATTCAGCTTTTAAACTTTCAGTGGTTACACCTTCTCGCCACTGCTCTTGTGGTTTCAACTGAATGAAAGTTTCAATCATAGTTAAAGGGGCTGGGTCAGTGGCGGTTTCAGCACGACCAACTTTACCAAAAACGGTTTCAACCTCAGGTACTGTGCGAAGTAACTTGTCCGTTTGTTGCAATAACTCACGAGCTTTACCAATAGAAATGCCCGGATAAGTGGTTGGCATATACATCAGGTCACCTTCATCTAGTGGCGGGATGAATTCACTACCAATCTTATTAACAGGCCAAAAACCAACTACCGTAATCAATATTGCTATTACAATTGTCGATTTAGGGAATTTCATCACTTGCCTTAAGACAGGCATATATAGCGCCGTTAGCACGCGGTTCAGTGGATTTTTCTTTTCAGATATAACCTTGCCACGAATAAAATAGCCCATAAGAACGGGAACTAGCGTGATTGCTAATCCAGCAGAAGCTGCCATTGCGTAGGTTTTTGTATAGGCAAGAGGGGCAAACATTCTTCCTTCCTGCGCTTCTAAAATAAAGACGGGTAAAAATGATACTGTGATAATTAACAAACTGAAAAACAACGCAGGTCCAACTTCACTTGCTGCTTTAGCAACGATTTGCCAGCGATTTTCATCCGTTAAAGGTGTCTTTTCCATATGCTTATGCATATTTTCAATCATGACAATTGCGCCGTCCGTCATAGCTCCAATCGCTATTGCAATTCCGCCTAATGACATAATGTTGGCATTGATACCTTGCATATACATGATGATAAAAGACACCAAAATACCTAACGGCAACGTAATAACTGCCACAAAAGAAGATCGCAAGTGAAACAAAAATGCTGCACAAATAAGTGCTACCACTATTAATTCTTCAACCAATTTATCTGATAGGTTACTAACTGCTCGATCAATTAACTTAGATCTGTCATAAACAGGCACAACTTCAACTCCCTCAGGTAAAGAAGACTTCAATGAATCAAGTTTGTCTTTAACACCAATGATTGTTTGTTGTGCATTCTCTCCAAAGCGCATGACTATAACGCCGCCTACAACTTCTCCTTCACCATTTAATTCAGCTATCCCACGACGCATCTGTGGACCCAGTCCAACATCAGCAATATCGCCAATACGCAATGGCGTGCCCTGCTCATTAACGCCTAACGGAATTTCTTCAATGTCACCGACAGATTGAATATAACCAGTCGCCGTTACCATATACTCAGCTTCGGCCATTTCAACTACAGATGCACCTGTCTCTTGGTTACCTCTTTTCAGCGCCATTTGAACGTGAGTCAATGGTATGCCGTAAGCTCGCAACTTATCTGGGTCAACTTGCACTTGATATTGTTTAACCATGCCACCAATTGCAGCTACTTCAGAAACTCCCGGCACAGTTTGGAGTTCATACTTGAGGAACCAGTCTTGAATACTACGTAACTGACTAAGATCATGATTTCCTGACGTGTCCGTAAGCGCATATATATAAACCCAGCCCACACCTGTTGCATCAGGCCCTAACTGTGGTTTTGCCGAATCAGGTAAACTCGGAGCTACTTGACCCAAATACTCCAACACCCGACTCCTTGCCCAATAAAGGTCTGTATCGTCGTCAAATATAATGTAGACGTAAGAGTCACCGAAGAAAGAGTACCCTCGAACCGTTTGTGCTCCCGGCACTGAAAGCATTGCGGTTGTTAAAGGGAAAGTAACTTGATCTTGTACTACCTGAGGTGCTTGGCCCGGATAACTGGTTTTGATAATTACTTGTACGTCTGACAAGTCAGGCAGCGCATCGACTGGTGTATTTTTTAACGCAAACATACCACCAAAAGCGATGATAAGCGTGGTTAATAAAACAAAGAAACGGTTGCCCACTGACCATCTAATTATTGATTCAATCATTACTAATCTCCCTATTTAATGATTCGAATGATCGACAACAGCTTTCTGTACATGATTTGTCTCATGCTCGTTGCTGTTTTGTTCATTTGATTCAAGGGACATTTCAGTGATAACCAATTCACCTCTCTCTTCAAATGTGAATATGACGCTGTCACCAACACTAAAGTAAGCGATTTCTATATTTTCCCCGACGACAAAATCCTTCGTCGCAGCAGGTCTATCCCACTTCTCTATAGGGCCTCGACTAATATTGAAAGTGCGATTGCCTAAGGTTATTTCATTAATTAAACCTGAGACTGTTGCAGAGGATACTTCTGGCTCACTCATGATATGAATACCAGTTACTTCATATCCACTATCTTCGGTTTTAGACACCTCGAAGTGTAAAGATTGACCTGACTTTAAAGAGTCAAAATCAACATTCTCAGCCACATTAAAGTCCATTGTCATTTCAGGCCAATCCCAAGCTTCAGCCGGGCCATGTGTAATATTGACCATACGATGTCCTGTCATGACGCTATTTACTTCACCTTGCATCCAAATTGAGTTCGGCACCTCATCATGGGTCATACGTTTAAAGTCGGATGATTTACTTGATTCAGAATCAATTAAGAATTGAGCAGACGTAACAACCACATCTTCTTCAGTTAATCCATGCAAAATCTCGATACTATCGATATCGACTCGACCAATAGTGACTTCAATAGACTTAAATTGTCCTTCACCTAAAGCAAGTACCACTCGGTCTTGCTTACCTGTGCGAATGACGGCCTCTTTAGGGACAATAATCGTACTGTCGGTTTGATTTGCATGAATCGAAACTTGTGCGAACATATTGGGCTTTAATTGAAAATCAGGATTATCAAATTTCAACCGAACTCTAAGGGTGCGAGTTTTGTTGTTTAAAGTTGGGTAAACATAATCAACAACACCAGTCCAATCTTCACCGGGCAGATAGTCCAGAGTCATTGATACTGGCAACCCTTCTTTGATCATCGCAGCATCTCGTTCAAACACTTCAGCTTCTACCCATACTTGGTCAAGTTTGCCGATACTAAGCAACGTATTTCCCGGCTTCACATAAAAGCCTTCTCGTATCTTTAACCCATCCACAACACCAGCTTGAGGTGAATAAAAAGTAATGGATTGCTGAACTTTTCTTGTTTGCTCTAATTCTTTAATAAAGTCTGCTGAAAGTTGCAGCGCTTTAAGACGATCTTTAGCTGCCGTAACTAGAGAGCTGTTATTGCGCTTTAAGGCAATTAACAATTCTTCTTGAGCATTAACTAACTGGGGAGAATATAAGGTGTAGAGTGGCTGCCCTTTTTCTACAGGGTTACCAGTAGCCTTGACATAAAGCTTTTCGATCCAGCCATCAACACGTGGGTGGATATGAATTAGCTTATCCTCGTCATATTGTACATAACCTACCGTAGAGATTTCAGTATGCATATTTTTTAGCTCAACAGGTGCGGTACGAACACCAAGATTGTTTACGACATGAGGAGAAACTTTAACTGCGCCGGGGCCGAAGTCATCACTTGATGATTCATCATCATATACGGGAATTAAATCCATCCCCATAGGAGACTTACCGGGCTTGTCCCGGCGGTAGTTAGAATCCATCGGGGCAACCCAATAAAGCGCCTTCTTTTCTTCAGATTTGGCGATCGAGCTATCATAGTTCGAGTTTTGGAATATACTCAAGGTCCCAGCACCTATTGCAGCTCCTATGATGATTGCGATAATTATTTTCGTATTAGATGACATTACTTTTCTCCAAATTTACTGGTGTGCGCAAGTACTGGTTTGGTATTTGACTGTGCGAAGAAATAATTGATACGAGCGACTGTTTTTAATGCATCAACATCTATTTTTAAGGCTGATATTCTGGCATTAAGCCCAGCTATTCTTGCTCGAACCACTTCAGAAAAATCGCCATCATCGTTGGTGTAAGCAGTCAATGAAGACTCAGCCTGTTCGTTGGTTTGTTTAAGCAATTGATCTTTATATATCGATTGTCTTTCTGATAATCTTTTTAGCTGACGTAGCTCTTTTTCAATTGCGCTAATCATTTGTTTTATTAATAACAATTTCTCTGTTCTGATAGCTTCTGATTCAGCGATTGATGCAGCAACTTGTTTATCTTGTCTATCTTCAGTGAATAACGGTAAATCAAATGTCACGCCAACAGAAAACAAGTCCGATCGACTATCTCCTGATGGCATATCATCACGATAGGCATAGCTAGCGTTAACTCCCCACTGGGGCTTATATTGTTGTTTGGCTATAGTAATTGCTTTTTCAGACACTTTTTTCTTAACATCAATTGCACGAATGGCAGGATGGTTTTCTAATGCTAATGCCAGAGCATTTCGCGAATAATGAACCTCAGTTAAAACAGCAGGATTTTGCAATCGAATTGCAGGTAGACCTTCTGAGACATTGAACTCTATTGGCTGTGAATCAAAATCAAACGCTTTTTCAAAATCACTGTCATTATAAAGATGAAGCCATTCGTTTAGACGAGCGATAGACGTTTCTAATTTTTGCTTTTGAACTGTCAATCTATCTTCTAATTGAACGATTTCTAGCTGTGCTCGAATGACATCTTGTTGCCTTGTTTTTCCTACCGCATTCGAATAACTAGCTTTTGCAACCTCCGCCATTTGCTCGAATAGCTCCCAATCGTTTTCGATTAACTTAATCGTTTGTTGCGCTAAAAATACATCTAACCAAAGTTGGGAAACTTCACTTTTTAATTTTGCTTTACGGTCTTCACGTAACAATGGGTATTGAGTTGATTCTATTTTTAACTGTTGTTGTTTGAGTGCCAAACTATCTCCTCTAGGAAACATTTGAGACACTCCAACTTTAAATTGAGTCATACCTTCTTGATCGAAGTTCCATGTATCTGTTGGCAAGTTCATCATACCAACAGATATTTTAGGGTCAGGTAATGTCCCGGAAGCTATACTCATATTCTCTACAGCCTTTTGTTTCAAGCTGCTGCCGTGTAACCAAGGATCATTTTGTTGAGCTAACTCTATAGCCTGTTGAAGTGAAATAACTTTTTCGGCTTGGGCGTAAAATGCAGAAAACCCAATCATTAAACCAACAGTAACCTTTGATAAGTTTTGAATTCCTAATTTCATTAGAATTGCTCCTCATAGGTATTCACTTTTGCATAGACTTTGCTAGTTCCATCCTTAAAAAAAACCAACACGTTATAAGGCATAAAACGTTCACCGACTTCCATTCCCGGAGAGCCAATAGGCATCGCAGGAACTGACAAACCAATGGCGTTGTCGTGTTTTTCAGATAAAAATTGTTTTATGAATTTGGCAGGTACATGACCTTCAAACACAAAGCCATTTCTTGTAACGGCTGTATGACAAGAGCGATAATTAGGTTTGATACCGTACTTAGTTTTTATATTGGAGATGTTTCGGAAATCTTTGGAGTCCGCAATAATTCCTTCATCTTCAATATGAGATATCCATTTTTTACAACATCCACAAGTAGGAGTTTTATAAACTAATAACTCGATTGGTTTAACTTCAGCATTACTTTTATGATTATGCTCGGTTGCGTGAGTAAATGCTGGTACTAGCAGCACAACTACCGCTAACTTAAAAAATATTTTGATCATTTTTGCCCCCAGACAATGCTGGACAATATTTAGGCGCAATAGCGCTTAATTAATTAACAAGAAAAGTTATTTTGTGCGTAAATTTTGGACGCACTAATCCTGTGTTAGGCAAATATTGGAGGGCGGTAAAGGGAAGTAGAAATTGACTTTGGGTGTTCAGCACCTTGGTTCACTATAGTGTCAGTAAACCCTAAAATATCAGTTGAACCACTGTTTGCATTCAAAAATGTGACTGATGTACATGCATTTGCAGGACAAATACAATCTTGGTCGCAGCAGTCTTCTGAACTTGAAGCACTAGTTTTCATATCACTATGATCCATTCCCTCATGAGAATTCATTGAAGAATGATCCATAGTCATAAGAGATTGATGAGAATTTTCCGACATTTCACAAGACATAGCTGTATAAGCTAATGCTTGCCCAACAAAGGCAATCAGCATAGCTACTAAAACTAAGACTTTTGAAAGTGGTTTAAACATAAAGTTCTCTAGATAAAATACCGAATAAATATTAATGTATATTTCGCCCAATGTAAATTAAGAACTATTTTTTAGTCGATTGAATTAACCCTAATGATAAGAACATTGATCACTTTTCGGATTAAGCGACCTTTGTAACCTTATATCTTTGGCAGATATGAGCCTAAAGCTGTCCTTATATAATCACAATAGTTAGCACAAATTAAACATTCACTTATGCTAACTGGCGCAACAATTATGTCCTTCTTGAATAGGTGGGCATTTTACTGTTCCATACGAACAGTAAACACAGCAGTCACCCTTTAATGGTTTTAACAAAACTTTGCATGATTCGCATTCATAATACCACTGACAAGCGCTAGTCGGCATTTTTTCCATTTTTCTATGCCCACATTCAGGACATGTAATAGTCGATTTAAGCTCTATATTTTGCATGCTTGTACCCTTACTGGTTTTACGATATCTAATACAGACATAACAACCATTAAACAAATACCTAAGTAAAATAGATATGTGCTCCAATCATATTGCCATAGAGGATAAAGCGTTAATAGCACTGCTACAGGCCCTAGAATGCTGAAGATAGCTCTGGTATGGCTTTTATTTTTATGCCAGTTGTATAAGTTTACTAATAATGCCAGAGTTGCAAATATAGGTAATAAGGTATTTACAGCAATCCCCTCAAAATGAGAAAGAAATCCTAACCCCAACGCTGATGCTAAAGAACCGAGTGCAGGGAAACACCCTGTACAACTAAGTGCCGCTAGCCAAACACCACCAGAGCCTACTTTGTCTAATATTTTATTTATCATTTGAAAGTCTATTGATTGATATGACCAACACTCTAAACTCCGTACATAAGTACAGAGTCAATCATTTTAATGCATCAATAATAGGGCAATATGTTGGATCATCGTTTTGTATACAGGTATTTGTCATATCCACAATTACTTTCTCTAAACGTTGAAGGTCGCTAATTTTTTCTCGAATGATTGCTAACTTTTGTCGGCTTAATAACTCAACTTGAGCGCAGTCGTTGTCCATAGACATTAGCGATTTAATTTCTTTTAACGTAAAGCCGAGCATTTTGGCTTTTGTGATGAACCTAAGTTGTCCTGCTATTGTTTCGTCATATTGTCTATAACCTGATATTGGTTTTGTAGGTTGTGTAATAAGTCCTTCTCGCTCATAAAAACGAATGGTTTCTACGTTTAAATTTAATGATTGTGCTAATTTACCAATGGTTTTCATAATTGCCTTTGCGACTAAGAATAGTTCAAAGCAGAATTTAGATTAACTATCCAACGACTTAATAATACCGCATCCTTCAATGGTATTATCAGAATTGCATGTACTTGCCATATGTTGTAATTCATTTTTTAAGGCCTTTAATTCTTTCATGCGTTTGTTGACTAAATTTAATTGCTGCTTAATCAATTCATTCACACTAGAGCAGCTTTCTTCTGGCTTATTCTTTAATTCAATAAGACGTTTGATATCATCAAGAGATATATCGAGGCTGCGACAATGCTTAACGAATTCCAGCTCTTTTAACGCCTTATTGGAATACAACCTAAAGTTACCCTCAGAGCGCTCAGGATCTGAAAGCAACCCTTGTCTTTCATAATATCTAATCGTTTGAATAGAACAGCCTGATGTCTTCGATAATTCGCCAATTTTCATAAAGCTTCCCAATAAACTTGACCCTATAGTTACTATAGGGTTTATAGTTAAAGCATACAAGTGAATAAGGGGTGAAAATGTGTGATAAGTATCTAACCAAGACCAGCATAGTCAATTTTGAACACAAAAATATCCAATCCCTCATAAATCAACGAAGGTGGAAAAGCTTGGATGATTTCAACAAAATTGGTGTAGCCTACCAATTTGTGAAAGATGAAATGTTGTTTGGCTACAACAAGAGCGATGATATTTCAGCGAGTGAAGTGCTGTCTGATGGTTATGGTCAATGTAATACCAAAGGCAATCTATTGATGGCTCTATTGCGTGGATTAGGCATTCCATGCCGATTTCACGGGTTTACTATAAATCAACAGTTGCAAAAAGGTGCCATACCAACCTATGTTTTTTGGTTAGCTCCTAAATACATTATCCACAGTTGGGTGGAGGTATACCTTGATGGTCGTTGGATCAACTTAGAAGGCTTTATCTTGGATGCACAATATCTAACATCCTTACAGCAAAGGTTTAGCCAAGAAAAAGATGTTTTTTGTGGCTATGGTGTTGCGACAAAGTGCTTTTCATCACCTGATACGGATTGGCGTGGAGAGGATACCTATATTCAAAAAGAAGGTATTCATGACGATTTCGGACTTTATGATTCCCCTGATGAGTTCTATCGTGAGCAAGGAACTAACTTATCAGGCGTGAAACGTTGGATGTATCAACGAGTGATCCGTCATCTGATCAACTTCAATGTCGCTAATATTAGAAAAAAGACAGTACTGGAGGTACAAAATGCACAACCATAACCACAGTCATCAACATGGACAAGACAACCGTATTGGTTGGGCATTTTTTCTGAATGTGACATTTACTATTATCGAGTTTATAGGTGGCTGGCTTACCAACAGTACGGCGATAATGGCAGATGCAGTTCATGATTTGGGTGATAGCCTGTCTATAGGGTTTGCTTGGTTATTGAGTCGTTTTTCAAATAAAGAAGCATCAGATAGGTTTAGTTATGGTTATCGTAGACTTACACTATTTGGTGCTTTGGTAAATAGTATTGTTTTAATTATTGGCTCTATTTGGGTTTTATTTGAAGCCATACCAAGGTTGTCCAATCCTGAAATGCCTGTAGTTGAGGGGATGCTGGGACTTGCCATACTCGGTGTTGCCGTGAACGGATATGCCGTATTCAAATTAAAAGCGGGTGAGACATTAAATGAAAAAGTACTGACATGGCACCTACTTGAAGATGTACTTGGTTGGGTTGCCGTTCTTATAGTCTCTATTGTACTGCTGTTCGTTGAACTGCCGATATTAGATCCTCTACTATCGATTGGCTTCACGTTATTCATCTTATTTAATGTTTTCAGAAACCTGAAATCAACACTCGTCTTGTTTCTTCAAGCCGCACCCGATAAAGAAACTCAAGAGCGTATTAAGCAATCATTAAATGAATTTCCTGAAGTTAATGGTATTCACCATATTCACTTTTGGTCATTGGATGGTGAAAGTCATGTTCTAACAGCGCATCTTGAGCTGAGAGACAACTTTGAAGTTAAAGAATTAATTAGACTTAAACAAGAAATTGCAGCTAAATTATCTTCCTATCACTTATCGCACACGACGATAGAGTTTGAGTTTTTAAATGAAAATTGTAGAGATGAAGCTCAGTAAGCTTTATCAACCAAATGTTAGGCATAAAATATAACAAGCAGCTTAATTAGGCATAACCTAGTAATTAAGCTGCTTTTTTGATTTTAAATTTCGTCGGATTGCTGTTTGCTACTCTCAGAGCCATGCGCCCATTGATATAAAATAGGTAATACAAATAAAGTTAAAATTGTAGAAGATATAATACCGCCGATAACAACTGTTGCTAGTGGTCGTTGTACTTCTGCACCAATACCAGTATTTAGCGCCATTGGAATAAAACCTAAACTAGCAACCAGTGCCGTCATTAAAATAGGTCTTAAACGAATGATGGCACCTTCAATGATCGCTACGTAAAGGTCGCCTTTTTCATGCCAAAGGTCTCGAATAAAAGCCAACATAACCAAGCCATTTAATACGGCAACACCTGACAATGCTATGAAGCCGACACCTGCCGAAATAGATAAAGGCATGTCTCTTAAATAAAGAGAAATTACGCCCCCAGTTAATGCTAACGGTACACCACTGAAAATGATCAATGCATCTTTTAATGAACCAAATGCAATAACCAAAATACCTAAGATAACAATTAGTGTGATCGGCACAACTAAGCTTAATCTTTTACTCGCTGACTCTAGCTGTTCAAAGGTTCCGCCATAATCAAGCCAGTATCCTGCTGGAATTTCTCCTTCCTGATTAATTTTAGCTTTCACTTCTTTGACAAAACCGCCTAAATCTCTACCACGAACATTGACGGTAACCACAACTCTTCTTTTACCGCTCTCACGGCTAATTTGAGCAGGTAAAGACTCAGATTTAAGCTCTGCCACTTCTTCAAGTGGCACATAGTTACCATTCTCAAGTGGAAGCGGCAGAAATTTCAAACCATCAATATCCGTTCTAGTTTGCTCCGGTAGACGAACAACTAACTCAAATCGTCTGTCTCCTTCATAAATGATCCCCGCAGATTCCCCCCCTATTGCAGTGGCAACCCAGTCTTGCAATTCGGTAACGTTCAATCCATACCTACCAAGTGCTTCGCGTTTAGGGATTACCGATAAAGATGGAACACCTGTGACTTGTTCCATTCTGGCATCTGCTGCACCATCTACGGTTTTCACAATATTTAGAATATCTTTTGCAGTAAGTAATAACCGATCCAAATCATCGCCAAATACTTTGATGCCCACATCAGCTCTAACGCCAGAAATCAATTCATTGAAACGCATTTGAATAGGCTGAGTGAATTCATAGTTGTTGCCCGGAATGTTTTTCAGTACCTCTTCCATTTCTTCAACTAATTCACTCTTTGGCTTTGAAGGTTCGGCCCAATCTTTACGTGGTTTTAAAATAACAAAGATATCAGCAATACTCGGTGGCATTGGATCAGTTGCTACTTCTGGTGTGCCGATGCGCGAGAATACTTTATCAACTTCAGGAAACGCTTTAATACGTTGCTCAAGTACTTCTTGCATTTCTACTGATTGCTCTAGGCCAGTCGATGGAATTCTTAATGCCTGTAGTGCAATATCACCTTCATTTAATTGAGGAACAAATTCTGCCCCAAGCGTAGTTGCTAACCAAAGGCTATACCCCATTAACAGCGTTGAAAATGAAACAATAATCCAACGAAATTTCATCGCCATTTTTAACAATGGTTCATAAATAGACTTGGTTGAACGAATAACAACACTTTCTTTTTCGCTGATTTTACCTTTCATAAACACAGCTACAGCAGCAGGAACCAGTGTAACTGAAAGGATCATTGCGGAAATTAACGCCATAACGACAGTTGCCGCCATAGGGTGGAACATTTTCCCTTCAACGCCAGTTAGCGTGAAAATGGGGATGTAAACAACAGTGATAATTGCCACACCAAACAAGCTTGGACGTATCACTTCTGAAGTGGCTTCAAAAACGGTATTTAGGCGTTCTCTTAAGTCTTGCCTATGACCGTTGTGTTGGGCCTGTGCTAACCTACGGACAGAGTTTTCAACGATGATTACAGCCCCGTCCACTATCAAGCCAAAGTCCAATGCGCCGAGACTCATTAAATTGGCAGATACTCCTGCTTGCACCATACCTGTGATTGTCATTAACATGGAAATAGGGATAACAGCAGCGGTAATGAGAGCTGCACGTAAATTTCCAAGTAGAATAAATAACACAACAATAACTAAAAGCGCACCTTCAACGAGGTTTTTGGTAACGGTTGCAATCGCTTTATCTACTAACGTTGTTCTGTCGTAAACAGGCTCTGCGGTAATGCCCTTTGGCAGAGATTTTTGTATTTCGCTGAGCTTATGTTCCACTTCTAAAGCAACGGTGCGAGAATTCTCACCAATCAGCATCATGGTTGTACCAAGCACTGTCTCAATGCCATTACGAGTAGCAGCCCCTGTTCTAAGTTCTTTGCCTATAGCAACATTGGCAACATCACTTATTTTTACAGGAATACCATCGTTCTTTTTGATGATGACATTGAGGATCTCATCTATTGTCGCTAGTTGCCCAATGGAGCGTACTAAAACTTGCTGTCCGTTTTGCTCGATATAACCCGCGCCACGGTTATCATTATTTTTACGTAATGCATCAGATATTTCTTCAAAGCTCACACGATAAAAAAGTAATTTTTCAGGTTTCGGTGTTATGTGATATTGCTTGTTGTAGCCGCCGATACTGTTGACCTCAATGACGCCTTTAACTTGAGCCAATTGCGGTTTAATGATCCAGTCTTGTATTTCTCTTAAGGCAATAGCGGTATAAGGCTCTCCATTAGGCATTTTAGCATCAGGAGAAGCTTGTACGGTATACATAAATATTTCGCCAAGCCCTGTCGAAATAGGACCCATTTCTGGCTCTAAGCCAGAGGGAATAACGCCTTTTATCGCAGCTAATCTTGCATTGATTAAGTTGCGAGCAAAATAAATATCGGTTCCCTCTTCAAAGATAACGGTTACTTGAGATAATCCATATCTTGACAGGGAGCGGGTGTGAGACAGCTTTGGCAATCCGGCTAAGGCTGTTTCTACAGGAAAGGTCACCCTTTGTTCCGCTTCCAAAGGTGAATAACCGGGGGCAGAAGTGTTTATTTGTACCTGCACGTTTGTTATATCTGGAACAGCATCAATGGGAAGTTTTTGATAACTCCACATACCAACGCCGATGATTACCATCAGCAAGCTTAATACTAAGTAGCGCCTATTTATTGCAAGACGCAAAATTGATTCAATCATATTGCGTCTCCTAATCGTCGTCTTCTACTTCAGATTTCAATATATCTGCTTTTATCAGATAACTGTTTTTGTTTACATATTCAGTGTCTTTACTGAGGCCACCAATAACCTCGATATAGTTCTTATCTGAACGTCCTAATACAAGCGGTGCAAATTCGTACTCTTCATCTTCTTTAACAAATACACCTAATTGTCCACCCAGTTCTTGGATAGCAACTTTCTCAACGGCTAAATCCACCTTGAATTGATTTATTTTGACGTTGCCTTTTAATAATTGACCTGACGTTAGCTTTAACTCAGTGTTGTTTAAACGTACACGTGCTAAAACATAAGACTGATCTTTAGCTGGAATTATATTGGTGATGGTTGAGTTGAATGCCTGTTCACCATGCTCAATATCAACAGGTTGACCGACTTTAATTTGATTATATTGGCTGGTAAACACCTTAAATTCAGCCCACAAGGTGTCAAAATTGACGATTTCAAACAAGCTAGTGTTTTGCGTGATACCGCCAATATTTCCATTTCGCTGTAAAACAGTCCCAGAAACAGGCGATGTTATTTTATAAGTATTTAAGCTCTCATTAGATTCAATAACGGCTAATAGATCGCCTTTTTTTACCGTATCACCAACAGTGGAGTTTATTGTCTTTATAACGCCGTTATATCTAGCGCCAACTTGAAATAATTGTTCAGCGCCTATCGTCGTAGAGCCGTATACAGGGATAGTTTGGTTCAACGTTTTTGAAGCTAAATAGGCTGTTTCAACACCAACCTTTTTTGCCATGTTATTGTCGATTTTGCTTATGCCTTCTTCGCCTTCATGTTCATCTTCACTAGCGAAAACACTTTGAATGGGTGACAAATACCCAATAAAAATCAATAGTGCGAGTAAATAGTTTTTCATTTTTAATTCCTAAACGATTCAGTTAATAACTGAATCAATAAATTGTTATTAAGCTTAAAGTGATGCTTTTTTTAGAGTGACAGCGCTTCGTTTGTTAGTTTTTCTATCTCTGCGCCATAAATTAGGGCAGCAGATGCCGCATCAATGAGGGTTCGCCGAGCATTTAACAGCTCTTGTCTAGCCGATACATAATCAAGATATCCATATCGACCTTTTTGATAGGCGTCTTGAGTATCTTCCAGTGCATCTTCAAGCATTGGGATAACCGACTGCTTTAATGAATTAGCTGTTAATATGGCTTGTTTTCTATTGGAGTATGCTCGTAGTAAGTGATTTCTAAACCTCAACTTAGTCGCCTCTTTCTCTATGGCAACTTGGTCACGCTCTGCTAGCGCACTAGCGATTGCACCAGAATTTCGCTTTTCAGCAAACAAAGGTAAGCTAAAGCCAGCGACCAGTGCCGTATCATTGGCTTCTTGAGAGCGCCTAACACCAACAGACCATTTGATATTGGCCGTTGACTCTGTTTTAGCTAACTGTATTTCAGCCTCTTTTAGTCGCTGTTCACTTGCATAGATTTGAATAGCAGGGTTCTTCTCTAACTTCGCAAAAAGGCTGTTAAAGTCACTATCATTGCCAAACTGAAAAAGATCCCCTTGTACTTCAGAGAAGGTTACAGAGTTTTCCCCCCAGTAGGCTGCTAATGAGAGCTTCAAATATTCCAAGCGCTTTTGTTCAGATTGAACGGTTAAATTTGCCTGAGCAATAACTGCTTTTGAACGTTTCACTTCAGCCTCAGGGGTAGCACCTGCGCGGTTACGCTGAGATACAATCTCTAACGTTTCTTGTGCTAACTTCAATGCATTATCTGCCAATATCACTCTTTGTTGGGCAGCAAGTACTTCTACGTACTTCTCAGTGACTTGAGCCATTAAGTTAAGCGCAGAGACTTCTTTCTCAGCATTGAGTAGTACTCTTGATTTTGAAACAAGTCCAATTCGCGCTGAGCGTTTATCTCCCATTTCGATAACCGAAGATAGAGCGACTGTTAATTCAGCACTGTCGAATGCATTAAATTCACCTGAGCCTGCAAAGTTCTCAGCTTCAACTTCTAGTTCATAAGCGGGATTTAAACTTGCTGTTTGTTCTTGTCCTGTTAATGCCGCTTGCTTGAAATCAAATATTTTAAGTTCGGGATTTTGTTTAAGCGTCCACTGAATTGCTTCTTGAAGGTTTAACTGATTTTCAAACGCATAAACATTAAATGTAAAAAGTGACAAAGCGAGAAACGCGATATATTTAAGCCGAGGTGTTACACACCTCAAAATTGCTATCTTGCGATGCACACAGGTATTAAGTGCCATGTATACTTTCCTATAAATTTATATGTAATATTTAGGTCATTAACATGTGACCTTTCTTAATTTTCTATAAAATTTAGGCGTATTTAGGTGGGCGGAATGGCACCGACATATAGCCTTTTAGCTCAGGGGAAACTAAGGCGTAGGTAGGGAAATATTCTATTGCTTGTAAAATATTACAAGAAGAATCTGTATTTAAAAATAACTGACAGCAGCAACAAAAATTACAATTATCAATTAAAGTTTGGCTATTACCCTCCTCAAATAAATTAGAGCTTTCAGGAGCTTTTAGCGGGGTAATAGACTCAGTTAGTGATGTATTAAAAGAACTTTCAATTAAGTTTCCTTCAAGCTCTTCTAGCGAAAAAAACACAGACTGCACCGCGATTAAAATCATTATCACGTATGATATATATGGTTTTAAATATGACGGACGCATTAGGTTCATTGTTATCTAGTTCGCTTCAATCAGTCTGATAGTTCCCAAAGGCGTTGGGACTATGTTTAAATCTGAAACATGAGTAAACCCTGATTCAACCACTAAAGAAGGAAGGACTCCATCTACATTATCTTTTGTAGTTTCAAAACCATCTAATAACTGAACGATAAAGAACAATACCCGTTGAAATATTGAAGTCGGCTCTCCCCAGTCAGCAATTAATAAAATGCCACCCGGTTTCAGTACCCGACGAATTTCAGTTAATGTCGCACGCTTAGTTGAACGGCTTAAGTGATGAAAAAACAAACTTGAAACTACGATATCAAAGGAATTATCACTAAAAGGCATTTCTTGTCCAAAGCCCTGTCTAAAAGAAATATTAAGATCCTTGCCTATAACTTTTTTCTGTGAAATATCTAAAGCGGTTTGGTCTGCATCTAAGCCTATTACGGTATATTTAGGTGATTTTTCAGCTATTAATTTTGTTAGCGTTCCGGTTCCACATCCAACATCAAGTAGGTTGTTTCCTTTGACGTTGGCAACTTTATCTACAATCAGTTTTTTAAAAAATGCTTCTCTCGTGGTGATAGCAACGAGGCTGTCATAAAAATTAGTTAACCAATGAAATCGTAATGGCGGAATGTAGGCATTGTTTTTCATAACTTCATTTCCCTTTAGCCGTTTGAAGCAGACTTAAACTAGCTATAAAGATGCTATTAATGGTTTTAAAATTTAAATAAATAGCCATGATGAATTTGTTTAATACTTTAGCTGTAAGATACGGCGAGCACCGTTTAAAACGACAACAGCAATAATCAAACCAATCACTAAATCTGGATAACGGCTGCTTGTTACTGTAACTAAAAAGCCAGCTAAGATTACCCCAACATTTGCAATAACGTCATTTGCGGAAAAAATCCAGCTTGCTTTCATATGAGCGCCGTCTTCTTTATTACCAAATATTAAAAATAGACAAGCAATGTTAGCGATTAGTGCTATTCCACCAAATATCATCATTAAAGAAGAGATCGGTTCACTACCGTAAACAAAACGTCTTACGACTTCGCTCAAAGCGCCCAACGCTAGAATAACCTGAAGCGCTCCAGAGATATGTGCGGCTCTAAGTTTCATGCTGATACTTTTACCTACGGCATAAATAGCTAAACCATACACAGCAGCATCAGCAAACATATCTAATGAGTCCGCAATTAGGCCAGCAGACTGTGCAATCAACCCAGCAATTACTTCTATAAAAAACATGACTCCATTAATGGCTAACAACCATTTTAGGGTTGATGCTTCTTTCATCTCATTTTTTTGGGCTAAGTCTTTTGCTTTTGCAGCTTCCGTACTGCAACTATTTTGGGTTAATTCTAGTTCTGCACCGAGATTGAGTTGTTGTAACTTTTTTGTTATCTCATCTAAATTTTCATCATGAAAAACTTTGACTAAACGGCTAGGAATATCAAATTGCAACCCAACTGAAGGCTCAATTGAGTCAAGTGCTAACCTAATCAATCTCTCTTCTGAAGGACAGTCCATTTGAGGTACTTTAAATGTACTGACAAACGCGCCACTATAGTTATCTAGTTGCGTATCAATTTTTACATCTTCGTTGATAGGAGATGATTGACACTGACCACTACATTTTCCCGACATATTCTACATTCCGAAACAATATTAAGATAAGTATAAAATCTATAGTGACTATAGAGTCAATAGGTTTGATACTCTTTATTGGTGAGTTTTCGACATTAAGTATTAAGACGATTTAACTCTTCTAATAAAATCCTGACTTTAAGAGTAGCTGGTAAAATAACTGCTCTTAATTAAGTTAGTGGTGATGCTCAATGAATGATTACTAACTACTGTGAAAATTATTTGGCATTGCGATTCCTTGAACGATACATATACAGTGAAAATAATATCAGAATGGTCATCTGAGCTGTTATACCTTGCCAAGTAGATCCTATACCGAGCCATGTAACTTCCACATCAATAGGGAAAGGAGTGATTCCTATAATCGCAGCCTCTTGAAGCGCTGAGATGGCTTTACCCATTAATATGAATGATAGAACTAAAAGCAAGTAAGTTGTTGTAGAAAAGAAACGAGCAATTGGCAATTTAATAGAATATCTAAACATTCCCCATGCAAGAACCGATAACACAGCTACCCCGAATAAAAATCCACCGATAACAAATGAGTATTGAGTTGTTGAGGCTTGTGTTACAAGTGATTGATAGAATAAGACCGTTTCAAAAACCTCTCGATAAACAGCGAAAAATGAGAGCACTGCTATTCCCCACAGTGTACCCGCTTCTAATTGTGAATTAATATGCTTTTGAATGTATGCCTGCCAATGTTCAGCATTCGTTTTGCTATGCATCCAGATACCAACATAAAGCAACATTACCGCTGCAAGCATTGCAGCAATACCTTCCATGACTTCCCGACTCGCACCACTGATATTGATCATTGATTGGGCTACCGCCCAAGTAGCAAAACCCGCGAATAGCGCACAGAGCCAACCAAAATGGACATATTTTAAAGCATCCTGACGTTTAGTTCGAATTAATACTGTTATTAAAGCCAGTACAACCAGCAGTGCTTCTAAACCTTCTCTTAGTAAGATAACTAAACTTGCAGTGAAAAGAGCCTCATTTGATAAAGTGGCATCTGTCAGCAATGCTTCCGCGTCTTGGAGTTGCCTCACAGTAATCTCCATAAGGCTTTCTAATTGATCAACCTGTTGCGCGTTACTTAAAACTTGACGAAGCTTAATCAAGTTCCCTTCGATGCTTTTTCGTAAATCTTTGTCTCGTGCATCCAAGCTATTTTCAATTAATTCAAAACCATCTAGGTAAGCACTCACAGCAAGTGTTTTGGCCTTCTCATACTCTTCATTTTTGTACGCAATGCTTGCGGAAGCTAATTGAGTTTTGGTTATAGCTAAAGGACTACTTTGATTGATAAACAATAATTTAGGATCGGCTCTTAACCCTTCAATTTCATTTTTCGTTAACCCGTCAGTATCTGTAGATAACTTTAATGGACTATAATTTATCCAGTTTTGTAATGAAATTGATTGTGATGGTTTGGTGAATTCGCTTGATGATTGGAATGCCAAACCACCGACATAAAAGGCAAGGGACCATTTCTGCTGTTCTTTTAGTTGTGTAAATGCAGGCATAGCGGTGTCATCAAGTCCATTAGATATGGCATCAAACAAGCCTAAAAGTGAACGATTTTCTGCACGTGTCATATCGGTAAAATCGGTAGGAGCAGGCTCCAACCCCGATGCTAAAACACCATTTCCTTGACCTGAAATACCATGACAACTCGCACAGTTATTTTCAAATAAAGAAAACGTCGCTTCTTTAGAAAGTAACCTTTTAGGTAGAGGTAGCTCTGGCATCATAGCCAATAATGAAGTTCGTAACTCAGATGTAATTTTTCTGACAATATCTGCATTTTGCTTAGTTGAAATAGCTGTTTGTAAATCTAATGCTTTCTCATTGAGTGAACGCATATAATTATTATTAATTGACGTCTTTTCAACTATCAACTTGGAGAATTCAAGCATTTCCTGATATTCATCATCGTTAATAACTTGGCCGTCCTTAATAGCCGACTCATAATCAACACCTACATATTCGGCTAATTGTATAATTTGTCGATGCTGCGAAAACTCTTCCAAATTGGAAGCTATACAAAATTTTGAAAAAAATGCTGAGACTAGCAGGACCAAATAAGCTAGCGGCTTTAAATAGTTATAGTATTGGTTTTCCTGTTTTACTTTTGGGGAAAAGGGCATAAAATGAGTTCCACAGTTCAAATCTAAATGATATTTATTATCACATTGTAAAATCTATAGTGACTATAGAGTCAAATAAAAAAGCTATTTAATGTAAAAGCGTGGAAACTGACAGGAAAAGCTAGTTTAAGTAAATAGTTCCTGCTAGTATTTTGAACTATATTTTAAGTGGTGATAACCTTGAACCTTAATGTTGTGCTAAAAATGCTCTTAGTCGTTTCGATTGTTTTGCAATCGTTATCGTCTATTGCGTCCGCAACTTATGATAGTCATCAAGTAGACGTTGAACACCTGCAAACACAACATGACCATAAAGATGACCCTAATATTATCAAAGAAAACGCAGGTGATAGTCAGCACGAAATTAAAGATTGTCATCACTGTGGGCATTGCAGTGGTAGCCACCTATCATGGATATTAGTCAGCAATTTAAACAGTACCGCTAAGTTACATTTCATAAACCGATTTTCCGCTCAGGTAGATCAAACAAAAGATTACCAAGACTCCATATTACGCCCTCCTAAATCTTAATTTATTTGATTATTAATGACCTTTATATCCTGTCACAAGGATAAAAAGTTGGTGTTTATTAATTTAAAAATTAAGAGTCCATATGTATTTATATTTCAAAAATACAGGTGTATGCCTGTCTATGTGTCTTGCTATAAGCTTTTCAATTAATGCTTATGGCAAAGAAAAAAGTACTTCATGGTTAGAAAACCAAATAAATAAAGATCCTGAAATTATTGAGGCAAGAGAGTTACTCAAAGCTAGTCAATTTCAGGCAAAAAGCTTGACTAAAGCTATCTATAACCCTGAGTTTGAGGCTAGTTATGAAAAGGAAGGTGATTTTAAAAACTTTTCAGTTGGTCTGAGTCAAACTATTGATTTATGGGATAAACAGTCATCCAACAAAAACATTGGTGAAATTGTTTTTTACATGAATCAACAGCAATTATTAGATTTACTTGAATCAAAGAAAGCCGAAGCACTAATCGCGCTTGTTAATTGGCAGGCTGCCAAAGATGCAGCAAAATTGTTAATTGAAAAAGAAGAACAACTGCGAACTCTGGTTAGCATTGTTGATGAAAAGCAAAAAGTGGGACTACTGGACCCTATTGATGCTGAATTAGTGTATCTAAACCTAGCACAAGCCTTTAGTGAAATTTCCGAATATCAAATTGCGTTAAAGCATGCGGAAGTTCAGGTTCAAGAATTACTGCCGGATTGGACTCCTGATATAGCCAAAGGACAGAAGTTTGAGTTTAAGACAACAAATTATTCCTTCAATACAGAATGGGTTAAACAACACCCTAAAGTAAAGCTTGCTAAAGCGTATTGGCATGAGCAACAAGCAAAGGCTCAACTTAGCACAATAGAAGCTAAAGCTAATCCCACCATTGGGATTAGCGCAGGCGAAAGTGGCAATGAAAGTACAGTTGGACTTACATTTTCAATGCCTTTAAATATCAGGAATAACTACTCCGATACTATTAAATTTGCCTACTCAAAATCTATTGCCGCAGAAGCCAAATTTCAGTCGGTTTTTCGCAAGCAGTCTTTTAAGGCAAAAGCTAACTATGAATCACTTTTGGTTAGTAAAAAATATTACGAACAGTGGTTAATACTTACCCACGGCAGGTTGAATAACAGCGAAAAATTACTAAACAAACGCTGGGAAGCAGGTGACATAAATACTTCTGATTATTTATTTGCTTTAAATCAACGGGCAGAAGGACTTCACACAGGAATTCAATTGGAAAAGCAATTCAAAGTTGCCGAGATTTCCTTCATTTCAAGTATGGGTCAGTTATCCAAATTTGAGATTTAACCGCTCCAATTTTAAACAAGCGAAATCTCAAATTTATAAAATATAGGTTATAAAAATGAATACAATATTTAGTAAAAAATTATTAGCCGTAGTAATGAGCAGCCTTTTAGTTGGGCTTACTACGAGTCACATTGCTTTTGGTCAATCGTCAGGTGTTACAGATTCTACCGCAAAGATTTCACAGCAAGATGTAAAAGAACATAAAGATGATCATGACGATCACGAAAAGGGACATGAAGAAGATAAAGGTGACCATGACGAGCACGAAAAGGGACATGAAGAAGATAAAGGTGACCATGACGAGCACGGACATGGAGGTGGAAGTAAAGAGGAAGAGCATGAAGAAGGTATAACTCTTAGCCCGAAAAAGATGTCACTTGCTAACATAAAAGTGGAAAGCATTGTTCCAGAATATCAATACAGTTCGATATACGCACCCGGCGAAATAAAAGCCAATGGTTATAAAAGCTACGTGGTTTCACCTCGTACTGAGTCGGTCATTATTAGCCGTCACGCAGCTCTTGGAGAACACGTAGAAATAGGCAAAAAGTTAGTCACATTGTTTAGTGAGGCGATGGCACAAGCACAGGCTGACTATTTAATCGCTTCAACCGAATGGCAACGAGTGAAAAAGCTGGGTAACAAAGCGGTGAGTGAAAGTCGATTGTTACAAGCTGAAACAACTTACAACGCTTCTTATGGAAAACTCATTGCTTTAGGGTTAACTGAAAAAGCAATTCAGAGTATTTCCAATAAAGACATTAAAGCATTTGGGCAATATACATTAACAGCACAGCGTGAAGGCGTAGTGCTTCAAGATGATTTTATCCAAGGGCAACGCGTTAATGCTGGTGATACAGTGATGTTGCTAGCAGACGAAAAGCAACTATGGGTAGAAGCAAAAGTATCGCCTAATAAAAAGCTAGATTTGTCCAAAAACTCGCCGGGTATAGTCAAATTAGAAGGGCAAAGTTACAACGCAAAAGTCATTCAAGAAGCGCACACTATCGATCCATTAACGAGAACGAGGATAGTTCGTCTGTCAGTCGAAAACAAAGACGACAACCTACATTCAGGTATGTTTGTGAAAGTCTATTTTCAATTTTCAACCCAAGAGAAAGTAATGGCTGTGCCGGAAGAAGCCTTGATCCGCAGTGCTGATGGTGATTGGACCATATTCGTTGAAGACCACCCCGGAGAGTTCAAAGCCATAGAGGTTGAACTGGGCCGAGCCTTAGGTGAATTTAGAGAAATAATCGGCGTTGAAAGTGGAACGCGAATTGTCACTAAAGGTGCTTTCTTTGTTGCTTCTGAAATTGCTAAAGGCGGATTTGATCCGCACAACCACTAAGGAGAAATACAATGTTTAATAAAATTATTGATTGGTCCGTAAACAACCGACTCCTTATCTTAATCGCTCTTTTTGCCGCTATTGTTAGTGCAGTAATGGTTATTCCAAAGTTAAATTTGGATGCTTTCCCTGATGTCACTAACGTTCAGGTTGCCGTGAATACTGAAGCGCCCGGATTGGCAGCGGAAGAAGTTGAACAACTTATTACTTATCCGATAGAAGCTGTGATGTACGCCTTGCCTGATGTTGAGCAAGTACGTTCGATTTCTAAAACAGGTTTATCTGGTGTCACTGTCGTTTTTAAAGAAGGCACCGATATTTACTTTGCTAGGCAACTTGTCTTTGAACGACTTCAAGCGGCAAAAGAATTGATCCCAGAAGGTGTTGGTACACCGAATATGGGACCGAACACCTCTGGGTTAGGTCAAGTATTTCAATATTTATTGATATCAGATAAAGACGCTGGTTTTGACGCGATGGCACTTAGAAGTCTCAATGATTGGATTGTCAAACTACTTATCATGCCCGTCGATGGTGTTACTGACGTTCTGTCTTTTGGAGGCAACGTTAGGCAATACCAAGTAAACATTGATCCTTCAAAACTTCTTGAATACGACCTAACCCAAGAAGATGTCGTCACTGCCCTAGATAGCAATAATGCCAATGTTGGCGGCTGGTATATGAATCGAGGCCAAGAACAACTGGTCATTCGAGGTACGGGGTGGTTTGAAAGTGGAGATGCTGGCATCGGTAATATCAAGCAAGTACCAGTAAAAACCTTCGATGGAACAGTAATAACCGTTTCTGACATAGCAAAAGTTGGAATGGGCAGCGAAATTCGACAAGGCGCTGTTACCATGACTCGCAAAACAGCAGAGGGCAAAGTCGAGGATCTAGGTGAAGTGGTTTCAGGTATTGTATTGAAGCGGATGGGGTCAAACACTAAGGCCACCATTGATGGAATCAATGCAAGAATACCACTCATTAATCAAGCGCTTCCAAAAGGCGTTCGCTTTGAACCCTTCTATGATCAAGCTGATTTAATTGAGAAAGCAGTTAATACCGTCGTTGAAGCACTAGCATTAGCTTTTGTTTTCATCTGTATTGTACTGGCGCTTTTCTTAATGAACCTACGGGCAACCTTTTTGGTTTTAATTTCAATTCCTATCTCAATTGGCATTGCTTTGATGATCATGGCGTGGTGGGGAATTTCTGCCAACCTTATGTCACTGGGTGGAATTGCTGTGGCTATTGGTATGTTGGTCGATGGTTCGGTGGTGATGGTTGAAAACATGTTTAAACATTTAAATAAGCCAGATTCAACTCACTCAGACAGTGTTCACGCTAGCGTTCCTGCCTCTGATACAGACCCACACGATGTTGAGCATGATGATCACGGTATTGAATTGCGTCTCAAGGAAGCAGGCAAAGAAGTCGCTCGTCCGGTATTTTTTGCAGCGTCTATTATCTTAGTGGTATTTACGCCATTATTTAGCTTCGAAGGGGTAGAAGCAAAACTCTTTCAACCTATGGCAATCAGTATCATCTTAGCGGTCGTATCTGCCATCATGGTGGCCTTGTTTGTTGTGCCTGCTCTGGCTACTTATCTGTTTAAAACTGGTGTAAAAGAAAAAGAAAGTTTCGTACTAAAACCTTTAGACAAACTTTACAGAAAAGGGCTTACTTTCGCACTAAAACGCACGAAGTTAGTCATTTCAGCTTCACTTATTTTAGTTATCTCTGCATTTGCATTAGTGCCATTTATTGGCACTGAATTTGTTCCTGAGTTAGAGGAAGGGACTATTAATTTAAGAGCAACCCTCGCTCCTTCTTCTAGTTTAGATACAGCACTTACTGTTGCTCCAATTCTAGAAGAAAAGTTAATGGCCTTTCCTGAAGTAACTTATGCCCTGAGCAGAATTGGACGAGCTGAGATAGGTGGAGATCCTGAGCCTGTGAACAACATAGAAATTTATATAGGATTAAAACCAGTTTCTGAGTGGACAAGCGCTTCTAATCGATATGAACTTCAAGCTAAAATGGAAAGGTCACTGGAAGAGTTTCCGGGGTTGCTACTTAACTTTTCTCAGCCCATTGCCACTCGTGTTGATGAATTACTATCAGGTGTAAAAGCGCAATTAGCAATCAAGCTATTTGGACCAGAGCTTGATGTGTTAGCCAAAAAAGGGCAGGAAATTGAAGCAGTTATTAAAGAAGTTGAAGGTGCTAGAGATGTCGCTTTAGAACAAATTGCTGGTGAAGCTCAATTAGTGATCAAGCCTAATAGACAAGAATTGTCACGATTTGGCCTGTCCGTTATCGACGTAATGGAGGTTGTGCGCGACGGCATTGGTGGCGTCGAGGCAGGGCAAATTATTAACGGCAATGAACGCTACGATATTTATGTACGTTTGGAAGAAGAATATCGTCGAAACAAAGAAGCTATCTCAGATATTCGACTTCAATCACCAACTGGGGCTTGGGTGCGCTTAGGTGATGTTGCATCCGTTTCATTTGAGTCTGGTCCACCGCAAGTCAGGCGCGATGACGTACAAAGGCGAGTGGTTATTCAAGCAAACGTCCAGAATCGAGATATGGGTAGTGTTGTAGCTGATATCAGAGAGATAATAGCCAAAAAGGTTGATTTGCCTTCCGGTTATTCTATTTCTATTGGTGGACAATTTGAAAGCCAGCAGCGTGCGCAAAAAAGATTAGCTATAGTGGTGCCTTTATCATTAGGGTTAATAGCACTATTGCTTTACTTTGCCTTTGGCTCCGTTGGTCAGGCTATGTTGATACTAGTCAATGTACCTCTTGCTGTGATTGGTGGTGTGTTTTCTCTGTATTTGTCAAACCAATACTTATCAGTGCCTAGCTCGGTGGGTTTCATTACCTTATTCGGCGTTGCAGTATTAAACGGTGTAGTAATGGTAGAGAGCATCAATCAACGTATTAAAGATGGGTTAGACACCTCCAAAGCCGTTTTTGATGGCGCAACCTCTAGATTAAGACCAGTATTAATGACGGCTATCACTTCAGCATTGGGCTTAATCCCAATGTTAATGTCTAGCGGTGTTGGTGCTGAAATACAACGTCCTTTAGCAAGTGTCATTGTCGGAGGATTAATTACGGCAACCTTATTAACATTATTTGTGCTGCCTGTTTTATACAGTTGGTTTTCTAGGAAGAAAATAAAAGAGCTATGCCGTTAAAAAATTAAACTGAATCCCATGCAGAACTTATATTTGGTGTGGGATTCATTTCTTGTATTTGAATCCAAAGCCTCGCCCTAGCAGACCTATGGTTGCCGGGCTTTTTCTGGTTTTCAAGTCTACTTGCTAGCCCTTTTATTTTTGGCTGCTTTTGAAGCCAAAAGAACAGGTCTCTTTATCGTATGTTATTTATTTAGTATAAATGGTAAGTTATTAATATAGTTAAAAAATTTAATCACAATATTTCAATTAAATAGTATTTTAAAGGAGAATTACATGGCTGTTAAACATAACCCAACTGGAATTGTACATCAAGGCAAAAAAGGTGGCACAACCGGATGTGGCGTTGATACTAAAAAGCACTCAAGCCATTGGGTTGATTCACACCAAAAAATCACTTGTGATAAGAATGGCTGTAAAAATTAGACTCCAACCTAAGAGATTTGTTTAATTTTGAATCCAAAGCCCCGCCCTTAGCAGATGGTGGAGGCTTTTTTATGGCTCCGTAGAGGATTACAGTTGCACTTGAGGCGGCTTTGCGGAAATATATTATCACGGGAAAAAAAGAAGTAAGGGATGTTATGGCTATTAATCACGTAATACTGCATGAGGTTAAACGCGAGAAGGATGGAGAACGCGTCAAGGTTAACCTTCGAAAGAAAGAAAATAATGCTTTAGGCCTTGCTGGGTCACTTACAGATAGTCTTATTGAGCTATTTACGCATTCAACTTTGAACATAGGGGAGTTCGCTGTTGACGGAGATCCAACAATAGACCCAGCGTTTGAACAGACATTAGCAGAGCATTATGATGATCTTGAATGCAGTGATTTTATTGTTATGACCACAGTGATGGCTAACAGGTATGCAGCAATAATGCGCCGCCCCAAATTGCAATCGGTTAAAGGTGGCCTTCTTATTTTTTACGAATATGAGAGTCGAGGGAAGATATGGCTAGCGCTAGCTGTTTTGCAAAGAGCTGACGGATATGACATTTCTGATGATTTGGAGCTAGAGGCTTCGCAAATTATCGACATAAACAAATTACACCTAGGTGCTGCAATTAATCTAACCGATTGGGAAGAAGATCTTTCTAGTCGTTATATAAAGTTCAAGACCGGATTAGCGGCTGAAGTTAGGGATTATTTTGAGGAGTTCATAGGCTGTCAGCGTGATAAGCAGGCAGCAATAGCCGAAACAAAAAGCCTTAAAAAATCGATTCAAGACTACGCTAAAAATACCCTTGGCATGGATGATGATGTTGTCCAGTTTAAAGTTGACGATGCACACAGTTTCATAAAGCAGCAGCTTAAAGATGGATTGGAAGTAAAATTGACTGAAGTGGCAAACCGAGTCTTCCCAGATACCCCTGATGACTTTCTAGTATTAGCTCGTGAAACTTATGATGTGGGAGAAGAGGTTGCCATTAGTAATACAGAGCTGAAGAAATATTTACGTATATCAGGAAAAGCGAGCGGTGTATCTATCAGCTTTGACCGAAGTTTACTTGGCAAAAGTATTATTTATGGTAACGATGGGAAGCTAACATTTAATGAGATCCCGCCTATACTAAAAGAAGAGATACTGGAAGAGTTAGCCAGTAGAAGTAACGAAAACTGATATTTTCAGCATGAATTTACAGCTTTTAAAAGACTATTCAGACATATTTGCTTTGTTGGGCAAATTGGAGCGAAGAGACAATGCTACTTTGGTTGGCACGATTGAGTTTAGTCAAAATAATCTTGATAAGCTAAATCGCTTAATTGCTGCTGATTTATGTTCTGCGGGGATAGATTTATACAAAGATGAGGTATTTAAAGCTACCAAACAACTTCCTGAGTTTAAATTTGAGAAAACATACGCTGGGTATCATATACAGATCGAGCTTGTATCCGAAAAAATCCACGACAAATTTTTCATTTGCAAAGACTGGGATACATTACTGTCCTATCCTCAATATGTTTTGGAGCCAGTAAGTGCTGTTTTCATAAGTGATGAGAACGAAATTTACAGTACCGATACACCTTTGCTTAAGTTTGGCCGCTATCAAAATATCTCCAAAGTATGCCAGTTGATAAAACAGGTCTCTAACGATATAACGACTTCACAAGATTATTTGATTGTATTTGGACAGAGTTTAAATATCAGCTTTCAGGTGGATTCGTCAGTTCTGGAGTATGACCTTGACCCCAATCCATTGGAAGAATTGCTAACTGCTGATCTACACAAGGAAGCAAAAACGGCCTTGGTACGTGAATCATTGGTGTCCTTCCTTAAGCAACAAGATAAAAAATTTAGATTTAACCACCTTCTGACACACTTTAATGCATTCTCTAGCCAACTGTTGGCTAGCTACGAGCAATACGTTAGCAATTATTCGTTCGACAAAGTTCGACGCGAATATCAGGAGAAAAAGACTCAATATATAGTAAAAATAAACAAAGTGTTCGATGAAGTTGCAACGAAAACATTCGCTATCCCGGCTGGTGTATGGCTTGCTACAAGTCAAATTGAAATGGCTCAAGTAAATACGCTTGAGTTTTACAAGAATATCACCTTTATAATCACAGTTTTGGTGCTAGGAGTAATTGTTTGCCTTAACTTACTTGGCCAATTTAGTTCTCTCAAAGCTTTAAAATCAGAATATAAACCTCTGTTTGAACGATTGGAAAATGAGGTTGGCGCTGATAAAGATAATTTTGAAAACTCCAAAAATGAACTATCAAATCGATATGAAGTCGTTTGGTGGAAGTTAGCTTTTTCTGTATCAATCACGATTGTATTATTCATAGTCGTGATAGTACTTGTCTGCAAAGCCGCAAATTAGCCTCGTGTAAAGCATATTTTCCTTGTTACCAACCCGTTCGGACTGGCCTCAGACGCTTGCTAACTAGGACATTTTCTGAGGCCCTTTGTTTTGATGGGGCGAATGGCAGATTCGGGGTTGATTGAAATAAGATGCCTATTCTCATCAAAAATCATCCTTATTTGATGAGAATAACCCTCGCGGGTCTCAACTTTTTTTTGCAGATACCGCCGTATTTGCTGCCAACCAGTCCTGAAATATGCTGCTTTTTGCGCAGTTTCTTTAGCTGCCGTGGGTTCATTTTTTGTTGTCTAGCCAAGCGCTGTTGATGGCAACGCTGGCCGAATTGTTTGCTAAGACTTATTGAGTCGTAAGTGATCTGGCTGGCATCGAAAAACTGACGCTTACATTTGCTACACTTATACTTTAAACGCGACGATATTCGAGATTTATTTCTGCGGATCAACTTACGTTTCATTTTTCAACTCCTGATTGAGCTGGCGATGAGCTGTCCATTACAATGAAATTCTATTAACAAGAGTTTCGATAACTGCGTGTAAGTCTTTATCTTTCATAGCTTTAACTCCCAGCCTATTAAGGCTGTCGTTCGATATCGGTTATCATCTGCTCAATGCTGTATTCTGCATCACCTTCAAAGTCATCTTTTCGTTTCCAATAGAAGCGATCAGATATAGGACGGTTCGTTTTCCTATGTTGATAAATCTCATTTTGAACTTCACGAAGCTTTTCAATTGTGAGTTCTTGATTAGCTGCGTCAGCCCACGCCGATTCCAACAGTTCTTTCAATCTCGTCATAGTGGAAATTGACTTCCTGTTATCTGAAATTAGTTTTATTGAATAACTAAGGATAGGTAGCAGTGGACAAATTACGGTTAATAGCAGCGTTCTGAGCGAGAGATCTTGGTTAAGAGCAATGATCATAATAAACACACACCAGCAAAGTAGGGAAATAAAAACACGCTGATTAACGGTCTCTCTTAAGGACTTGTCCCAGTAGAGATTCATTCGCTGACACAACAGAACCGCTTTGTTGTGACTAACATTGGCGACCTTCGGGTTATACCAGTTAATCAGATGTTCCCTTTTGTTGCACTTAACTTTGTAAAAAGTATTTTTAAGGTTGTAAATTACTTCGCCATCTGGCTTGGGTCCAGCTAAGGTTATATTCCAAGGCAATCCAAGAACGTTTGTGTCAAAAAGTTCTTGGATTTTCGCCGCAAGTTCTTTCCCTGTCTCAATGAAGCTGTTGAATAAAAATAAGTCCGCGAGCGCAATCACAATACAGTAGAAAGAAACATAAATAGTTACGTCTAATTGGGGAATACCTAGAAAACCTACAATTAACTGACTCTTCAATGCCAAAGCGAATAATGCCAATACAATTGGCATCCATACAGACATCAACATCTGTATAAAACTTAACTGCTTAACATCAGAGTACTTCTGCCTGAAAGCCGCAATCATATTGATAGAGCTATCATAGTTTTGCATGGAATTTATCTCGTTGTTCATTAACTATACTCCGGGAATTCAGCACCAAAAATTTGCCGCCATTTGTTGATACTGCCCTTTTGATCTCCATTTGATTCTAAATGCCTAGCTTCCAATGCTAGATTTGCATCAGCTATCGCCTTATTAGAGATTTTCGAGCGCTCTTCCCATGTTAGTTTGTCATTCAAGTTAGTTTGAATCCCCTTAGGATCGGAGACGTTTGAATAAATATGATTTGCGATATACTCAAACACTCCAGCAAGCTCCAAATCTTGATATTGCGAACAGGTTCCATTGCTCTCAAAATGATTGAGTACCATACACTCTAGAAGATATGATCCCATAGATGGCATAGTTGGACGACGTTGCCAATACTTTATAAGTCTTAAAACGTTCAGCATGTTGCCTGAACATGTTGAATTAATTGTCCTAACTCTGTCGCGGTCTTTCCGTGGATCGGTTTTTTTCCAGTGACCACTCCCGTCAGGAATAATGTAATAGGTTTGTCCATATGCATCTTCCGTGGTGAAAAAACAGGGAACAATGTCAAAAGCCCAATCATATGATTTCAAGTTAAGGACGGCTGCCTCTTGGTTTCGTTTGATAGTTGCTGATTTGTATTGGTCTATTTCAGACAATTTCCTGACGAACTCATTCACAACTCGAATAGAGTTCAATGTATTCGAAGCAGCATGCTTATAATATTTATAGGCATCACAATCATCAGGGACATTGATTGTTATTTTCCCGGAAGTATCTTCAAAATACGAGCACCCTTCCCCCATCAATGCAATCATAATATCTATGTCGTCTAAAGGCCTAATTTTGGTCCGCCTTGCAAAAGAACCAAAATGAATATGTTTAGCTGTGTATAAAGGAAAAAAATCAGTAAAGGTGTTTATCTTCCCAACCAACCAATTTCGACTATTACGTGCATTTTTGGTTCTTTCGGCATCAAGATTGACCGTTTCTTTTTGAAATGCATTGAATGCTGTGGTGACTGTTGTTGACAATTTTAGTCCTTAATTATTTTAAATATGCAATTCTGGCTCAAGATATAGACGAACAACTTCTTCATAAAAAGTTCGCCCCGCGTCGGATAAAATAAACCGTTCATTACCGGGTAACTCAAGTAATAAGTTGCGGTTAATCAGCACGTTTTTGAATTCGGTGAACAAATCACTTTTGAGCCTTGCTTTCTCGATAAGCTCTTGAACATCATCGATCTCTTGAAGTGCTAGAATGTCTGTTTTGGTTATTCCGCCATTTTGCTCAGTCAACTTGCTAAATCGATAGTTTTGCTCATTAATGTACTTACCTAGCATAAGTAATAGAAGTGCGGCTTTCATCGTAACGTCAGTTTTAACATCTTCCGATAATTCAGCGCCTTTTCTCAAGTAAACAAAGTCTTTATTACGAACCAATTCTTGTCCCGACATTTCATACTGCGTTGCGTATGTAGAAAGGTTATTCATTATTTCTTCAAAGAGCGGATTTAAAATCCACTGGCCACTGTTGTTAAGCATCCGGTTATTTATGATCTTTCCAGCCGTTAGTGTTTGGTAGATTTCTACGCTCAAGTCAGTGTTATACATCCAGTTCACCTCGTGCCAATTCAATATTTAAATATTCCAAGTAATATTGTTCATCCTGCTGCCTCCGTCGTTCTCGACTAAAGACTAAATGCTCTAATGGTGCATACGGCATCACCTCTTCAATACCAAACAGAACGTCACCTAACCAAAAACTATCCAAATTTTGGCTTAGCAACTCAAATACGAACTCATGTACGTCGGGGATTGAGATTGGAAGTCCGGCCTCAGCTATTAATCTAGCAATCTCTATCTGTCTCTCCTCTTCAATTCGGACCTCTTCTGGTAAAGGTTTGATCTGTTGTTTTTTAGGTTTGCTTTCCGCACGTTGGAGCATATTCAAATATTCTTTGAATCGAAGTGTTGTTTTGCCTTCAACCCAGTTAAATTTTGTTGCGTGGTTTGTACGTAGATCTCTCAATCCATCTATAGTTGACAGTTTTAGGAATATTGGTGCATTGGGAGTTAAATACTTATTTTTCTGTTTTCCGTGACGTAATGGCACAACATCATCCATTAAAGCATTGAATGCATTGTCAATTGCAATGTATCTATCGCGATCTTGAGCCAAATAAGTTGAATATTGCTTTAGTTTACGGACGAGTAGCCCTATGTCTTTATAATAACTGCTAACTGCCGTAAAACGGTATTGAAGACGGTTTGACTCATGCAGTTTTACAGGTACATCTGCGAGATGCTTTATTAACTGCTCAATAGACTGAGTGAAAGTTCTTTTCCCTTTCATTTCCATATTTGGGTCAATAAAATCATAACACGGCAACACATACTTGCTGTAAAGATCCGTTACACGGTCATATAGATCGAAAACCGAGGCTTCACTATCCCCTGCGTTGAACTCCTTGTACTGCTGAGAAACGCGCTTTACTTGTGCATCCAGTGCCGATACATTTTCTTTTATCTTCGAATGTATTTCGCTAAGTAATCGATAGAAACTCCCATACAGTTCTCTTGTATCATCATCTTCCAGATAGGCGCACTCCAACAACCTATCTACAAAGTCAGACACACGCTGGCGCAAATCTTCTAGATCATGTCTGTTCAGTTCCCTTGCCCGTTTTACATCTATAAACCGGAGCATATTGATGATTACATCCGCAACTGAAATGGTCCCAGTATTCTTATCATGATGAATAAATACTCCGTTCTTTAGCAAGACCGCCAAACTTAACTGCGCATGAACATTTTGATCATCATCTTCACAAATGTAATGACTATACAAATCTAGAAAAAGCTTCTCTGGTATCTCAGGCACTCCACCTTCCTTGTCAATAAAATCCAATATTTTCAGAAAGCTATTTTGATGCTTGAGGATAGAACTGAGGATAACATCACGATTAAGCTTCATTGGATTGACTCCCAAAGCTTTCAATATACTCAGGTAGGATATGCATGTGGCATTTTGGGACACGTGGCTTCTTGATTTTGGCTCTATCAATCATTATCCAACGACCAACGTTTTTGCTAACAAAGCCTGAAAATGTTGGTGTGGCACAAAAGATTGAAAAGCCGTGCTCACTGATTTGCTGAATAGTAGCTTTTGTATTTTTGAAATCCAACGTACCCACTTCATCTACAATAATCGGCATCTTGAGCGATACATAGTCTGGAGTAATTTTCTTAAGTAACACCGATAGCACGAAGGCTGTGATTGTACTAGTCGTTCCTCCTGACTGACTTTTAGTAAAACGCTCACCAGTTTCTTCTAGAGTATATTCATAATGCACTGCATGAATAATGTCATGCATCTTAAGTTTGCGTGTCCGCTTATCGAAGTAACTATCCGCAAACTGAGTCAGCGCGTGATAAAACTCAGGCTCCAACAATGTCTCATCTGAAATATCTTGCTTATCGATAGTAGATAGTAAAGATTCAAATCGTACATTGATTTCTGGCCGTAAGTTGATCTCAGAAAGGTTTGATACAAGTTTACTATTGAGTTCATCATTAATTTCTTTGATGAAATTTGAAAGAAACTGTTTCGATGTTTTCAGTTCTTTTATCTGATTGCTAACAAATTGATTGTGTGTACAAATGCTTGTATTCAACTGTTTCAAATCATACTGTAATGTGGCGTATTCGCCTGCGTAACTATCAACAGCTTTAGATATTGCGGTAATTGAATCGAATTTTTTGTGGGGATCAACACCTTCGATCTGAACCTGTCCTGATAAAAGATGTAATTCTCTAATAACACTCGTTTTCAAAGAAGACAGATCGGTGCTTAATTTGTATAGTTTTTCAAACCACGAATCATCTAGTACGACTTGGTCAGAGATCTCTTCAAACAGAAAATCAATATCGGCATGCCTCTGGATGGTATTAAAAACACTCTCATACCTTTTAAGTCTCGCCGACTCATCTTTCAAGGTATCAAGTTTATTTTGACACTGATTAGCAGTTGCAGTGTGCTCTTGAAGTTTATTACGCCCTTTTTCAAAAGAGATATTCGCCTTAATATATACATCTTTTTTATCTTTAAGTTTTTTGGATGTATCGTCTTCGCCACTTATGAGTTCCCTTAAAGCACGAATATTGTCTCGCTGAATTTCAATTTTTTGTAAGGCTTGTTCAGTGTTCGTTATTAGCGATTCAATATCATTATTTTTTAAAGCTCTGCCTTGTTCGGTGATATTTTGCTCCACAATCTCAAGTTGCTGTTCAACTCTAGCTAACTCAAGAGTGGCCTCTTCAACCATTCTTTCTGGATTTATCTCTTTAAAACTGACATCTTTGAGCGGCTTATCGAGGAAAGTAAGTAACCCTGTATTATCAGAGTCAAATAATGATGTAAAGTTGACCACCGCATCGCGATGACTCTCAGTCAGAGGTACTATTGTTTTGGCAATATTTTGATTCAATGAATACAAAATACTCGCACTTGTAGAATTGTTTAACTGACTCGCAACCGTCCTCGATTGATCTTCAATTATGTTTTGTAGTTCTTTTTTTGTACCTAAAAGTTGCTTTTTCTTTGTCAGCTCTTTCTGGAGTTGTCTTTTAACGCCATTCTCCTTGCGAAGTTCTCTTAGTAAGGTATTCACGCCGTCATATTCATGGTCCAGATGCTCAAGAGTTTTCTCGACTGAAGAAAAGCCTAAAGAAGCATATAAATTTTTTACCTCAACGACTCGCTTAGACTGATGCGATAATTGTTCTTCCAAGTGTTCCACATGGCTTTTAGCTTTAATTGAAGCTTCGTTAGCTTTTGCGACTTCTTCTCTGGTAGTAAATTGTTGTGTATTCGCTTCATCAGTAAGATTCTTCATATTGACGTACCTTTCATCAAAGCTTTCTTTTGCTTCATTTAACAGGTGTAGTAACGATTTATGGACCAGTGTGTAATGTTTATAATTGTTTGTCAGTTGTTCAAAATTAGATGACAATCTATTGAAAATTGGCTCAGCATTTTTCAAAGTTTGAAGTTGCGCTTGTTTTGCAAACAGTTGTTCGTAGTCTGTTGCTAAGTCAAGGAGATCTGCGCTCAGTCGCTCTTCATCTCTGCCCCGGCCCATCTCAAGAAGTGTGGCAATGGCTTTAGGTAAGGTATCTGTCTCTGAGCTTTTAATGTCAAACGCTAGTTGATAAATATTCCTGAAAGCTTCAATTGAGTCCAAACGAGCATCTTTCATAGGTAGAATGCAAAAACGACGTTGCTTTTTAGTACCACGCATACCTTCAAACATTAAGGATCGTATTTCTGCCGCGTCCGATGTTTGTAAACCGTCGTTTTCGATAACAAACTGTTTAACTGTTTTGACACTCAAGTCGTCATTGAAATCATCTTTATCCACATCCCAAAATAGATGACGCATTTCATCGAATGATAAGGGTGCAAAAAGTCGGCTGTAGGTGTAATTGTTGGTTTTGTATAACAACATACAAAACGCCCCCTCAGGGTTCTGCACTTCGAGAATGATGAACGAGGTTGAATCAGGAAAGTAAAAATCATAGGAGTCTTCTTGTGAAAAGGTTCCTCTATTACCAACAAATTTAAACTTCTTTTCACAGCGGCTAAAATTAACTTCTGGATACAGTAGCAATTTGGTGCCAGCTAGACTCGCAGTTTTTCCAACATTGTTCCCGCCAAACATTGCAAGGTGTCTATCCAGTAATATCTCCGAATACCCATGATTTGCCGAGTTAACATAAACTAGACGCTTAAGTATGTAATCCTCTGCCAATAATCCATCAGTAACAAAATCATTCATCAAGGTAGCTCTCCTGCTCCAATTCTCTTTCGGTTTTGTAAATCAGTTGCGCAATATGAGTTAGCTCTGGGTGTTTTCGTCCCAGTGTGATGGCTTTCTCAATCGATATTGTTTTTGCTGGTGCCCTTACCGTTTTCAATCTATCTTTTATGTCACTTGGTACGAGAAAAACTACGTTTGAATTAGGTAAAAGAGTGAGGAGGTTACTAGCTATCTGAAGCCCCCCAGCGTCTACATCCAGCAACAGGAAAATCGACTTGAATTTACAAAGAAATGTTAGGTGTAAAGCGTTAGAAATTGCGTTACCTTCGGTAAAAACTGTTAATGTTTTTTGTAAATCTACATCCCCGATATCGCAGTATGTTTTTATAAAAGATAAGGTTTTATCAATGCTGATGAAGTTTTGTCTGTTTTCAATTAATAAGGCGTATTCATGCCATTCTCGTTTGGGTAAGTAATTTCCATCAGTATCAAACATTACTACCTGAGGATGTATTGCCCCTTCTCTGACGAGAAGCATTGATCCATTTACACTGTATGCGTGGCTGTTATTTTGTTTAGCCGCTGAATTACGATCCTTGTATATCTCTCCAATGATATTATCAAGTTGAACTCTGAGCCAAGACTCTACATGTATAACTTTATAGGTATTAGTCCCGACCCTTCTCACTTCAAAGTCTCGATTAGTAGCGTCAAGATTTAACTCAGGAGAATTCAATAAATTGAGGAATTGGGCGTAATCAATTGCCTTTCCTTCATCGATCTTCTTTAAGTACTTTTCAACTTGCTTGCCGTAATTCATTTTGCATCCCACAATACTATGTGTGTATATTAATATGCACTATACATTAGTAGGCACTATATATTATATTATGTAGATAGATCAACTGGGATTTTATTAATCAATGGAAAACATCACCAACATTCGACAAGAAAGGCGACTACGTTATATCGATTTATGCGCTTTTGTGCTCGGAACAACAAACAGACGTCAGCTAATGAATCGTTTTGAAATCAAAGAAGCTTGGTCCACCCGTGACTTTAAGCGTTACCAAGAAATGGCTGAGAACAATCTTATTTATAATCATCGATTGAGGGCTTACGCCCCGACAAAATGGTTCAGTCCTTGTTTTGAACATCAAATAGAAGAAGCAATTGATTTAGTTTCTTCTGGTACGCAACGACTTGTGTGTGAGCCAAAGTTCGCCGAAAACGTAAATAGCTATAGAATTCCAAGTGTTTTGCCGGAGCTAAAGGTTGTCGCACCGATTTTCAGGGCACTCAACCTTGGAATTAAAGTAGACATTAATTACTTATCGCGTAGCAGTGGCGAATCCAGCAGAACAATAGCCCCGCATACACTGATCGAAACAGGTAATTTTGTGTACATCAGGGCTTTTGACCACAAGTCAGGAGACTTCAGAAGCTTTAAGTTAAATCGAGTCGTTGCCTCTCGTGACTCTGAGATTTTAGTTGAGGAAAATCAGACAAAACCTTTTGATCCTGATTGGAATCAAGAGGTTGAAATTACAATTGGTATCAATGGTAAACCAAAAAACCCTGAAACCATTATCTTTGATTACGGATTAGAGTCAGGAAAAATAGTACTTAAGATGAGAAAAGCCTTAGTGTTCTATTTTTTATCTGATTGGAATATTGCTCCGCTGGAGTACGACCGTCTACCAGATAAGCTTTTCCCCCTCAAAGTTCTGGAAATTAACGCACTGTAACAATGTTTATGTGTGGTTAAGTATAATGGCTGATTTTTGATATATTGAATATTCAGCAAGTGTACAAGGCCGCATGTACGCCTCGTATTGTTTCCCGTCAATTACAATATTTTTTGTCATCGCTTCTTCAAACTGTTGTAAAGAACTTGAAAGGGCTTTGTAATAGTCATCATCATCACCCACAAACTCGCCGTCTTTATTGATTTCAAATAACTCTAACGCGAGCAGGTTATCTTCAAAATTAAATAAACATTTACCGTTTTGAATGTGCTCATTTGTAAGGTAAAAGTCAGGATAATCTAGTACTTCAATTTCGTCTTCAGTTGGAAAACCAATGATGTAAAGCATATACCTCTCAACCGTACAGTACTGAATTTTCGTCCCTACGAATTCACAAAATAATGCTGTCATTGATTTATACAGCCTATCTTGGAATATCTTTTGAAGCTTGTTTTTAGGTTCTGACAATTTATCAAACTTTGGCTTGCGTGACGATTTTTCGCGGCCCAAAGAGTTATAAAATATTAAGGCCTCATCTTGCCAGTTCTTCCATCCTGTCCACATTAATGGAGGAAATCTGTATTTTGAAAATTCATCTTTTATTGTCAAAACCTCATTTAAACTGTTATCGGAAAACATGCATGGCGTGATAATTCTCGTTGCCAATATTTTGAAAGTCACATTATTAATCTTGATGTCGCAATATGAAACCGGGTTTTCTTCAGGAGACAAAGGGACATATAGCTTCCAATTGTCTAACAAAAGGTGCGGATGAACTTGATTCAGGCTTTCCTTATTATGGACCCCAAAGATTTTCCAAACTAAATTATGTAAGGGAATTTTGGTAACTGGTACACGCAAGAAACGGTTGAAACGCTGAGTTAGTGAATCTATGTTTTTTTCAATATGCCTTTGAGTTTCTATTCCTGCTTTTGGATGTATTTTACAATACGGATACACTGACGCTTTGAGACTATTATTAGCTAGCTTGTTTAATAAATCTTCGTAGTTGTGGCACTGATAGATAGAATTAGCGATCAGATCTTTTGCCTTCGTTAAGGGCACATCGAGAAGTTTTGATGCTCTTTTTGCTTGAAAGAAGATATTTTTATCTAAATTATAATTGGACATATTTACGTTGCTCTCACTTAGAACGGCGTACTTCAAACACCCGCCAGAGCTTGAGTTACAAACGTAAATAAAATGTCTAGAAGTATCGACTTCGGCCAGCTTCAAATAACGTGAATAGAGGAAGGGCAGGTCCGGGCTGTCTAGTCAACCTTTAATAATAATAACAATGACTGAGTAAAAATTAAATTGAATTTTTAATTATGTTATTCATGACATTTTTGTCCAATGAAAACACCTCCAATATCAAGTCTCTGGGCGGGTTATTACTAACTTTACAGATTGGGCTAGTTGCTACTGAAACCAAAATATTAGCGAACTCATCCGCAAATTTTGAGAGGATTTGTTCACTTGCATCGGGCGCTACAGCAGCTAAAAATATACGCCCTTCAAGGCTGTTACTTGTGATTTTTTTTCTAACATCTGCAATAGTATTTTCATTATAAAAGTGTCTAGCTAGAAGCGTGTGAACTTGATATTTAGGAAGGTTTAATAACTGCTCTAAACGCAGAGATTGTCTCTTAATGTTTTTAAAAAGCTTTGTTTTATTGATATCAACAGACATATATACCCTGCTATCGTTGATCGCCCACCGCGCAAATCAACTGATTACAGTTTAAAGGTAATATTGTCTGACGAGTGAATCGACTTTGTGAAGGCAGTAACTGGCAGCTCGCCGCCACCAGTTTTAATTATAATACGCTAGCTGAGTAAATCTATATTTAGTATCAAAATGCAACTAAATTAAGCACAAGTTATTGAGCATAACTCTTAAGTAGATGAGATTGATTATATCTCCTATGAGCGTGAAACGGACACACTGAGAATTGTCTGGTAACCTCAGTAAAGATCGACTATCAACCTAAAGCGGACTAAATAACTTGCTGTCCTAACGCGATAAATGAACAACGCTATTGATGAAAAATTGATATTTATTAAATAGAGTTTTATTTACATTACTTTTTAACGCAAAGTTTACGAATAAGAAAATTAAAGGAATAAAGTGAGCAATTCAGGAGCAAAAGCTGCATTAAAAGGTTATAGACTTCAGACTTTATATATCTTGCACGAAATTCTATTGTCTAATAGTTCCGAGTTGATCTTCCAGCCAGAAGGGAATGAAGATCTAGCAGTATATCAAGGCAAAAAATTAGTAAGAGCTGTTCAAATCAAGGCATATAGTGACCCACTAGTTCTATCGAATTTTATCGAGGCGGATAAAAAAGATACTTTTATTCATCGTGCCTGCAAGCTATTAAATGTGGATGAATCACCAAAAGTAGAAGTAATCAGCTTTGGTATAATTGGTAATGAAATTGCTAGTGCATGGTCTACGTCAGATAAAAATAAAGTAACCAACCAAAGTAAGATAAAACAGAAGTTAGAGAATTTAAAAATATCCAGTTCTTCAGTAGATATCTTGTTCCAAAAATTGGTGTGGCTGTCTGCTATTGAAGATGATTTACATCAAAGTATTTCTCAATGCTTAAGTCAATCAATGACATCTGGTTCAATTGAGCATGCATTGTCATTACTAACCTCTTGGTTATACGAAGCGTCAGAACAAAAATCTAAAATAACTCATGCGTTACTGTTAGAAAAAATAAATTCAATTGGTCGGTATTTCGCGGAACGTGAAGCACATCATCAAGAATGGTTTAAATCCATCTCACCTTTAGAGGAAAATAATGTTGTTGAAAAGCAAAAATTAGAAAAGGAATTCTACCAAGGTATATCTGCAAGATTTAGTCATATTCAAGCTAATTTAGATATACTCAGACAGGATCATCTAACAGAAATAGAAAACCATTTTAAAACATTTCAAACAGTTATCGTTCATGGTGCATCTGGTCAGGGAAAAACGTCTTTGGCCTATCGTTATCTCTATCAGTACGTTCCAGAAACTTGGCGTTTACAAATTAACCTCAGATCTGCTTAAGCGATAACCATAGAATTACGCTCTACGTCAGTTAAATTAAGACTTGGTTTGTTTTCTTTTAAGCAATACGCGACCAATCCTGCAAGTAAATTCAGCATAAA
>JAUHQD010000017.1 GCA_030418115.1 Alteromonadaceae bacterium BrNp21-10 | reverse complement strand
GTGGCATCACCAAGGCTCCCGTGCCTAATTGATAATACATATTGGATCACAAACGATGATCTGAGGGAAGTGAATAATGGTGAAATTTTAAGCTTTTTAGGGTTTTTCTACAGCCTCAACGCTGAATAAAAAGGCTCCTTCGGGAGCCTTTTTGCTTTTTAGATATTGAATTATTCAGCTATTTTTAAATGGTAAGCAAGTCGATTCAGTTATCGATTAATTTTATGGCAGTTTGTACAACCACCAGAAACTCGTCCAGCGAGATAATATTGAGGCTTTTCAAATGATGCTGCTGTTTTGGCACGACTGACTGTTTTTACAAATTCACTCATGTCATTTTGTAAATAGGGGTGGCTTGAACCCGCTTCATTAGCTTGTAATCCCAGTGCAATCTTTTCAATTTTTCTTAAGCTTTCTAGCACTTTTTGCTGCTGAATTGTGGGCTCCTGCTTATTATCTATAACGGCGCTATCCAGCATTTGTAGTTGATAGGCTAATTTGTCCATTCCTGACCGCAGTTCTTGCCCTGTAACGTATTTGAAATCAGGTGGGTAAGTTACTTTGCGCATAGCCGCTGAAAAATTATTATTACAACCCAGTAGGATCACTGAAGTGGAACACATTAAAGTCAGAATAGTGAGAAAGCGGCGATATTGTATCTTCATAATGTTACTCCAAATAAATAAAGGTAAAGGAGATGATGTTTTATTAGGTTTAAGAGTAGCTGCCGCTGAAAATTTAAAATTGTTCTACATCATGTAATGATAAAATTTATTTTTATTTATCCTGAGTTGGGGTTACTTAGTAAATTTTTCCTTATCCTTTTCACTAGCACTTTCATTACACTCGCCTTTTATCTGTGCGGTGTTGCGGCCGGTATAGCGATCAAGTTCGAAATAGCCTTCGCGGCAAAAGCCGTTTTTTACAAGTTTAAGTTCTAAGCGCGTGTACAAGGTTTCAAGCATATCTTGGCGGTTGTCGCTGAATCGGTTATTGCCGCGTCCTAAGCCGCTTGGCATGCTCTCGTTTCCTTGATTTTGACCGCGGCCATTGCCGCTTCTTTGTCCGCCAGCGCCACGCTCACCGTCTCCTCGTTGTCGGTCACGTTCCGCAGCTGAGTTATTGCGATCACCCTTGGCATTATCGCCTAGATCAAATGACAACCCATAGGTAAACAATTTACTACCATCGGTTTTTATCTCGGTAATAAAACGCTCATCGGCAACATCATTATCAAGGGGACTACCCGCACAGCCCATCAGCGAAGCGCCAATCATCAGAGTAACAATATTGGATGCTTTAAGTAGGTTAACTAAAGTGATTTTTGGCATAGATATTCCTTTTTTGCTGGGATAAGACTACAGCATGGACAGATCGTTGCATTTGTTTTTGTCTATAGGACGTTTAACCGGCCTAGTAGATATAAAAAATCCCTCGCAAGGAGGGATTTAAAAATACAGCTTAGGAGCCTGCGTGATTAATGCAATATGCGGGTCTTAATGGTGCCATCAATAGCACTAAGTTGTGCGAAAGCGGCATCGGCGTCATCAGTCTCTACTTCAATAACCACGTAACCAATATTTTCATTGGTATTAAGATATTGCGCAGCAATGTTAATGCCTTTTTCTGCAAAGGCTTGGATGATTTGAATCAACACACCCGGTGCATTTTTGTGAATGTGTAATAAACGCGAGCTACCAGCGTGGGCAGGCAACGACACTTCAGGGAAGTTCACTGCCGATAACGTTGAGCCGTTGTCGCTGTATTTAGCTAACTTACCAGCGACTTCGATACCAATGTTTTGCTGTGCTTCTTGAGTACTGCCACCTACATGAGGGCTTAAGATCACATTGTCGAATTCACGTAAAATAGATACAAATTCTTCATTGTTGGATTTTGGCTCTTCTGGGAATACATCAATTGCCGCACCCGCTAGTTTCTTCTCTCGAAGTGCAGTTGCTAGGGCGTCAATATCCACTACCGTTCCGCGTGACGCATTTATTAAAATGGCCCCTTGCTTCATTACGTCTAATTCAGCAGCGCCAATCATGTCTTTAGTTTGTGGCGTTTCTGGTACATGCAAGGTCACAACATCAGAGGTTTTTAATAATTCGGTCAAGCTTTTCACTTGGGTTGAGTTACCCAATACCAACTTGTCTTCAACATCGTAAAACTGTACGCGCATGCCTAAATGCTCAGCAAGAATACTCAGTTGGGTTCCGATGTGGCCATAACCGATAATACCCAAGGTTTTACCGCGAGCTTCAAAAGAGCCAACGGCACTTTTATCCCATTCGCCGCGATGGGCTTTAGCGTTTTTCTCAGGAATGCCGCGAAGTAGTAATAGAATTTCACCTAGAACTAGTTCGGCAACTGAACGGGTATTGGAGAACGGCGCGTTAAAAACCGGAATACCTTTCGCTTGGGTTGCTTTTAAATCAACCTGATTGGTGCCAATGCAGAAACAACCTACAGCAACTAACTTGCTAGCCGCATCGACTACTGCTTGGCTAATATGAGTACGTGAACGGATGCCAATAAAATGCACATCTTTGATTTTTTCAATAAGCTCATCTTCAGGCAGAGAGGTCTTAAGATACTCAATATTGGTGTAACCATTACTTTTTAATGTTTCCAGAGTGCTTTGATGCAATCCTTCAAGTAGTAATATTTTGATCTTGTCTTTAGGTAATGACACTTTGCTCATTGACTTAGGTTCCGAATAAAAGCGAATAATTTAAATAGCCGTCTGGATGGCTAAAATAGCAAAACTACTTGATTAATGAAAGTACAATTTGTACTAAGTTAAACTCAAAGCAATTTACTTAATGATTTCAACACCATCGCTACCGCCAATCACTACAATGTTGGCGCCGCGATGGGCAAACAAACCATTAGTGACGACACCCACAATGTTATTTATTTGCTGTTCTAATTCTGGCGGATTGATGATCTTCAGATTATGCACATCGAGGATCAGGTTACCGTTATCGGTAACAACGCCTTGACGCCATACTGGGTCGCCACCTAACTTAACTAGCTCGCGAGCCACATAAGAGCGCGCCATGGGGATTACTTCAACCGGTAACGGGAAGTTGCCTAGTACGCCCACTTTTTTGGATTCATCAATAATGCAGATAAAGATTTTGGCTACTGCCGAGATGATTTTCTCGCGAGTCAGCGCCGCACCGCCGCCTTTGATCATATGTTTGTGTTCGGTGATTTCGTCAGCACCATCTACATAAATGTCAAAAACATCCACTGAGTTGAGATCAAACACCTCAATACCTAAGGCTTTCAGCTTAGCCGTAGAATCATCGGAGCTAGAAACTGCGCCTTTTATACGGTCCTTCAGGGGGGCAAGGGCTTCAATAAAATATTTAACTGTCGAGCCGGTACCGACACCGACAATGTCATCATCTCGTACGAATTGAATAGCGGCTTGAGCGGCGGCTTGCTTTTGTTGATCCTGGGTCATAATGGGCTCGATTTATGCTGAAGATTTATGCCAAAAATATGGCGACAAAGTTTACCCTAATTCGTTAAATCCCACACGCGCTAATAGTTTATTTTAGAAACAAAATAACTGCTTGGGTGTGATGATTTGTTGCATTGGAATATCCCAGGGTTGTGTGGGGAGTGGATCACTTAATTGGCAGTTGTGAGCCACTCCGGTAACCCTAGTCTCAAGGCCATCGCGTACAATCGGCGCTAAGGTACGATCATAATAACCGCCACCCATGCCAAGGCGATTGCCTTTATTATCAAAGGCTACTAACGGCGCGAAAATATGATCCAGTTGTTCTAAGGGGCACAAATCGGGGCAGGATAACTTGGGCTCGGCAATACCATACTTATTAATGGTCATGAGGGTATCAGCGCGATAGGCGGTGAACACTAAATGGCCTTTACTAAAAGGATGCAATACCGGTAAATACACGTCAATTTGCTGCTGCCAACAATATTCAATCACTGATTGCAAATTTAACTCACCATCGTTAGCTAAATAGAGTGCGACTTTTTGTTGTGGTTCATTGTTTTTTGCAGGACGTAATAGCGAGTGTTGTAAACATTGAGCGAGAATAGCGTGGGCGGCACTTTGTTGTTCTGCTGGCGTTAATTGGCGTCGTGCTTGACGAAATTGCTGCCGGAGTTGTTGAGCCTGTTGTTTGTGTTGTTGCATGATTTAAATGCCTACAAACCAAAGCGGAAAAGCGCCGTTTATAAAATGAGGTAGTCTCCCAAAGTGCCGCTGTTTCAGCGTCGCCCAGAACCGAAAAGTTCAGGGCGGAAATATCATCGTTACCGCAGGCTTCTCGATCGAGTCGAGCTTGCACAAAAATAACGGAATCAACTTCCTGGGTATTAAGCATCGGCAGGGACATGACTGTACTGGCAAACACCCCAGGAGACAATTTGCTCCTAATCGCAATGAAACGTGGTTTCAATGGCTTCGGAACACGTGCATTTTAACAGCTGTTGATAGGCGGCAACAGGGGCAATCTCAGTTATTTATTTGAAATACGCTGAACGATTGACCGTTACGGTGCAAATTCTGTGCAATCAAGTTACAACCGTTAATTTTTGTACCTTGATTTTGAATGGCTGATCTAATGCCGCAATGATAGGATAAAGCCTAATAAATTTCGTAATAGTAAAGATGAATTATTTTGACTAAAACCAATACCTCTTATAGCGAATTAACCGCTAAATTACAGGCCAAGAGCATGAGCACCGATGCTGCCGAGATTCAGGGCATTTTGTGTGGCATGCTCGCCGGTGGCATGAGCCTAGAAGATCGCGAATGGCAAGAAGCCTTGGCGGATTTTATCAATGAAGGCAAGCCCTTGGCTGAAAATATCGCCAGTGCCATTACAGTTTTATATGATGAAGTATGTCAGCAACTGATAGATTCTGATTTTGCTCTGACAATGTGTTTACCTAATGATGACAGCGAAATTAACATTCGTGGTAAAGCGCTGATTTTGTGGGTACAAGGTTTTATGCTGGGCTTTGGCATACATCAAGCCGATTTAACCAAATGTTCTGCCGATGCTAAAGAAGCTCTTGAAGACTTTGCCGAAATCGCACGTATGGACGAGCAAATGGCCGCCGATGAAGAATCAGAAAAAGCCCTTTTTGAAGTGGTGGAATATGTGCGTATGTCAGCCTTGATGGTATTTAATGAATTAGGCCATTCGGCCACCGATCAGCAAGCCAAACCTAAAACCATACACTAAGTGAACTATGATACCCATTCAAGAATACGTTCAACGTCGTCAACGTTTACTCGATACCATTGGCGACAATGACATTCTATTAGTGTCTGCCGCCCAGGAAGTTACCCGTAGTAACGATACCGAATATACCTTTCGCCAAGATAGCCATTTTTTTTATCTCACTGGCTTTAACGAGCCGGATGCGTGGTTGGTATTGTTGAAAGAGCAGGGCGAAGCGGAAAGCATTTTGTTCTGCCGTGATAAAGATCCGACTGCGGAAATTTGGCATGGCCGACGCTTAGGTGCAGATGCGGCACCCGAGGCTTTGGCAGTGGATACCAGCTATCCGTTATCCGAATTAGCAGATGCCTTAGTGCAGTTGCTAGATGGCAAGCAAGTGATGCATTTTGCGATGGGGCATTTAGCTCATGCAGATGAGTTAGTCTTGGCTGCCATGAATAAACTGCGCAGCGCGCCTAAGCAAAGCAAAGTAGCGCCGGTATCGATAACCGATACGCGTTCGCGCTTACATGAAATGCGTTTGTTTAAATCCCCAGCGGAAGTCGCTGTAATGCAAGCGTCTGCGGATATTTCCGTGCGCGCCCATCAACGGGCTATGCTTTATAGCGCGACTCACGTTGATAATGCGTTTGAATACCAGCTAGCTGCTGAAATTCATCATGAATTCGCCATGGCCGGTGCCCATAGCCCTGCCTATAACACTATTGTCGGTAGTGGCGACAACGCCTGTATTTTACATTATACCGAAAACAGTGACCGTCTTACAAAAGGCGATTTGGTGCTTATAGATGCCGGTGCCGAGCTTGAAGGTTACGCCGCCGATATTACTCGAACCTTTCCTGTTTCTGGCTGTTTTAGTAAGCCACAAGCCAAGCTCTATCAATTGGTGTTAGATGCTCAACTTGCCGCATTGGAGGTCATCAAGCCCGGTAATACCTTGGTGCAAGCGACGAATATCTCGGTAAAGGTGATTACCCAAGGGTTAATTGATTTAGGCATTTTATCCGGTGAGTTAGCGCAAAACGTTCAGGAGAAAACTTACCGTGAATTCTTTATGCATGGCCTAGGGCATTGGTTAGGGTTAGATGTGCACGATGTTGGCGACTATAAAATTAAAACCGCTGACGCTACCGTTGATCGTCCATTAGCCCCAGGTATGGTGCTCACCGTTGAGCCGGGTATTTACATCGCACCAGATGCAAAGGTGGATGAGTGCTGGCGTGGTATTGGTATTCGTATTGAAGACAATGTACTTATTACTGAAAAGGGCCATGAGATTTTAACCATCAAGGCACCCAAGACCATTACGGATATTGAGGCACTGATGTCTCTAAATAAGCCGTCTTCAACAGGTAATAGCGAGCGTGCTTGATGCATGATGTGATCATTGCTGGTGGTGGCACAGTCGGGTGCAGTTTAGCGCTGGCATTATCCGAGCTGACTTCATTGAATATCGCTATTGTCGAAGCGAATGCTTACGACCCGTTAAATACTAATGCTAGTGCTAAATCCGCTGTTAGCGATATGTCTGATGCAGACTCTCCACAACATCCGGGCTTTGATGCGCGGGCAATTGCGCTTTCACGCCATAGTCAACAAACTCTCGATAGCTGGGGGTTGAATACTGCCGCTATTGGCACCGCCATAAAATATATCAAGGTCAGTGATCAAGGTCATTTAGGTCAATGTACGTTAGATCATCGCGCTCAACATCAACCGGCGCTCGGTTATGTGGTGGCACTGCAAGATTTAGGACAGCAGTTGCAACAAGCGTTAGCAGCGCCAGCTAAAAAATCCCAATTACATTGGTATTGCCCCGATCAAATCACCCAGGTTGAACAGCAACAACATGGTATCAGTGTCAAGCTAAGCCAAGGCGCAGAGCTACAAGCCAAGCTATTAGTAGTAGCCGATGGTGCGGCTTCGCCTACAGCGAAATTGTTGGGGTTGGAATTTGAGCAGCAGTCTTACGGGCAAACCGCGCTGATTGCCAATGTGGGTTTAAGTCAGTCTCATCAGCATTGGGCCTATGAACGTTTTACCGAATTTGGGCCACTGGCGATATTACCTTTAGGTGAGCAACGCTGTTCGTTGGTGTGGTCCATCGCGCCGGAGCGCCAAGAAGAAATGTTAGGGTTATCCGATGAGGATTTTCTTGCCCAACTGCAACAACAATTTGGCCAAGCCTTAGGGCAATTTACTCATGTTGGAAAACGTTATTGCTATCCATTGTCGCTAACTACCGCGAAAACGACGTTAGCCCATAGAGCCTTGGTGATTGGTAACGCTGCCCAAAGTTTGCACCCCATTGCCGGGCAGGGATTTAATTTAGGTTTGCGCGATGTCGCCAAGCTCAGCTTAATACTGCAGCAGGCCGAACAGCAGCAGCGGGATATTGGCGAGTACAATGTGTTGCGTGAATATCAGCAACAACGTCAGCAAGATAAGCGCAGTATTATTCAATTAACCGATGGCCTAGTGCATTTGTTTTCTAATCAACATTGGCCGTTAGTCATGGCGCGCAATCTGGGACTAACCGCTATGGAAATGCTCCCCGGCGCTAAACAATTTTTTGCCGCCAAAGCCATGGGCTTACATGATCAGCAATTAACATCACTAGCTGCAAACCAAAGCACACAAGCGGGAGACCAAAATGCGTAAAGTCGATGTGGTGATAGTCGGTGGCGGCATGGTCGGTTTAACACTGGCATTGGCGCTAAAAAACTCAGTGCTACAAGTGGCGGTGATTGATAGCCAGCCAGCGGGAAATGCTCTAAGTGATACCCCCGAATTGCGTGTCAGTGCCATAAATGTTGCCAGTGAAAACGTATTGCGGGCAGTTGGTGCATGGGATGCTATCAGCAGTGCGCGTTTGCAAGCCTACACCCATATGCAAGTGTGGGAGCAAGACAGCTTCGCCAAGATTGAGTTTGATCATCAACAAGTTCAGCAACCTCATCTTGGGCATATTATTGAGAATCAAGTGATCCGCCAGTCCCTGTGGCAGCAAGCTGAGCAGGCTTCTAATATCACTTTGCTAGCCCCAGAAACTATTCAGCAATTAGCGTTTGGCGAGCGTGAAGTGTTTGTGAATTTGGCCTCCGGTGAAATGCTTACCGCCAGTTTAGTGGTGGGTGCCGACGGTGGTAATTCGTGGGTGCGCCAACAAGCGAACTTGCCTATTACCTTTTGGGATTACGAGCACACCGCCATTGTCGCCACAGTTAAAACCGAGTTACCTCATGGCAATACCGCGCGACAGATATTCACCCCCACTGGGCCATTAGCGTTTTTACCGCTGTGGCAAAAAGATGTGTGTTCCATTGTATGGTCGCAACAACAACAAAGCGCGGAAACTATTTTGGCCATGGATGATGAGCAATTTAATCATGCACTCACCGCCGCCTTTGATGGGCGTTTAGGTGTTTGCACCGTGCAAAGTCAGCGTCAAAGTTATCCCCTTAGAATGCGTTATGCTCGGCAAATGGTCGGCGAGCGGGTGGCGCTTATTGGCGATGCCGCCCATACCATCCACCCATTAGCCGGGCAGGGTGTCAATCTGGGAATATTAGATGCTGCTGCTTTAGCGCAAACATTAATAGATTTGCAGCGTCAGCGTAAAGATATCGGCCAGCTTAAACATCTACGTGCTTATGGTCGCTGGCGTAAAACCGAGGCGATGAAGTTAGTGCTCGGCATGGAAGGCTTTAAACGCTTATTCAATGGAGCCAACCCATTGCAAAAATTACTGCGTGGCGTGGGCATGAATATGGTCAATCAATTTCCACCAGCCCGTAATGCAGCCATCAAAAACGCCATGGGTTTGGAAGGCGAGCTACCAGAGTTAGCTTTGCCGGAATTTGCACGAGGTCAGCAAGCAAGTTAATGACTCCCGCTATCTTACTCGCCAAAAAAGCCAAAGTTGCGTATCAGGTACATGAATACAGTCACGATGCCAATTGCCAGAGTTACGGTTTAGAAGCCGCCGAAAAACTCGGTATTGAGTCAACGCGCGTATTCAAAACCATAGTGGTTAAACTCGACAGCAGTGCGTTAGCCTGTGCCATCTTGCCGGTGGATGAAATGCTCAGCATGAAGCACATCGCTAAAGCAGCATCGGCCAAAAAAGCCATGATGGCGGATAAAGACGAAGTGATGCGCAGCAGCGGTTATGTACTCGGTGGGGTAAGCCCCTTAGGCCAAAAGAAACGCTTAAAAACCTTTATCGATGCATCCGCCAGCCAATTTGACACTATCTATGTCAGTGCCGGAAAACGAGGTCTAGAAATAGAACTCAGCGCTACCGACCTCGCCAACCTTACCAATGCTAAGTTAGTGGATTTAATTCAACGATAGTCACCAATTGATCTTTTGAAGAACAAAGTGAACTTTCATAATTGCCAAACTTGGCAATCGCGCTCGAAATGTCGACTGAATCAGGATGAAATCTCATACCCTGCCTCTTTAACTTTTTTAAACATATAAGGCTGATATTTCACCTGAATTTCACTTAAGCTAGTCTAGATTTGCCGAAACCTGAATGTATTGAAGCCTAAATGAATATTTTATTGGTTGAAGATAATCTGACTATCGCCCAACAATTGGGTGAATTTTTGTCATTACATCAATGGCAAGTTGAACATGCTTGTCATGGTCAGCAGGCAATTCAATGGGCGCAAGACAATTGCTATGATGTTGTGTTGTTAGATTTAAACTTACCCGATATCGATGGCTTACAAGTCTGTACCGCGATCAAAAAAGTAGCCCTTAATAATCCACCAATATTGATGTTAACCGCGCGTGATAGTTTCGATGACAAAGTGCGTGGCTTTAATCAAGGCGCCGATGATTACTTAACCAAACCGTTTGACATGCGCGAAGTCGTGTTACGTTGCAGTGCCTTGTCTCGACGCCATACATTACACCGTCAACAGCGGCTCGAATTGGGTGAACTGGTGTTGGATAGTGCTCGTCAGCAAGTCACTCGCCAGAACAAAGACGTTAAGTTAACGCAAATTGGCTTTAAAATATTACATGAGTTGGCGCTTGCCCACCCAGAGCCGATATCACGACGCACCTTGGTGCGTAAAATATGGCATGACGCACCGCCACAAACCGATGCCCTCAAATCCCATATCTATGCATTACGCAATGCCTTAGATAAGCCTTTTACACACAAAATATTGCAGACCATTGCCAATATTGGTTACCGTTTGGAGCTTAGCTAGATGGATGTTAAACACAGATTACGACGTCATACCATTTTATTATTTGTTGGTTTTACCCTGTTCATTAGTGCGCTATTTACGGCGGTTAGTTTTTTAATCGCTTATTCCGTTGAAGATGAACTCATTAATAATTTGTTGATACAAGAAATAGCTTATCTACAACAACCCGATGACTCGAAAAAGACACCACGCTTCGATTATTTTAGTGTGCATCAACAGATTTCAACCATGCCAACCAGTGTGGTAAACGAACTTCAAAAACGACCCAATGCCCGTGAAATTTTTACCGATGATCAATTTCATTATCATATCTATCCGTTTCTTATGGATGACAAAGCCTATTACTTATTGGCAGAGGTGAGTAGCTTACTCACCGTTAGCCGATATAGCGGCCATATTAGTCGGTTAATGCTCTATATCGGCTTGTTTGCTATTGCGTTGGCGGGTTGGGCCGCGTTTAAAATTGCCAACTACAGCAGCCAGCCATTAGTAAAATTAACCAATGAACTGACTCAATACGCCAATACGACCGAGCAAATTAAATTAGCTGCCAGTAATGATGATAACGAGATTGGGTATTTAGCTAATACTATTGAACATAGTATGAATGCGCTGGCCAGTGCGTTATGTCGGGAAAGCGAATTTACCCATGATGTGAGCCATGAATTACGCACACCGATGACAGTGTTAAAGAATATGTTGCAGTTAGCCGAGCACCGAGGTTGGCAACAAGGCGATATTGCACAAATGCAACAACAGCTACAGTTAATGCAACAGTTAGTTGATGTTTTACTAATTTTGGCGCGTCAGCAATCTATTCCTCGCCAGCAGATGGCCATACTCCCTTTGGTTGAAGAAGCGCTATTAGAGCAACATTATTTGCTAGCATCCTCCGGTGTGCAGGCCAATATCAATTTACCTGAATCATTAGAAGTAAACGGTAATAGTCAGTTGATTCGTTTGTTATTCAAGATCCTACTGGAAAACGCTGTGCAGCATGGTGCGCAAGGCACTGTCAGCATTAGTCAACAAGCAGCCCATATCCTTATTGAGAATCCCCATGGAGTGGACAACATAAAATCAAATGGAATTGGCTTGAACCTTGCGGATAAAGTCGCGCGCAGTATGGGCTGGAGTATTGAATGTTGCCCCACCTCATCTCATTTCACTATTGTTATTTGCCCGGTATAAAAACCATAAAACTTCACCTGTAATTTACCTCGACTAGCAGAAACTTGTTCCACCTTAAACTAACGGAATAAGAACATGTGGAAGAAAATAGCAATATCAACAGCGGTGGTGGTACTCACCATTGTAGCGGCGGGATACTGGTTTGTAGGATTAATTGAAAAACATCCCGATATTCAAGGATTAAAGGCAACGCAACCGCAACAGCTTGAATATTTACAACGCGCGCTAACGGCACAACGTGGTCGAATATTAATGGTCGTGACCAGTACTAATAAAATGGGGGCTACTGGTAAACGTACCGGCTATGAGTTAACAGAGTTATCGCGAGCTTATTATATTTTTAAGGTGAATGGCTTTGAGCCAGATATCGCCAGTCCACTTGGTGGCGAACCGCCGGTTATTATAGATAATGACGATATGGGCGAGTTTGATTATGCGTTTCTTAATGACCAGCAGGCCCAGCAAAAAGTTCTTAACTCCATTCCGTTGAATGACATTAATGCCGATGACTATGCAGCGGTGTATTTTGTTGGTGGTAAAGGGGCGATGTTTGACTTCCCGGACAACTCCGCCATTCAGCAAATTGTGGCAACACTGCATGAGCAGAACAAGGTGATAGGGGCAGTGTGTCACGGTCCGGCAGCCTTGGTGAATGTCACACTGAGTAACGGCCAGCATTTGTTGAAAGGGCGAGAAGTCGTCAGTTTTACGAATTCGGAAGAGCTATTTTTGATCCCAGATGCGGCTACGGTGTTCCCGTTCTTATTGCAAACTAAACTCGAACTGCAAGGCGCGACATTCAGCGGCGGTCCGGATTACCTGCAACAGGTAGTGGCGGATAATAAATTGATCACTGGTCAAAATCCGTGGTCGGTATGGAAAATTGCTGAGGCAATGATTGAGGCGCTAGGCTATGTACCAGTAGAACGTGCGGTTGATAGCCAGCAATTATCGGTAGAGATTCTGCAAATATATCACCACCATGGGTTTGATGTGGCAGCCGCAGCCCTTTCCCAAATGTTAACCAGCAATAGCCTTCATCCGGATCGAAACTTATTATTGATGCACGGCATTGTTGGCGCCATGCAATGGGATTTTGGCAAAGTGATTGATCTAATCCGCTTAGCTAACCGAGTAAAAAGTTATCAGCAACGAAGGTAGTTTATCAAAAATAGGATGGACTAATGCCCCAAGCGCCCTTGGATAAACTCGGCTAATTTGGCGCTGGCTTGTGGATGTTGGGTGCTGTGGTTGAACAGGCAAATACGAATTTTACCCAGCTGCGGTAGGTTAGGGTGCTGAATAATACTTAGTTCTTTTGGGACACTGCTTTTTGCCAGTGCGGTAATGCCTAACCCTTGTTGAATAGCCACGGTAATGCCGCTGAGATCGGCATTGGTGTAGCTGATACGCCATGCCGTGGTTTGCCGTTTTAATTTGCTGATCACGCGGCTGCGGTACACACAACCATCGGGTGCTAATACCAAGGATAACGGCGAATAGCGCGCGGGCTGATTAGCATCTGCCACCCACACCAAATCATCATCCAACAACAACTGCCCTTGCACCGGTTGTTCGGGGTTAATCAGCGCTACCACTACATCAAACTGTTGTTGATTAGATTCTGTTAGTAATGACTTACTTAATGCAGAGGTGACCTCTAAGGACACGTCCGGATAAAGCTTACTGAATTCACCAATAATGCTCGGCAATAAAGTCGTGGCGAACTCACTGGGAATTCCTAAGCGCAAACGCCCGCGTAATGGCACTTGGGTGAATTGATGAAATACCTCATCGTTGATCGCCAACATCGCTTTAGCATGTTGATATAACCCTTGGCCGTCGGCATTGGCAACTTGGCGTTGCCCCACTTTAGTAAACAGCTTTTTACTTAATTGCTGCTCAAGCTTTTTTATTTGCAAACTAATTGCCGGTTGGGTACGCCCCAACATTTCACCGGCTTTGGCAAAACCACCAAGGTCAATAACGGTAACTAGGGTACGCAGATTGTCGAGGGAGAGCTGTTGCACAGGTAATTTAATATTAAAGAAACTAATGTGGTTAATTATAAACATAAGTATTACTTATGTAAGTATTAAAATTATCAATTTGTTGTACTGGCCTTCGCTACCTATACTCGGTTGCAATTAAGAGCATCTAACGATGCTTAGAAAACAGGATCAAACACAATGACGAATCAAACAGTTCTGCATGCCGAGCATTTAAAAGCGGGCGCGAAAATGGTCGACTTTCATGGTTGGGAAATGCCCATCAACTATGGCTCGCAAATAGAAGAGCACCACGCCGTGCGTAAAGACGCCGGTATGTTTGATGTGTCGCACATGACAATTGTTGATGTAAAAGGCCAGCAGGCCCAAGCCTATTTACGTTACTTGTTGGCGAACGACGTGGCCAAGCTACAAGACAAAGGCAAAGCCTTATATAGCGGCATGCTTAACGACAGCGCTGGCGTAATTGATGATTTGATTGTGTATTACTTTGATCAAACCGATTACCGCTTAGTGGTTAACTCAGCTACTCGTGAAAAAGATATGGATTGGTTGAACGCTCAAGCCGAAGGTTTTGACGTTAGCATTAACGAACGTCCAGAATTTGCCATGATTGCCGTACAAGGCCCCAACGCTAAAGTTAAAGCACAGAGCTTGTTTTCCGCCGCACAAAAAGAAGCAGTGGAAGGCATGAAAGTTTTTTACGGTGTACAAGCCGAAGACTTATTTATTGCCACTACGGGTTACACCGGTGAAGCCGGTTATGAAATAATCGTCCCTAGCGATAAAGCGCCAGAGTTATGGCAACAATTGCTAGCCGCTGGCGTTGCCCCTTGTGGTTTAGGTGCGCGGGATACCTTACGTTTAGAAGCTGGAATGAACTTGTACGGCTTAGATATGGACGAAACTATCTCTCCATTAGCGGCCAACATGGGCTGGACTATTAGTTGGGAACCAAGCGACCGTGATTTTGTGGGTCGTAAGGTGTTAGAGCAGCAAAAAATCGACGGTACCGATAAACTAGTTGGCTTAGTTATGACCGACAAAGGCGTATTGCGTTCTGGTCAAAAGGTAGCCATTGGTGGATTGGGTGGCGATCATGCACAAGGCGTTATCACCTCAGGCACTTTTTCACCTACCCTCGGTCACAGTATTGCTATGGCACGAGTGCCTGCAAATGTCGGTGAAACAGTTGAAGTTGAAATGCGCAAAAAGTGGGTTACAGTAAATGTGGTTAAACCCAGCTTTGTGCGCAACGGCAAAAAAGTTTTTTAAAATAAACAATAGAATAAAAAGTAAGGAAAGAATAATGAGCGATATCCCATCTGATTTACACTATGCATCCACTCACGAATGGGTACGCCCTGAAGGTGATGGCATTTTTACCGTGGGCATTAGTGCGCACGCTCAAGAATTATTAGGTGACATGGTTTTCGTCGAACTGCCAGATGTAGGTAGTGAAGTGAATGCCGGTGACGATGTAGCGGTTGCTGAGTCGGTCAAAGCCGCATCAGACGTTTACACGCCACTTACCGGTGAAGTTATCGCAGTAAACGAAGAGCTGGAAGACTCGCCAGAATTAGTTAACGCTGACCCTTACGGTGATGGTTGGTTGTTTAAAATCAAAGCTGAAGATCCAGATGAAGTCGGTGACTTATTGGATGCCGAAGGTTACGAAAACGCCATCGACGAAGAGTAAATAAATGGGGTAATAAATGGGGTCAGAGTAAAAATATTTTTAGCATAGACGATAACCTAGCTGAATTAGAAAATAATTTTACTCTGACCCCATTTATTCTCGACCCTCCATTTATCCTACTACCAACTTCATCAAACAGCGCCATTTACTGTTAGTAGCGGTTCGTGACGCTCTATTTTTTATCTACTTAAACTGAATTAATTATGTCTATGTCCTCACTTTCTCAATTGGAACAAAAGCAGGATTTTGTTCGTCGTCATATTGGCCCCGGTGAAACTGAAATGAGCGAAATGCTTACTGCAGTCGGTGCCGATTCATTGGATGATTTAATTCAACAAACGGTACCCAGCAGTATTCGCAATGCCGCACCGATGAAGATGGTACAAGCCCATACTGAAGCCGAAGCCTTAGCGCAATTGCACGCAGTGGCGACCAAAAACAAAATCAACAAAACTTACATTGGCATGGGTTATCACGATACTCATACCCCTAATGTGATTTTGCGCAATGTGATGGAAAACCCCGGTTGGTACACGGCCTATACACCTTACCAGCCTGAGATCGCCCAAGGGCGTTTGCAAGCCTTGTTGAACTATCAACAAATGACGCTGGACCTAACCGGCATGGATTTGGCCTCTGCTTCATTATTAGATGAAGGTACAGCCGCTGCCGAAGCAATGTCTTTAGCCAAGCGTATGTCCAAAAACAAAAAGTGTAACAACTACTTTATTGCCAGCGATGTGCACCCACAAACCATTAGTGTGGTGGCGACTCGTGCGGAAATGTTTGGTTTTGAAATTATTGTTGCCCCTGCGCAACAAGTGACCGAACACGATGTGTTTGGGGCGTTATTACAATACCCCGGCACCAGTGGCGAGATTCAACACATCGCCGATTTAATTGCCGACGTGCAAAGCAAAAAAGGCCTAGTCGCCGTTGCTGCCGACATTATGAGTTTAGTGTTGCTTAAATCCCCCGGTGAATTAGGTGCCGATGTCGTACTAGGTACCGCACAACGTTTTGGTGTGCCCATGGGTTACGGTGGCCCACACGCTGCTTATTTTGCGACTCGCGATGCTTACAAGCGTTCATTACCTGGTCGTATTATTGGTGTTTCTCAAGACAGCCGTGGCCGCCCTGCATTACGTATGGCATTGCAAACCCGCGAGCAACATATCCGCCGCGAAAAAGCCAACTCCAACATTTGTACCGCGCAAGTATTGCTCGCCAATATGGCGTCGTTCTTTGCGGTTTATCATGGCCCTCAGGGTTTAAAAACCATTGCCACGCGCATTCACCGTTTAACCGATATCCTAGCCGCTGGCCTACGTGCCAATGGTTTAGAGTTACTGCACAATACTTGGTTTGATTGTATCAGCGTAAAAGTAGGTGCTAACAAACAGGCCATTATCGACAGCGCTTTAAATGCCGGTGTTAACTTACGTAGTGACCTCGATGGCGTGCTGGCGGTTAACTTAGATGAAACCACTACTCGTGAAGATGTGGCCACCTTGTTCAACGTATTCTTAGGTGATGATCACGGCCTTGATATTGATACCCTAGATGCACAATTGCTGGCAAATGGGTCGGATTCTATCCCCGCTGATTTAGTGCGAACTTCAGATATTTTGACTCATGAAGTGTTCAACAGTTATCAATCTGAAACGGAAATGCTGCGCTATATCAAATCTTTGGAGAACAAAGATTTGTCGCTAAACCATTCAATGATTTCCTTGGGTTCTTGCACTATGAAGCTCAACGCGACAGCAGAGATGATCCCAGTTACTTGGCCAGAATTTGGTAAGTTGCATCCCTTTGCCCCTATCGACCAAGCACAAGGCTACAAAGCTATGATCGACGAACTCGGTGAATGGTTAGTGGAAATCACCGGTTACGATAATATCTCCATGCAGCCTAACTCCGGTGCCCAGGGTGAATATGCCGGTTTAATCGCTATTCGTAAGTATCACGAAAGTCGCGATGAAGGGCACCGTAATGTGTGCTTAATTCCTAGCTCTGCCCATGGTACTAACCCTGCTTCTGCACAAATGATTGATATGAAAGTGGTAGTGGTAAATTGTGATGCCAACGGCAACGTGGATATGGCCGACCTAAAAGCCAAGGCCGCCGAAGTTAGCGAAAACCTAAGCTGTATTATGATTACTTACCCGTCTACCCATGGCGTGTATGAAGAAACCATCAAAGAAATTTGTGACATCGTGCACCAGCACGGCGGCCAAGTGTATATGGATGGCGCTAACATGAACGCACAGGTGGGGCTAACTTCACCGGGGCTAATTGGCTCTGACGTATCCCATTTGAACTTGCACAAAACCTTTTGTATTCCGCACGGTGGTGGTGGCCCAGGTATGGGACCCATCGGTGTGAAAGCGCATTTAGCGCCATTTTTACCTAATCATCCAGTAGTGAATATTGAAGGCACAGGCGCTAACAATGGTGCGGTATCCGCCGCCCCTTGGGGTAGTGCGTCGATTCTGCCAATCAGCTATATGTACATTAAAATGATGGGCGGCGAAGGCCTTAAAAAAGCCACCGAAGTGGCGATACTTAACGCTAACTACATTGCCAAAAAGCTGAGCGGCCATTATCCGGTATTGTACAAAGGCCGAAATGATCGCGTAGCCCACGAATGTATTATCGACTTACGCCCACTAAAAGAAGCTAGCGGCGTAACCGAAATGGATGTGGCCAAACGCTTAAACGACTACGGTTTCCATGCACCAACCATGAGCTTCCCAGTAGCGGGTACGCTGATGATTGAGCCAACGGAATCCGAAGCCAAAGCAGAGCTAGACAGATTCATCGAAGCCATGCTGTGCATTCGTGAAGAAATCAGTAAAGTAGAAAGCGGCGAATGGGATGCCATCGACAACCCATTACACAACGCCCCTCATACCTTGGCTGACATCTGCGACAGCGATTGGAGCCGCAGTTACGACCGTCAACTCGCAGCGTACCCAGTAGCTAGCGTTGCCAAAAACAAATTCTGGCCAACGGTGAACCGTATAGATGACGTGTTCGGAGATCGTAATTTGATCTGTTCATGCCCGAGTGTGGATACCTATAGAGACTAAAAAATTTGGTTGACTAACTGCAATCTAAATTGTGAATGCAATTTAGATTGTGAACGGCATAAATAAGAAAAAGGCGAACCAGAGATGGTTCGCCTTTTTTTGTCTTTTTTCATTAGCGTTACTAGCTGTGTTATTTCATTTGTTACCGACTGGACTTCTCTTGGGAGGTTCATAACCGGAAAGTCTGTTTCTTGTATACACATTCATTAAGTTAATTAACATTAAAACCTAAAAATAATAAGTCATTAAAACCTATAAATGAAATGACATTAAAGCCTATAAGTGATATAACGCTAAAACCTAGAGATAGAAATTTTAGGCTGAGAAGTATTTTGAGTAATTGTGGGAGCGAACATGAACGTCATATCACAAAAATTAGCAGATTCGCTTGAGCAATTACAACAGCTTCAGGAGCCAGGCGTTGTTGCTATCCAATCAAAGCAACTTAGTCGAGTGCATCGAGAGCGGCTCTTAAAGCATGGGTTTATTCGCGAAGTCATCCGAGGTTGGTACATACCTGCGATGCCAGATGAAAAGCCAGGCGACAGCACATCTTGGTATACCTCTTTCTGGGATTTCTGCGGTGCCTATTTGTCGGAACGGTTCGACAAATTCTGGTGCCTATCTCCTGAGCAGTCGATTAGTCTACATATCGGCGATAAAACTGTGCCCCAGCAATTGCTTGTACGCTCGCCGAAAGGAAATAATAAACCTACCGCCTTTTTGCATAATACCTCGATTTTTGATGTTAGGTTGAACTTGCCTGATGTTGAGCACATTGAAAACTTGGAGGGGCTTAACGTTTACAGTTTGGCTTCAGCTCTGGTCTATTGCTCGGCCAACCAGTTTCAAAATGCGCCAATCCAAATGCGTACCGCCTTATCTATGGTGACTGATGCATCTGACGTGTTGTCTGTTTTACTTGCAGGTAACCACAGTGTGATTGCCGGCCGATTAGTGGGCGCTTTTAGAAATATTGGCCGAGATCTGATCGCAGATAATATCTTAAAAGGCATGCAAGCGGCCGACTTGAAAGTACAGGAAGAAGATCCTTTCGCCGAAAAAGGGCTGGTGAGCTTTGGCCGTCGCGATGTCTCACCCTATGTTAACCGCATGCGGTTAATGTGGGCACAAATGCGTGAAAATGTTATTACACACTTTCCTGAATCAATGAATCAAGCCATCGATATAGAAACTTACATGGCCGAAGTAGAAGACAAATACGTTACGGACGCCTACCACTCACTATCCATTGAAGGCTATCGAGTTACTCGCGACCTTATCGAACTAGTTCGCTCTGGTAATTGGCAAGTTGATGCCTCCAATGAGAGTAAAAAGCACTTAGATGCCATGGCTGCCAAAGGCTACTGGGATGCGTTTCAGGAAGTTAAAAAAGCCGTGCTAGTCGTTTTAGAAGGCAAGAATTCTGGTGATGTTCTGGAGCAAGCGTACAGTGATTGGTACCTAGCACTATTTGGCCCAAGTGTTGCTGCTGGTATTATTAAACAGTCGGACTTGGCCGGTTATCGGACAGGGCCTATCTATATTCGCCAGTCTATGCATATGCCCCCCAACCGAGAAGCGGTTCGCGATATGATGCCGACTTTATTCGACTTGCTCGCAGAAGAGGAAAATGCAGCCGTTAGAGTCATACTGGGACATTTTGTTTTTGTCTACATCCACCCATATTTTGATGGTAATGGCAGAATGGGAAGATTCATTATGAATTTAATGATGGCATCAGGCGGTTACCCATGGACTGTCGTACCTGTTGAGCGGCGAGATGAATACATGCAAGCATTGGAAGCCGCGAGTGTTGGGCAAGATATTGTGCCGTTTACAAAGTTTTTAGCGTCGCTACTTTAAATTAGTCAAAAAACAATTAGGAGGATAGTTTGCGAAATGGTGATGAAACTAGATTGGTCGAGCAAGAAGGTATAGGAGTATTCACTCATTAATCTGCTAAATTTATTAAGGTGTCCGACAAGACCTTACGGGATATTGAAAAAGGGAATACCGATCCTCGCTTGTCTGTACTCAACAAAATATTAGCCCCAGGCGGTTTTCGAGTGAGTGCCCATATGATTCGCCGAACGGTGTGATATTGCCCATTATTTTGTAGCTAAGGTAAATGTTGGTCACCAGTCGTCCTCAAAGGGAATGACTCAAATAAACAATTCTTAAGTTGTAATGGTTCTTAATAAACAGCATTTAGATTGTATTTATTGATAATACAATAAATATGTTGTATTTATGTGCTAATACATCATAAAAGTTGTTTAATCATGAGATCTATCGAAGCCATTACTGAGCGACTTATTGTTGAACGCAAAAAGCGGAAACTGTCGCAAAAAGACATGCACATGCTTATTGGTATGTCGCAGCAGCAATATCAACGGGTTGAAGCGGGGCAGGATGTGAAGGTATCCACCTTGCTGCGCATACTCGCTGGATTGGGGCTAGAGTTATCCATTACCGATCCACAACAACCTAAGCCACAAGACGGCCAATTATCTGCTGATGATAATTTTTGGGGTGATATGCATAAGCACCTAGAGGACTAACCTTTATGGAAAACGGCAAAAGAACAGAAAAGGTTGCTGGGCTTAGAATGTTGCTTGGGGGGCAGGAAGTCGGCGTACTAAGCCATTATTCGGGCGGTAAAAATATTTTTGTTTTTTCGCCGGATTACATCGCGTTGCCAATATCCAAACGCCACACCTTTACCCTGACGCAACTGGCTAATCAGCATTACTTATCGCAGCCATTAATTAGTACTCAACGACTGCCTCCTGTGCTGTCTAATTTGTTACCTGAAGGAGCATTAAGAGAGTGGATGTCCCAATCACTCAAAGTGCATGTGGATAATGAATTTCCGTTGATGGCGCACATGGGCAGCAATTTGCCCGGAGCCTTAAAAGCAGAAGCTATAGCCGCCGGTCAACTGCCAAATTGGGCGCTAGATCACAGAGAGCAAGTTGAGGCAGTGCAAATTGATACAGAACATAGCCAGAATCGCTTTTCACTAGCTGGTGTACAAATGAAATTTTCATCGGTTAAGCAGCAAGATGGGCGCTTTAGCATAGGGCAAGATGCAAATAGTAATAGCTGGATCATTAAAACCCCGTCCACCGTCCATAAAAATGTGCCATACAATGAATATAGCGCTATGCGCTTAGCGGAGACGGTAGGGGTTGATATACCGGCAATCAAACTGATTGAGTTATCAGAATTAAACGATTTGCCGAATATTCAACTGCCGAATGAAACCCACGCTTACGCCATTGAACGCTTTGACAGGCAAAACGAAAAACGAATTCATAGCGAAGATTTTGCACAGGTATTTCAAGTGTATTCCCACCAAAAATATCAACAGTTTAACTATGAACAAATTGCCGACGTGTTGTATCAATACAGCTCACAAGGCCTGCAAGATACCCAACAAATGGCAAGACGGTTACTGGTAAATATACTGCTAGCCAACGGCGATGCCCATTTAAAAAACTGGTCGTTACTTTACGATGGCGACGCCAATACCACCAAACCCAGGTTATCCCCCGCCTACGATATTGTGTCTACCTTGCCTTATGTTAAAGGTGAACAGGCATTTGCGTTGAATATGGCAAAAAATAAGAATTGGTATCAAGCCAACATGGCCTCGTTTGAAACATGGGCAAAGCGGACTGGTATTCCATGGCAAGCGATTAAAGTTCATCTTAACGACACCATGGAAAAAGCGCGTAGCCTGTGGCCAACAGCGCTTGATGGTTTACCAATGGATGAAGACCATAAACAACAGTTAAAAGCCCACTGGGGGCAACTACATAGTGATTTTAGAATAACGTTGTAGTGGTAGCAGGGGCAATTAGTGGCGGCATTCCTATGCGCCTTGATCAAACATCTGATTTTACTTCGCACATCCATGTGCTTCGCTTTTAGAGCCAGCTAAAGCTGTTCAAAATGTTTCCTGAAGATTTTGTGCCATTTGACAAGCCAGCTTTGAATTAGGGAAAGTTAAGTTGCTAAAAGTACAATCACTGACCTGATTTTTTACCAGACTCTGTACTTTCTTGCTCGCAACCATTCACCTTCAAAAGCAAAATCTTCTAATACACCTTTTTCAACTAGTAAGTTAAGCAAAGATTCATTAATTGAATTGCAAATAAACTTCGGTTTTTTCGAATTATTTGTCAGATTTTTGTAATCTCCCTCTGGAAGCGTTAATAAAGCGTTTCTAATTTTATTTCTCGTTAATTGTTCACCTAAACGTACGATAGACTGAATGTATTTTTGTTCACCTTGGATTTCTAAAAGTCTGCTAAATAACTCTTTAACAATACCCTGAGTTGAACATGCAGATAAAAATCCCTCAATAAAATCTAAAGACATATCTTCAGGTGGGAGTAAGCGGTAAATTCGGGCTAAATCATCTACATGACACGTGTATTCGGTGAAGTCATGATTTTGAATTTTGTTAGCTATTTCCTTATTCAATGCTTCATTAGTACTAATTATTGCTATTTCAGATATATCAGCTGCAGATATTGGATCTAGTTCATCTATTAATCGTAAGTAACTTTGTGGTTCATTAACAATTAATTTAGCAAGTAGCCTTGGATTATCTTGAACTCCTTTAAAGGTTTCTGGATTTAAATTAATCTTTTGCAATTCCAGAATCACTTCTTTCTTTTCTTCAGATATATCTGGCCATATATCAATTTTTTGGGTAACACAAAATGAAATTAATTGATTATAAATTGGAGTATCTAATTCCTCTTCATTAAGTAAAAAATTTATTAAACCTTCTCCAACAGGGAATTTTTCCTGTTCCTTTTCAGTTGAAGAAGAGGCTAAACGACTTACAGCATCTTTTTGATTTATAAAATCAATAAACTCCTCAATAGGAACTTGTTTTGAATCGTAAAAAGTTTCTAGCAATGGCCAACTTGGAGATACTTTCCTGTACTTGAAAAAAAATGTTTGACCTTTTTTAATCGCATTTAGGTTTTCAAATACATGAGATTGTTGATTTACGACACTTTCTAATAACTTTTCAGATACAGCTGGGTTGTTACAGATTTCAATAATTGCTTGTTCTGACTCATGGGTATTTTGGGGGGTAGCTAACATTACTTGAGTAATGTAGTCATCAATTTCGGTAACAACACGATTTTTTAGTTCATCCAAATCGCTTTCCATAATGGCATTATACGAACGAACTAGAATGTCGTGACTTTTGCAACTTGAAAAATGTTTAAGAGTGAATTCAATATTCTCGAAATTAATGGAGAATCTCGCCAGATTAATTATTCTTCGTAGCAACTTCGGAGTTGATGTAAGGGACTGTAGTTTTTTAACATTGAGGTTAAACTCATCAATAATATTGATTGCGTTAATCGAAGCTTCATCTTCATCATCTGTTATAAATACATCTGGATTATTTTCAAGTGTGTCGAATAATAAATCATGATTCTCTATTTCAGAGATATCACTTAGTTGCAAGCAACCGATAAGCCATTTTGCTTCAGAACCAACGGGACTGCCGTCAAATACTTTTGCTAGGTATGGGGGCCATGTTTTTAGCAGCTGCTTTGCCAATGCTGCAGTATTAGCTCCATTAATTAAGTAGTGGTTAATAAATTTTTTACCACTTGAGGCATAAGTGTTTTTAATTGCTTCAATTAAAGACAGGGCTTTTGGCGAACGAATATTTTCCTTTAATATGTAATCAAGTAAAGCAACATTAAAGATAAATGCAGTCTCAAAATTATAGTCAGCTAGGCGTTCGATAACTTCATCTGAATTATCGACTGGCGCGTCAAACTTCACTTCCTTTTCATTCTGCACATTTAGATAAAAGGCTTGATCATTTTGTGTCCAGTGTTCTTTATTATTAAAAATCGTTGTATATAGTGAATAGTTTTCGTTGAGGTAACCTTCTCTGATTAAGTATTTTACGAGCGCTATTTGTTGCCAAGGTATATCGTTTTTAGACAATGTATCAATCTTGTCGTTAACAATTGAACTTTCCTTACATAATTCACTTAACCGTTGCCTATGTGTTTTTTCAAGGTCTTTATGCAGGACTGATATTCTTTCATGCAGCTCTTTTAGATTGCGTTCGTTTTTATCTTGAACATCTAGTAACCGTTTATCAATTGTTCTGCCGGGATTGAAGTGCTCTTCCAGATCATTGAGAGACAACTCTTGGTTATACTGCCTATTTTCTAATGATATGCAGGTCGTATTTTTCCTTTGTTTAGGAAGGCATTTCATTAATTCAAATACTGTTTCAATATTTTTTATATGGTGCCATGCGCCACTCATATTAACTTGAGCGATATTATTACGAAGTAGTTCGCCAATGTATATGTTCACAAGTTCCTTCTCACTCGTAACAGATTCTTTTTCAGCGTTAGCTAACCTAAGCTCTAAATCGGCTAGTTCCCCTTCAATTGTTTCTATTCTTTTTATGCGGTATTTCTCAACATTATTTATTAACTCGTACAATGAGCCGGATCCACAAAGAAGTTCCTCAAAATCGTGGACAAATAAGTTTTTATATAACACAACAGCAAATAACTCTTGTGGGTCTATGTTGTTACTATTTATGGCTGCTTTGTAAATGACATATTCATTGAATGTGTTATGAATTATGCGAGGCTCTGTTACAAATTGAGCGATATTACGCAGGAAGCGTTTTTCGAGTTGGTATTTTTTTTCAAGGTCATTATTGCGGTCAATAAAAGTATCTTCTGAATTTGCTGTGCCAGTCACTTGCACTACCGGTAATATAAAATCAAAAAATTTGGTTCTGTCATTATTAACAAACATTGAGTCTTTAAGGGCATAAATGAACAAAATACGCCTGTTGATACCTTTGTTATTATTTAATAGCTTGTTGACTTCGTGCAATTTGGAAAATATTGCTGATGTACAAAATCGGTCTAAATCTTCAAATATCACAATCTCATAGGGTTGTTCGTCAAAGAAATATAGAATCTCATCAGAGTATTTACTCAATACCGAATTGTGATCATCGCTCTTTCGTTCAAACTCTAGATTTTTAATTGAGATTTTGCCAAATGAATGCGATTTGAAGAAATAGTAGAACCATTCAAGGCCTTGTATCGTACAGATTGACCATAAACAAACCAGCCCTACAGTAGTAAAAAAGCCAAGACTCCATGGTTTATAGAACAATAAAAATTCAGGGGCAGAAACAAAGAAAACAGAAATAAGCGACCATATTAAAAATAGTACTGGAACTATTATTGAGCGTTTTGGGTTTACAATCCTAGTAAATCTAGAGTGCGGTAGGTCAGCACCATTTACAGTGTATAGGATTTGTTGAAGAATTCTTAATTCAAGATCTTCAAGCTTAACTTTTGATTTGTCTTCTCGCTTAGTTTCATCAAAATCGGATAGTGAAATAGTCAGTATTTTATCTGGTTTAATAGAACTGTTTGGTGCAACTTGATTTATATACCGATTAATAATTGAGCTTTTCCCTGCGGCATAAGGGCCTGAAATTGCTAAGTTTTTAATACTCCGTGTTGCGATACAGCGGGATAAAACATCCATATATATCCCACTTTTATCCTCGTGATCGATGGGGCCAAGATGTTGAAAGCGTTTATCCAATTTTTTATTATTTTCGTCCATAAAGTTTCAGCTGTTAACGACTAAATATCGAGCTCACAGTAAACAACTGTTCTAAAGTTAAATCAAGTCATTGTCCCTTAACGCTTTTTGCCTAACCTGATATGCAATAGCATCCACCTGTTTTTCATCAAATGTGAATTTATTGGCTTTCATTAATGATGCAGTTAAATTGCGGGTTGATGCGATTAGCATTGTTTGGTTTTTACCGTTTCTAACAAACCAGCCGGGGATGTTCACTACCGGCCATACCGGTACGTTAATGCCGGTGGCTTGGGTTAACCATTTTTGCGCCCATTTAGCTTGGCGCGCGGCTTGTTGGGTGGTATCGGTTTCACTAAAGGTGGGGAAGATTAATTTATCTCCCTCTACTTTTACTTCGTACTCTTTGGGTGTTTCGCCTTTGTTGTTTTTAGTGGCTTTTAGATTGGGTTTGCGACGGCCTTTAGTTTCGATGGCAAATACACCGTTAGGGCCGACGACCAAATGGTCGATGTTGAAATTGTCGCACTGGATATCGTTAAAAATTTTATAACTGTGCGGTAAGCCATTATATAACTCAATAGCAGTAAACCATTCTGCCTCTAAGCCCAATCGTAAATTCATTTGATTACGTTTTAGCTTAATTATTTTCCATAAAACAACAAGAACTGCGCAAAGAAATATTGCTACAAGAGTTAATAAATTAGGGAGTTTTAAACCAATATAGTGAGCTAACCCATAACAGGCTAAAGGACAAATAGTTAAATACATAGTTAACATCAAATTGCCCATCAGGTCGGCAGAAGCATCACTATATTGGGTTAGTAACGTTTGCCCTGGAATTCGTTGATTAAGGGCGATTTCAAATGGATATCGAGATCGCTTACGAATAATTTTTATTACTAAGCCCATTACTAGCCCTGCGATAAATAGCGGAAGTAATAGGAGTATTGGGACGCTTAATTGAACCAATATTGGTGTAATGATGTTATTGATTTCTTCCATGATTTTTCTCTAGTTCATTCCTTTAGTGAAGTGTCTATTATTTATCCATGAATTTAAAGCTTTAGAGGTTGATGCCCACAGTCTTGTAAAATTCTGATACACCCCCAATTCTATTATTCAGCTTTAACCTATGAAGGTGTTATGACTCCATTATCTTTGCTTGACCTTGCCCCCGTTTGTCAGGGGGAGGATATTTCAATTGCGCTGGAAAACAGTCGCCGTATGATTGTGGGTATAAATTCAATAATGAGGTGAGGACTTCGTGTTAGCTCTACACTGCACTAAAAAACTTACTAGCAAGTTGCCTGTGAACGAACAGGGAAAACTACCTATTCACAATCATTCTCTGGCAGCTAACGATGCAGGATTGGTTACGCAGGTCGAAAACCCGTTATCCCATTGGCATGCTAATTTGCTTACCTTACAGCGCCGGAATTGTGTGTTGTTGGTGCATGATCAAACTCGCTTTCCGTTATTGATCACCTGTTTGCTTAAAAAGGATTTTGCTAATTTAAATAACTTGTTTGAAGATGCATTTCTCAATACCTTGCTAAAAATGGGGGCTTCTCAAGTGCAGCTTTCAGCCGCAGCGGGGCATATTGATAATCTAGTCGTAGATAACCAGTGTAATCGTTCGGTGCAAGGTACCATGAATCAAATGGCACAAAGTGTGGAACATTTGTTGTGGTATGACAATGTGAGTATTACTGACATTAGTCCCTATCGCACAGCCATTTGGCTGGCTCAACGTCCTTGTGATGTAAAAGGCCAAAAAGAGTGTATTTGGCCAGAAAAAGCAATGTTGGTATTGTTATCTGATTTAGCAAAAATTAAACGTTTCGATTCCTAGTTTGCGGATGGGCAATGAGTATGAACCAAATAGAGATATATCAAAGTGAGGACGGCAGTTTGCAACTGCCTGTAGCACTAAATGAAGACACCATTTGGTTAAGTCAGAGCCAAATTAAACTCCCATTCAGGCTAGTTACCCCCACTGCCTTGTAAAACATCAACATACCCCCAATTCTATTATTCAGCTTTAATCTATGAAGGTGTTATGACTCCATTATCTTTGCTTGACCTTGCCCCTGTTTGTCAGGGTGGTTCTATTTCTATTGCACTGGAAAACAGCCGGCGTATGGCGGTGGCGGCTGAGCAGTTGGGTTATACCCGCATCTGGCTCGCTGAACATCATGGTATGTTGGGCGTAGCAAGTTCGGCGACGGCGTTGGCTATTAGCCATATTGCTGCTGCCACTAAGCATATTCGTATTGGTGCCGGTGGAATTATGTTACCTAATCATTCGCCGCTGATTATTGCAGAACAGTTTGGCACCCTTGAGGCCTTGTATCCGGGGCGTATTGATTTGGGATTGGGACGCGCGCCGGGCACGGATATGGCTACTGCCAGAGCACTACGACGTAATCTGCAAGGCAGTGTTGATCAATACCCGCAAGACATTCAGGAGTTACAGCAGTTATTGGGGCCGCAACAGCCTGATCAGAAAATCATTGCTGTGCCGGGTAATAACTGCAATATCCCTATTTGGTTATTGGGTTCTAGTTTGTACAGCGCGCAATTGGCCGCGAGTAAGGGGCTGCCTTATTCATTTGCGTCCCATTTTGCACCAGACCAATTGTTTGATGCACTTAGCCTGTATCGCGATGGCTTTAAGGCATCTGCCCAACAAGTAACGCCTTATGTGTCGGCGGGGATGATGGCGGTGGTAGCGGATACTGATGAGCAGGCACACTATCTGTTTAGTTCGTTGCAACAGCAATTTGTTAATTTGCGCCGCGGCGATAACCAGCATTTTCAGCCACCTACCGACAGCATGGAAGGTCATTGGACGGAAATGGAAAAACTCATGGTTAACCAAACCTTGCGTTTTGCACTGGTAGGTAGTCAGGCTACGGTGAAACAGCAACTGGAAAAATTCATCGAGGCCACCCAAGTGGACGAAGTAATTGTGTCTATGCCTATTTATGACATTGAAGCGCGATTACATAGTTTGGCTTTGTTGGCAGAGTTAAAGGGTTAAACTATTGGTCTAACGGCAACGTATGCAAGGCGAACCTACACGGTTCGCCTTATTCGTTATTTGGGGGCGTTGGGGGTGACGATTTGTTTGCCATCTAACGATACCGGCAACATGATATGCGCATAAGGGCTGTCGCCCCACATTACATAAGGTCCACCTGCGCTGGGATCGGTTGGAATGCCTTTAAGCATTTCCTTAGGAACAATCAGCATAATGTGCGGGCCGGTTTCTACATAGTCTTCGGCTTTTAAATGATCATGATGATAGGGACTGGAGTTACTTACCCCAGCGCCACTAGGCTCGCCTTGGAGCATGTAAGAAATACCAATTCTGTCGGCTTTAAATTCAGCTTGAGTCATTAAAGCCTGCATCATCTGCATCCATAGGGCGTCGTTACACATTGGGGCTTTATCGCCTGGTTTAGAATCGGGAAAACACGTCCAGCCGTTATTGCCCTGTTTTAACACAGAACCATCGGTGTCCATGATGGTGGCATTGTCGCTCACAGCCGGTGGTGCGGCTGACATGGCACGTTTTATTTTTTCTTCGGCAGTATCATCTGCATAAGCGCTAGTCGCGATTATGGACAGTACAGTAAACTTTAATATTGTTAATTTATTCATGGTTTGTTCCTGTTTTCAGCGAGTAAAAGTCCAACATTGACTGCTGTTTATTGTTTACTGCATGCAGGACTGGGAGTGGAACCATTAGTATAGTAATAAGTTAATGCTTAATAAGGTTATTAATAAAGCCTGTTTAAATTAGGTGATTGTGTTTACGCAAATCAATGAGTAAATCGTGGGGTGAAAACTGTAAAAAACGTAGTGCGAGATAATTGCGGAGGATGTGGCCAATATATAAATTGCTTTAACCCCATCTCCGCAAAACTATAACGTTATTTTATGACACTTGCGATGCACTACACAGACGTGCTTTGCGACGATTTGCGGCGCTTATGCCAACCAGACCTAAACCAAACAACACTAATGTAGCAGGCTCTGGAACAGAAGCGGCTGCAACTCTGGCGTTAGCAACAACATACCCAGTGGCTCCAGAAACATAGTTGGATAGCGTATCACCGAAAACCCAGCTCACGCCATAAGCGATATTAGTCCCCGATTCTCTAGGCGCTCCGCCTCCAAGCCCCAGCCAACCAGTTCCCAGCTCAAGAACAGTTGGAATTGCTATCTCAAAGTTAGCTAAGTCAGCAAAGGTTAAACCAGTTCCGTTATTGGGCAGCCACGAGGTATTACTATTTTCATAGATTTTTGCTGTTTTATCGCTCAAGTCAGCAAAGGATAAATTATAGCCATCGTTATAAAGAGAATAAAAGTCGGCATTCGACGGCTCATTGGCTACAACTGCGTAATTACCCGCGCCATCGGTTATCCAAAAATTTAAATAAGGAGCGGTGAAAGGGCCGGATCCTGCAGTAAACCGTGACCGATCATCAAGGCGATCAATATGTAGGTTAGTGATCTCACCTAGGGTGAAGCCGTTAATATCATTAGATCCTAGGGCAGCTTTTTTATTACCACCATCAATAATGAATTCAATACTAGTACCATGGTCAATAATGTCCGGCGCATTGCGGATTTCATATGCAATAAAACCAGCATAGGCTGGTGCTCCAAAGATACCTAAACCAGCAACTGCACTAAAGGCAATGGCGCGTAAGGTGGTTGTATTTATTATATTTTTCATCAAAAAAACCGTCCTGTTTAGTAGTTATACTTATATTAATTTAGGTACATCGTGTCCTGTTTATAATTTAAGCAATATGTGCGCCCATTTATCATTATTCAATAAAATCAATTGGATAACGTTTTCTAATGGCGCATACACTAATTTATGCGTCATGACTGTAAAATAAGCCGACACTCACATTGTTAGGTGTTTTTAATAAAAATGACTTTATTGGCTGTTTAGCCTAGCAACCCAATAGCGGGCAGATAATTAGTTAATATTAGGAATAATCGCCTTTAGCCTTTCTATATCCCCTGCGCCAACACCATGTTGGGTGAAGTAACTTTGCCACTCATTGGTAAGCTGGCGTACTTCATCAATTATTTTTTGGGCTTTAAATTGTTTTAGGCCAAAGCGCATTGATTGGCTGAGTAGGTTGTCGATTGTGCCTTCACGGCCGTCATTGCCGATACCGATACTATGCTGCGCGGAATTGTTGATGGGTAATACGTCAAACGCGGGGGATAAGCGCCAGTGCTTGTGTTTAAAAGGGTAGAGCAAAGCATGGTTGCGTGAGTGATCGTCAGTGTTACCGAGGAATACGTTAAATACCATGCGATAATAAAGGTCATGGGCGTCTAGCGGTTCTGCGCCATTTTTTCTAATAAATTCCGCTAAGTAACCGTAGGTATAACTGGTGCTGAGAACCGAAGTATTAACCTTGTTTTGATTAAAAATCGAGTTGGCGCTTAAGTAATGGGCGTTCGGTTTGCCCTTTTGTAAATCAAAGCGTTCTACCAGTAATACATCGCCACTGGGTGTTTGTTGTACCAGCGTATTGGCAACACGGCAGGGCAGTTCATTCAACATACACATGGCAGCATGTTCTACTTTTACTATGTTGATGATGTCATCGGGGCGATTGAATTTGGCAAGGTAGCTGATATCGCCGTCTTGCACTATGGTCTTTGGTCTAGCGCCGCCCATGCTTGAGCCATATTCAAAAGCTACTTTAGCTTCGGGTGGGATGTCTTCATCGGCAAGAATAGCGTCTTTGGCTTTGAGTAGCATGGGTAAGTCGCCAAGTGAATTCTTGTTATATTTGGTTTTTGAGTTGCTGCTGGAAAGACTAAAAACCAGTGCGCCTACGCCCATGCCGGAACCTGCGAGCAAAAATTCTAAAGCATTTTTAGGTTTGGTGGTGTGTAGGGATAGAATGACTTTTTTCCCCCAAGAATCAGCACCCGCATCCGCTAGTGCACCGAATACACCTTTATTGAATTGAGTGGTATGTTCATGTTCAGATAACGGTAGATTAACCGGGTCTAGGGCAAAAACGTCGGCACGGCTAAGGTAACTTTTACCATAGCGGAATCGGCCTGTTTTTTGGGCTTCGTCAATTTGTATTACCCCACAAACAATTGGGGTGTCTTCTAGACCATCGATAAATACATAGGCTTTAGAAATCATTATCTAGTTCTTCAATTTGCTTACGTGATTTGCGGCTGAGCTTACTAGTGGTGTTGGCCAGCTGTTGGTCAATAATGTCTTGAATGTCGTCAATTAAGTCTAGGTGCTCAAGAACGAGGAACAGCGATTCGGCACTAACGCTTTTGCCGTTTTCGATTGAGGAAACCGTATTGCGCCCAATTCCCACGCGGGTAGCCAACTCTTTTTGATCCATTGACGTGCTTCTGATTTTTTTAGTGAGTTCGCCGATGGATTTTAGTAGATGTTGTGTTTTTTGCATGATATTTCAAACGTAAGTGTGCTTATGTTTGAAATATAGGGTATTTATTTTTAATGTTCAATGTTTATTTATTTGTGCATGAGTATGCTTACGTTTGATATTTTAAGCGTAAGTTGGAGTGTTGGATTGAAACCACATCGCATAATTTTTTTACTCAATACTAAGTGTGGAGTTGAAAGTACTGAGGGAGCAGTGTCTTGTTTAACTAAGGCACTTCAACAAATAAACAGCGGAAAACCCCTCGCAGATTGAGCTAAATTACCCGAAATAAAAATAATAAAGTAATAAATTAATGTGACTTTTGATGATTTTTATGGAGTGGCTTTATTTTTCTAAAAAATCATTTAAATGCAAAAACGTTAGTAATATTAGTTGTTTAGGTTATAGTGGATAAATTCTAGTTGGGATAATTAGCTGGTTATTTAAGGTTAAGTAAATCTATGCGAGCAATGATTCGGTCTTTAACTGCTGGGTTTCTAAGTTATGTCATGCTTTCTGATTTAGAAGGTACCCATAATGGCATTGAGAGATGGCGAATAAGTGCTTTGCGCATTATGATCATCACCGGCTTTACATTTTACTCGGCCGTAGCGGTTCATAGTTGCATCAGTGCTGCTAATGTTGACTTCAATGCTGTTATCCCACTTACGGTATTTTTTTATCTCTTTGCTGGGCTGCAGTTGTGGTTATCCGGCTCACATTACACTATCAGCGCCTATAGCCTATTATTTACTATTTTGGCTGCTGCTCTTTCTATAAATATCATCGCACAAGACCCTGTTCTGGCTGTTTTTGGTCCCGTCTTCGTATTTTCGTTACCACTTGCCGCGTTTATTTTATTCGGGGCAAGAGTCGGTTTTGTTTGCATGTTCCTTAACATTCTGCCTTTTATGGCATTGCTGAGTGGTTTTCAATTCAACCAATATTTATCACCTCACGATCCGTTAGAGTATGCCAATGTTTATATTATCAGCATCATATTTTTGTTTTTTAATATCTGTGCGCCCCTTGGTGTCGCTCGTTCTAGTCTTGCGACAAGACGTTTAAATCAACAACTGACTGAAACAAATATAGATCTGCAAACACAAAAAGATTTCTACAAAACGTTATTCGTCGATACTGATATTGCCAAACTTGTAGTCCATAGCAGTGGTTTAATAAAAGAAATTAACTTGGCTGCCGAACAACTACTTAATGCTAAGGAACAAAACGGTATTAAACCCATTCATGTGGCAGAACTGTTTGGTGATTTTCCAACAGATGCCGGCGAAAAAGTGGTTAATCGCTCTATTAACGGTAAGATTAAAGCGTTTAAATTAACGCGCAGTAAGTTATTTGACGACGAGTATTTTTTTCTCACCGTTCACGATATAACCGCTAAAGTGATGCTGCATAAAACGCTTGCAGCGCAATCTATTATTAATCGTCAGCAAAAATTATATCAGGAAACAGGTTTGCCAAATCGTCTATGGTTGGCCGATAAAATAAAGAACATGTTAAGCAATAAGCCAAATAACTTTTGCTTAATCACCGTTAAAATAAGTAACGCCCAATTCATAGAGCAAAAATACGGTTTCCAAATCCTACCGGTGTTAGTCAAAGAGTTATCTAAACATTGGCAAGCCGGGCTACAAGCTAAAAGCCATCTTGCATCGATTGATGCAACCAATTTGAGCATAGTGTGTGAAATATCAATCATGCAGGTACGTGCCGTAGTTCAGTCCTTTTTAAGCAACATTCCAAAAGTAATAGAATTGGAAGAGCATTCAGTCTCCGTCAATCTTCAGGCCGGAATTTCATTCCCAGACTCGCAGAACGGTAGCGCTGAAAAACTAATTAATAATGCCTTGTATGCGGTGCATTCAACGCGTTCACAAATTAATTTTTATGAAACATCAAGTTTAGAACGCTTTATAGAACATCAAGAAATCAGTATTTTACTCAATGAAGCGATCTCGACAAATGAATTGAAGATTGTCTACCACCCCAAAGTTAAAGCCGACGGTCAAGTTATTGGATTAGAAGCATTATTACGCTGGAATTCATCGGTTATTGGCTTAGTCTCTCCGGCTATTTTTATACCAATAGCTGAAAAATCTGGGTTAGTACCCAAAATCACACAATGGCTGATAACTAATATTTGCATGCAAATCGCAGACTGGGAAAAACAAGGTGTTGATTTAGTGCCAATTGCCTTAAACATTTCAGGTATTGATCTTGATCAGGACGATTTTGAAAAACATCTTATTTATTCTTTGTTGGAACAACACATTAATCCGCAGCTAATCGAATTAGAATTAACAGAATCGGCCATCAGCAGTAATATTGAAAAAGCATTAAAACTCACCACAACTCTTACTGACTGGGGGTTTACGATTAGCTTAGATGATTTCGGTAAGGGGTATTCGGGATTATCAAAACTCATTTCTTATCCGGTGAAGCGGGTCAAAATAGACAGGCAGTTCATTAAAGATATTCATCTGGATGAACGAAAGGCAAAAGTAGTGGAAGCGATAATTGCGATGTGTCGGGTTTTAGATATAGACATATTGGCGGAAGGCACTGAAAAACGTGAAGAAGTAGAGAAATTACAAACGCTAGGGTGTACAAGTTTTCAGGGTTTTGTTTTTTCCAAGCCGCTAGACGCGGAACAAGCCAAACGGGTACTTAAAACAAAGAATGTATTCAGCAATAGCCACCGCAGTATTGAGCCAGTTAAGGTATTTACAAATAAGTAAAATCTAGTCTTTTTAGTCAATGGGATAATTAAAGCGTGATGGTGAACCGGAGATAACCTGACCAGTGTAAATTGACCTTCTGGTCTGCCTTACATCTATCCACTTTTTTCAACATTTTTTGCCTAATTTGTTTTTAATACAGAGTGGGCTGGTTGCAGCCAACTCTATACTTAACCTCAGTTCGGGATAAGAATAGCTGTGTTGTAAGGCGTTGCTTTTCCCGAACAGAGGTTACTTAGGCTCTACTTTGCTTTCTCGCTAGGAGCAGGTTGACCATATTTTGGTGAACGGGGACCATACAGCAGGCCGTTGTGGGTCTCGGCTGACAGCAGTCTGCTAGTCGTAAGTGCTGCAATATCAAAACCTCTATCGGTAACGGTTTCAACGATCTGGCTAATTGCGGCGACTACAAGTGCACCAATCAACCCACCACCGCTATTATTTTGGGTTTCTGCGGAAGACGCGGTTGCCGACTTCTGCCACAACACAGTACCGCTATGCAAATCAACTAATGTTGCCGATACGGTGACTCTTGTTTCACTAGAAATAATCGCATAGCTTGTGCCGTAGTCGTCGATGGTTAAATACAGTGCTGCATCCGCACCAAAAATCTCCCGTAGTTTATTGACTGGTACTCCATGTACATCATTGGCGATAGTGAGACCGTTGCTTTTAAAGGTTTGATCAACCACTGCCACCGGAAATACGTAAAAGCCCGATTCTGCAATAGGGGCGATTACTTGCGACATGACACTGTATGGCGCGACTACTTCGGGGGTATTGTTGATGGGCGGCAACACTAATATAGAGTGTGGATCGGCACTTCTGAATGCGCTGTAGTCATGACCTGCAGGCATGTTTACGCATCCACTGACCAAGGTCACGGCGAACAAGCTGAGTAGTAATTTAACTTGATTCATTTTAGGCCGCCTTTGATGATTTCAACAGAAAATCGATATACTGCTTAGACTCGGGGAACAATAGTTTTTCCTGATCGAAATGCTGACGCCCAAGCTCCGTATTGCCTGTTTCGAAATACAACATGCCTAGATGCGCATGCACACCCGGCGCGACAGGCTTACTGTGGGCCGCCGCCTTTTGGATGACTTCTTGTAAGATAGTTATTTGTTGTTCGGCACTGACTTCGTCAGCTTTGAAGTAACTATAAACCGCAGTGTTAAAGCCTCCGTAGTAGTACAAAGGTTCGGTGGATTTACAGCCGAATACGCCAATAACCAGTATCGCTGCGGAAATTAACTTTTTCATGTTACTTCCTTGCTTTAAATCTTCCATGTGCCAGATTCAATGCCCGTCACTAGTTTGTTAACGACTTCACGGATGGCCAAGTCCAAGACTTTGCCATTTAGTGTGGCGTCGTAGCTAGCAGTGCTGCCAAATCCTAGAACTTCACGCTCTGAAAGACTATATTCACCAGCCCCCTGAACTGAATACACCACTTCTGCAGAAGTAACATCAACCACATTGAGTGTGACTTTTGCATAGGCAATTTGCGACTTACCTTTACCTAACAAACCGAATAACTGTTTGTCGCCAACTGCCTTACGGCCAAATTCAGTCACATCACCGGTAATCACAAATTTGGCACCAGAGATGGACTGTTGTGCTCCTGAGCGCTTAGCTTCTTCTGCCAACATCTGCATGTTGTCTCTGTCCAATACCACAAATCGGTTGGTTTGCTGCAAATGGCTCATCAAGCTAGTTTTGGCCTGATTACCTAATCTATCTTGGCCCGTTGAAAAAATGCCATTTTGGAAACTAGAACGATTAACAAACTGGCCGACAACCAGTTTACTTTTTTCACCGTTATATTGGGTGTTATAGCTGGCAACCGTTGGTGTTTGGATAACTTTTGAAGACGTTGTTGCACATCCAGAAATTGCGCTGGTAGCAACCGCCGCCAATAACGTTAATTTTAGCGTTTGTGATTTAATATTGAACACAGTAATTCCCTTTTAGAATACAGATATTGTGATAAAAATAGTTACGTTTTGTAGGTTAAGCAATGGATTTGAGACGCTATAAAAATATAAGTTTGTACAGCATAGAATTCCATTTAATAGTGCTTTTATACAGCAAGCAATGCCATATTTACAATGCAAAACATGAAGCTAGAAACTGCATAGAAATATCAGAACCAGAATGACTATTTCGACTATTGATTCTGTTTAAACCGCTGTCATTTAACGTAGTTACTACAAGCACGAAAATTCTTTGTGTTTAATCAGCCACATTAGGTGATTACTGCTTCTTACATTAATTACTGAAAATATCAGCTTCAAGTTCTGACAATGAGGTTAATGCATCAATGGTCACACGGACCTTGGGTTGCAGGTGCCAGGTTTTTTGCCACAGTACGTGAATGGGCATTGTGCCGCCTGAATATTCCATTAGGACGGGAATGAGTATTCCTGCTTTAATTGCTGGCTCGGCCAACCAATTTGGCAGTTGTGCTAGGCCACATCCTTGAACACAGGCTTGTAGTAATGCATCGCCATCGGTGAGTTCATGTCTTATATTGATGTCGGTTAACTCCATTTCTCCCGTTTCCGTTTTGATCAGCCATCCCTGCCTTCTGGCCTTACGCCAGCCAATCATACAATCATGATTGGCTAAATCGGATAGATGTTGCGGTATGCCATTACGTTCGAGATAAGAAGGTGCGGCACAAATAAACAAACGCTGTTCACCTAGCTTGCGGGCAATTAAATCAGGATAATTATCTAGCAGGCCGATCCGAACGGTGACATCAATGCCTTCTGCAACCATATCTACCGCCTGATCGCTGAAAGTTACTGCGAAATCAAGACTAGGGTTGTCCGCTCCTAACTTAAGCAATGTGGGCAATATATGTTTTCTTCCAAACGTTGTCGGTAAATCAACCCTTACCCGTCCAACGGGTTTTTTATGCCCGGCTTTTAACATCGCTTCGGTATTGTCCAGCTCTTCAATTATCCGGCGGCAACTGGCCAGGTAAACCTCACCTTCTGTTGTTAGGTCAATGCGTCGAGTCGTTCTATGCAATAGTTGCACACCAATTCGATGCTCTAACTTGGCAATGCTTTTCCCAATAGCCGAGCCTGTAAGTCCCAATGTTTCCGCTGCGGCGGTGAAACTGCCTTTATCAATGGCGGTTACAAAAGCTTTAATACCGATAAATCGGTCTTCCATAAGCACTCGATTATAGAATTTAAGGAATCAATGTTCGTATTATATGCCTATAAATAGAAAATTAAGAATGAATTAAAATAAGCGTATAACACTTGCCTAGCGCATATATATTCAAACTTAATAAAAGGTACGTTGAAAATGAAAGCATGGTTACTCAATGATTTTGGATTAGAAAATTTAGCTTTGGGCGAAGTCCCAACCCCAGTTCCACAAGCCGGTGAGTTATTGGTTAAAGTGGGCGCGGTGTCACTTAATTTTCGCGACAAAGCGATCGTTGATGGTATTTATGAACCACACATGGTGCCTAAGCCACTTATCCCTGTATCTGATGCTGCCGGTGAAGTGGTTGCAGTTGGTGAAGGTGTCAGCCGTTTTGAAATTGGCGACCGTGTTAATTCAACGTTGTATTCACGTTGGATTGATGGTGCGCCAGGTCCTAATGAGCCTGACTATTGCCTCGGTATGCCACTGCCAGGTGGATTAGCTGAGTACATGATTATACATGAAGAAAGTGCAGTCAAAGCGCCAGAAGCTTTATCTGACGAAGAAGCCGCAACCTTGCCTATCGCGGCGTTAACCGCTTGGTATGCGTTGATGGATGTTGGTAATCTTCAACCGGGACAAACGGTGTTAGTTCAAGGTACCGGTGGTGTAGCTATTGCTGCAGCGCAAATTGCCATTGCCCATGGCGCTGACGTTATCGCTACCTCTAGCAGTGACGAGAATCTTGCGCGAGTTAAAAAGTTAGGGGTCAAGCACGGGATTAATTATCGTACTCATGCCAACTGGGAACAAAAGGTACTTGAACTAACCGATGGGCTTGGTGTTGATATTACTATTGATGTCGCGGGTGGGGATGGCATAAACCAATCGGTTTTAGCTACCAAAGTGACGGGGCTTATTGCTCAAGTAGGATTCTTAACCGGGCAAACTTCCAAGCTCAGCTTGATGCCGCTTATCTTCCGTCAAACTACCATTCGCGGTATCGCAGTCGCGCCACGGACGTCCTTTGAACGCATGAATGTGTTTTATAACAAACATCAAATCAAACCCGTTATCGATCAGGTGTATTCATTCGAGCAAGCTATTGAAGCCTACGAACATCTTGCTCGAGGCGCTTTTAGCAAAGTGGTGATTAACGTCGCTGATTAAGTTGCATTAATAGTGGTTGGTGGTTGTTACCGAGGTAACGCCACCATACTAATTGTTGGCTCAAATTATTGGGTGGCATTAGCAAGTAAGATTAAAATTATTAGCAGAATGTATGGGAGCTAGAGTGAATATATCGCTCCCTTTTTCTAAGTTAAGGCGAAGTTTATTCCATTCAGTGCTGGAGTCATTTAAAATTGGCTCAACTTTGAAGTTTATGGGATGTGTTGTTTTTAATGTTTGTCAGTTTTCTTCGTCCAAACAACCTTTCCCAAAAAATGTTGCGCGTTATTTTTTCACTCTATTTAGTTGTAACCTGCCTAATCACCAGTGTGCAGTTCTTGACTGAGTATTTGAAAACTCAGGATTCAATCTCAAATGAATTGAGACAGTTGGAAGAAACCGTCCGCGGCCCTATCTCTACTAGTTTGTGGCAGTACAACCAGGCTCAGTTGGATGTGCTCATTACTGGACTGGTAAAAATGCCAATTATCGAAGGTGTTGATGTTTTCGATAAGGATGCGCAAAATATAATTTCTAAACGATCCTATACACCCACCTCAGTTCCATTATCTATTTTCGATACGAAATCAGAGTTAAATTGGGTGCTTAATGGGGAGCCTGTATTGCTTGGAACGCTGGTACTTTATTCATCATCAGAAGTGGTTTTAGATCGGGTGTTGTTTGGCTTCTCCTTGATTGCGATTACGGAAATCATCAAGTTATCGGTTTTGTTTTGGTTGTTTATATGGGCCATTGATCGTTATTTGGCAAGCCCATTGAAAGAATTGATGTCGCAAGTGGATGAGGTGCAACTAAGCCACAACCTTAGTAAGCGGATTAATCTTTCAAATATTGAGAATAACGAGCTCAGTCAACTTAAAAATCATATGAATAGTATGCTCTCTGCTATGGAGAGGGACAGGGAACTATTATTGGAAGATGAGCAGAGCAAGCGAAATTGGCTAGAGAATGCCGTTGCCAAGCGTACCGAAGAATTACAAACGTTGAATGAAAAACTTAAAGATTTAGCAAGAACAGATTCTTTAACAAGCGCATTAAATCGCGGCAGTTTTTTTGAAACTGCACAGCATCTGCTGGTGCTTTGTCAACGCCAGAAGTCACCGGCGTCTTTAGTCTTGATGGATTTAGATCACTTTAAAAAGATCAACGATACTTATGGTAATTTCATCGGTGACAAAGTACTTATTCATTTCACCCAGACCATTCAGACGTTCTTGAGAAAGTCTGATCTCGTTGGCAGACTTGGTGGTGAAGAATTTGCCATCTTTCTCAACGATACGGCTATTGATGATGCCTTCTTGCTTGCCGATAAAATACGCAAAGCCATTAGTAATGCAACTCTGGAAGTTGATGGTAAAACTGTGACCTACACAGTGAGCTTGGGTGTTGAGTCATCCGAACCACAAGATCATTCAATTGATGAGTTATTTAAACGCGCTGATGTGAAACTTTATGGCGCGAAAGATAAAGGTCGTGACCGTGTTGAGAAATAAAGGGTTGAGAAATAAAGGGTCGAAAATTAAAAAGTCGCCAAGTCAAAACAGGCAGCGCCTATTGAGCCTTGTGCTCTTTTTGACAGGTATCAGCATGGCTAACCTGGCTCATGCTAAAACACTAAAAGTGTGTTACGACCAATGGGCGCCGATGACTATCTTTCCATCGGCAGGAGCACCTGAGCGTGGTGTCGTTATCGACATGTTGCAGCAAATCTACACAGCTAAAGGTTATCAGCTTGAATATTATGAAGTACCGCTGGCAAGAGGGTTGGCAATGGTCGCTGAAGGACTTTGCGATATGCTGCCAGAATATTTATTTTCCAAGGAACTGGAAAAAGACTTCGAGTTTGCCCGTGAAGCCACCTTTGCCTATGCAACGGCCTTTGTGGTGAGGCGAGATGATCCTTGGCTTTATAATGGTATTCAATCCATCCAAGGAAAACGTGTGGCAACCGGCCCCGGTTGGGACTACAGCTCCATGAGTGCCAACTATCAAGATTATTTAGATGATCCCAAAAATGCCAAATTTGTAGAAGTGATTGCCGGTGACGATGATGTGGTTGACCGAGTCTTTCGCATGATTAAAGAAAATAGGGTGGATTTATATGCGGATAACGAGCTTGTGTTACAGCATGTGTTAAATCGATTGAACTTGAGTGATGACCTTAAAATAGTGCGTCCCGGCCTAGAAAAAAAGCTGATCGAACTGCCCATTTTCTCTAAAAAAATTCCCGCTGCCAAAAGACAACAATTGATCACAATTTGGAATGAAGGGCGTTTGTCCATGCAGGGTGAAAAAGAAACAATGCTGCTAAAAAAATATGGCGTGACATTAGCTGAATAGCGCCAATACTCAGTTGCGGTGGTGTAGTAAAATTAAAAGAACGATGGGGTTTAATTAGGACATAGAGAGCGAGATGTGAGCTCTCTATTGTAAGATGAATAAATCCAAGGGGTTAGCTGTCTATATCATCGTTTGTTATCAAATGTTGTTTATTGTTTATCTTTGAGTTTCCAGAATTCAGCTAGATTTTGGATGTTTTTCCAAACCGGAGATTGAAACACGGTATCGTCATAAACGCTGGCCCATTTGGAGGCTTGTGGCGCTACTTTATTCCGAATGGTGTGTAAGTCTTTAAAGCCATAAACAAAATCGTCTTCAGTTGTTACCTGCTCAACATGATCAAAATTATGTTGATAGTCGTCTTCGCCTAGGAACTGATAGATACCTTGCATGGTTTCTTTTGGACGAGTGGTGAGCGCATTGTATTCAACAAAATGCATATTGGGCAGCCAGCCACGGGTTACTGCATCACGAATAGCATTGTACGCTCGGCCGACGGGTTGACTGTCATCGGCAAAGACTTCCAGTCGACCTTTGGCGGTTTTAAATTTCATCGCCATGCTGTTTTCTTGTGGTAATTGCCCTAGCCCCGATGTTTTACGATAAAGCTGCTCAAAGGATGCCAATACATCACGTAAATCTCTTACGGTAATGATCACTTTAACCCTTTCTCTACTACCCACTAACTCAGCGGCCATTTCTAAAAATTCACACCAAAAGCGGTTTTTATCAATACAAACGGCTTGTGGTGCATGGGCAAAATAGGCTTGTAACATATCCTGCATTACCCGTTTTTTGATTTGTTCGCTGAGGTTACGATCCATTGCACGGAATGCTTCATTTTGATCCCAATGGTTACGAACATTAACCAGCATATCGATAATGCCGGAGGTGGGCGTGACATAAAAAGCAGGGTGTTGGGCTAATATATTCGCCAGCAGAGTCGAGCCACTGCGTGGTAATCCAGCGATAAAATAAATACGTTTGCGGTCAGTCGTTGTCATTATGCTTCTTTTTTATTTTTGCGTGAGTTAAAAAAGAGCCTGTGACGCTACTGGTGGTGATGAGTAGCGTCACAGGCTTCTAACCGATACAAAGGCTACAAATAAATTATGCTGCCAATTTAGTACGGCGTTTGCGGGTAGCCCATGCCATTAATGGCAGACTTAGGCCAAACAATAAGATGGGTGCTGGTTCGGGTACGGTATTTGTTACCTGAGTAAAACGTAGTGATAATGCACTATCAACATCATCAAAGAAGACATCCCAGCTAAATCCGCTAATGCCAGCAAGGCTGTAATTAACCATGTCAAAATTAGCGAAGCCGCCAGAGGCAAACAAAAAGTCTAATTCCAGTCCATCGGTCGGCATAAAGTTTGAGTCAAACGTAAAGTCAAACATTGTGCTACTAGCAAAGGTTACTACACCATTTACATTTAAAATGTCATAGCTTGATGGGCTTAAAAATTCGGCCGTTAAGGTACCAAATAAATCCAGATCGGCGTTAATATTTAATGTACCCGGTGAGTTACCCGGATTAATCGAGGCATCTTCACCTAATAATATTGCATTGGCTGAAGTTAGCGTACCACTGCCGGATAATGTACCGCCATTAAATACGATACTATTCTGGCTCATGCTGCCATTAATAATGGTGCTGCCTTCGGATTGGATAAAGGATCCTTGATGGGTAATTTGTGGGTTTGGATCGGCAACAAATTCATTAACTTCCCCACCAGCGGTTACCTCGAAGGAGCCTGAATTATTAATAGTACCAATATTCGACAAAATGCCATTGTTGGTTAACGTGCCACCAGTTTCATTGCTTAAGCTACGATTGTTGTATAGACCGGCATAAATTCCATAAGCACTATCACCGACACTATTGTTAATTAGTTCACCAGAGTTATTAATACTGCCATAATTATCCAGAATACTGTTTTTTTCATTGGTTAGTGTGCCACTATTGTTAAGCGTAGTGTGGTTAATTAAGTCCCAATTATTGGTCAACGACCCGCCAGTATTATTATTTAAATTACCGTAATTATATAAACCACCGTCATTGATTATCTCACCTGTATTATTGAGTGATCCGTAGTTATATAAACTAATATTATTGGTCAGCGATCCACCAGCATTATTATTTAAGATGCTATCATCTTCATTAATTATACCGCCGTCATTAATTATCTCACCGCTGTTGTTTACTGTGCCGTAGTTAACTAAAAAATAGCTATTGGTCAGTGACCCACTAGCCTTATTATTTAAATTACCGTAATTATATAAATCACCGTCGCTTGTTATCTCACCAGTGTTGTTGAGTGTGCCGAAGTTAGTTAAGAGATCTTGGTTGGTTAGGGACCCGCCAGTGTTATTATTTAAAATGCCGCCTTCTGCATTATATAAACTATTGTCATTTGTTATATCGCCGGTGTTGTTTGCTGTACCGTAGTTATATAAACCACCGTCGTTGGTTATGTTACCGTCGTTGTTGAGTGAGCCGTAGTTAGATAAAAAATAACTATTAGTCAGAGACCCGCCAGTATTATTATTTAATAAGCCCCCGTCGTAGTTATACAAGCCCCCGTCGTTGGCTATTTCACCGGTGTTGTTAATTTCTCCATCGTTATATAAACCATAGTTATTGGTCAGCGACCCACCAGTGTTATTGTTTAATATTCCACTAATTTGATTATATGTACGATTGTAATTAATTATCGTGCCGCTGTTGTTAAGTGTGCTCTCATTATATAAAGAACCCGTAATGGTAAGTGAACTGGCGCTGTCCAGATCACATGTTTCAGTAAAGGTTTCACTGGAATTTACCGTTAAAGTACTATTTTCAGGGCAGATTATGGCGGCGTAGGCTCGTTTATTAATGATGCCATAGCTGCCAATCGCTAGTGTTAAACTGAGCATTCTAGTGATGGAATTTTTATTAAAATGATCAATATTGGTCGACGTAGTCGAACTGATATTCATATGTCCTAGCCTTTATTATTATGTTTTTGCTTGTGAGCAAGAATGGTTTGTGGATTTAAAATTGGACTACAAGAGGAGCGACTTACCTGTCGACATGAATATCTTACCCAACACTTATAACGCTAGAATTGCCGTAAAACGTTATTAACAATAGGTCTATGCAAGTTTGGCTCCAGTATGCGTAAAACACCTTGGTTATGATACTCATAAGGACATGGGGCGATTACTGTTAGCTATTTAAAATCCTTTTAAATTCAATGTTGTAAAGAAACCTGACGATAATGGCTAATATATAAGGTTTATTTATCAATGGGTTGCTGCAGACTATTTTTGTGTTAAATGGATATTGATATCGTAAAAATTGAAATCACTAAATATATAGTTCATCTAGGAAATTGCTATCCCAGATGAACTAATGGCATGCATAAAATGCTGTGCGGTTTATTTAGTGATGAAATTCTTTTTTGCGGGGCTGTATCGGGATACTAGTGCAACCAAGCCAAATAAAAACATTGCCATACTCCCCGGCTCAGGTACAACGGAAAGGTTAGTCGAGTCACTGGTTGCAACCAGACTAAGACCGTTACCGTCAACTAAATCCTGATAAGCAACAGAAAAACTGGCATTTCCCATTGCGATGGCATCGAAACTCAATATTGCCAAAACGAATGTATCGGCTTGGCCGGAAAAATCGAGTAAGTCGGACACATCCAGAATATTTACTAATCCCGGAAGATATTCTTCCCCACTTAGCCCAAATTGATCATGAAAGCTTCCCCAAGGATCCGCAACCAGGCTTAAGTTTGTGAAAGTCAACAAAGTGTCATCAAAAGCCACATCAATATCGAACACTGACAAATCATCCAAACTTAAATCAGAAATACTAACAATTAGATCAAAACTGCTACCAATTCCAACTGAATCAGCCACCTCTAAATTAATGATTGCGGCATTGGATTGAGCTGACATAAATAAACAAAGTATCAGTCCACCTGTGTTCGCCAATTTCTTAACTAAATTTTTCATAAATTACCTTTCAAATGAGGAGCCAAATATTGGCTCCTGTTATTAATGTTATGGGTTATATAAATTATTATTTTTTAACAATCTTGATAAGGCCTGACTTACTGAGCACGAATAAGTAAAGCAAGTGCTCGTAAATCTTTGCTGGTAATCATGCCATCACTGTCAAGGTCACAGGTATTGCAATCATCGACACTACTACGCATAAATTGACGCAAAGCCAAGATATCTTGGGCGGAAATGACGCCATCTCCGTTAATATCTCCTTTGGCAAGAATAGTTAGATTCGTATCGACTTGGGCATCATTACTAGCCACTTTAACCACAACTTTGTATGAACCGCTGTTAACTGACGCTGCAGCAAAATGGATCGATCCCTGCCAAATACCATTCCAGTCATTATTGTTAGCAATGACTGGAGTATTGGCTATTTCGGTTCCATCTTTAATTAAATAGGCGGTAAGTTCTCGGTCTTTCAGATTACTGCCCGTCACCTCAACATTAAGTGTGGCATCGCGCATTTCGGTTATCTGTGTGGGCGTCACCGCCACATCCAGCTCGATATCTCGTGAATTCATCCATGGAGCAAGGGTTTCAATGCCTCCAAAATAGGTATCATAAGCTCCATCATCCAGAAATGGGTTGGTATTTAAGTGAGTAGCAACCGGCTCAGACATGGGGATGGCATAAAAGTAATGGTCAAGGTACTCGGCGGTGCGTATGCGTTGACTTGAATCTTCGCCATGACCACCTGTTGCTCTGAGGTTAAATTTAACCAAGTCGTCGGCATCATAACCTAACCAGTTATATATGATTTTTGATACCGTTAGGCTTAATGCATCACCTTCGGAGCCGTTGCCATAGTCGTCGATAGTATGGTGTAGCACTATTGCTCTAGGCGCTAAAGTAGCTACCAGATCATTTTGATCAAAAGGTAGGCGGTCACCGTAACCCCAAGCCCCTTCTTTGCGTTCATAAAAATGGAAGGGTTCCAGAAAACGGCGGAATAATTCCGTGGTGCGGCCCGGATTGTGTCGGATGGTATCGCCCATTACTTCCTGACCACCTGATTCACCCCAGCTGTACTGATGACCAGAGTTAACATAACGATAAGGTTCCGGTCCTGTTGCGCCTGCCGCTCCTGGGATTGTCACATCAATACGATCATCATAAACACCTGACACAAAAGCATATTTACCATTGATAGAGAATCCAGTTACCGCTAGTTTATCCGCTGCCACAAATTCACTTGCTGGACCAAAACCGGTAAATTCAACATTCTGGTTTACTGCCATTTCCAATGCGTCAATGGCTCGCGATGCACCCCATGCCGCCGCCATTTCGTTACTTATTTCGTTAACATCACCATTTCTTGCGTAGGGGAAGAAGGTACGAAATGTACCAGAACGCGCTCCCCAAGGATTGTTACGGTCATCAGTGGTCACTGAGGTTGGTACCACCATGACGGCGAAACCGGCCGCGACATAATCCTCAATGTAACCACCGAATGACAACACCACGGGCACAGGCCCATTGTCATGTCCTGCAGAAATTCGTTGTTCATTCGAGGGTAAAAATAAGTCAAAACTCATTGGTGCCGTTATACCATTATAGGTAATAGACACATTGATAGCAGGATGCGCCGGTGAGGGGGGGACAAAGCAGAATGTACCAAAGCAAAAACCCGGGTCGGCTGGTTTATTTGTAATGCCGGTTACGCTAAAGGCATCTGGTGCTCCAGGTTTATAGCCATACTCATAAAATTGCGCCAGATCCAGAATTTCGGCACGTCGACCATTCTCTCCACGCCATTCTGCTGGAGACTCAACGGGTGTTTGATCAAAGAAAGTCCAGGGATTGGGTAAGGTAAACAATGAGGGTAAATCCATTGGATCCGGATAGCGTGTATCTGCCCAACGCAATCCTGCGATAGCTTGTTCAACTCGCGCGGCAGAGGCATCGATGCTCGATTGCGCCGCTTGATTTGTGGCGTTAGCCACTGCATTCAACGTGGCATGCCCTTCTGTTAACGCCGCATTAAGCTCAGTCTCGGTTGATTCAATCCAAACTCCTTTGGGAAGAGAAATAGATTCAGCCCAACGAATGGGATTGGTTAGGTTCCAGTTACTGAATGCAAAGGCATCACTGCCATTCCAGCCTTCCAGCGTTACTGTGCCCCAATCGACATTACCATCGGGGCTACTTGCGCGATAACTATTATCTTGATGACTCCAGTAAACCCGGGCATTTCTATTGGTGTTATCTTGTGGTGCATCACCAATCATGACGTCAATACCAAAACTGGTACCATTTTGTAATGGAGCGCCATATATTTCGATTGCCAGCTCCACTGTATAACCTTGTGCAGTAGAAGTAACGGCAAAGTCTTTGATTCGATTGGAATATTCTCGACCATCTCGGAACGCGTGTACAGACTGATGATTGATAACGCCACCGTTAGGAAGGTAAGTCAGTTTGCCGTCGCGTGAAATGGTAAACAAACCATCGTCATCTTCAAATTTGTCAATTTTGTCGTTCCAGAAATCAAGAGCAAATTCTACTCCATCAAAATTGGTTGCAGAGCTGGCACCCCATGCAGGTAAAGTTGGATTCAACGAAGGTGTGTCATCATTCACTTCAACAAACATATATAGCGTACGGCCATCCCAAACTGACCTAATGGTTCCGTGAGTATTGGTGACAATATCAGCATTAGCTGCGCCATTCTTTGCATTATCAATAGCAGCCCCCTGCAGGGGATAGGCATTGTCCCTTATTCCATCCACGGTGATAGGGGAGGAACCGTCAAAAGCGGCGCCAACGAACGTGGCCGTGAGCTGTTCTGGTGGAAATGCTAATTCCACTGCAAAAGTGGGGATTAGTAGTCCACTTACAATGGTTAGGCTCATTAATGAGCACTTGAGATATTTAGCGCTGTTCAAGCTTATTGAGCTACGCATATCGCTGTATTTCATGAAATATGTTCCTTTTTGAGATAGTTCAAAACAATGCTGCAGTATGATTAAGGGTCATAATATAGACAGGTGATTTTGTATTGGTCAAGAAAAATGTGAAATGTTTTGATTGATTTGTGATATTTAATGACTAGTTATGATCTATTTGTTAATTATATTAACGTTTTATTGATTGTTGATGGTTGTTGGTGACTGGTGTTGTTATCGTTACTGGCTTTTATATTTCTATAAATTGTAGTTAGACACGACAATCTAGGATCTTTGAGAAGCTAAGCTTGGGTGATTTGGTTAACTCACTTATTTGCTGCTGATGTAAGTCTTATTTTTTTAAAAAATTGGGTATATAGTGGTGGTAGTAATTGATAACGTCGCTATTACTGTTGCGTAGTATTACGCCTACACACAAGAGGATCTTGTATGAATATCACGAAAAATACCCTAGCCATATTAATCACCCTTTCCTTGTTCGGCATGTCTGGTTGTTCTGAAGCGAATAAAGAGAAAACAGAAGAAGTTAAAAAAGAAGCCGCAGCCAAACTGGAACAAGCTAAGGATAAAACCGCTGAAGTAATGGAAGATGCCAAAGACGGTGTTATTGATGGTTATGATTCCGCTAAAGAAGGCGCAACAGAAGCCTATGATTCAGCAAAAGAAGAGGCTGGCGAAATGACCGATGCAGCCAAAGAAAAAGCCGCTGAATTAAAAGAAGATGGCTTACAGAAACTAAAAGAAGCCTGTATCGCCACTAAAGAAAAAACCGGTGGCGATGTAAAAGATTGCTAAGCATTATATAAAACATTAAAAGCCGACCTTGTGTCGGCTTTTTTGTGACTTGTTTAACGGAATCTAGTAGAGGGGGTTAACCGGTAACGGCAATCATCCTTAATTTCCGTTCAATTACCTACGCTAAAACTCCAAGGCTGGCGTGCGTACTATGAGTAGATTACTCAGGGCTTGCACAATAAACGCGGTGGTTTCTTGAGATGAGCTGGCATAAAAGCAGTCCCATGCATGGCTTTTGTGTTCGTGATAATTATCGGCACGTTGTGGGTAGGATTGTAAATAAGCCAAATTAACTGCGTGGCCAATGGTGACATCAACCGCTATCGCTTCATCGACTTTTAAACTTGGGTTTTGGGTAAAAAAGCTGGCCATGGCGGTTAGAGCTTCAACGGTTAATTGGCGATATTCAGCCGCCTGAATGTTATTTAACATGTGTTCAGTTAATAAGGCAAAAGCGGCCTCGCCAGGGGTCATGTCACTGAGCACCACACCGCTGTTGATTCTATTACGTTTGTCCATTTTATTGCCAATCACCAAACCCGTGGTGTGATGCAGAATTAACCAGATTTTTTCATTAAAATCAGCCGAACGGCGATCAATAATTCCTTGATGTTGACGCCAGGCTAACCAACCATCTGCTGGTGTATCCAACCTTTCTAGACCAAGATTTTGCTGCCATTGTAAATTATCGGTGGAACCCTTGGCGTGCAGTATTTCCATTTTTAACGGTAAATCATTTAATGATTGGTAGTCTTCCAATACCGCTTCCAAACGTTGTTGAATGATTGAAGGAGCGATGTTCATTAAACGCTCGTAGGCTTCATCGGGCTCAATGTTGTCTGCTCGAGCAATTTGGCTACTGAGTAACATTATTAAATGGCTTACTCTAATGGTGAGTAGTTCACTAAAGAGCTCGGGGCGTGCCTTAATTAATAAGCCCAAACACAGCAGTACTTCTTGAGTTAAAATTTGGTCCCGTGCATCTTCGCGGCAATAGCTATGGATCTTAGCCAGTAACTCATCGTCATGGAGTGGGCGACAAATCAACGATTCATCGGTATAGGAACGGCCCACCTGAATGATTTTTTGCGCCACCAATAGTGCACTTACGGCCAAACCTAAGTCGCCATCTGATTTGCCCAGTAAACCTGAGGCAGCACGTAAAACCGACCACACCCGAAAGCGACCCGCCTGACAGTACACTTCTTCAATAAGGTCGCGCAGTGAATACACGGCGTTATTAATACTGACGGTTGCGTCTAGGTTTTGTAATTTTACCAATGCCGACAAAATGGCAATTTGCTCATAGACATTATTTGCCGTTGCTAAGCGAGTCACTAATATGTGCTGGTCCGTGCATAGGTCGATTTCCAAATCTTCGGCTTGGGATAAGGCAATATGTTGGGCACTTACGTCTAGTCGGCATGATGTGGCTAACATTTGTTCTAGCGGTGCATCAGGCAACACAAAATCATGTAAATTTTCAATACGCTCTATGGCAGCCGTCGCTGCTAATTGCGCCATTTTTCCGTGTTTAACCGCGATACCGTCGACGTCGCCTGCTTCTACTTGTTTCATTAACTCAAAAAATGAGCTGCGGTCGGCATCGAGCATTTGTCTGGTGAGTAGTACCGTAACGGTTGGCCTACCAAGCTCTGTCCAATTACGTTGTAAATAACTTAATTCACTTTTAAAACGGCGCATTAGAAAATCAATGTCGTAACTGAGGAAGAATGCCTGTTGCATAAAGGAGGGGGTAAGGCAGACTACCCGTGAATTAGCCAATTTATATACCCGACTAGTGGCTAAACTTTTAGGAATACGGAAGGTGCGACCGGTTAAGCCTAAACTGTCGCAGCGTCCTACTTGCGCGTGCACTGCGGCGATGTCTTCTGGTCTACATACTTTCACCGGAGCAATGTCACTGAGAGTTTCGGTACTAACGCCAAAAGTGGCAAGTTCATCTTGTAGGGCTTCATCTTCTGCTAGAAAGATTAGTTGTATCACCGGTTGTTTTAATGGTTTTGCATGACGTCGACCTAGGGGATCGAGATCGCCTGGGCGCAACAAACCGTCTTCTAACATGGCGCCAAGTAAAAACAAACTTTGTGCCCATACCAGTGGTACGTTTTCATTAGGGACACGGTTTTGTGAACCGGGATTTAAGCGTTCCAATTCGATGGACTCTTCAGGCACATAATATAGTTCGGGCAATAGTTTTTGGCCGTTGTGCTCGACCAATACCTCATCCAGTCGCTGGCGATAATGGGTTACTTGTTGGCGATCGTTACGAAAGATGGCATCTAAATACAAATAGGTAAAAAACAAAGGCCATTCAGATTCGATATTCTCAAATTGTTTTAATTCTTGTTCTTCATAGTGCAAACGATCTTCATCTTCCAGCGCGGTTTGATGGCCATCTCGTAAAAAACGCTTAAGACCGTAGCGCCCCTCTAATTTGCTAATAATGTCATTGCGCACTTTATTGGCAAGAGTCTGGTCCGGCACAGTGAACGCAGGAAAACCGATAACACTTAACAAGGCGGCATCGATTTCCTTGGTATTGGACTCTCTTGGCAACATGGAAGTGAGGGTGATATTGGCTTGGGCGATATTGTCTGGAACGACATGGATAACCGAGCGTTGGGATCCTTTGGCGCCATATAGATTAAAACCCGACAGCGCTTCAAGTGCCGCTTTAGCCATACCCAAAGAACTGGCGTTGAGTTCGACGTTGCCACTATTGCTTTTGGCACCTCTCTCCCAGATACCGAAGTCCGGCGTACGATAGGCTCGCTCAATGTAATAGACTAAATTTTGGATGAAACAAACTTCTTCATTCGTCCATATAATCCTCAGGCCTGAAGCGATCATCTGGGTCATCATCAGTAAAAATACCGATGTAGCATCAATTTGCAAATGCCCCCATTCGTCATCAGCTACTACGTTATTGCCGCTGGCGGTGTCATATTTGGCGTGTAGGGAATCCAGAGGATTACGGGTCTTTTTAAAGGCTTCCACTTTTGCCGATTGGTTCATCATGGATCGCAACAAACCACGCATTAATTTAACCGTGCGTTGCTGTAATTCCAGCGCACGACCATCGTCGTTGTCGAGCTGTCGATAAGCTAACGCCAGCCCCCAAACCGCGAGTATGCTGTAGACGTTATCTCTGACCCATGCGTCTTGATAGTTGCCATGATTGGTAATAGCGGTGCTGGCGGGTAACAAACCTGAAATAGGATGTTGTTTATCAATGATGACCGCTTTAATTTGTTGATAGTACTGGTCAAGGCTTATTCTTAAGTCAAGCTCACGCATAATTCATCCTGTTTTCTAGAAAAAGTGTCATCCTAAATTAATACCACTTTGGCAAGTCGTTTATACATTCAAGCAGTATAGTATGGGCATCACATGCGGAAATTATGTGTTAAATCAACTTATACATTTTTACGTTAACTTAGGCAATTGCCAAAGTTGATAAGTGATTGATAAACATCTTGTGGCACATCTTTAGGGTTGCTGGTATTTTCACATGTAATGAGGTGTCTAAATGATTAAGTTGTTAAACATTCAACGATTGTTTTTGTTAATGATGGTATTGACGTACCTAAGCGCTTGTACGCTATTAAATGACGTCAATCCGTGGGCGAGGAATAATCAAGTTAACAGCGTTGCAGTTTATGTTGCACCTAATGAAAACTTGCATCACGCCATTAGCATTGATGTGCTTTTTATATATAGTAACGAAGCATTGGCGGCGTTGACCGATGTTAATTCAAATCAATGGTTCCAGCAGAAATCGGCGTTTTTAGCCGGTTATCAAGCCAGCATTGATATTCTTCAATGGCAAATGGTTGCGGGCTTTAGCGATGAGTCAATAGCATTACCAACAAACCACAAAAAAGCGCTAGCGGTTATTGCTTATGCCGATCACCCACAAAATCCTAATGGAAAAGTAATACTCACGGATTTTAAAACGCCTTGGTTAATCTTTAGTAATGGACAATTAAAAGTGCAACTTACACCCCCCGTTTCGATGCCGGCAGATAAGTAGCAAAGAGGGAATTGTGTTGCTGGTGATTTTGGGGGATTTAAGTAGCTAACTGGAATATAGAATGGCGAGTATAAAACAAGCTTGATGACATGAAAATCATGCCATCTGCCAATCGAGCTGAATTAATGTTCGCTGATTACATTCCGTAAAAAGCATCTACCAATGGACCTACTTTTACATCACTAACGATAGCGTTAGATGTTAATAGTGATTCGATAGCGGCACGGTCTTCTTCTACTGCGTTGCCATAACGGTCGGCCGAGGTTACCGAGCCTTCAAATATTTCGCTATCGTTATCAAGGGTAATATAAAGATGGTTGCTATTAACTAACTCAGCAAAGTTGTTAAAAAATTGCTCATATTCTTCTTCAGAAGCAACAGCTAACTTGCAACTAAATTCAAAGCCTAAGATGGCAAACTCATCCAAATACAATTTTTTTCTGATGCGTCTGTTGCGGGTAGTTTTCTCTGACATGCTGATACCTATATAAGCTAAAAATGATTTAGTTCGCCACATAGCCCCAACAACCTGTGCGTTGGGGCTATGTGGCAATGGCGCGCATATTACCAGCTTTTAACCATTTGTATTCAAGTAAAAATAACAGCTGCGAGGGGATGGGTTATAATGGCCAAAATGACGAAGTAAGTTATATTATTTCCGCCGCCATATCTGCAATACAACATTGCCCAAGAAGATAAGATATCCCCATGAATAGAAAGAAAAAATTAAACCAAATACTGCAAAAACGCCTCAAAGCCGCTAAAGCCAAAGGCGCCGGTAATAAAAAGGACAAGTACGTTTCTAAGGCGGAACGTGCCAGGCTAGAGGCCGCAGCAGAGTTAGAAACTGGGGCTGAATCAGAAGACCCAACCTCAAGCGCTTGAATTATTAACTCAACTTAAAGCCAGTATTAATGCCCCAGCCATATCTGCTGCAGTGGCTATTGACGGTGAAGTGGTGTGGGCCGGCGCATCGGGTTGGGCAGGCATTTAAGATGAAATACCCGCCACAACAGAAACTCAATTGAGAATAGGTAGTACATCCAAAGCATTGACTGAAACTGCTCTGGCGCATCGCCCCTGCACGATGCCGCAACCAGAGGCTCCCACCCCATAATTTTCGTCGCGTAATTTCAATATTTCTTTAATCTTTAGAATTTAGTGAATAGCTAACTCGACAAGCGCGGTGGGAGAATCTGTACTATGGTTATCAATTGTGAAAGCCCAACTGAATGTAACCTGTTGGTTATAAAATAATTATTCGTGCTTTAGGTTGATGTTCCGATAAGAACTCAAAGCATCATTCAGGTGTTGTAATGAATCAATTTAAAGAAATAAATCTAAAGAAGTTACTCGATAACGCCCGCATTGGTGTGGTTATCCATGGTTTGGATACTTCAGTTCTTTACGCTAACCCCACCGCATTGAGTCTTCTAAAACTCACTTATGATCAATTAATTGGTAAAGACGCCATGGATCCCCATTGGCATTTTGTGGATGAAACCGGCTCGACATTGCCTACAGAGTTCTATCCAGTTTCCCGAGTGGCGGAAATGGGGGAAACCCTTAATGACATCATATATGGCGTATTTACCGGTGAAGAAAAAAATATTAGCTGGTTCGCTGTAGATGCCTACCGAGAGGGGGGTGATGAGCATAATGGTTTTATCATTATTACTTTTAGTGATATTACCGAGCGTAAGTCGGAATTTTCATTTCAAGCTGTGGTTGAAAATGCACAGGATATTGTGATTGTTACTGAGGCGGATACCCTTGATTCACCAATTGGACCGAAAATTGTCTATGTGAATAAAGCCTTTGAAAATATTAGTGGCTACAGTGCGGAAGAAGTTATGGGGGAGACTCCACGAATACTCCAAGGTAAATTTACTGATGAGCAAAGTTTAAAGCGCGTTAAAAATGCACTAAAACAACAGCTTCCAGTTCGAGAATCTATCCTTAACTACGCTAAAAACGGCCGACCTTATTGGCTCGATATGAATATCATTCCCCTTAAAAATAAGTATCAGCAGGTCACTCATTTTGTTGCTATTGAAAGAGATATTACCGAACAAAGATTTCATGCAGAGCAGTTAGAAAAACGTAATCAAGACTTGCGTGAAATTAAAGAAAACTTGCAAAAGACGATAAGTACTCAGAATGCAGAGCTAAAAAATGCAAATCTAAAACTACAAAGACTCGCCTATTATGATTTTCTGACTAATTTACCTAACCGCCGAAGCTTTGAAGATTCAGCGGGTAAACATTTGAGCTTGGCTAGACGGAATAAAACGTTGTTACTCACTGGGGTGGTTGACTTGGATGACTTTAAACTCGTTAATGACCGATTTGGCCACGATACAGGCGACAGAATCTTAAAAATGACGGCAGATGCCATGCGCCAGGTATTTAGGCGAGAAGACGCAATTGGCCGATTAGGGGGGGAAGAATTTGCCTTTGTAGTGCAATTGGAACAACAAGAAGACGCGATTCAAATTTGTGAGCGGCTGTTGCAAGCGATTGCGGAAGCGCGTTATGAAACAGCCGATAAAAACATTGCTCATACGACCGCGAGTATTGGTATTAGTGTCGATTTGCCCACTAATGACACGACATTTTTTGACTTATATAATCAGGCGGATACGGCCTTGTACAAGGCCAAAAAAACCGGCAAAAATTGTTTTATTCTGTTTAGTACAAAGGGGTGATAGACATCAACCCTTAATCCTTGAAGTCCATGAACTAAATAACCAATAAAAATAACTATTAACGTACAAATTTCTAAGCTCAGAATAAAGCAATTAGTGCAGTCAACGGTAATAGGTTTTCGCTTTTTTTAATATTAGCGCCATAGGTTAAATAAAACTTAAACAACTGAATGATCCATCAGGTTATTAAATATTTTAGTTCTCGAATAGATTGCCATTGATTTTGTGATTGTTTTTTGAACTTGTTATGTTATTAACAATAATAGTGAATGGATAACGGAAGTGGTTTTTATGAGGCAGTGTTTTAGGTTGCAGGCGATGAAGTTAAAATGTGTGGGCGTGAAGTGGGTTAGTTGGTTATTAGTATCTATGTTCAGCGGTTATTGTTGTGCCGCCACTAGCGAGTCGCCACTGATATTCGCCGATGACTTTAGCTCGAGTATTATGGTCGGTGATCAAAACTTAGGCAGTATTGCACCCAGTGACCTCAGTAAATTGAGTAAATCTTCTGTTACCGAAAAATATGCCTTTGGGCATTATTACGAGTGGCGTAAAAATGACCGAAAATACGGCGATAATATTGGCTGTATTGGCCTGCAACCGAATCCACATGTGCTAGTGCAATGTGAGGACAATGTCACCGCTATATCTTATTTAAAGTTGCCGGTTATTCTGGGCAATAGCTATGAGAAAATTCGTTGGTTAAGTAGTAATAGCAATATGGCGACAACACTCGATATTTCTATTCTGGGTCCGCAGCATGTGCGCCAAAAAAAGGTGATTGATGATCAGTGGTTGAGCATCATCAAAACCATTGGTGGTCGATATTTTACCCTAGGTTTATGTATTACCCAGAATGCGACTTTAGCAGTTGCGTGTTTGGATTTTCCTAAAGAGTCGGTGGATGAGTTTGATGTTAGTTTTTTAAACGATGATGCGCTTTTAAGCGTAAAAGGCATACTGGATGGTCAAGCTTATAATCTATTTTTTGACTTGGCATCGAAAGAGTTTATAACTCATGCCCCAGAAGTAATAGCGCCAATCAAGCATCCCGCAGTGTCAGCCGCGCCAAAACAGGCTAAAGCCCAACCGTCGGCTTCTAATATGTCCAACACATCACCAGCTAATCATTGCGTGCAAATAGCGAATTTTACCGAAGAAGAAAATGCCCGTATTTATGCCAATAAACTTAATCGTTTCCATAAAAATATTGGGTTACACCCCAAGTTGATAGGTGAGCAGCAGTGGTACTCGGTCATCTTAGTGGCCGATAGTGTCGAGGCATTAACGTCTATCCGCGAAGATGTATCGGCGTTATTAAAAGTTGAGAGTATTGGTTTTAATATTAGCTGCCCTCAGTTTTAAGGATGGTATAAACAACAATGGGGCGTTAAGCCCCATTGTTGTTTATATGTTTGTTTTACTGGCCGTTTTTACTCAGTGGAATGGGTTACTCTTCTTCACCTTCAGTATTATTTATGCGCGCTAAGTGTTGTTGTTGCTCATCAAATGCGGCTTGAATTTCATTCAATACGGAATCCACATCAGCACTTTCTTCACTTTCGAAGAATACACCCGTCAGAGCAATATCCGGCGTTAACTCGCCGTTTTCGTATAACTCCCAGATTTCTGGTGCGTATCGCGTATTGAGTAATTCTGGGGCGTATTGGCCATAATAGCGGGTCATATTATCCACATCCCGTTGCAACATTGCTTTGGCATTGTTGTTAGCGGCGGCATCTACTACCTGTGGCAAGTCAATGATGACAGGGCCGTAGGCATCAACCAATACGTTAAATTCAGATAAATCCCCATGCACTAGCCCAATGCACAACATACGTACCACGTCTTGCATTACCAATGCGTGGTCTTCGATGGCTTGCTCGGCAGACATGATGACATCGTTCAATCGGTCGGCAACATGGCCTTCATCGTCGGTGATTAACTCCATGAGTAGTACACCGTTATAACAGCCATAGGGCTTGGGCACGCGCACACCAGCATCGGCCAAGCGATAGAGCGCATCAACTTCGGTATTCTGCCAAATGTCTTCTTGTTGCTTGCGGCCGAATTTGGAGCCTTTGGTCATAGCCCGTGAACGTCGACTGTTACGTACTTTTCGACCTTCTTGATATTGCGCGGCTTTCTTGAAGCCGCGTTTCATTGCTTCTTTATAGACTTTGGCGCAGCGGATCTCGTCGCCACAGCGCACGACAAAGACATCGGCTTCTTTACCGCTCATTAATCGGCTTATGACTTCGTCGACAAGACCTTCATCAACCAGTGGTTGTATTTGTTTAGGAGTTTTCATGGCGCCCTTTTACCTTAAAAGCGTCGTAGTTGAAAGAGAAGTTATTGTACATGTTCGCTTTTCAATGATGTGATGGTGACGAAAAGAATAAAAGTGGTGTTAATTGCTGCCCAGATTATATGAAGGCCGCAATGCTGGAACTTGTTCAATGCTTTGCTGTTGGTCATGCCACAAAACCTAAAGAGGTTGAGTATTAGGTACGGCATAAAATTTCCAATAGGTGCATTGTGTATGACAACGGTTTGAAATAGTGGTATTGACCATGTTTGCGAACACATCATCTCGCTAATAAACGACTGCCGTCTATGATAAAGCAGATTGCAGTAAAATATAATGTATCTGGCGATTTTCAGTCATTCAGTAATAATCTCAGAGACAGTATAAAAGGGTATTCAATTTAAACTTAACAGGTTAGATTGGTGTATTAGAGCGTGTTGATAGCGAAGCGAAAGGAAAAGAATGAGCAATCGAGCTGGACTAAAACATTGGCATAGAATACCTCTATGGTTTTTGTTTCTGTGGCTTTGTGGCTGCGCTAGTCAGTCCACTACTGAACAGCAACAAGCGTCTGTAGCAAGCCCACCACCCACCACTATTGTGGTTAATAGCTCCCATGGTACTGATGTTCTTGAGCCTACGGTGGTTAGTTATCAAGCGCCTACCTTCAACGATCCTTTAGAGTCTATTAACCGACCTATTTTTGCGTTTAACGACGTGGTTTATCGTTACGCGTTTATTCCCATCGCTAAAGGCTATTTAGCTGTAATGCCAGAGCCTGCGCAGCAATCTGCATCTAACTTCTTTGCTAATTTACGTGAGCCGTTGAATGCCATTAATCATCTAGCACAAGCCAATGGCAGCAATATGGGCAGAAGTGTGGCGCGTTTTTTAATTAATAGCACGGTGGGTTTATTAGGGTTGTTTGATCCTGCCGATGCTTGGTTTGAAATTAAACCAAGTAAGTCCACTCTAGGTGATACCTTGCAGCATTATGGCGTGGATTATGGCGCTTATGTGGTATTGCCGTTATTAGGACCTACCGATGCCCGCAATGGTTTTTCCTCAATATTTGAGAGCATGGCCAACCCTATTCATCAGCTAACCGATGATCCGCAAACCTTGTATATTCAAACTTACGGTGCCATTCACGGATTCGCTCCCCGAGCCGAAAGTTATGAAAAACTGTCAGCCGAAAGCGAAGATCCCTATGTGTTTTTCAGAAACATGTACATGCAAGGATTGTTAAGGGATAAACAATATGCCGAAGAATAAGCCGTTGTGGCTGGCGAGCTGGGTTGAAGGTTATGCCAAGCTAATCATTGTTTTGTTTGTTGTGCTGATTGCTGTCACAGGCTGGTTTGCCCAATATTTTAAAATTGACGCCTCTGCAGAAACGTTACTGCTCAAAAATAATAAATTGTTTATCCAAACGCAGGTAATGAATAGCCGTTTTTCACCTCAAGAATTTATTCTGGTGGCGTATAAACCTAAAGATGGTTCTTTATTCACGCAACAGACCTTTGACGATATTGGCAAGTTGAGCGATGAGTTCAAACAAATCGAACGGGTCGCTGCTGTGACCTCTATTTTGAACGTGCCGTTGTTGTCTTTTATGCAAGGTCTAGATACCAACGTTAATGCCAGTGATTGGAGTTGGCAGAAGCAAGGCTATACGCCGACGCAAATGCAAAAGGTGTTTAGTGATCATCCCATTTATACCGGCTTGTTGGTGAATGAACAACAAACGGCTACCGCAATTCAAATTGTGTTTAAAGACGATCCTGAATTGCAGCAGATTGAAAAGAAAATTACCGTTTTGCAGCAAAAGCAGCTTACCAATGAGTTTACCGAACAAGACCAAGTTCAGATAGAAACGCTGACAAAGCAGGCTGATCCACTTAAAGCCGAGCTAAACACCTTAAGACAGCAAGAAATAAAACAGATTTACCACATCACGGAATCGCTAGAAAGCCATGCCGACATTTATCTCGGCGGCGGGCAAGTGTTGGCCTATCAACTGATTAATATTATCAAAAGTGATTTGGTCATCTTTGGTAGCGCTATAGGCTTGGTAATATGTGTATTGTTATTCGTTATTTTCAGAGCCTTGCGCTGGGTGATTTTGCCGGTGTTATGTTGTTCCACTAGCGTGGTGTTAACCGTTGGCTTATTCGGCTTTTTTGATATGCGTACTACGGTGATCTCGTCGAACTTCATTGCTCTGCAATTGATTTTAACATTAGCTATTGTTATTCATCTTATTGTGCAGTTTCGGCAGTTAGCCCAAGAGCGCCCTGATGATACCCAGCGGCAATTAGTAAAAGCCATGGTCAGTGCTAAAGCCGCGCCCTGTTTTTATGCTGGAGTCACTACCTCGGTGGGTTTTGCATCTTTGATTTTTAGTAATATTCAACCGGTTATCGCTTTCGGTTGGATGATGATAGTGGCAATGTTGGTGTCGATATTGGTGAGCTTAACCTTGTTTCCGGCATTATTGAGTTTATTGCCCATACAAAAAGGCCAAGTACAGCAATCATCATCAAAATTCATGGAACGATTGTGCTCAGGAATAATGGCTAATAAGGTGTTGGTTTTTATTATGGCTGCGCTGCTGCTGATTGCTAGTGTGGTGGGGGCGGCGCGATTAAGTGTTGAAAACAGCTTTATCCATTATTTCAGTGAATCGACTCAGGTGCGCCAAGAACTAGAATTTATTGATCAGCAATTTGGCGGCTCGACGCCTTTGGATGTGGTGGTGAACATCACCGCCGATCAGCGAAAACAGGATTTAGTATTAACGGCAGACATGGTGCAGTTGTTACAAAAGATTCAACATGTGATGGATCAGTATCCGGCCATGGGTAAAACCATGTCGGTAGTGAACTTTACCCAATTGGCGAAAACCCTTAATCAGGGTAAGCCGCTAACGGAATACGAGTTAACAGCGGTTTACCATTTGCTGGATAAAGCCTTAACTGAACAATTGTTAGGAGCTTACTTCTCTGAAGATCATCAACAGTTACGTATTAGTGGCCGAGTTAAAGACAGCACCAAAGACTTTAATCGACAGGAGTTCTTGCAACAGTTGCGCTCAGACATTGAAGGTTTAGGCATTGAACGTGAGGGCTATAGCCTGAGCAATTTATTTGTGCTTTACCAAGATATACTGCAGCGTTTGTTTGCCTCACAAGTGAATACCCTTGGGTTAGTGTATGCGGTATTAGCGTTAGTCTTGTTCGCTATATTCCGCTCAATTAAAGTGGCTATTATTGCGCTAATCCCCAACATTATTTCTACCTTGTTGATATTAGGGATCATGGGATGGTTTGGTATTCCATTGGACTTAATGAGTATTACTATTGCGGCGATTGCCATGGGAATTGCCGTGGATGATACCATCCATTTTGTGCATCACTATTTGCAAAGTGCCAATGAACAAAGCGCTAATGAGGCGGTGTTATCAACCTATACCAGTGTGGGTTTTGCCTTGTTATTCACCACGGTGATAATCACTGCGGGATTTGGTATGTTGGGATTCTCGGATTTTATTCCCAGTGTTACTTTCGGGTTATTAACGGGGCTGGCGATGATTGTAGCTTTAGTAACGGATATGACCTTGCTACCGGCGCTGTTGAATAAGTTTGTTGGTGCGCCAAAACGCACCAACACTTAACTTTTTAGGTAACCTCAGTTAAGGGCAAACGCGGCGATATTCGCGATATTCTGGTTTCCAGAAGTTGGCCTCTATACGTTCTAACAATAATTCGTCGCTGGTTTCTAATGCTAAGCCTTGTTGTTGCCCGAGCTTAGCCACCTCAAAAGCGATTTTTTTACTCAATGACGCTAGTTGGGTTAATGGTGGTAATAATTGGCCTTCACCAGTATTGGCCAGAGGTGACGAAGCGGCCAAGGTTTCACTGGCAATCATTAACATTTCATCGGTAATTAAACTGACGTTACCGGCGGTAACCCCTAAACCAATCCCCGGAAATATGTAACTGTTGTTACATTGGGCAACATGGTACTGCTTACCATTATATTGCACAGGATTAAAAGGACTGCCGGTGGCGACGATAGCTTCGCCGTGAGTCCACTCAATCACTTGTTGTGGTGTAGCTTCTATCTGCTTAATAGGATTACTTAATGGCAGCACAATGGGTTTCGCGCACCCTGCATGCATGCGTTGAATGATGTCTTGGGTAAACAACCCCGGCTGACCGGATACGCCAATTAAAATCCCCGGCTTGGCATGAGTCATAATGTCCATCAATGAAGGGAAGGGCGTGTCATATTGCCAATTCGTGACTGCTGATATTGGCTGTACTAAGCGTTGTTGAAAATCACGCAAGTCATGCATGCCTTCCATTAATAAACCATAACGATCAACCATGAATATTCTTGCGCGAGCTTGATCTTCGTTCAGGCCTTCAGTCATCATCTGTGCAATAATTTGTTCGGCAATCCCACAACCAGCGGAGCCAGCACCCACAAAGGCGACGTTTTGATCCGATAGTTTTTCATTTTTAGAACGACAGGCTGCCAACAACGTACCCACGGTGACCGAGGCGGTGCCTTGAATATCATCATTGAAACAGCACAATTGGTCTTTGTATTTTTGCAATATCGGCATAGCGTTAGGTTGGGCAAAATCTTCAAATTGCACCATGGCATTAGGCCAACGACGTTTTACTGCTGTTATAAACAATTCAATAAATTCATCATATTCGGCTTGGCCGATACGTTTATGGCGAGCGCCCATATACATTGGGTCGTTGAGTAACTTCTCATTGTTGGTTCCCACATCGAGCATTATCGGCATGGTATAAGCTGGGCTAATTCCGCCGCAGGCGGTATACAGCGATAACTTACCAATGGGAATGCCCATGCCGCCAATGCCTTGATCGCCAAGGCCTAAAATACGCTCACCGTCGGTAACGACAATCACTTTTACTTTAGGTTTAGTGGCGTTACGCAAAATATCATCGATTTGATGACGTTCAGAATAGGAAATAAATAACCCACGGTTACTGCGATAAATATCGGAAAACTGTTCGCAAGCATCACCCACCGTTGGGGTGTAGATGATTGGCATCATTTCTTCCAGATGTTCTTGTAACAAGCGATGGAACAGGGTTTCGTTGGCATCCTGAATAGCGCGTAGATAAATATGCTTATTAATCGGTTCTTTAAAGCTGGAGTATTGCATATAGGCGCGGCCAACTTGTTCGCTGATGGTTTCATAGCGAGGTGGCAGTAAGCCTGCAAGGTTGAAGGTGGCGCGCTCTTCTTTGCTAAAGGCTGCGCCTTTATTCAGTAGCGGCGTTTCCAATAACGCAGAGCCTGCGTGATGTATGTATAGGGGGCGTTTATTCGTTGTCATGACTTCTTATTTTTTAGTTTATCAATATTAAAGAATGAGCATGTGTAGGGTACTCAACTTCTTAAATCGTATGGTAAGTAATGTGAACTAACACATGGCTAGTTCACTCTTCGGGATGGGGCTTTACGTAAAAGCTACCGACATCGACGCCAGTAACAATGACTTTGGTTCCTGCAGGGATGGGTTCAGCGGTAGGTGAGTCTGGCACCACTGACCAAACAATGCCTGAATAGCGGTAGCTGGATAAGGCGCTTGAGCTCAAATCGCTAGTGAGTAAAAACGTCAGTCCCATAAAGTCGGACTTATCGTTTTTCGGCACTACCGAATTGGCCTGCATATTTTTCATGGGTTTCCATAACGCTATTGCCAACGCAACAGATATTCCTGCAACACTGGCGATGCCATTGATCATGGTCGGTTCGATTAAGCCAAAACTCATGGCTAAGCCGGTCAATAACGAGCCTGCACCTAAGAATAATAAAAACAATGTAGCAAATCCTAATATGGCAGCTTCTATGGCAATCATTAATACACCTGCAGCAATAAAGCTTTCGGCGAGGTTCTGGCTGATTATTTCCATTTTTTAACCCTTATTATTCATCGCATTAATAATAGACGTTGCTTGAGCAACCACACTCGACACATCGGTAGCGCTATCCGGTAGTAATACTATAGATGATTCTTTGGCAATGGCTTTTTTGGCTTCAATAGCCAAGGTCGCTAAATCAAGTTGGATGGCTTTTTGGCCTACTTCTGTTTTAGCCACGTTACCGACTTTTTCTAATGCTTCGGCGCGAGCTTCGGCTACTCGTAGAATGGCGGTGGCTTCACCTTCAGAACGAAGTATTTGTTGTTCTTTATCGGCTTGTGCGGCTAATACAATGGCTTGCTTTTGACCTTCGGCAACGTTGACGGCTGCTTGACGATCCCCTTCCGATTCTAAGATTTGCGCGCGCTTTTCACGTTCCGCCTTCATTTGGCGTTCCATGGCTTCCATAACCGAATGGGGCGGCACAATGTCTTTGATTTCGTAACGTAGCACCTGCACGCCCCAAGGCACAGCCGCTTCATTAATGGCGGCAACAATATTGACGTTCAAGCAATCACGTTCTTCGAAGGTTTTATCTAATTCCATTTTACCAATTTCACTACGCATAGTGGTTTGCGCTAATTGGGTAACGGCAAAAGCATAGTGATCGACACCATAAGAGGCTTTATAGGGGTCGAGTACTTTGAGGTACAAAACGCCGTCGACGGTAAGGGATATATTGTCTCTGGTAATGGCGCCTTGACTAGGTACGTCAATGGCTTGTTCTTTTAACGAACGGTCATAGGCGACGTTATCAATAAAGGGCAGAATGAAGTTCAAACCCGCTTCTAAGGTGCGGTTATATTTACCAAAACGTTCGATAACCCAAGCACGGTTTTGTGGAACAAATTTAACTGAGGTTTTAAGTAGCACAATGGCGAGTATAAATAGTGCCAGTTGATAGCTAAAAATAATGTCCGTAATGTTTTCGATGGGCATGATACATCTTCCTTGTGACTATGGTATTAAGTTCCAATAATACTACACCAGATTAGCTCACAATTATCCCGAAATTGAAAAAATGTCAGTGGATTAGCTAGCCAATCCACTAGGGTAGGACTGATGGTTATTGTGTCATGGTAAAAAAGTTAATTTTATTACCATCAAGATCACGAAAATAACTGGCATAAAAGCCTCCGCCGCCTCTTGGTCCAGGTGCGCCTTCGTCTGTTGCTCCTAAGCTTAGGGCCTTAGCATGCATGGCATTAACCTGTTCTGCTGACTCTAGAGCTAACGCAATCATCACCCCATTACCTACTGTTGCAGGATTACCGTCAAAAGGTTTGGCAATGGAAAACGCTGCTTTATCAGGCGCATTACTCCATACGATAAAAGATTCTTCTTCCATCATGCGTTTAGCGCCCATGTCTGCGAGCAACGCATCATAAAAGGCTGCCGCTTTGGGCATGTCATTGGTACCTACTGTGATATATCCGATCATTTTTATTTCCTTCTGCTGTCGTTGTAGTAAAAGCTTAATGTACTGTAATAATATACAGTTATATTATTGATCGAATAAATTTTGTGCAAGAATTATTTTTGCTGTTAGGATTGCTAGAGTTGCGAGCAAAGTGTGCAAGTTAGCACTAAGATTATTAGATGCTCATCGCGGTTAGTGACAGTGACAAGATTGCTAAGCGTTTCTCTACCATTACAAGGAATTTACAATGGTTGAAAGTTCAGGATCTCAGGTGGCGGCCGCCACATTAGTTGAGCGTTCAGTTGATTACATCACGGCGGATGGCCGTACGTTGAATCTTATTCATATACAAGGTCAGCAATCGCCTACTAAGTCTCCGGTGATACTGGTGCATGGTGCCGGTGTGCGCGCCAATATTTATCGTGCGCCTGTTGATATCACTATTGTTGATGCGTTGATTGAAGCGGGTTATGACGTGTGGCTAGAAAACTGGCGAGCAAGTATTGATTTCCCTGCTAATGAATGGACCTTAGATCAAGCTGCACTTTACGATCATCCCGCCGCCGTGCAAAAAATTATTGAAGAAACCGGTGTCGATAAAATTAAAGCCATTATTCATTGTCAGGGTTCTACCAGTTTTATGATGTCTGCTATTGCCGGTTTAGTGCCGCAAGTGACCGATATTATAAGTAACGCAGTGTCGTTACACCCTATCGTGCCACCTTGGTCCAAATTCAAATTAACCTTCTTGCTGCCAATGGTCAGTTTAATGACCAAATATTTGAATCCTCATTGGGGAATTCATGCACCCACATGGCAAGCAAAGTTGATTAGCTTTATGGTTAAAGCCACTCATCACGAATGTAATAACGCGGTTTGCAAGCAAGTGAGTTTTACCTACGGTAGCGGCTTTCCCGCGTTGTGGCGGCATGAAAACCTCAATGATGAAACTCATGAATGGCTAAAGGATGAATTTAAAGCGGTGCCATTACGGTTTTTTAAACAAATCACCCAATGTATTAAAGTGGGTCATTTACAATCGGTTGAAGGTTTAACCGGCTTGCCTAAAGATTTTGTCGAGTCGGCACCAAAAACCTCGGCATGTTTTACGTTTTTTGCTGGCATGAAAAACCTGTGTTTTTTGCCCGACAGTCAAATTAAAACCTTTCATTATTTTGATCGCCTTCAGCCCAATCGTCACCAGCTACATTTACTCGATGAGTATGGTCATCTGGATGTATTTATGGGAAAGAATGCCGCGCACGATGTATTTCCATTGATGATAAGGGCGTTAGATAAAGGAATTCATTAACACCAGGAGTGAAGGATTATGTTTGGTATACCACAAAGAATTAAGGATTATGCAGGTCGCTATGCATTAGTAGACGGTATTCCTTTTAGCTTGCCCGTTGAAGCCACAGACTCGCCGGCATTTATGGCGGTTTTCCCAATTAATGCCGAGAAGGCAAAACAGTTTTTACCGGCCAATATTCATCCGCTGCGCTTGTGGAAAAAAGCGTTGTTAGTGGTAACGGTGATTGATTACCAAAAAACCACCATCGGCAAATATATTGAATACAGTATTGCCATTGCTTGTACCCATGGCAAAAAGCCGGCACCACGATTATTGCCCGGTGTGTTTATGAATTGGTTTAAAACCGGGCAATATGTGGTCGACTTACCGGTGTCTTCGCCTATCTCAGTTAAAGGCGGCAAAGGCATTTGGGGCATGCCCAAGCATCAAGCCAATCTCGATTTTAAGGTGAGTGAAGATAAGGTCAGCAGTCAATATGACTTAGATGGTCAGCTAGTAACCTATTTGGAAATAACTAAGCCGAGTAAATGTCGATTACCTCTAAAAACTCGCGCCTCTAATTATTGCTCCTTTCGCGGCATGTTGATGAAATCCGATATTATTCTCAGTACCAAACTGGGTTTGAAGTTGTTTGGTAAAGCTAAAGCGCGATTTGTGATTGGTGACCATCCGCGTTTGCAAGGGCTTAAAGAATTAGAAATAGAAGAGGCAATGATGACGGCTTACATGCCGACCATTTTTGGCACCTTGGATGATCATATGGAGAGTTGGTTTTTAGACTTCGAACAATTACCACAACAAGCGCCACAGGGTATGGGATCAGTAGTGGATTTAGATTTAAGTGAAGAATGGTTGGCACCACCCAATGCCCCCATTCCAGCGCGTTGATCTAGGGGGCTTTGATGACAGCTAACACACATATACCGCAAGGTGCTGCAAGTGACGATCAACAAGTCAAGCGCTCGCTGATTTTACCTGGCGGCGGTTTGCGTCTGTCTTACGTGGCTGGGGTGCTAGAAGTATTATTTGAGCATGGCTTGAGCTTTCAGCATATGGATGGTACTTCCGGCGGGTCGTTAAATTTGGCAATGCTGTTGTCTGGGTTGGATGCCAAAAATATCTCTGAACGCTGGCGCACATTGAATATGCGCGACACCATTGCCTTTATGCCGTTACATCAATGTTTAAGTCTTAAAAATTTTACCGCAGCCGCCAGTGCCGATGGTTTTAGAAAAAAAGTCTATCCGCATTTGGGCATTGATTTTGAGCGTATTCGTGCTGCCCAAGGAATAGAAGCAACGTTTAATTTGTGTCATTTTGCCAGCAAGACTAATGTAGTTATTCCCCATCAGCAGATGACAGAAGATTATTTGGTTGCGGGCATGTCCTTACCGGGGGCTTTACCGCCGGTGGATATTGATGGTGAAATATATTTGGACTCAGGATTCATTCAAGATGCCAATTTGATGGAAGCGGTAAAGCGCGGAGCCAATGAAATCTGGCTAGTATGGATCATGGGTAATATCTCTCAATACCGCTCTGGGGTATTGGACCTGTATGTGCAAATGTTAGAAATGAGTGCCAATGGCGCACTGCATAAAGAATTCGAACAAATACAGCAGATTAATCAACGTATTGAAGCCGGTGAAACGGTTTACGGGCACCAGCAACCCATCCGTTTGCATTTAATTAAGCCAGCACATCCACTACCTTTGGATTCGGCTTTGTATACGGGGGATATTAGCCATGCTCAATTAATTGAATTGGGCAAAGAAGACGCGCAAACTTATTTAAATTCAATGACAAAGGAGGGGGTTCCTTTTGAACCTCAGGTAACAACAATGACAACGAAAACTCTGGGTATTCAATTCAAAGAAACCATGGCCGGCTATTTCACCTTAGATGAAACAGTGCCTAAAAAAGGTGCCGAAAGCGGTAAGCAGCAGCGCACTAAATTAGCCATGCATGCACAGGTGGATATCGACGATATTGACCAGTTCGTGAAAACCGGCGCACACCCTGGTGGCTTGGGCGGGACAATAGATTTTGAGCCTTTGGGTAAGGGCATGCCAGCGCATAGTGGAGTCTTTAATTTATTTTTTCCTGCAGAAGAGCCTGAAACCAAATTTATGGTGTATGAGCTTGGCTTCAACCATCAAGGTCAAGAATATTATCTGGCGGGGAAAAAAGTCGTGCGCGATGATTTGGCGTTTGATCTATGGTCGGATACCACCACTTTGTACACCACGCTGCATAAAGGTACGGATAAAGAGGCTGAAGTAATTGGTGCTGGTATCCTAACTCTAGGAGTCAAAGACTTGGTTAAATTAGTGTCAACAATCACCGTATTAAATGCTGATTCCACTGCCGATAAAGTCAAAACTGTGGGAAAATTTGGGCGTTTCTTTATGGGTGAGTTATGGGAAACCTACGGTATTCGTTGGTAGGTAATCCATCACAAAAATCATTAGATAGGGTAGTCGCAAAGTAAAAACTGTTTCAGTAGGGAGAGCATACAGTGACAACACAACTAGAATATCAAGCCATTGTGATTGGTAGTGGTTTTGGTGGCTCCATCAATACCTGCCGCTTATCAAAGAAATGGCCGGGTAAGGTGAAGTTATTAGAACGGGGGAAGCGCTATCCCATGGGGTCCTTTCCCCGTACACCTCATGATATGGCTAAAAACCTGTGGAATGTGGTACGTAACGATTCCCCTCAGTCAAAAAATAAGGGCAGTGAAGATTGTTACGGATTATTTGATATTCGCGCTTTTGAGCATATGGATGCGGTTATTGGTGCTGGTTTAGGCGGTGGTTCGTTGATCTATGCCAACGTGTTTCTACAGCCCCCCGATGAAGTCTTCGATGACAATTGGCCAGCCAGTTGTAAGAAAGAGGTATTGCAGCCTTATTATCAAACCGCCAAGTCAGTACTTGGGGCACGGCCCATCCCGCAAAATGAGGATCCTCGCCGCTTCATTGCTCGAACCAAGTTGTTCCAAGATTTTGCTAAACATGAAGGTCGGGATTCCGAACTGACCGATATTAATGTGTTTTTTGGTAATGATTTTGACAAGCCATTGGATATAGGTGTGCAAGACAAAAACCGTTACGGCGCGGTACAAACCTCTTGCGTTTATTGTGCTGAATGCGATGTCGGTTGTAATACTCATTCTAAAAACACCACCGATTTGAATTACCTGCATGTGGCCGAGCATGAGCACCAAGCACAAATTGAAACACTAGTGCTGGCTGAAAAAATAGTGCCCCTTAATGCCGCGGGTGAAGATGATTCCAGAGCCAGTGGCGAAAACGGTTATCGGGTGTACTGGTTGGATCTTAAAAATAATAAAATCCAATGCAGTGCCACCACACAACGGGTGGTGGTATCAGCGGGTACCTTGGGCACCAATGAATTGCTACTGCGTTGCCGTGATGTGTACAAAACCTTACCAGCAGTGAATCAAAACTTAGGCCAGCATTTTTCCGGCAATGGTGACTTTTTATCTTTTGTGGTCGAGGGTGACAAGCCTGCTGATCCTAATTATGGTCCAGTGATCACTCAGCGTACCGATTACAATTTATTTAAAAATTTCAATCGTGATCACGCTTATGTATTGGAAGATGCCAGCTTCCCTAATTTTGCCGCTTGGTATACCGAAGGATTAAAGCCAGGTTGGCTACAACTAGGGGCGTTATGGCGTAGCATAAAAGTATTGTTTAAGCGCTTTTTTAGTGGTGTCACTACCGGTCGAATTGGTTACGCCTTATCCGAATTGCTTAAAAAGGATGCCTCATATACTACTGCGGTATTGCTATGTATGGGCATTGATAAAAGTAATGGTAAAGCACAGCTGGATAAATACGGCTTCCTTAATGTGGACTGGCCTTACAAAAGTAATATGCCGTTGTATACCGCTATTACCGATATGGGCAAACGTTTTAAAAAATGGGCCAATGCCAAGGTATTTATACCCATGCCGAACTGGTTATGGCCTGCAAGACGGAATGTCACGGTGCACTCGTTAGGCGGTTGTCGAATAGCAGATTCTGCAGATAAAGGCGTCACCAGCGCCGATGAAAAAACCTTCGGCCAGGTGTTTGGCTATCAAGGATTGTATGTGGCTGATGGCGCACTACTACCCACCGCGGTTGGAGCTAATCCAGTGGCAACGATTTCGGCGTTGTCGGAAAGAGTTGCTGAAGGCATTACCGGCGAAAAGCCAAACCCCAATGGCGATCTAAAATAAGGATATTGTTATGCCAATGTGGCAACAGTTTTCACGTTCTATGGGCTTTGCTAAAGCCGATGACGGGTATTTAGAATACATTAATCAACCACCAGCAGAGCGTGGTAACCGATTATGTGTGAGTGTCAGTGATATTCATTTAACCGATGGCACTGTGGGCTTTCAGAATCTAAGTAACCATGTGTGGGAATCGTTCTACAACAGCCTGCTGGCGCGCTGTAAAAATTACCATATTGATGAAGTGTTATTTGTGCTCGATGGCGATATCGTCGATATGATCCGCAGTAGCCGCTGGGCTGAGCATGGTGTTTATCCTTGGCAACGAGAAAAAGTGCAGGAATTTTCTGCCATCGTTAATCAAATTATTCAAGACATTGTTGAAGTGCAACACGCGGAATTCTTTAAGCTGTTACGGGAGCTACCTGGGTGTTTGAAGAGAGACGCTAATGTTCAACAGGTGAAAATTGTGATTACAGTGGGTAATCACGATAAAGAGTTATTTTGCGATCAACAAGCACTGGCGTATTTTTATGAAACCGCCTTGGGTATCCGCCTTGAAGATATTGATATTGAAGAGCGTCGAGCTATTGGTCGGATGTACGGTAATGAATCACAGTTTACAGATCCTTTAAGCGCCCCCTATTTACCATTCTATTATGGGGATACCGGCTTTCGCTTTTTTACCACCCACGGTCAATGGCGTGATAAAGAAAACAGCAGAGCCATACCCGAAGAAGGAGATGTTCCGGGTTGGTCCGCCGCGGATGGTTGGCAAATAGAACACTGGCAAAAACTGGGCTTTGCGCCGTTTTTTGAACCTTGCTTTGGTGACTCGGTTGCTGCGGGGGTGTTATCGACTTTTATTTATAAAGTTAAACAACAATTGGCTGATCATCACGATACCGATGAGCGTTTGTTATCGATCCTCGATGAACTGGATCTCTATCGCCCAACCTATGCTGCTTTGAATCGTATCTTGCAAGAAACAGCTGAAATGCGTGATGAAGGTCGTGGTGCCCATGCAGTCAAAATTATCGAGAGCACTTTGTACGACTGCATTATCCAGTGGTTGAGTTGGGATTTTACCTATCAAACCTCACCCGTTTGGCGACAATGGGGCTTTATATTTGCTAAATGGGCACTACAAAAAATGCACCGTTATGGCAAAGGATTAGAAATTACAGCTATAGCCGGGTTAATGAAATTACTGGCTTTTTTCAGTCAACATCATAAACAAACTCTACGTTTGCGTGATATGCGTCAATTCCCGGCCTTTTTACCGGAATATCGACATTATGGCTTTCAAATTCATGGTGAGGGACATACTCACGTACCTTTGGAGGAACAACCGAATATTGGCGGTAAGCATCCAAGTACTTACATCAATTTTGGTACATGGCGAGATCAAATTATCCCACGTAAAAATAGTGGCTATCGGCGCCAAGGGGTGTTGCGCGCGTTTTATATTTTAGATTTGGTCAATAACAGCGCGCGAGTTAAAGGCCCGGAACGTGCCTTTGATTATTTTGTGGAAGACATGGTTAATTGGGGTGATTTTAAAGACGCCATGGACAGTAGCAATAAGGCACAACCGAAAATTTAATTTATGCCCTCTTAATTGAGGGCATAAATAACCTCATTAACGCCCGCTATTCATCTTTTTCGTATACTTCAAATTCATACAAGGATACGCCGTATTGGGTGGCTCTTTTGGCGCTAAGTAAACGGACATACCGCCCTGTTGCAGATGTCGTTATATCTTCAATTTTACCACTACCTTGTTGTTGTTCATAAAAGGTCTGCCATTGCTGATTATCGTCGGAGATGGCTAACTGGTAATGACTAGAAAACGCACCTTCCCAATTTAACACCACACGGCCCAGTGTATATGGCTTACCAAGGTCGACGGTTATCCATTGCGGATCCGCCCATTCACTGCTCCAGCGGGTGGTCTTGTCACTGTCTATTGCATATTTAGCACTCAATGCTGGATTGTTTGTTTCAATTGATGAGGCGCTGGCAATACCAAATCGAGCAAGGTTGATTTGGGCAGCAGGCATAATGTCTACGGTGATTTGTTGCTTGTCGGTAATATTACCGGCAGTGGTTAAGGTGTAATGAGTGGCTTGGGTTGGAGTAATTAACAGCGAGTCGGTATTGGCGACTTTATTGCCATTTAATCTCACTTCTACTCCCTCCAGTACGTCCCAACTTAAACGGGTGGTTTCACCGGGTGTTAATTGGTCACGTTGCGCTTCAAAGCTGTATATGGCATGGGCAGTGGTTTTTTCAACTAACGCGTAGAATAGGCCATCAAGGCCACCAAAATAAATCATTTCTTCGGTTACTTGGGGGGCGGAGAGTACACCGTGTTCGGGCTTGTTTTTTTGTAAAGCTAATGGGAAACGCCAGATTTCCTGACCGCTTTTTCGGTCTAACTTAAGTAAGCCTCCATCAGTCAAAAATCCACTATATTGCATACCACCAACACCCACGGTACCTGCGTATACGGCATCGTTGGTGACTGCTTGACGTGCAAATGACAGCCCTTTGGCAACATTAGTTTGCCAAATTAGTTCGCCGTTTGTAGCATCAAGAGCAACTTGAGCACGCTTAAAAGATGAGCCTAAATGCACCACGTTGTCGACAATGGTCGCCGGTGATTCAATCCATGAGTCTCGATAAGGGTAAAACCATTTAAGTTGCCCCGTTTGCATATCGACTGCATATAAATTGGTGTCACGGCTACCGACATACACAACCCCTTGATGTAATGTCGCTTGTGAATTGATCATCACTAACGTTGATGTACCACTGACAATTTGATTGGTGTCATACACCCATTTCTGTTTACCTGTTTTTACGTCTAGGTTGTAAAGAAATCCGCCAAAACTGCCAAACACAACTTGTTGTTCAGCGACCATGGGGGTGGCACGAATAGACGCATCCGACTTGAATTTCCAGAGTATTTTGCCAGTGGTTGCATCTAACGAATACAAATGATGATCTGCACTGCCTAGCAATACTTGGCCGTCGTATTCAACGGCAGCAGAACTGCGATAATCCCAGCCTGCATCGCTAAAAATCGGTGGGCGGTGTAGCGTATTTTGCGTATTGACTTGGGTTTTCCAAATCAATTTTCCATCACGTTGATTGAGTTTATATAGGTAGCCATCATCAGATTGAACATATACCCCTTTAGCAGAAAGTGACACATCACTATAGATGGGCCCGGCAGTAGTGAAGCGCCATATTTCTTTGCCGGATAAGCGGTTTAAGCCAAAAACCACGCCACCGCTGTTGGCAATATACACTCTATCCGCCTTTATTGCGGAAGCTGCATAGATAGGATGTTGGCTATTAAAAGACCAAGCTGTTTCAGGGTGAAAGGTTTTTAAAGACTCTCGTGCATGGACAGACAAGCTGCAAGCAAAGATTAAAAGACTACACAGATAATGACGCATTTTATGATTCCAAAGATTAAGTTAGGAATCCGAATTAGAACGAATTATTGCAAAGATAACGTTCGACTTTACAAAGTCGAACCAAATAATGACTAATCAATTTCTAAGGGGTAATTAAAAGGCCGATTTACGAAATTGCGAGGGGGTAAGTCCTGTCATTTTTTTAAATACCGTATTAAACACCGACTTTGAGTTAAATCCGGTTTCATACATTATTTGCGTAATATTCTTACTCAGTGCTGACTTTTCCGTTAACAAACGTTTGCTGGCATCGATGCGGTAACTGTTCACAAAATCAAAAAAGTTTTGCTGTAGTGTTACATTTAACACCTGTGATACTTGATAGGCCTTTAAATTGGTCTCATCGGCGAGCTGCTTTAAACTAAAGGAGGCCTCTAAATAGGGGGATTTTTCCAACATATATTGTTGAATAGTCGCTAGCATTGTCGCTTGAGTATGCAGATCTAAAGCGGATGATTTGTACTTTTCAGGCTGGCTGTAATCTATAAATACGGGCTGCTTTAAACTGCGAAATATAACCGTACAGGCAAATATGAAAACACAACTCACGGCAATAACCTTTAAGTCTAATACCGTTTGATACATATAGTCTGGAATGGTCAACCATAGCAAATTATTGAGTAACCGCATGACAGCGGCTAATGCTAATCCACAAGAAATAAACAATAGCCAGCTCAGACTGTGCACTTCGGTGTTGGCAAAGTTAGCGGTGAGTCGGGCTTTATACTGATTAAGTTTAGACAGCACTAGTAGCCAATAGATGAATAAATGTGACGTACTGGTAATGACTAGAATAGAGATTTGTTGTTTATCGAAAAGTGGTGCTGTTGTGTCGTCAAACGAGGCCTCTTTAGTCAGCAAAAATAGCAAATGCATAGCAAAAGGCAGTGTATGCCAGAGTAACGTTAACCTAGGTTTAAATTGATGCTGGGTAAGGGATAAAACAAACACATATAATGCAGGTCCAACCAAATAGTCAAAGGACATACAATAATGGACCATATAGGGATATTGGCCGTGCAGCAATATGTTCAAGCTGACAAACACACCATCCATATAACTTAAAGCTAATACAATAAAGAAACTACCGAGCATACGCTGCTGAAACAGATGCCCGTCGCGGCGAGAAAGTAAAAATAACGCAAACAGGACGAGTAAAAATACCGTGATCAGATCTAGCAGTACATAAAGAGATGTAATGTTAAAACTCTGCATAGTTAGCCTCAGTTTACGAGAATGTCAGCATACCGTTTGCTGACATTGAGGTATATTATTAACTGGATTGCTTAAAGATGTCTTTGATTTTAGTAAAGCCTGTAACTAATTTTGTGTAACTGCCTATCACAACATACTCTAGTAAGAGTTAAGGATAGGTAGATGCAAATGAACAAAAAAGAATTAGAAGCTTTCGCCAAAGAAGCGGCCAAAGGCA
>JAUHQD010000016.1 GCA_030418115.1 Alteromonadaceae bacterium BrNp21-10 | reverse complement strand
ATTCTACGCAACCCTGTTTCGATGTCAAGAATTTATTCTAAATTATCTTCAAAATATTTTCTGTTTTCATCTCACTTCAAGCCGCCCAACTGGCTCTCCCCGAAGCGAGGGCGCATTCTACATTCACATCGAAATTGATCAACACTTATTTTCGCTTTTTCGACAAATATCATCTAACCGGTCGATATTCACACTACAAATGTTAATTAATTGTTTTATTTGTTTATTTAGCAATCGAAATGAACTAACTTGGCTAACCCGCGTCATAAACTAACGCAGTAATCTATTTAGTCAGAGGCTTTAAAAAATGAAATGTATGCTTGGTTCATTTTTACTGTTAGCAACAGCAACGTCTGTTTCAGCAGTAAATGTCGTTCAACCAGCGCAAGGAAGCCAGCTCTCTCGGGATTTTATTGAACAACAAGTTCAAATGAACATGTCTCTAGGCAGAGCGATTAAGAGTATAGTCAGTAATTACCCGCAAAAAGTAGAAGTGATTGTCGGTACTGCATTAGATTTATACCCAGACAAATATAAAGAAATTATTCATGCCGCCATATCGGCCCAACCGGCATTAACCGAAGATGTAGTACGCATTGCCATAGAGAAAGGCATTACTAGCTGCGGTAATATAGTATTAACCGCTATTCAAGCTGAGCCTAGCTATGTTGATTTTGTGGTAAATGTGGCCGCCCATAGCTCTCCTGATGATATTAGTGAAATTGTGCGCATTGCTGTCGTTACCGAACCTGATTCGGCTGATACCATTGTAAGAACAGTAACAAAAGCCCATCCCAATAAATTAGTATCGATTATTTCAACGGCCATTGAGGCTGTACCCTTTGTTGGTGAGTATATTGTAGATGCGATGTTGGCTGCATTTCCTGAAAGTGCTGAAGATGTTGTCACCACTGCAGTGAAACAGTCGAGCATGCAGCGTGGGCAAATCGTAAAAATCATTGAAACGGCACACAGCGCAGGGATCAGTGATGTCGACTTATCCCGTTATGCCATGTTAGGCGGTGCTTCCGCCGAAGAAATAGCCGAAGGTATTGAATAACCTGAATTAAGTTAAGTAACTTGAACTCAAATTAAATATTTTTGTCACTAAAATTTAGACAATAAAAAACCGGACAATTGTCCGGTTTTTTATTGATAACTTGTAAGATTATTCAGCGGCTTCTTCAGTAATTTCTTCAACTACTTCCACAACTGGACGATCTACTAGTTCAACGTACGCCATAGGTGCTTTATCACCAGTACGTAGACCACATTTCAAAATTCGAATGTAGCCACCTGGACGCTCAACATAACGAGGTCCTAGGTCATTAAACAATTTACCAACCACTTCAGCATCACGTGTACGAGCGAAAGCTAGACGGCGGTTAGCCACACTATCTTTCTTCGCTAACGTGATAAGCGGCTCAATCACTCTACGCAGTTCTTTCGCTTTTGGTAAAGTAGTTTTAATTACTTCGTGCTTTACCAAAGAACCAGCCATATTACGAAACATCGCTTGACGATGGCTGCTGTTACGATTTAACTGACGACCACTTTGACGATGGCGCATAGTTATTTCCTTCTCAAAAAATCAGTTTAAATTGGAACCGATTAGTCTTTCTCAGCGATACTTTCAGGTGGCCAGTTTTCTAGGCGCATACCCAATGAAAGTCCACGAGAAGCTAGTACATCTTTAATCTCGGTAAGAGATTTTTTCCCTAAGTTAGGCGTTTTTAACAGCTCAACTTCGGTACGTTGTACAAGGTCACCAATATACTGGATAGCTTCAGCCTTCAAACAGTTAGCTGAACGCACGGTAAGCTCTAAATCGTCAACAGGGCGAAGTAAAATCGGATCGAATTCCGGTTTTTCTTCTTTTTCCACTGGCTCTGAAATATCTCTAAGCTCAACAAATGCGTCAAGTTGCTCTGCTAAAATTGTAGCTGAACGACGAATCGCTTCTTCAGGATCGATAGTACCATTGGTTTCCATATCAATGATAAGCTTGTCTAAGTCAGTGCGTTGTTCAACACGAGCTGACTCAACACTGTAAGCTATACGATCAACCGGACTGAAAGAAGCATCAACTAATAAACGACCAATTGGACGATCATCTTCTTCAGAGGAACGGCGTATAGATGCTGGAACATAACCGCGACCAGTTTCTACTTTAATGCGCATACTGATTTCAGCATCGCCGGTTAAAGTACAAATAACATGGTCAGGATTAACGATTTCGACATCGCCATCATGCTGAATATCACCAGCAACAACCGCGCCCGCTCCTGATTTAACCAAAGTTAGCGTAGCTTCGTTTTTGCCTTCCAGACGTACTGCTAAACCTTTAAGGTTCAACAAAATTTCGATAACGTCTTCCTGCACACCCTCTTTGGTGCTGTACTCATGTAATACACCATCGATCTCAGCTTCTGTCACGGCTACGCCAGGCATAGATGACAAAAGGATACGACGTAACGCATTACCAAGAGTGTGACCGAATCCACGTTCTAAAGGCTCTAAAGTTACTTTAGCTCGTGTAGCGGATACATTTTCAATTTCGACTAACCTTGGTCTTAAGAATTCAGTTACAGAACCCGACATTGTTTCCTCTCTTTATCCTTTGACTTTACTTACTGTAAAGTTCGACGATCAACTGTTCGTTTATCTCAGCAGATAAATCAGCACGTTCTGGTAAGCGTTTAAAAACACCTTCCATTTTCTTGCCGTCTACTTCAATCCAAGTTGGCTTTTCACGTTGTTCTGCAAGTTCCAAAGCAGCAACGATACGCGCTTGCTTTTTCGATTTCTCACGTACAGATACAACGTCTTCAGCTGAAACGCGGTAAGAAGGTACGTTAACAACGCCGCCGTTTACCACAATAGCCTTATGGCTAACTAATTGGCGAGCTTCAGCACGAGTGCTGGCGAACCCCATACGGTAAACAACGTTGTCAAGACGCTGTTCCAAAAGCTGTAACAAGTTTTCACCTGTGTTGCCTTTAAAACGAGCAGCATCTTTATAGTAGTTACGGAATTGCTTTTCTAATACACCGTAGATACGACGTACTTTTTGCTTTTCACGTAACTGAACACCATAGTCAGACAAACGGCCACGACGGGCACCGTGCTGACCAGGAGCGTTTTCAATTTTACATTTCGTGTCAATTGCACGAACGCCACTTTTAAGGAACAAATCTGTTCCTTCGCGGCGGCTAAGTTTGAGTTTTGGACCCAAATATCTTGCCATGATCTTTCTCCAACAGTCCGGCGATTAAACTCGACGTTTTTTCGGTGGACGACAGCCGTTGTGAGGTATAGGTGTCACATCGGTAATGTTTGTGATTTTATAACCAGTCGCGTTCAAAGCTCTAATCGCAGACTCACGTCCTGGACCAGGTCCTTTAACGAACACTTCAAGGTTTTTCAAACCGTACTCTTGCGCTGCAACGCCTGCGCGTTCAGCTGCTACCTGTGCAGCAAATGGGGTAGATTTACGTGAACCACGGAAACCAGAACCACCAGAAGTTGCCCAAGAAAGTGCGTTACCTTGACGATCAGTAATTGTCACAATCGTATTGTTGAAAGAGGCATGGATATGAGCCATACCATCCGCAACTTGACGTTTTGCGCGCTTACGTCTAATTGGTGCTTTAGCCATAATAATCCTCGCTTACTTTTTAATAGGTTTACGAGGACCTTTACGGGTACGCGCATTAGTTTTAGTGCGCTGACCACGAAGAGGTAAGCTGCGGCGGTGACGTATGCCACGGAAGCAACCCAGGTCCATCAAACGTTTAATATTCATCGATACTTCACGACGTAGATCACCTTCAACGGTGAATTTAGCTACAGCGTCACGTAGTAAATCGATCTGTGCTTCATCTAGATCTTTAATCTTTACGTTTTCCGCGATCCCAGCTTCGACACATATGCTTTTCGCACGTGTTGCGCCGATACCGTAAATAGCTGTTAATGCTATTACAGTGTGCTTTTGATCTGGAATGTTAATGCCAGCGATACGGGCCACTAACGTTCTCCTCTATGTACTTGTCGACAGCCTAAAAAGCCCGATAGGATACTTACCTGTCGACCAAATTGCAATTAATAGCTTATATAATAAGCTGCGTAATTAACCTTGCCTTTGCTTATGCTTAGGCTCAACACAAATTATGCGCACAACACCGTTGCGCTTAATAACTTTACAGTTGCGGCAAATCTTTTTCACTGATGCACGAACTTTCATTACATCACTCCGTATATGACCAACTTATCGGCCGTAGCTTTTAAGATTGGCTTTTTTAAGAACAGAATCATATTGATGAGACATCAAATGGGTCTGTACCTGTGCCATGAAGTCCATGATAACCACAACGATAATCAATAAAGATGTACCGCCAAAGTAAAACTGCACATTCCATGCAATCATCATGAACTCGGGAACCAAACAAATAAAGGTGATATAAAGCGCGCCTGCCAATGTAAGGCGGGTCATGACTTTATCGATATACCTAGATGTTTGTTCGCCCGGACGAATACCTGGTACAAATGCACCAGACTTTTTCAAGTTATCTGCTGTCTCACGCGGATTAAAAACCAACGCAGTATAGAAGAAACAGAAAAAGATAATCGCCGTAGCGTACAACATGACATACAAAGGCTGTCCTGGGGACAACATTAAAGCCACATCCTGTAACCAGGAAAATGACTCATTCTGACCAAACCAGCTGGCAATTGTTCCGGGGAACAAAATAATGCTTGATGCAAATATAGGTGGAATAACACCCGCCATATTCACTTTCAATGGTAAATGAGTACTTTGAGCAGCAAACACCTTACGGCCTTGCTGACGTTTAGCATAGTTAACTACTATACGTCGTTGCCCACGTTCCATAAATACCACGAAATACGTTACAGCCACGATAATCACACCGATTAACAATAAGAACAGGATGTTTAAGTCACCTTGTCTTGCTTGCTCTACGGTTTGACCAATAGCTGACGGAAATCCAGCAACAATACCAACAAAGATCAGAATAGAGATACCGTTACCGATACCTCGCTCTGTAATTTGCTCACCTAACCACATTAAAAACATGGTACCGGTAACTAGGCTTACCACCGCCGTAAAATAGAATCCAAAACCAGGGTTAATCACTAAGCCCGCGATCATATTGGGCAATGTTTTAGCGATTGCAACCGCCTGTAAGATCGACAACAGCAAGGTAAAATACCGAGTATATTGACTGATTTTACGACGACCTGCTTCACCATCTTTTTTCAACTCAGCCATACGGGGATGAACCACCGTCATAAGCTGCATGATAATTGACGCTGAAATATAAGGCATAATACCCAATGCAAGTACGGATGCGCGTTCTAAAGCGCCACCTGAAAACATATTAAACATTTCCGTAATGGTGCCTTTTTGTTGCTCAAACAATTGAGCTAACACAGACGCATCTATACCAGGGATAGGTACATAAGAACCCAGTCTTAAAACGATAATCGCACCAAGTACGAACAACAACCGTGATTTAAGCTCGGTCAAACCACCTTTTGCACTGGAATTTTCCAATCCTGGCTTAGCCATTTAGCTTATTCCTCTACTTTACCGCCGGCAGCTTCGATAGCTTCACGAGCGCCTTTAGTAACCTTTAATCCACTTACAGTAATCGCGCGAGTTATTTCACCGCTCAACATTATTTTTACAAACAAACGGTCTTTTTTAACTAAGCCCGCTGCTTTTAATGTTGCTAATGAAACGACTTCGCCTTCTACTTTGGCTATTTCAGTCAACGTAACTTGGTCAGAAACCAATGATTTACGAGACGTAAAACCAAACTTTGGAAGACGACGCTGTATAGGCATCTGACCACCTTCAAAACCGGGACGAACAGTACCGCCAGAACGAGATTTCTGACCTTTATGTCCGCGACCAGCGGTTTTACCGAGGCCTGAGCCAATACCGCGACCTACGCGTTTAGCTGACTTTTTTGCTCCTGGTGCAGGAGAAAGGGTATTTAAATACATCTGTTACTCCTCCACTATCTCAACCATATAATTGACACGATTGACCATTCCGCGGACTGCTGGGGTATCTTCCAGCTCACGGACATGACCGATTTTGCGTAAACCTAAACCTACTAACGTAGCTTTGTGCTTAGGTAAACGACCAATAGAGCTTTTGGTTTGCTTTACTTTAATCGTTTTAGCCATGTCTGCTTACCTCAAAATCTGATCAACGGACAAACCACGTTTCGCGGCGATTTGTGCTGGAGAATTCATTTCTACCAACGCATTAATCGTAGCGCGAACAACGTTTATTGGGTTCGTTGAGCCATAACATTTTGAAAGAACGTTTTGTACACCTGCTACTTCTAAGACTGCACGCATCGCACCACCGGCAATAATACCAGTACCTTCAGATGCGGGTTGCATATAAACCTTAGAACCAGAGTGACGTCCTTTAATAGGATGCTGTAATGTGTTGCCGTTAAGGTCTACGTTTACTAAATTGCGACGCGCTTTTTCCATTGCTTTTTGAATAGCAGCAGGAACTTCACGTGCTTTACCGTAACCAAAACCGACACGACCATTACCATCGCCAACCACTGTCAAAGCAGTAAAACTAAAGATGCGACCACCTTTAACTACTTTTGACACACGGTTCACAGCGATGAGCTTTTCAGCCATATCACCGTTTTGTTGAACTTCTACTTTAGCCATGATTTAACTCCTAGAACTTTAGGCCAGCTTCACGAGCGGCGTCAGCTAATGCTTTAACACGACCGTGGTACTTAAATCCGCTGCGATCGAAAGCAACATCTTTGATGCCTTTTTCAATAGCTCGTTCTGCAATCGCTTTACCAACTGCTGCTGCTGCTTCTGCGTTTCCAGTCCCTTTCAGGCCCTTCTTCACATCTGCTTCAACAGTAGAAGCCGCTGCTAACACCTGCGAACCGCATGGAGCGATAAGCTGTGCATACATGTGGCGTGGTGTACGACATACAGTCAAACGATGCATTGCCAGTTCACTGATTTTTTTGCGTGCGCGAGTTGCGCGACGCAAGCGAGCTGATTTTTTATCCATCTCACCCACCTACTTTTTCTTAGCTTCTTTACGACGCACAACTTCATCAGAGTAACGTACACCTTTGCCTTTATAAGGCTCTGGCGGACGGTATCCACGGATGTTAGCTGCAACCTGACCTACCAACTGCTTGTCGGCGCCTTTGACGACGACTTCAGTTTGGCTCGGAGTTTCGACGGTAATACCTTGCGGTACGTCAAATACTACAGGGTGAGAGAAACCTAAAGTTAGGTTGAGTTTGGCACCTTGTGCTTGCGCACGGTAACCAACACCTAACAATGTTAATTTTTTCTCAAACCCTTCTGATACTCCGACAACCATTGCATTTAAGATTGAGCGAGCTGTACCTGCTTGTGCCCAGCCATTGACTGCGCCTTCACGAGGTAAGGTTGTTAAAGATGTATCATCTTTAGCAACTTCAACTGCATCATTAAATACACGGCTCAGAGAACCATTTTTACCTTTAACTGTAACTTCCTGACCAGCGATTGAAATTTCAACACCAGATGGAATAGTTACAGGAGCTTTTGCGACACGTGACATTGTTTATCCCTCCGTTACGCTACATAGCCGATGATCTCACCGCCCATGCCCGCTTTACGCGCTGCACGGTCAGTCATCACACCTTTAGATGTAGACACAATGGCGATTCCCAAGCCACCCATTACTTTTGGCAACTCATCTTTTTTCTTATAGATGCGTAAACCAGGGCGACTAACACGTTGAATATTTTCGATAACTTTTTTGCCATCGAAATATTTTAATGTCACTTCTAATTCAGGTTTAACGTCACCAGCTACAGAAAAGTCAGTTACATAACCTTCTTCTTTCAACACGTTAGCAATTGCTACGCGAAGTTTAGAAGACGGCATAGTAACACTTACTTTGCTCGCTAATTGTCCGTTACGAATGCGGGTAAACATATCCGCGATAGGATCTTGCATGCTCATATCTGCTACTCCTTACCAGCTGGCTTTTTTAAGGCCAGGGACTTCACCACGCATTGCAGCTTCACGAAGCTTAATGCGGCTCAGACCAAATTTGCGTAGAAAACCATGTGGACGGCCAGTAATGTTGCAACGGTTACGTTGACGAACACGACTAGAATCACGTGGTAGTTGTTGCAGCTTAAGAACAGCATCCCAACGTTCCTCTTCAGAAACGTTAACATCGCTGATTGTCGCTTTAAGCGCTGCGCGTTTTTCAGAATACTTAGCTACTAACTTAGTACGCTTCGCTTCGCGCGCTTTCATTGATACTTTTGCCATAACCCTACACCTTATTTCTTGAATGGGAAGTTGAATGCGGCAAGAAGAGCACGACCTTCCTCATCGGAACCAGCGCTAGTAGTGATAGTAATATCCATACCGCGTACCTTATCAACTTTATCAAAGTCGATTTCCGGGAAAATAATTTGCTCTTTAACGCCCATACTGTAATTACCACGACCATCGAATGATTTAGCATTCAGGCCACGGAAATCACGAATACGTGGAATAGCGATTGAAATCAAACGCTCTAAGAATTCCCACATACGTTCACCACGCAGGGTTACTTTACAGCCAATCGGATAACCTTCACGGATTTTAAAGCCCGCTACTGATTTACGAGCAACAGTTACAAGAGGCTTTTGACCAGCAATTGCTTGCATGTCGCCAGTGGCATTTTCCAATACCTTCTTGTCTGCTACCGCTTCACCTAAACCCATGTTTAAGGTGATTTTTTCAATCCGAGGGACTTGCATGACGCTTTTGTATCCGAACTGCTTAGCAAGTTCGGCTACAACGTTTTCTTTATAGAAATCATGCAGTTTCGCCATCGTACACTCCAATTAATTAAACAAGATCGCCGTTAGATTTAAAGAAACGAACTTTCTTACCATCTTCGAAACGGAAACCTACACGATCAGCTTTACCTTCACGGTTAGCGATCGCTACATTTGATACATGAATAGTTGCTTCTTTTTCCACAATCCCACCAGCAACGTTTAATTGCGGGTTAGGCTTCTGGTGTTTTTTCACAACATTCACACCTTCAACGATCAGACGGTCTTGAGCGACAAGAACTTTCAGGACTTTACCTGTCTTTCCTTTATCTCTACCGGCCAATACGACAACTTCATCATCACGACGAATTTTTCTAGCCATTATCGTGACTCCTTTAAAGTACTTCTGGGGCCAATGAGACGATTTTCATGAATTTATCTCCACGAAGCTCACGAGTGACCGGGCCAAAAATACGCGTACCAATTGGTTGCTTATTTGCATTAAGCAACACAGCTGCGTTGCTATCAAAACGGATCGTAGACCCATCCGGACGACGCACGCCCTTTCTAGTACGCACCACCACTGCATTTAGTACATCACCTTTTTTTACCTTACCGCGTGGAATTGCTTCCTTTACGGTAATTTTGATGATGTCGCCAATTCCTGCATAACGGCGATGCGAGCCACCAAGAACCTTAATACACTGAACCCTGCGAGCGCCGGAATTATCCGCCACATCCAGGTTAGTTTGCATTTGGATCATGTTAGTGCTCCGCTTAAGTTAAGACTTTTACACCTTCAATAGGGTAAAAAATCAGTTTTCTCTGTTTAAATAACAACCATTTAGGTCATTATTTATCTATTCCCCGATAAAATGGGCGCGAAATCATAACAGAAAATGTACAGCGACGATAGTTGATTTTAGAAAAACTTTTAGGGCAGAAATTACGACTATCTTATTAACAGAGATGGGGGATTGGTGAAGATAAAACAAGGTTTTCGGTAAGGAATTACTATTACTCTTCAGCAACCGTGAATTCGGGATTAACCAATTCAATAGTAGCAACGTCATCCCATTTTGCTAAAGGCGTAATTTGTTGCATAAATGCAGCATCGTTAAGTGGCTTTTCAAGTTCGCCATTATTATCAATAATATCCATCCATTGAGTTAACTTGTTTGCTAGTAGCATATTGTAAGTATACATATTATTGATCAGAGCAAGCTCGTTGTAGCCCTTTTTCATGTGTGATACAGACAATTCACTTATTAACGAAATCATTTGAATAACTTGTTAACGAAATATGGTTTGTGCTTTCTTTTTGTAGCCAACTTTGATTTACTGAATCTGTTCAATATTAATTAACAATAATAACAAGCATTTAATATCTGTTCTTGTTGAATTCTGCAATATCTTGGCTATTACTAAGCCGTCATGAATGCAACTAAATCGGTTAAATGCGTAGGAAACCGATATGAACATCATTCGCTATTGCGGCATTGGATTATGGCTCGGCATTTGCCAAATAGGGCTAGCTCAAACAATTGCTATTCCCGGCAAGCCGACCGAAACCAAACTCCCTCATACTCTATTAAAAGCGGCTATTACCCAAGCCGGGATGAGTTATAACTTCCCCTATAAAGACATATCCAACAGTGGCGATTTGTCTTTTACCCGATTATCCCAAGACCTCAATAACGGTCATGTGGATGTGATGTGGAATATGACATCAAAAGAGATGGAGCAGCAGTTCACTGCAATTTATATCCCCATCTACCGAGGTCTGCTAGGAATGCGCATCCCGCTGGTTAAAAAGCAAAATCAGGATATGTTTGCTGGTATCACACAACTGGCAGAATTAGCGCGTTTTAAAGCGGGCAGTGGTAAATTCTGGCCCGATACACCAATACTCGAATTCAACGGATTAACTGTCGTCAAAACCTTAAAATATCAGAACTTATTCCCCATGCTTGAAGGTGAGCGCTTTGATTACTTTCCGCGTGGCTTACATGAGCCCTGGCAAGAAATTCGCAATTTCCCCGAGCTCAATTTAGCCGTAGAAAACAACCTTCTACTACGCTACACCGCTCCCAATTATTTTTTTGTTGCTAACAATAATAAGACTTTAGCGAACAAACTCACTGGGGCTTTTAATCAGATGATAGCAAGTGGTCAGTTTTCTAAAATGTTTTTTGACGATGCTGAGGTGCAAAGTGCATTGCAGCAAGCTAACGTAAAAAAACGCACGATGTTCGATATTAAAAATCCCAACTTGTCGGATAAAACACCACTGCATCGTGCCGAACTTTGGTTTGACCCAAGAGAGGAAAAATAGCCATGCAATCCATAATGAAAAAAGTGCTTCTTGCATTAATTGGCTCCACTTCTGTTATTTTGCTGCTGTCATTTACCATCAGTTATTTGATGCAAAGTAATAACGAACACAACAGCTGGGATGCAGAAAAGAAAGTGTTTAGTGAGCAGATTCAGGTGATCCTGCAAGAGCCAGTATTTGCCTATGACCAACCGCTGGTTGAAGGCATTATCAATGCACTGGTTAAAAACGAGTCGATCACCGAAATTAGCGTAATGGATCAACGTAAAAAATCCATTGCACAGGCTAAGAGTAGTCATCTTGAAACACAACAGAAACTTACCTTACCCCTTGTTTGGAGCGATGGTAGTGAAATCGGCAGCGTCATCGTCGGCTTTTCACAAGCCGCTGTAAACGACCGTTTGAATGCCGCGCTGATGGAAAAGCTTATTCAGCTGTTGCTGGTTTTAGCTGTATTAAGTGGCATATTGGTATTAATACTCCGTCATTGGATTATTGTTCCATTGCAAAACCTATCTCACGTTTTAGGTGATATTGCTCAGGGTGGAGGAGATTTAACTCAACGTATTCCCATTTTGACCGACGATGAAATTGGTGGTCTAGCCAAAAACTTCAATGACTTTATCGAAACCGTGCAATCCATTGTCCGCGCCTTGGCCAATGCGAATGAAGAGTTAATAGCAGTATCCACTCGGGTCGATAAGATCAGCGATACCACCAATCAAGATTCACAAGATCAAAATGTGCAAACCAAAATTGCGTTAGAACATCTTACCCAATTACAAACCGCCACTGACGAAATTGCGCAAAATGCCGAACAAACGGCTGTTAACACCCGTAATGTCCAGGAAGTCTCACTATCTAGTAATAAACTCATGCAAAACAACCTGCAACTGGTGCAATCCTTGGTCGGTGAACTGGATATTACTGCCGAAGTGGTCACAGAATTACGCAGCCAAACCCAAGAAATTAATAGTGTGTTAGAAGTAATTAAAGGCATAGCCGATCAAACGAACTTGTTAGCACTGAATGCGGCGATAGAAGCAGCACGGGCTGGTGAATCGGGCCGAGGATTTTCGGTGGTGGCCGATGAAGTTCGTGCATTAGCCAGTAAAACCCATGATTCCACTATTGAAATAGAAAGTATTATCACTTCGTTGCAACAACGGGCACATGCCTCTTTCGATGCTACCCACCGCAGTAAAGATATTGCTAACGACACTATTAAGAGTACCCAATCAGCCAGTGACGCTTTGGATGACATTCGACATAAAATTGATGAGATTAATTCAATGAACATGCAAATTGCTAGTGGTTCGGAAGAGCAATCATTAGTCACCAAAGAAGTCAGTGCTGGTATGAAATTAATTGATAGTGGTGCCGACCGCTTAGCCAAAGAAGCTGAAATGCTGCATAACGCCACGGTTGAGTTAACCCAAGTTCAAGCCAAATTAGTCGACCAAATTCATCGATTTAATTACTAGGGGCTATTGCCCTAAAGATAATAGATAACCTGATCTCAGGTTAGACAATATAAAAAACGGTGCCTAAGCACCGTTTTTTTGAATTTCAATAACGACCAATTAAATTGTCACTTTGATAACTCGTAAATCAGCCAGCTCTTTGTCTAACGATTTCGTATAAACACACACCAGTAGCCACCGATACATTTAAGCTTGAAACCGAACCGGCCATAGGCAATTTGATTAGTTCATCGCAATGCTCACGAGTAAGGCGGCGCATGCCCTTGCCTTCAGCGCCCATCACTAACGCGATTGAGCCAGACAATTTCGATTGATAGATATCTTGTTCAGCTTCACCGGCTGTGCCTACAATCCACACACCCGCTTGCTGCATTTCTTTTAAGGTACGGGCCAAGTTAGTGACTTGTATCAATGGGATCACTTCTGCGGCACCACAAGCCACTTTGCGTACCACTGGGGTTAACTTAGCGGCTTTATCTTTAGGCACGATTACAGCATGCACACCCGCCGCATCGGCAGTACGTAAACATGCACCTAGATTGTGGGGATCGGTCACGCCATCCAGTACCAGAAAAAACGGCGCAGGATTCATTTCAATCAAGCGATCAAGATCGCTTTCGCTGTATTGCTTGCCGGGCTTAACTTTGGCCACCACACCTTGGTGCTGACCGCCTTCCACTTTGTCATCAAGAGTTTTACGTTGACAAAATTGCACGCCCGCGCCAAAGCGACGAGCCTGATTAATAATATTGTTAAGCTTGTCGTCATCTCGATTTTTTAATACAAAAAGCTCGATCAAACGCTCTGGTTCCCGTTGCACAAGAGAATCCAACGCATGGATCCCATACAGCCACTCATGCTGAGCCATTTATTTTTTCCTTCTAGATTTACTTTTACTGGCAGGCTTGGCTTTTGCCGGCGCCTTGCCATCTTTAGCACCGCGACGCTCTTTGCTTTTTGGCGCGCGCTTGCCCTTATTTTTTGCGCCGGCTGGCGCTTTATCACTTTTGCCTGCAGCTTTAGCTTTACCCGCAGCTTTGCTACCGGTTTTAGTATCGCCAGTGGTAGATTCAAGTACAAAATCAATTTTGCGATCATCGAGATTAACACCGGCCACTTTGACGCGGATCTCATCGCCTAAACGATAAACCTTACCGAAGCTTTCACCCACTAAGCGTAATTTCACTTCATCAAAATGATAGTAGTCGTTTTCCAATGCGGTGATATGTACTAAGCCATCAATGCCAAATTCGGTCAGGCGCACAAAAAAGCCAAAGCTTGTCACCGAGGCAATTACGCCATCAAAGCAGTCACCCACATGGTCTTGCATAAATTCGCATTTAAGCCAATCGGCAACATCACGGGTAGCATCATCCGCACGGCGTTCAGTCATTGAGCACTGCTCGCCTAAATTCTCGACCTCTTCAGCACTATAGGCATAACCACCGGTTTTCGATTTACGTCCTTGCTGCTTATCAATAATCGCCTTAATCGCTCGATGCACCACTAAATCGGGGTAACGGCGAATGGGTGAGGTAAAGTGTGCGTAGGCTTCTAAGGCTAAACCAAAGTGACCAATATTCTCATGGCCATACACCGCTTGTTTCATGGAGCGTAGCAACATGATTTGAATTAATTCTTGATCAGGACGCCCCTGAATTTTACTTACAACCTGAGTAAAATCTTGTGGTGATGCTTTGTCGCGGATCTTATGTTCGATGCCGACTTCGGCTAAATACGATAAAAAGCTGGTTAAGCGCTCTGAATCTGGCTCGTCATGTAAACGGAATAAGCCTTCAGCCTGATGTTTTTCTATCAGTTGCGCCGCACTGACATTGGCCAAGATCATGCATTCTTCAATGAGCTTATGAGCATCATTACGCACAACCGAGACGATATGATCAATCTTACGCTCGGCATTAAAAATAAATTTGTTTTCTTGAGTTTCGAACTCAATGGCACCGCGCTTAGCGCGCGTGCGTTTTAATACTTTGTATAAATCATGTAAGTGACGAATATCATCCACATGAGCGCTATAACGCTGATGCAATTCAGGCTCGCCCTGCAAAATTCCCCATACCTTGTTGTAAGTCATGCGGGCTTTGGAATTCATTACGGCTTCGTAAAATTCGTAGTCTTGCAGTTCACCCTTAGGGCTGATTTGCATTTCGCAGACCATACACAAACGGTCTACTTGCGGATTAAGTGAACATAAACCATTGGACAGCACTTCCGGCAGCATAGGAATAACTTGCTCAGGAAAATACACCGAATTACCCCGTTGCTGGGCTTCTTTATCTAATGACTTATTGGGGCGCACATAATAACTGACATCGGCAATGGCAACCCACAGTCGATAGCCACCATCATCATTTGGCTGGCAATACACCGCATCATCAAAATCGCGGGCATCTTCGCCATCAATAGTAATTAACGGCATATCCCGTAGATCACGGCGACCTTCTTTGGCCTCAGCTGGCACATCTTCTGTAAGGTTTTTAATATGCTGTAAAACGTCATCTGGCCAATCATGAGGAATATCGTGAGTACGTAAGGCCATTTCGATTTCCATACCGGGGGCCATATGCTCACCCAATACTTCAATAACTTTACCGGCTGGGCTCATTCTGCGACGTGGGCGCTGAGTAATTTCAACCACCACCACATTGCCTTGTCGAGCACCGCCGACATCTTCGGCGGGGATAATGATTTCCTGACAAATGCGGCTGTCATCAGGGATGACCACACCAAAACCATTTTCAAAAAAGTAACGACCAACGATAGCTTCTGTACGCGGTTCAATCACTCGTACTATGCGCGCTTCACGCTTGCCGCGATAATCTTTTTCGGCTTCATTAACTAATACGATATCGCCATGCAACACCATGTTCATTTGCGGTGCAGCAATAAATAAATCTTTTTTGCCATCATCGCGCTTTAAAAAACCAAAGCCATCACGATGACCAATAACCCGACCACGGATCAGATCCATTTTATCAACCAAACCGTATTTTTTATTACGGTTGAATAATACTTGCCCTTCGCGCTCCATGGCACGTAAGCGGCGCTGCACACCAATACGGCTGTCTTCATCTTGCAAGTTAAGGATTTCCCAAAACTCCATTAGCGACAGTGGTCGTTTATGGTCAACCAATAGTTGCAGCAAATATTCCCGGCTGGCGACAGGGTTTTCGTATTTTTCTTTTTCGCGGTTGAAATTAGGATCGTCAGATTGTGACAAATTAAAAGTCCATTGTTTAAATTTAAGAGCCCCTAGTATAACGGGTTCATCAAACGAATGAAGCTAGTATTTTTTGTTTGCTTAATTTGATTAATGTAATCACCTCAGCCCGCACTAAGAACTGAGGTGATATTAAGATATTCGAGGGTGTTGTTAATGAGTTACTTACTAAGCACGATGAATAAGCTGAGGGATCTAGTCGCCGTCATAATCCGTTGTGTCCCAGCTTTTAATGATATCTCTCACAATCAAACCAGAAGGAGTAAAGTCACTTTCTGCCCAAGGCCCGGTATGGTTAGTTTTAGGTTTGAACATGGATGCACCTTCATCGCGGTGATTGAGCGCCCAATTACAATTAGACAAATTGTACTTACGCATAAAATCTACCCAGCGTTTGGTTTCTTCAACATCGGCACCACCATCGCCATTGGCATTCACTGTTCCCCACTCGGTTACCATTAACGCTAAACCGTTTTCCATCGCCACTATGGCTTTATCCCGTAAATCTTGTTTATGGGTGCCAGCGTAAAAGTGCAGGGTATACACTAAATTGTCGTAACCAGTAACAGGATCGAGTGAGGCCTTATCTACATCCTGCGACCAAGTTTGGGTACCGATAACGATTAAATTGTCTGGGTCGATGGCACGAATGGCCGCCACCAACTTTTGCGAATAGGGCTTAATCACCGTACTCCAATCAGCGGTATTTAACGGCTCGTTATAAATTTCATAAATAATATTCGGATACTCACCATATTCACGAGCAATTTGTTCAAAAAAGTCTATCGCCTGTGGGATGTGGTCTTCGGCATGATGAGCATGCCAATCGACAATAATATACATACCTTGCTTTATGGCGGCCTTTATTGCCACATGGGCTTTGCGCATATTATCTTCGGGCTTATCCAGATAACCGCCTTTGGGCTCTACGCCAATAGCCGCACGGGTGATAGTCGCGTTCCATTGTTCTTGTGCTTCATTAATGGCGCTATCGTTATAAAATACATCAGCCCCCCAACCGTTATTAGACCAAAATAAACTGGGGCCAGAGAACGATACCGGCTTGCCTTGTTGATTAACAATACTAGCGCCTTTAACGGCCAGCGCACCGTGAGTTTCAACAGCGGTTTTAGCGCTAACAGATAACGACATTAAACCGATACTGAATACGGCCAGCCACTTAGTTATTAAAGATTTATGAAACATTAGAGTACACTCGATTTGGTTAGTTTGAGTCAGTGTAAGAATTACGGCCTTGAGGGGCTATAACGGATTCGGCAATTTTCGGAGTTTACCCAAGATCTACGGCGATTTACCCACACAAATACAGCACCATAGCGAATTTGTAAAAAGGATTTGCTGAATTTGCAGATTAACAATGTCATAGTTTAGCCCTAAGGCAAATCACTTTGTCTGCAGTAGTCGCGTTGAACTAGGAGAAACAGTGACGTTATTAATTAGTTACATGCTCGCCGCCATTACCATTTCATTTTTATGCTCGGTGATGGAAGCGGTACTTTTAAGCATTACCCCTAGCTATGTGGGCATATTAAAGAAAAAGCAGCCGAAAATTGCCAAGCGCGTTAAACGCCTAAAAGACAATATCGACCAGCCTTTAGCCGCCATTTTAACTCTTAATACCATTGCCCATACCGCAGGGGCCGCTGGCGTTGGCGCACAAGCCGCGGTGGTTTTTTCCGATGCAGCAGTAGGCATTGCCTCGGCCATCATGACCTTATTAGTGCTGGTATTATCTGAGATTATTCCGAAAACATTGGGCGCCAATTACTGGCGGGAGCTAACGCCGATGGTCTCGTCTGCCCTAGGCTTGCTGGTGGTGTTATTAAAACCCTTTGTGTGGTTTGCCGAAAAACTCACCAAGCTCTTGGGCCGCAGTTACGATGAAGCCTTCTACATACGCCAAGAGATAGAAGCCATGGCCGATATAGGCTCGAAATCCGGCGCCTTGCATCAAGAAGAATCTGACATTATTCGCAGTATGCTACATTTTCGGCATGCAACATTAGATGACATCATGACCCCACGCACGGTGATGTTTAAGGTGCACAAAGATCTAAGTCTGCACCAATACATCTCCGAACATGGTACATCGGCCTTCTCTCGGGTTTTGGTCTACGATAAAAATGGCGATGACATTATTGGCTTTGTGCATAAAAATGACATTTTGTTGGCTTATCACCGCGAAGGTGAAGACTACAAAATTAGTGAATTGGTTAAGCCACTGTATACCGTACCAGATTCGGTTTATTTACCCACGCTATTACATACGTCGCTGGCTGAACATACACATATTTGTTTAGTTGTGGATGAATACGGTGATGTAAAAGGTATTGTCACGCTGGAAGATCTCATCGAGGCACTGGTGGGGTTGGATATTATTGATGAACACGATCCCTCTGCGAATATGCAAACCATCGCCAAGCAACGCTGGCGTAAACGTTTAGCCAGAAATCCACGCTTGTTAGAAGACAGTGATATTAAACACCGTAAAGAGCTAGATCCAAAAACATCGCCAAACAAAAAAAGTTAGCGTTATTGAGAGCGCTAATAATGGTGGGCAATGTGCTTAGGAGTCCAAAGGACGGCGGGCTTTTCGCACCGCTTTGGGGTGCATTAACTTGGTTAACTCTGCTAGGCACTTAGCAATTTTTTTGTGGGTGGCGGCATCATCGGTAATGGCGTTATACAACCAATGGTAAGCATCTTCAAAATCGTAAGGGCTACCGTAACCATCAATAAACAACTCCACCAACTGGATCTGCGCTTTTTGATTACCTAAGGAAGCCGCCTCACGTAAAAGTATTACCGCCTGCTCCTTATTCTGCTGTACCAACTTGCCTTGAGCGTAATAACGCCCAAGTTGCTCAAGCGCCGCAGGCATGCCCTGCTCCGCTGCCATATTCATATACGTAACACCAAGCTCGGGATCTTTATCCACGCACACGCCCCAGGCCAACATATCGCCCCATAAAAATTGGTAAGCGGGAATTTTTAAGGTTTGCGCACGAGCCTCGATGTCCTCGACCAACTGACAGTTATCTAATACCACCCGTGCCAAATGCTCATTTTTGTCAATTAACGTCAGCAATTCATCTTGCGAATAAATTTGCACAGCTTTGATTTCCTGAGCTTGTACACCAAGATTAACGGCCAATGCCAACGACAAAATGATCAAACGCATAATTAATTTACCTCAAAGCTAGTGCCCTTTTATCGGCAGCTTGGGTGATCTTTACAGCAAAAATTATAATTAACCTAGGGTTTGGATAAGCAACGCCTTACAGCACTGCTATTTCTTCATGATTATTACAATAATCCTCGAACAGACAGAGTACACTAGCAGCAATATCGACATTGCATATGTCTATTCCCCATTTTTAAGGCTTTATTGTGGCAATTAAACCCACTATTTATAAATTACGCGTTAATTTATCCGATTTAAACCGCGACTATTACGACACCCTCAATTTGACGGTGGCATTACACCCGTCGGAAACCGCCGAACGCATGATGGCCAGATTAATCGCCTATTGCATTAACGCCCAAGCAGACTTGCACTTTACCAAAGGCCTAAGCGATGTCGACGAACCGGATATCTGGGTACGCGGCTACGATGAACAAACTAATCTATGGATTGAAGTGGGTGAACCAAGTTTAGATCGCATCAAAAAAGCCGCCCGATCCGCGCCAAAATCTGCGGTGTACAGTTTTAACTCAAAATCGTCGGTGTGGTGGCAATCCGTAGAGAACAAAATCAACCAAGCGCCAATTAGCGTCTACCAAATTAACTGGCCCGCCATCCAACAAATGGCCACATTCATCGAACGCACCATGGATATGTCGGTGACCATCACCGGTGACTCAGCGTATGTGGCCTGCGCTAAAGGTGAATGTGAAGTGGGATGGGTGACATTGAAGGAATAGGCTTTATCAGCCTATCGCAGTTATTTTTTATTGGCTACGCCAACGACCGTTTTTATTGGCTACGCCAACCACCCACTCCGTTCGTCCTGAGCTTGTCGAAGGATGATATTTTTATTAGCTACCCAGTAGGCCCTGACTTTTTAATTGGCTGCGCCAACTGGTATCCCTACCTTTTTTCGTCCGCCATCCTTGGCGGCCAAGCCTATTTTTCACGGACGAAAAATAGGCGAAAAAGTCCTTTGCGACGACAACTTTCTATTTCTATACTAATGACAAATGTACTTGACACTTAACTAAGAGGAGTTACACTTTTCTTGTCAAGTTAACTTGACTACATTTTGAATCAGGAGGTTATAATGGCAAATCTAGAAGAAGATAATAAATTCAAGCAAAAGTGGTGGTTGCACTCAATGGATCCAGAAAATCTAGCTGAGTTAAGTGATAGTGATAGACGAAATGCGAAAAGTTTCAATGGCTGGCTTTTCATTTGGGGAATAGTGTTTTTTGGCGTAGTTATTTTTATGGAACCTCTTTCTGGCGGTATCGAAACGACGCCTGTATGGCGATTTTTACTTGCGTCTTCCCCATTAGCATTAGGTATTTTTCTTGTTCACGCTTTTATACGGATGATTAGAGGATTCCACGATGAGCTTTTAATAAAAATCTACTATGAAGCTCTAGCCACTGGTTTCTTATTCGCATTTTTTATTGGCATGTGCTTCAGTCTTTCAGCACCAATAATTGGCGCATCACTTAAAGCAGGGCCTTTCATGTTGTGTGGATTAATAGCGGGTTATTATGCAGGCCTTACTCTCAAGTATAGGAAGTATAATGCATAACCAGTTGCGCAGCCTGAGAGCCGAGCGGGGTTGGTCACAAGCGGCATTAGCTGAAAAAGTGGGGGTGTCTAGGCAAACTATTAACGCTATCGAAGTTGGAAAATTTGACCCTAGCCTTCCTCTTGTATTTAACCTAGCCAAACTTTTTGGTCAGAGTATTGAAGATATATTTGATCCCGATAAGGTTGATGAACAGTGAAGTCGTTTACAAAAAAATTGCTACCTTAAACCCATTTTGTACCAAAGTGATAATTTATAGTCTACTAAGTGAACAGCCGCTTTTGGCACAACAGAGACATTAATTGGCGAATCTACAGTTCGGCAAACTGCGACTCAACTTTCCCATTTATAAATTATTCTGCGTCGAATGGCGCAACACGACGTTGCGCCAAGGCGTGCTCTTTGCAGGGACGCTACATCACGCCGGTTCGACACTGGCAGAATGATTTATAAATGGAAATAGAAAGTTGCTGGAGCGAAAGGACTTTTCGGGTATTTGGGTCCGTCCAAATACCCTCGCGTGGCATGGAGCCACGTGAAAAATGTCAGGGACGACAGTTGGCGCAGCCAATAAAAGCGTCGGCGTAAACACCGACCTACATTACTTTAGACACTAGGAAAAACGTCAGTGATACCTATTGGCGCAGCCAATAATTCATTCATCCTTCGACAAGCTCAGGGCGAACGGTGTGGTTGATTGGCACAACCAACAAAAGCGTCTTCATTGGGCAGCCCACCGGCTGCCCCAACAAAAAAGCCTCGTGACAACGAGGCTTTTAACAAAGTTAGCTCAGTACCAACGCTACATCACGTTGGTACTCTCAAATATCTTATCCGCTGACGCTGCCACAAACCCTGTATACAACTGGCCATCGGCCATTTTGTACCGTTGGGCGAATTCGTAGAAACAGCTGGGGATTTCCAGTTGCTTATCGCTAAATTGCACCGGCATTTTATCCGCCATGGTCGATGATTGGGCTAAACATACATCGGCGCCGCCTTTAATTTCACCGCCAGAGGTATTGAGCACAAAGCCATGGTCTTTGAGCAAGCTATTCACATCCGCTAGTTCGCTGTAATCCTTCAGATAATTGACACTCACCGTAAAGTGGTTTGCGCGATAGCCCCATGCTGACATCCATGCGGCGTATTCAGACTCTTCTAATAACAGCGCATAGTCTTCACTGCTCACCTGCCAATGAGTGCCTGAATATAAAAAGTTATCGGCCAGCACGGCATCGTCGGCGACTTGCTTCACCATATTGGTGACTAGCGCTTGTAAGGCTGGGGAAAACTCTTCAACCAACAGCTCACTAATAAACACCTTGGGGTTGGTGTCGTCGGGATGTTCAAAGTGCTTGGCGCGCAGCTTTTTTTGCTCAAAATCATATTGGCCTTTTTCTTGATAACCAAGGGCTAAAAAGTGCGCCGCCAGTTTGTCTAGATTGACCTTGTCGATGTTAAACGTACGCAGGGCAATATGATCATTGATGATCGCATCGCCCTTCTCCTGTGCTAACAATTTATGCACTTTTTCCGCCGATGGCGTGATGTGCAGATAATCTTGCCAAAGGTTGGCAAATAATGTGTCGATGTCGTTATGCATCTTCTTTTCTCTATTGTGTAGGGTACAGCTTTTATGGGTATTAACGGACGGCCTTGGCCGCACGTTTGTTATTTTATGTTCCGGCTAATTAACCTCAGCTCGGGATAAGTAATGCCTTACAGCACAGCTATTTTTGCCCCTCTCTACGTTGTTCACTATGGGTTTAGAATGACTAAACAACATAGTGAACGCCTTGATATGAACAAAAATAGCAGCACTGTACCGAATAAAAACAATATTAATATTAGTAAATAAAACTAACCAATTGAAATATATAGGGTATATCTACATTTTCGACAATTATTATCCCGAGCTGAGGTTAATTAAAATGTTAAACCGGGGCTAAGGGTTGCTGGCATGGCAACTTTGTCCAGCTCGACAGAGGCCACCGGATAGGCGCAATAATCTGCCGCATAATAAGCGCTGGCACGATGGTTACCGCTATCGCCAATACCACCAAAAGGTGCGGCACTGCTGGCACCGGTAATGGGGCGATTCCAGTTAACAATACCGGCACGAATACGACTGAAGAAGTGTTGATACAAGCCCTCATCGTCGCTGAGTAAACCGGCGGATAAACCAAAGCTGGTATTATTGGCTTCGTCTATGGCTTGCTCAAAATCATCATAACGGATCACTTTTAGCAATGGCCCGAAATGCTCTTCATCGGGCAATACACTCAAAATTGAGGTGATATCAATAATGCCGGGAGTAACGAAGCCGGAATCCACATCTAGGTGTTTCATTTCCAGTAAGATATTCGCGCCTAAGCCAACAAGTTGTTGCTGGGCACTGACCATCATGCTGGCGGCATTGGCGGAAATCATGGCGCCCATAAAGGGTTGTGGCTCGGCATCATAATGGCCTACTTCAATGGCGGCAGTTACTTCAAGCAATCGCGCCAGAATGGCATCGCCTTGAGGGCTGCTTTCTATAAACAAACGGCGAGAACAAGTACAACGTTGACCAGAGGTCACAAAAGCCGATTGCACAATATCGTGTACCGCGGCATCAATATCTGCCACATCTTTAACGATAAGCGGGTTATTACCGCCCATTTCTAGCGCTAATATTTTGCCGGGATGACCAGCAAATTGCTCATGTAAAATTCGACCAGTACGTGAGCTACCTGTGAAAAACAAACCGTCAATACCAGCATGGCTGGCTAGGGCTTTACCGGTTTCCACTTCGCCTTGGACTAAATTCAATACGCCATCGGGCAAACCTGCTTGCTGCCAAAGTTGCAGCATTTTTTCTGCCACCATCGGCGTTAAATCACTGGGTTTAAACACGATAGTATTACCAGCAATTAACGCAGGGACAATATGCCCATTCGGCAAATGCCCAGGGAAATTATAAGGACCAAATACTGCTACCACGCCATGAGGCTTATGGCGAATATAGGCTTTGCCTACTGGCATGGGGTTTTCGACGGTGCCGGTACGTTCTTCGTAGGCGCGGGCAGAAATGCCAATTTTACCTATCATCGCGCCTACTTCGGTGGCGGTTTCCCACAGGGGTTTACCTGTTTCTTGGGCGATAGTCAGTGCTAACTCGGGCTTATTCTTTTCTAATAAGGTGGCATATTGCTTAATGAATACTAAGCGCTCTTCTGGGGTAAATTCACTCCACGCTACAAAAGCATTGCGGGCAGCGGCGACAGCTAAATTCACTTGTTCGGCGCTGGCCGATTGACCTTGCCAAATAGTGACTTTTTTAGCGGGGTCGATTGAAGTAATAGGATGGCCTTCACCAGCCAACCATTGACCATTGATATAATGCGTCGTCATGGCACTCTCTCTTATAATTTTATCGGTGCAAAACGCACCAGTTCGCCGCTTGTTACGTGTAGGGCACTTGCGGCTTCTGCAGAAATTAGAATGGTGTCGTTAAATACGTCGGCAGTTTCTACCACCGCTCGAAAATCTGCGATGTGAGTATTAATAATTATTTGCTGATGGGTGGCCGTTGGCTTACCTATTCTTACCGGTAATTTACGACTTTGTTGGGCGGTACGAATATGGTGCAGCTCGGCCTCTACGGTCGGGCCAGCATCAAAAATATCCACGTAGCCACGGCAACTAAAACCTTCGTTACGCAATAACTTAAGAGCGGGTTTGGTTTTTTCATGTACCTGACCAATAACCGCTTGCGCCTCTTTGCTCAACAAACTGACATAAATAGGATATTTAGGCATGAGTTCAGCAATAAAGCCTTTTTGCCCAATACCCGTTAAGTAATCAGCGGTGGGGAAATCCATGGAAAAGAAATGCTCTTCTAACCATTGCCAAAAGGGTGAACTGCCATTTTCATCGGACACGCCACGCATTTCTGCTATTACAGTTTCGGAAAATCGCTCGGTATGTTCGGCCATAAACAAAAAGCGCACTTTAGATAAAAAGCGGCCGTTATTGCCCTGCCGAGCTTGTTCCCGTAAAAACAGCGTGCAGATTTCCGACACCCCTGTGTAGTCATTACAACAAGTGAGGGTATCGATGGTGTTATAGATATTTAATTCGCGAGATGCATGTACCACTTTGCCTTGATGGTAGTGGTAGAACGCATCTTCCATACCCACTGCGGCTTCGATGCCGCAAGTGCCCATCATGATGTCATTGGCGGTATCGACCATGGCAAACAAATAACTTTCAGGGCCGGGTTTACTCACTTGCTTACTAAAAGACTGCGTTGAACGCGCAATCTTTTTAGCCAGCAATTCATCATTAACCGGCAATGAGGTAAAGCCAATACCTGACTCCACCGCACATTGATGCAATGAATCAAAATCACTGTGACGAATCGGACGGATCACCATCATTAGCGAGTACTCCTTATAGCCCTTAGGCGTAGGCCAATAGCTTAGCTATTGACCACTGCGGCTACGGCTTTTTCAAAACGCAGTAAACCTTCTTGAATATCTGCATCGGGGATCACTAATGACGGCGCAAAACGCACCACATTGGCACCGGCTACTAAACACATGAGTTTTTGCTCGGTAGCGGCAACTAAGAAATCACGAGAACGACCTTGGTATTTTTCATTTAAGGCGCCGCCTAACAGCAATCCTTTCCCGCGCACTTCACTGAATACATTGTACTTGGCATTAATGGCAGCGAAGCCATCACGGATCAGTTGCTCTTTACGGGCAACACCAGCTAACACTTCAGGGGAATTAATCACATCGAAAGCGGCTTCGGCGACTGCACAGGCCAGTGGGTTACCGCCGTAAGTACTACCATGAGTGCCGACTTTTAAGCTTTCTGCGATAGCCGTCGTAGTTAACATTGCGCCAATGGGGAACCCTCCACCTAAGGCTTTAGCCGAGGTTAAAATATCCGGCGTCACACCTAAGCCCATATAAGCATAAAGATCACCCGTACGGCCCATGCCCGATTGCACTTCATCAAAAATAAGCAAAGCGTTGTGCTGTGTACATAATTCACGTACACCTTTGATAAACTCAGGATCGGGGCTGATAATACCGCCTTCACCTTGTAATGGCTCGACCATTACCGCGCAGGTTGTATCGGATATCAGTGCTTTGAATTCGGCTAAGTCATTATAGGTAACATGTTCGATACCGCCTGGTTTAGGTCCAAAACCATCAGAGTAGGCAGCTTGACCGCCCACGGTAACAGTAAAAAACGTACGACCATGGAAACCTTGTTTAAAGGCAATAATTTGGTTTTTATCTTCACCAAAATGCTCCAATGCCCAACGACGTGCCAGTTTAAGGGCAGCTTCGTTGGCTTCGGCGCCCGAGTTACAAAAATAGACACGCTCAGCAAAGGTGGCATTGACTAATTTTGTAGCCAAACGCAATGCCGGCTCATTAGTAAATACGTTGCTTAGATGCCACAGCTTATTACCTTGCTCAGTCAGCGCAGCAACCAATTTAGGATGACAATGACCCAAGCCGTTAACCGCAATACCACCGGCAAAATCAATATACTCATCACCCTTTTGATCCCACACGCGTGATCCCTCACCGCGGACAGGAATAAAGGCCGCTGGATTATAGTTAGGTACCATTACCTCGTTAAACATTTCGCGTGTGACATTCATGATTACTACCTCTTAACAGATTGGAGCTTAAATTTTGCCCGCATTATTCCAGATTAAATGTGCCTTGTCTTGTCTTGAATTAGCCCTTAGGCCTTTAAAAACAAAGGATTAAGCTACATTTGCATGAATAATGAATAACTATCCAGTCATATTCAGTGGCAACCAAGATAGATTTAGCTTAGCGCTTTTTTGGCCAAGCATATGATGGAATTAGAGACGATTTATTTCTAAGGTAGTAAAAAATAAATAAATGCTAAGTGAATGGTTATTCAGGAAAAATTTTATAAAAAAGTACTTAATGGGGGAACTTATGATTCGTCATCGTCAAAAGTCATGTCTATTTTACGTAAATCAGTTTGTTTTAACGCCGCCAAGGAACCCTTCGGCATAGCAAATTCACGTAAATAGGCTTTGGCTTCATCCACATTAATGAGGTTATAGCCTTTTAAATTACGGTAGTTTGTATACGCCACGCCCTGTGCCAGAATTTTGCCCATGGGTGAACGATCTTTCAATGCCACTTGATCACGATGTTCGCTATAGGCATTGGCAATAAACACCCGACGCATATCCATAAAGTCGATGACGCTTGCGGTTATTTTGGCGGCGTGTTGCTGTAGTAGCTCACGCAATTGGCTATCTTGCGGCTGTACTTGACGTAGGGCATCGAATTCTTGTTGTTGGTAATTATCTTCGGCTTCTTTTAATGATTCCCGTTGTATCTCATCGAATAAACGGAAATAAAGTCGCACTACGACAATAGTACCAATACTATTAAACATGCCTAATGCAAAGGCTTGGCCTTCATCTTGCCCCGTAACCTGGGCTATTTTACGGCAGCTAATGGCCGAGCCAAGAGCTGAATCCCACAAACGTCCTTTAATCGATGGATAGGGGTCGGTAATTTGTGGTAACCAGCGGCGAAAAGCGAAGGCAGGCACCACCATTTTTAGATTGTCCATACCCACAAAACTCAGCGCCATTCTTAGGCTTTCTACGGCGATGGATTTGCCTTTACTGTCAGTACGACGGTATTTAGGCATATTCACCATTTTAAGAATATCGGCTTGCAGCCATGGCATAGTAGCAATGGCGGGCTCAATTCGTCCCATAGATGAAGCGCGAACATTGAGAATATCTAAGGCATCGGGAAGGTTTTCATGGCCCCCCAGAATTTTGCGGTAAATAGCATCGGTTTCTACAAGATTTTCTTCAAGTCGTAGCTTTATTTTGTCATGTAGCTCCACAGCGACCCGTTCCATAACGGTTTTTTGTGAGCGTGCATGCAATTCTTTGTCACGCTGAGCAAGCTTTTCTACTCGCAGTAATTGTCGGCGGGCGTTATTTTGCTCGGTCTCTTTAAATTTAATTTGACCTTCAGCTGCCACTGCGACCATGTCTTTCACGGCAGTCAAATCCGTCATCATCATTTGAATGCGGAATTCGATATCGTCGACAATGTTAAAATCGGTCGTAGTATTCATGAATAGGGATTAATCACTTACTGTTAAGGTTGCAAAAACGTTGGGCATACTACAGAAATTTCATCTCTTTGTGGGAAAAATTTACTCACCAGCATTTTAAATTGCATATAGTATATTCGTTATTATTTCATATTTAGAAAATTTCGTAATATCTGATGCCCGGCTGTAGTAAGAACTGATTCTGGGTGAAACTGCACCCCACACAATGGCCAATGCTGATGCTCTATAGCCATAATCGCCTCAACTTCGCCTTGGCTATTTTTACACACCGCCGTCACCTTAAAATCCTCAGGCAGTGTCTTGGCATCTATTATCAACGAATGATAACGAGTGGCCGTAAACGGATTGTCGACACCGCTAAACAACAATGAACCAACATGCTCAACTTGCGAAGTTTTACCGTGTAATACTTTGCTAGCCCGTACCACACTTGCACCAAAAACCTGACCAATGGCCTGATAACCAAGACATACCCCCAAAATGGGTATCTTGCCAGCAAATTGCTGGATCAGCGCTAAGCTAATGCCAGCATCATCTGGTGTACCGGGCCCGGGAGAAAGAACAATGTATTGCGGTGCCATTATCTCTATATCGGCTAATGTCAGTTCATCATTACGACAGACTTTTACCTGTTGCCCTAACTCAGCAAAATAATGCGCTAGGTTATGGGTAAAAGAATCGTAATTATCAATCAGTAACAACATGGGCCAAACTTGCCTTGCTTAACGTGGGCGAGGAATAAATCCTACCGCCTGATAAACCTTGGCTAAAGTAACGGCAGCCCGCTCAGAAGCTTTATCTGCACCAATACGCATTACTCGGTCTAATTCAGCACGGTCACTACGTAAAGCGTTAAAACGTGCTTGTAATGGCTCTAATAGGGATACCACCGCATCAGCGACATCCACTTTTAAGTGACCATACATTTTACCTTCGTATTGAGGGACTAAACTTTCAATACTGCTGCCAGTTACACCGGATAATAAAGTTAATAAATTAGCTACCCCAGGTTTTTCTTTAGGATCAAAATAAATACGTGCTTGCTCATCGGAATCTGTCATGGCTTTTTTAATCTTTTTAGCCACCGCTTTGGGCGACTCCAACAAGCCCACAAAGTTATTGGCATTGTCGTCTGACTTCGACATTTTCTTGGTCGGCTCTTGCAGACTCATAATGCGCGCACCAAATTCCGGAATATAAGGTTCTGGCACTGTAAAGGTATCACCATGCTGATTGTTAAAACGCATGGCGATATCGCGGGTTAACTCAAGATGTTGCTTTTGATCATCGCCAACCGGTACTTGGTCAGCCTGATAAGCCAAAATATCGGCTGCCATTAAGGTAGGATAAGTAAATAGGCCCGCATTAATATTAGTGACGTTGCGCGCCGACTTATCTTTAAACTGGGTCATGCGATTGAGCTCGCCCATTTGCGTATAGCAATTTAGCACCCAAGATAATTGCGCATGCTCTGGCACATGGGATTGCATAAAGATAGTACTTTTCTCAGGGTCAATACCGCAGGCTAAATACAACGCTAAACCGTCTAAGCACACATCATAAAGTGCCTTGGGATCTTGGCGCACAGTAATAGAGTGTAAATCCACTAACATATACAGGCAGTCGTAATCTTGTTGCATTGCCACCCATTGACGCAACGCGCCCATATAATTACCAATGGTGAGTTGTCCGGATGGTTGGCATCCGCTTAGTACAATGGGTTTTGTCATAATGAAATACTTCTATTTTATAAAATTATGTATTCAGTGTTGCCAGCTGCTCACGCATTTGCGTGATGGCATACTGATAATCAGGTTGATTAAAAATGGCAGAGCCCGCCACAAAGACATTGGCACCGGCTTCCGCGATGGCGCGAATATTATCGACTTTTACGCCGCCGTCAATTTGTATACGAATATCCCTGCCACTTAATGTAATCATTTGTTGCAGTTTACGCACTTTATCCAGCATTGAAGGAATAAAAGACTGCCCCCCAAATCCGGGATTGACTGACATTATCAATACGTGATCTAAACGATCCAACACATGCTCAATATGCTCCAGAGATGTTGCTGGATTAAGGACTAAGCCCGCATTACAACCGCGACTTTTAATTAACTGTAAGGTTCTATCGACATGTTTAGACGCTTCTGGATGAAAGCTGATCCAATTTGCCCCCGCATCAGCAAACATATCCACCATACTGTCGACCGGCTCAACCATCAGATGAACATCAATAATGGCATCAATGCCATCTTTACGCAGCGCCTCACAGATCATCGGCCCAAAAGTTAGGTTGGGTACATAATGATTATCCATGACGTCAAAATGGATAATATCGGCACCCGCAGCGATCACCTTTTTCACGTCATCCCCCAAATGGGCGAAATCCGCAGACAAAATTGACGGTGCAATTAAATAGGGCTTCATTGTTACTCCTGAAAAATCAGTAGGTTAATTATCTAATTTTTATTCGATGTGAATTTACTTTTTATCTTCTTCTACTTTACCCAAATTCGCAGCAGTTAAAAAGCAAAGCCATCTTGCACCACAACGGAAAACGCCTCGCACCAAGATAAAGCCCAATCACCATATTGGTGCACCAGTAGTGAATATACGTCATTTTACGTATTCCACGATCCGTCAGTAATATACAACCCTTTAATTTAAAAACATTTAAAATCAAATGGTTATATTAATAATTAAGCTTTTTTTGAAAGTGGGCATTGGTTTTGCTTTTTGTTAAATCAGAAAACAACAACTTAATACAATAACAATCCGGAGACATACAACAATGAACAAATTTAAAATTTCTACACTTAGTGCTGTTTTATTATCTGCTACTGCCTTTGTTCCAGCTGCTCAAGCCGATCTTTCTGCTAATGTTGGTCTAGTAAGCGATTACGTTTTCCGTGGTATCACTCAAACTGGTGCAGCAAGTGGTAGTGCTGGCGTTGATTATGAAAATGGCGGCTTTTATCTTGGTACTTGGGCTGCTGACGTACAAGACGGTTTAGAAGTCGATGTTTATGCTGGTTACGGTATCGAAACTGAAAGTGGCCTAAGCCTTAGTGCTGGCTTCACTACTTACCAATATACTGGTGACTTCGACTCTTCGTACAACGAAATTAATTTAGGTTTAGGCTATGGTGCTTTTAGCTTAGAAGTAAGCAAAGGTGTTTGGGAAGTAGAAGGTGGTGACGATCAAGATTACACCTTTATCGGCCTTACTGCAGAAGCTGAATCAGGCTTATACGGTACCCTTGGTTTCCACGGTGGCGATTTTGATGGCAGCTACGTAGAAGTAGGTTACGGTATGGAAGTGGGTGGATTTGACACCGGAGTAGCAATTATTGCTGCCGACTCTGACCTTGGTGGCGACGAAACCTTAGTCTTCAGCATTAGCAAAAGCTTTGATCTATAAGTAGCTTGCTCTACTTTTTTGATTAAATAAATGGCGGAGTTTTCCGCCATTTTCTATATAGTTCCTGAGCCTACAGCCCCTCATTCCCTGAATAAAACCAGTAAATTACCGCACATTAGTGGTATTTAAGTTAAACACCCGATTTCCTGCGATAAAACAGGTGTTGTTGAATATTTGAACTCGTTTATAATTGACCCCGCTTTGCCACACAGGGAGTTGCTTAGAATGCGTCAGAAAATTAGATTTTCAGTAATATTATCAAGTGCATTGGTAGTGGCATCACTATCGGCGTTTACATTGCAAGCCCGCGAAGGCTTAGCAACTTGTGCCTGCGCTAACAATGTAAAAATTGATAAGTCATTACCTATGAGTCACCCAACTAACCGTTGTGCTAATCAGCAAACTTCAGAAGTCAGCTGGTCTTCATGGATATTAGGTAACGGCCATAATGGTCAGTTTCACTTTCTTGATTTACTAGAATTACTTAGCCGTCATACTGATGAGACTATTAGTCACAAACAGAGTCGCAGTTAATGCTAAAAAGTTGGTGGAAGGTATTCAAAAGTGTCGCCGCTGGCGCGTTTGGTGTGCAGACAGAAGCCAATAGACAACATGACTTTCAACAAAAATCCATTATCCCTTTTATTATTGTCGGTGTGATTTTCGTATTATTATTTATCAGCACTTTACTCGTCATTGTTAACAACGCAGTAACCTAAACGACCTAGTGCTCTAGAGCATCTAGGTCGCTGAAGGTAACACTGTAAAAATATTGCGCCCTTACTGATTACTCTCTTCAAGTACTGCCATGTTTTTCTCAGAAAGAATAGGACCAGTGCGTTGCTCAAACTGAGTCGCTAGCGAGCTTGTATGTTCATCATCAGTAATAAAATTCAACAAGCAGCTACTGTAGTTGGCTCGTGCTTTAGCTAAGCGCTTACCGCTATGGCTACGCAACAATACCGTGTCACCCACAGAAAACTCGCCACGAATTTCCAGAACATCGTTACTGGTAATAGGCTCTGAGCTATCAATGTCGTCTTCCGACTCGATGATGACTTCACCCTGTTCCATCGAGGTATGGGTCATCCAGTGTACTAGCTCTTGCATCGGTTCTGGATAAGGTAAGAATAGCGTACCTGGATTTTTACCTTGAGATAGCATATCAAAACCAGACTGCTTCATACCATTGATAATAAAAGTACCGATTCCATGGGCGGTGGCTTTCTCTGCGGCTTCTATTTTAGTTTGCATACCACCGGTGCCCACATCACTGGTTACACCGCCAGCCATGGCATAAATGCTGGCATCAATTTGATGTACTTGCGGGATCAATTCCGCATCATCATGTAAATTCGGATTTTTATTAAATAAACCATCTACGTCCGAGCAAATAATCAAGGCATCGGCTTCTGCAGCTGCGGCTACCATCGCTGATAAATTATCATTATCACCAACTTTGGTCTCATCACAGGTCACTGTGTCGTTTTCATTCACGATGGGAATGATATTGTGTTCTAGTAACGAAAAAATGGTTTCACGAATACTGACGTAGCGATCACGCTCACATAAATCTGCTTGAGATAATAAAATTTGCGCAGATGGGAAATCAAATAGACTATCCCATGTCGCCATCATGGCGGTTTGCCCGGCGGCGGCCATGGCTTTTTTAATGGTAGTTGCTGAACGATCAGATTCAGAAAACAGTTGCGCACCAGCAGCAACTGAGCCAGAAGAAACTAATACCACTTCCACCCCTTGCTGACGGCATTCGGTGATAAAATTAGCAATTCCTGATAGATATTTTGTACTACATCCTTTGCGATTTGGTGATATTAAAGCACTACCGACTTTAATCACGATCCTTTTCCACGAAATCATATTTTACCCTTTATTTAGTTGAAGTTGTAATTCGGCTTGTGCCGCAGAAAATGATTCAATAACCTCATCATCTACTGGGCCACTCGCTAGGCTGACTAGCCATATACTCAAAGTACTGACAATCGCACCCGGAACAATTTCATACATAATATTACTTAACGTTTGGCCATTATCTAGCTCCGGCCAAAGTATCCACGCGATAACAGTCACTGCACCGCTGACAATACCTGCCACGGCGCCTGTATGAGTCAATCTCGACCAAAACAAGCTAAAGATTATTAACGGTCCAAATGCAGCACCAAAGCCAGCCCATGCATTACTGACCAGCGACAAAATGCTACTTGAACGATCAAGTGCCAGCACACAAGCCACGACAGCAACGACTAGAACACCAATACGCCCTAGCGTTACCAACCATTTTTGATCCAGCTCTTTACCTGAGAAGCTGCGATACATATCTTCGGTTAATGAACTCGAAGACACTAATAACTGTGACGAAATTGTACTCATAATCGCAGCTAAAATTGCAGCCAATAAAAAGCCACTGATCAACGGATTAAACAGCACTTGCGATAAAATGATAAAGATAGTTTCTGGGTCGTCTACAGTAATAGAATACTTATTAGCATAGGCGAGCCCTACTAATCCGCAGGCAAGCGCACCAATAATTGTCACCAACATCCAGCTAATACCAATGCGGCGAGCCACTTTAATATCTTTCACTGAACGGATGGCCATAAAACGCACCACAATATGTGGCTGACCAAAATAACCTAAACCCCAAGCAAGGCTGGAAATAATAGATACCACGCCAAGCCCCTGCATACTCTCGGTTAAACTCGGAATATTTTCGGTGGTGTAACTGAGCATTTCAGCGGTATCGGTAAACTGAAAATAGGCCACTACGGGAACCAATGCCAAAGCTAAAAACATAATGCAGCCTTGTACAAAGTCAGTCATGCTGACCGCAAGAAAGCCGCCTAATAAGGTATAAGAGACAACAACTAACATGGTAACCAGTAGACCGAGTTCATAACTCAAGCCAAAGGCGCTTTCAAACAACTTGCCGCCGCCAACTAATCCAGCAGAGGTATATAAGGTAAAGAATACAATAATCACCGCAGCTGAAATAATCCGAATAGGCGCATTATTCTGCTTAAAGCGTTTACTGAAAAACTCTGGAAGAGTCAGAGAATCATCGGCAAATTGCGTATAAACCCGCAAGCGTGGTGCCACGATCATGTAATTCATCCAAGCGCCAATCAGTAAACCTACCGCTATCCAAATCGTATCAAAACCGCTGACATACATGGCTCCAGGCAACCCCATTAACATCCAGCCGCTCATATCCGACGCACCTGCCGATAATGCAGTAACTTGTGGACTCACCTTACGTCCACCAAGAATATAACCAGCTAAGTCAGAGGAAGCGGTACGGTATGCAAACAAACCAATTCCTAACATCGCCATAAAGTACAAAGCTAACGACACGTAACTTAACGTTGCCAATATAATCACCCTTTATATTTTTTGTTTTCGAAGTTAATTGAATACGAACTAAATACCTGCAAGTCAATCACTGACACACAGCATTAGATTAGTAACTCGGCTAATTTTTCTTAAATATTTTGCGACTAATTGAATCAATATCAATATTTGTCTAAACGATGGTTTAATTATTAATCTACATGGTCACACCACGAATGGTTCGTATACTAACAAAAAAATGGGCAAATTTAAAGAGGGAACAATTTAACCCAAGTTGTAAAACATAGTGTAGGCGCTGATTGTGGACTTTCTATGACAACTAACTGGGCGCTAACAATGTTTAGTGGGCAATCTTTAATTGCCAGAGAATAGATGGCAAAGCCCCAATAATTTGATAGAGTGCTGGCTGTCTAGTTTAAGTAGTTACTCACATGCAAAAATATGAAGAGTTGTTAGTGGCGTTACGCCAAGTCATCCGCGCTATCGATTTATATTCTAAAAAGCTCAATAAAGAAACCGGCCTTACTAGCCCGCAACTTATTGTGATGCAAGAAATCGCACTATGTGATGGCGTCACCGTCAAAAAAATTGCCGATAATATTACCCTCAGCTCAGCAACAGTTACCAGCATACTCGACCGCCTAGAGGCGAGAAAATTCATTATTCGACAACGTTCCGCCACCGACAAAAGAAAAGTAGGTGTACACCTAACCGAGAATGGCCACACCGCATTAGAAAATGCTCCTAAGCCTTTGCAAGAGCATTTTATTAACCGTTTTGAAGCGATGGAAGAATGGGAACAAACACAAATGTTGGCCACCATGCAACGCGTAGCGAAGATGATGAATGCGGAAGATTTAGACGCTTCGCCATTGTTAGAAGTAGGACAAATTCAACAACCGACGCTAACGAGTTAAGGGCTTATAATTGCTCTAATAAAAATTTGCAGGGCTTAAGCTGAATATCCATATTCTTCCAAGCGAACATTTCAACCGCGGGTTTTCTATCCCCATTACAAGAAATCATCCGTGGCGCTTTTAATAACGCAATTTGAAATCCATGCTGGCGGTAAAGACTTAACACCCTATCCGTGGCTTGGTTAGAAGAAATGATTGGCCCGTCTTTATCCGCTAACCATTCCACTAAGCGCACTTGGTCATCCCAAGTGAAGTCTTTCTTACAATATTTAGTAAATTCAGAATCGTAGGGCGGGTCTAAATAAAGAAAGTCGTCGGACTCTATGTTCAGCTCTGCGAAATCCACATTTTTAAAATCCCAGTGCTTAAACGTACCACTGAACTCATCAAAGTCTTGACGGTAATTGATTTTCTTATAGCGCCCGAAGGGCACATTAAATAAACCGCTGTTGTTGAATCTACATAAACCGTTATAGCCCGTACGGTTTAAAAAATAGAACAATTGTGCGGCGTCTTCGGTTAGAAAATCATTGCGGCGAATTTTATCGTTGAACTCCTGACGGCGGCGATAAAAATAATCCGACGAATTACTTAAACGTTTAGTGACTTTTAAGCCCTGATTAATTTGCTGATAGAAGTTGATCAGATGGGGATTGGTGTCGTTTAACAGTGCGGTTTTCGGATTTAACGTTAATGCCACAGCCAAGCCACCGGCGAAGGGTTCCACCAACCGGCGAGACTGATGCTGCGACCATACATCCTGTAATATTGGCGTTAACCAGCGCTTTCCGCCGGCCCATTTTAATGGTGGCGTCAACAAATTCGACATACTACAACTTAATCCGCTTATCGGTGAGCGTTAACAACGCATCAATCATCAAAATGAAAAGGTTTACTTTAGCAATAAGCTCGCGCTTAAGGAAAGGCGCATTGTACCTTAACTCGCTATTATTGTTAGAAAAAAGGTCTGTTGATCTTTTAGGTATAAATTTTGTTCAATCAAACCACTTCTGGTCGCGAAACAAGGAGGGCGACTTAGTTGTTCTAAGTGAACGACGAGTGGCAACAGCAGGGAGCGTTTAGATGTCCCCTAGAGATCAACAGACCCTAACGATTGATTTCGCTAAACACCTGACTGGCTGCTTTAGCAAAGGGCTCTGCTGACTGAATTCGCGCCGCCAACTTGCTAGCGGTTTGTTGAGCATCGGCAATATTATCAAAGGATTCGTTTAACACCACCACATGCCATGGGCCGCCGTAACGCTGAGTGACATACACCCACACTTGACCGCTGAGATTGTTATCAATCAAATACTCATTCAGTACATATTCACTACTCATGGCAGAAAGCTGCAAAAAATAGCTATTGGCGGATTGTTGTAAAATATTGGCTTCATCAAAACGATAGATATCCACCGGTGGTTCAATCACCTCGACATCGGCAGAAGGGGTATCAGCTGCATAAGTAACCACATCGGCAACCGGATAATCATTCACCGCATCATCATCTTGACTAATTTCTATAGTCTCATCAAGGGCCGCAAGTTGGTCTTCACTGACATTATTCACTGTAGCGGGAGCAATTGAGTCGACTGTTGGCTCTGTGTCAGTGGTGTTAATTTTATTCGCGGCCGATTTCGCCGAAAGTGCTTGCGACGCGGTTTGCCAATCGGTAACTAATCCCTGACCATCGTCCTCAGTAGCTTCTGTGGATTCTGCGTTTACAACATCATTAGGGGTTGGGACAACGGCATTGTCAGTAGCGACATTCGACAATCCTTGCGCGTCACTATTGTCGCTTTGAGATGGAGCTGCGCCTGCGGTTTCAATCGCCGTATCAACATCAACAGGCTCTGTCTGTTCGGCAACCACCGCTTCGGGCATTGGCTCGAACAACATGGAGTAAACATCAGCCAGAAATGCATCTGTTTGTTCTGCATATTGCCATTGGATGAGTCCACCAAAACTAACTAAAAACACCAGCATTACCAGTATTTTCGCCCACCAGTTTTGCATAATCGGCTGGCGATAAACAATCTCATTACGTCGTTGCAGGCGCTCTTCAAACAGGCGACGCTTTTCGCGGATCATCAGCTCAAGTTCTGTTTCAAGGGGGGCTGATTCGCCCACCGATAAGGATTGATGGCTCAACAACACCGGTTGATCACTGTGATTAGTCGGTAGCCAGGACTTAGCGTCCTCTGCCCATTGATGTTCACCAAATAACAAAATATTCAAATGATGACGCTGACGGGCAAAGCGGTTTTGCAGCACCACATCCCACAATTCACGCAAGACCACATTGTCCATTTCATGGGCACGGGTCACTACCAACAAGATGAATTGTTCATCTTTGCCTAACATACGTGGCAAGAGTTCGGTTAACGGACGGGAATAATCAACTTGTAGTTTACCCACCAACTGCTCAACAATGCGCTGACGGTATTGGGTGACAGAAAGCCGGGCTGAGCCGCTGAAGTAGGCAATATTAGCGACTTCACTTTTCTGCGCTAAATAGGATTCGACAAAATCTTTTTCCTTACCCATAGCATCACCACTGATAAAAATCAGTTGTGATGAGTAAGTGACTAAATGATCTAATCTATCGTGTAGATCAGCATAGCCAGATAAATTGACATAATCCTGCATCGGCCGCCATACCTAATCGGAGGGACTCTTCAATGCAACTAGCGAAAAGTACCTAATTAAATAAATTCTGTAATTGTTCGTTAGTCAGCTCGGTTACCACTGCATGCCCAATAGACTTTGGAATGATGAATCTTATACGCCCTGCTTTGACCTTTTTGTCGCGCTGCATATGCTGCATAAATACATCAAACGTCATGTCTTCAGGAAAGGCTATAGGTAAGTCAAAGGCTTGTATTAATTGCTGAATGCGCCAAAGTTCTGACTCTGATAACCAACCAGACTGTTTTGCAACCAATGAGGCAAGATTCATACCAGCAGCTACCGCTTCACCGTGAAGCCAGTTGCCGTAGCCTTGTTCAGCCTCAATGGCATGGCCAAAAGTATGACCTAAATTTAGCAACGCGCGAATACCGTGCTCTTTCTCGTCCTGAGCGACGACTTCCGCTTTTACTTCACAACTACGTTGCACCGCATAGGCCAACGCTTGTGGATCTTTAGCCTTAAGGGCAGCAACGTTGTTTTCTAACCACTCAAAAAAAACACCGTCATAGATAATGCCGTACTTGATCACTTCTGCCATACCCGCTGCAAATTCACGATCCGGCAGGGTATTAATCGTATCAATATCTATCAGCACTGCTTGTGGCTGATAAAAGGCACCAATCATATTTTTGCCTAGAGGATGGTTAACCGCGGTTTTACCGCCAACGGAAGAATCGACCTGGGCTAATAAGGTGGTAGGAACTTGGATAAAGGGAATACCACGCTGATAACAAGCGGCTGCAAATCCAGTAATATCACCTATCACACCACCACCTAAGGCAATTAGCGTGGTGTCTCTGCCAGCACCACATTGCAGTAACTGACTCAGAATATGCTCGAAGCTGGCAAGGGTTTTGAATTGCTCACCGTCAGGCAAACTGATCCATTGAAAATCCACACCGTCTAAGGCTTTTTCAATATAGTCGCCATATAAAGGCTTAATAGTGTCGTTAGTCACTACCACCGCTTTAGGGGTAGTTAGAAAAGGTTGTATAAATTGTGGCTGTTGTAATAAGCCGGATTGGATATGGATCGGGTAGCTACGCTCACCCAAATCTACTGTTAACATAGTCATGAGCGCAGTACCTCTAGGTCAAATATTACTGACTGATTTTTTCTATTATTTGGTTGGCAACAGCACGTGCACTTTGATCGTCAGTTTGCACGACATAGTCAGCAACTTCTTCATACAAAGGATTACGCATTGCGGCTAAATCGACTAATACCTGTTCAGGATCATCGGTTTGCAACAACGGGCGACGCTTATCACGTTGTGTTCTAGCAACTTGTTTCTCGATGGTTGTCTGCAAATAGACCACGATACCGCGCGCCGATAAACGATTACGAATACCTTTACTGATAATCGAGCCACCACCGGTTGCCAAAACAATGCCTTGCTTGTCGGTGAGGTCGGTGATCACGTCTTCTTCGCGCACACGAAATCCTTCCTCTCCTTCTAAATCAAATACCCAGGCAATATCAGCCCCTGTGCGGCGTTCGATTTCTTGATCGGAATCATAAAATTCAAGATGAAGTTCATCTGCGAGGTGTCGACCAATAGTGCTTTTACCTGCACCCATTGGACCAACTAGAAATATATTTCGTTTTTCAGCCATATTTGTCTAAATCACACAACTCTTAATATTGATAAATCCAAAACCTAAGTCACTTTTTTCAAGTGCGGGATTATCTCAGTTAAAAGTAGTTCTATGCAAGCATTGATGACTGAAAGCGGACAATGCTTGCATATATGTTACCGAAGTGGCTAAGAATCCACCAAATCGATGAAATTACAAAGCGTCGACAATGATTTTAGGAGTAACAAAAATCAATAACTCACGGCGCTCACTAATTTCACTAGTGTTTTTAAACAGGTGACCAAGGAAAGGAATATCCCCTAATAACGGCACTTGGGTATTCGCATTAGTAGCGTTTTGCTGGAATATACCACCCAAGACGATGGTTTCACCATTTTCCACTAACACCTGAGTGCTGATTTCTTGAGTATCTATGGCCACTGCTGGGCCAGTCGACGTCGATACCGTATCACCACGAGTATCTTGAGTAACCACTAAGTCGAGAATTATGCGGTTATCCGGAGTGATATGCGGCGTTACTTTTAAACTTAATACTGCTTTTTTAAACTCTACCGACGTCGCCCCACTTGATGTGGCCTGCACATAAGGAATTTCCGTACCCTGCTCAATATAAGCATCATGCTGGTTGGCCACCGTTATACGTGGACTGGCAATGATTTCACCCTTGTTTTCTTGTTCCATGGCCGACAATTCTAAATCGATAATAGTACCGTCGATTAAACGGGCGATATTCACCCCAAAACGACCTGCAGCATTGGCCACCGGCAAGTTCACATTCAGGCGATCGGCTAACGCTGGAATGACGCCATTAGAAATGCTGTTAGCTCCCTCTAAAGAACCAGAGAAACCATCAGAATCTTGTTGGTCACTAAAGCCCCAACGCACACCAAGCTCTTCGGTTACGCTATCGCGCACAGTGACCATACGCGCTTCAATAAGTACCTGTTTAACCGGAATATCCAGTGCCTCAATCATCGCTTGCGCTTGCTCAATCGATTCAGCGGTATCTTTAACCAAGATCATGTTAGTACGATCATCCACTGTCACCGAACCACGTGAACTTAAAATGCCACCTTCGGTCGACTTTAAGATAGTGGCAATAGCCGCCGCTTTAGCGTAATTAATTTGTAAGGTGGCCGATTTTAGCGGTGCCAAATCGGCAACTTGTTGTTGCGACTGCAATGCTTGGGCTTCTCGGGCAGACAACTCCTCAGAGGGTGCCACCAGCAGAATATTACCTTCTACACGCTTACCTAAGCCTTTAATTTTAAGGATCATGTCTAGCGCTTGATCCCATGGCACACCACTTAGACTAATTGTCACATTGCCGTTAACGGAATCGGTAGTAACCAAATTAAAGCCATTTACTTGGGCAATAATTTGTAGCACTTGACGTACCGGCACATCCTGAAAATCTAGAGAAATCGGTGCGCCTTCATAATCGGACACCACCCCACCGCCAGTTTTACCGGCTAATACGGGTTCAATTTCAATCACTAAACTGGTATCGCTGCTTTGTTGTACAAAAGCATATTTATCATTAATTTCGAAATGTACTCGCGCACCCTGTTTATCCTGAAAGGTTTCCAGATAATTAACATTGCTGCCAAAATCCAGTACATCCAGTTTGTATAAATGGGCTTGAGCCACTTCTACATTGGGCAGGGTCACAATCAGCAATTTATCCTGCTGCTCAAATTGCGGTTTATAACCATCATGGTCAAACACAAAGATCGTTTTAGCCCCACCATTTTGTGTTCGATGAAAATTAATGTTGACCAGTGTATGGGTATAGTTTGCCGTCACTGCGTCCGGGTCCACTAATACTGCGCCGTCTTTTGCCGCTTGCGCGTTGGCTTGATAGGCCACAAAGCTCAGCAATAACAATGACGCCCATGCCCATACTCGATTGGACTTATTCAATTTTTTATTAAAAATGTACCGCTCAGACATTATCTTTCTCTCCTGCCGTTGAAGACCGGGTTAATTTGGCCTCTTTTTTCTGCCAACACCCTGTGCCATCAGGCAGCATTTCAGTGATGAAAACTGCATCTTTTGTGATTGATGTAATTTGGCCATAAAACAAGCCGATGTGATCACCGGTTTTGACTTTATGCAAACTACCGCTATTAGTTTGGATAAGCGCCCAAACATTCCCTTTTGAGGTAAACGAGCCCCTTATTTCCAACGCATCAATACCCACTTTTTCTAATGGCTGTTTTTTACGTTTGAAATCCGGTTGTAAACAATTCGCTTTGTAAGCTTCTGGCATCGACACCAATTCAGATTTAGGCAACTGAAAAGGACTTCTTCTGCTCTGTGCTTGATAGACAAAAGGCGTCATCGGCTTGAACTCTGGGTAGGGTTCAATCGACACCGACGTATTGGCCTTAATTTGATCAACCTGAACTTGCAGATCAGATATATCGGGCTGACAGGCAGTTAACGCCAATAGGCTACTGAGTAACAATAATTTTTTCATCATTATTGTGCCCCCGTTGCCGTTGTTCTGTAGGTTTTAGCTTGTAAATTCAGCTTTAAGGTTTCGCCATCACGTCTAATTTCAAAATCATGTACGGTGACAATTCTAGGTAATCCCGCTAGGTCAGAGACAAAGCTACCAATTTCGTGATACGAGCCGGCGACTTCCATCTGAATGGGTAATTCAGTGTAAAACTCTTTAGGGATCTCTTGTTGCCAATTAAGTAATTTAAAATTCAAACCCGCAGAAATACCCACATAGGTAATATCATCTAACAGCCCAGGGGTTTCATCACTGGTAGGTAAGGATTTTAACATCGAAGAAAAGTCCGCTTGAATACGCTCTAACTGTTCTTCATAGGCTTTAAGATTAACCGCAATTCGGTATTTTGCTTCGAACTGCCCGCGCAACTCAATTTCCGTCGCTTGTTCATGTTCTAACACCGGCAATTTATCATTCACTAACAAATAAAATGCCAACACCCCAATCAATATAGCCTCAACAACAACCACCACTATTTTGACTTCAAATGGCCAATAGGCTACTTGCTCGAAATCTAAGTCGTTCATTTCCTTCAGTTTGGAGAAATCAAACTTCATTTCTTTTTCTCCTCTACGATGACCGGTGCTGGCGATACATTTTGACTAATATGAAAGGTCAATTTGAAATCACTAACGGCGCCAACACCACTGGTATTGGAGACAATCGATGACAAATCTTCGCGGTCAAACACTTTTGAATTTTGCAATTGGCGCATAAATTCGGCTAAACGGTTATTCGATTCGCTGTGACCTTCCACTGATATTTGGTTCTCTACCCGTTTGATACTGCTAAACGACACCCCTGCAGGTACGATCTTAGCCATTTCATCAAGAATATGCGGAGCCACATTACGGCTAGACTGCAATTGTTCAATCAACGCCATTTGTCTTTCAATGGCTTCTTTTTGCTCTTTGACCTTTTTAATTTTGTCGATTTGCGCATCCAATTGGGCAATTTGTTTCTGCATATGCGAATTACGATACCGCTGATTATCAATCAAGCTATCAAAACCAAGACCCACTACATAAATCATCCCCGCGACAACAAGAGCAACTAGCCCGAGCACACCAAGGTAATCTTTTTTCTGTTTCTGCCGTAAGCCTTCACGCCACGGCAATAAGTTTATATGTGCCATGGAGTAAAACCTCTACTTGCTAAACCAGCGGCGATAGCCAATTGTGGGGCTATTTTTTCCAGTCCTTGGGCCGCAATCTGTTCACTGATTTGCATATGACTAAATGGATTGAAGGTTTCCACCTCAATGGCTAAATCCGCAGCTAATTCTGTAGCGATATTATCTAAACAGGCACCGCCTCCAGCAATTAAAATACGCTTAGGCTGTTCTTTTCTGCTAGTCGCTACATACATTTGAATGGCACGACCAATTTGTTGAGATAAGTTAGAGATAAATTGTGGTAACACGTCTTCTTTCCACGTCACCGGTAATTCATTGTTGAGCATTTGTTGCTCGGCTTCCACTTTATCCAAGGTATTCATTATGGCTAAATCTTGCAGTAATACATCCATACCAAAGTTGTGTTCTTTGGCATATATCACCTGACCGTCTTCCACCACACTAATTAATAACTGACTATTACCCACACTGATACAACAAAGGGGTAAGGATTTACCATCGGTATTAGTATCAAAAGTAGCAAATTGATTAACCGCATTGCCTAAAGCATAACCTTCAATATCGACCACTTTGGGTTCGAACTGCACTTCACGTAATAAGGTGACTCTAGAATCCACCATATCCCGATGGGCAGCGCTTAATAATACATCCACCTTGCCTTCATGCATGGTACTGGGCCCGAGCTCTTCAAAGTCGATATAGACTTCATCCAACGGATACGGGATTAAACTATCGGCTTCAATTTCAATTTGCGATTCCATCTCGATATCGGTTTGATCCGGATCCATAAACGCTACTTTAGTAATAACCGTCGAGCCAGATACCGCCACTGCGACATCTTTGGATTTGATTTTCAAAGCCATCTTTACTTTGCGTAAGGCATTACTGACGGCATCGAAATTTTTAATTTCGCGGTCAACAAAGGCATTACCGACAATCGGCTCACAGGCAAAGCCCTGAACATGACAGACACCGTTCGTCATGCTTAATAACACAGCTTTGACATAGCGCGTGCCAATATCTAGGCCGAGAATCTGCGGTGTTTTCTTTTGCAAAAGGTCTTTAAGCACAATGATTTTCCAATCCGCTTTCACTTAACTTGTTACCATTATTAACTATTTTTTCTTTCTTAATGGTTCTAATAACGGTACATAGGTATAAAATATAAATCATTTCAACAAATTTGCCTGGTAAACGTATAATTCGTGAAGTATCTCAAACCCTTATTCATCCTATCATTGACCGGTTTTTTAGTGGGCATTATTGTCATCGCCTCTTTCTATATTTATATGCGTCCGGAGCTACCCAGTGTCGAAATATTGAAAGATGTTCACCTACAAACGCCGATGAAAATCTATTCTCAGGACGGAAAACTGATTTCTCAGTATGGCATTAAACGCCGAATTCCACTTTCCTTAGATCAAATTCCACAACATCTCATCAATGCCGTCATTGCCACCGAAGATAGTCGTTTTTACGATCACCCTGGTATAGATATTATCGGCGTCGTTCGAGCAGCCATTAACCTTATCACCACGGGTGAAAAGGGCCAAGGTGCCAGCACCCTGACAATGCAGTTAGCCCGCGGCTTTTTCTTAACCCGAGAAAAAGCCTACATGCGTAAAATCAAAGAGATTTTCATTGCCTGGCACATCGAACAATTGTTGAGCAAAGAGGAAATCCTCGAACTGTACTTGAACAAGAACGAATTAGGCCACCGTGCATTTGGTGTAGGCGCCGCCGCCCAAGTGTATTACGGCAAAGATGTCAATGAGTTAACCTTAGCGCAAATGGCGACAATTGCCGGTTTATTGCAAGCGCCGTCGATTTTGAACCCCATTAGCCGCCCTGAACGCTCTAAACAACGCCGCCGTATCGTGTTATTGCGGATGCTCGACGAAAACCTCATTACCCGTGCGCAATTTGACGAAGCGGCAGCGGCCCCCGTTACTGCCATACATCATGGGGCTGAAATTGAGCTCAAAGCACCCTATGTAGCAGAATTAGCCTATAACGAAATGATTGAGCGTTACGGTAAAGAACAAGCAGAAACCGCCGGTTTTAATGTTTATTTAACCACTTCAGCACATCTACAAAATGCCGCACAACATGCCGTTATTCAAAACTTACATGATTATGATGAACGTCACGGTTATCGCGGCATTATTCGCCAGTTATGGAAAGAGCCGGTAGTAGTCGAAGAACAAATAACCGATGCTGACGACATGCTCGATAACAACATTGAAGATCAAGACATGCTGGATGACGGCACCGACAGCAATGAAATGGCTACAGAAGCCGCTACGCAAATGGCAGACTCCATAGAAAGTATTCTGCAAAACGTCCGTGAACCAAACCCAGATAGCCCCCGCTGGACCGATGAACAATTGATCCGCACTATTAAACAAACTGATGTCTACAGTCCGCTCGAAGTCGCAGTGGTACTGGGGGTTGAAGAACAATCCATTCAGGTCATTAACGGTAAAGGCGAATATCTCAATATTAATTGGGATGGCTTGGCTTGGGCCCGCCCCTACATTTCCGATACTCACCAAGGCCCCGCTCCCCAAAAGGCGGCGGATATCGTTAAAGTCGGCGCACTGGTTTATATTAAAATGAACTCGGATAGTGGCCAATGGCAATTGAGTCAATTCCCCGGCGTTAGTGGTGCATTGGTGTCACTCAACCCTAAGGATGGTGCTATTCAAGCATTGATCGGTGGCTACAGTTTCTATCAAAGTCAGTTTAACCGTGCCACTCAAGCCAAGCGGCAAGTGGGCTCGAACATTAAACCTTTTATTTATTCAGCGGCCCTCGATTCTGGCTATACCATTGCCAGCATTATCAACGATGCCCCTATTAATAACTGGGACAGAGCGTCCGGCATGGCATGGCGCCCCAAAAATTCACCGGAAGTGTATGATGGTCCTATTCGCATGCGCGTTGGCTTAGGTAAATCTAAAAACGTGGTGTCAGTGCGCTTATTACGTGGTGTCGGCCTCGATAAAATCATTAATCATTTAGCCCGCTTTGGCTTTAACCCCAACGAGCTACCACGAGATGAATCCTTGTCCTTAGGCTCAGCATCATTAACTCCAATGGAAGTGGCGACCGGCTTTGCGGTATTTAACAATGGTGGCTATGCCGTTACCCCTTATTTGATACAACGTATTGAAGACTTACAAGGCGAGATAGTCTGGAAGGCAAACCCCAAAGTCGCCTGTCGAGAATGTAATGCCCAGGGATTTTTACCCGACCAGCTTTTCGACGACCCGTTAACACCCAAGCCGACACCAGTAAATATGGCGCCGCAGGTATTAGATCCACAGAATGCGTTTTTGGTCACCGAAATGCTACGCACCGGCATCCGCGGCGGCGGTAATTACAGTAAAAATACCTATTGGCAAGGCACCGGTTGGCGAGCCCGAAATATATTACAGCGGGATGATATTGCCGGTAAAACCGGTACCACCAATGACGCTCGTGACGCTTGGTTTAGTGGCTTTTCACCGGATTTAGTCACCACGATTTGGGTAGGCTTCGATAATATGGGCCGAGTGCTCGGCCGTACTTCCCGTAACCAGTATTTAATCAATAAAAATCCACAGCGATTTAACTGGATGGGTAATGCCATGATCGGCAGTGAAGACGGCGCACGGGTAGCGCAGCCAGCTTGGATCCGCTATATGCAGGTTGCCACTGATGGTGTACCGGAACGCCCCTTCTACATGCCTGAAGGCATCGCCACAGTGCGTATCGATCGCGGCACCGGTAAATTAACCCAACGCTCCGACCATACATCGTTATTCGAGTACTTCAAAAAAGGCAGCGAACCCACGCAATATGTGCGCGATGATGAGTTGGTTGATCCCTTTGTGGAAGGTCAAGAGAATCAGCTGGCGGAACCAGAGGATATTTTTTAGCCAAACCCAGTTTGTCTAAACACAAAACCTTTAAACCATTGGGAGTAAATGTATTTCACCATACTCCCAATGGTTTCATCAGCGGCTACTCACCTGAAATTCACTAACAAGTTGTTGTAACTTATTGGCAGTGGTATCCACCTGATTTGAGCTGCCAGCTAACTCATGTATTACATCCGCCATTCTCTCGGTAACACTGGTTACTTCACGCGCGGTCTGGCCATTCTTAGAACTGTTCTGCTCTATGACGTTAATGGTATCAAACATGTTTTGCACTAATTCATGTAACTCGGTGTTTTCGCTAGAATTGGCTTCGGTTAATTTTAAACTTTGATCAACATCTTTAACCCCGGCTTCCATAAACTCTACGGCTTGTTGTGTCTCATTTTGCAAACCTTGGATCATGTTTTGAATATCCGTTGCGGCGGTCGCAGTTCTTGCAGCTAAACTCCTAACCTCGTCAGCAACAACCGAAAATCCTCTGCCATGTTCGCCTGCGCGCGCGGCCTCAATTGCGGCATTAAGAGCCAGTAAATTGGTTTGATTTGTAATACCCGTTATGACCGAAATAATATTACCTATATCACTCATACGGGAATCAATTGAATGAACGCTCTTCGCCGTATTATCAACAATATCACGAATAGCTTGGGTACCCGAACGAGCATTGTTATAGCTGGCGTTGGCTTCAGCCACCACTTTTGCCATGGTCACTTTCATGTCTTCAGCACCTGCTGCGGCATTCAAGATTTCATTCCTTTGCACACCAATCAAACCTTGCATGTGTAACATAGATTGATGAACTTGATTTGAACACACTAGTGCATCTTGGTTGTGTACCAACATATTTTCATTCGTCAGCTTAACATTATGCGAGGCTTGAATAACTTGACCAACAATGCCGTCCAAATTATCGATAAAGCTATTGATCCAACGACTCATATCGCCAGTTTCATCATGCTTAATAGCATTAGGGTCTAAACGTTGCGTTAAGTTACCGCCGCCTTCAGCTATGGTGCGAATAACCGAGGTCATTTCATTAAGTCGATTAGAGACTTTATTGGTGCCTGCTAGCCAGAATAACAAACAACTCAGCCCTCCAACTGCAGCAGTAATGCCATTAACAACTAACGTATCTAAATGGGTGAAATGAAATAGGCTTGAGTTAACGCCAATAACGCTTACTAACGAAAACAGATAAATTCTCATTAAACTGAGATTAATTGAACGGCGGCGGTAAACTTCCTCTAAATCACCTTCACACATCATTCCCCATGTATCCAAGGAGCCCGGCAAACTGAAAGTCACACCTTTACCAATTACCGGAATATGACGGTAATCAGAATAGCCGGGATATGTAACAAATAAGTTCTCACCTTTTTTAATGGTTTCTCTTACGCCCGGATGTAACTCTCCGGTAGCGGGGTCAGTAAAGCGGATTTCAAATTCTGTGTGCTTATCAATTTTAACTACACCAAAGTCTGTATTAACTCCTGATTTTAAATTTTCCCCATGACTAAAAGCGTTATCTTCAAAGCGAGAACGGGACAGCGCAATACCAGGCTTGATAGTGGGATCAAATTTCGAATTCACCATAAATAAATAGTTATCACCGGACTCGGAAAAAATATGACCGGCTTCACGCTGAATGATGTCGCCAATCACATCGTTTGGCACCCGCGCACATAGCAACTGAATCGAATTATTAGCCTGCTTAATAGGTAGATAAAACATCAATGTCACTTCGTCGTGAAACTTGGAACTAGACGCACCAATTTTGAGCGTTACATCATCAATATAAGGACCATGTAAAAAACGTTCAGAATGGCCCGCTTGATACAGTGCTTTTTCTTGGAGATGTTTCTGGCCAATCCGAGGCGCATAACTGGATGCGATAACGATTCCACTCTCATCCACTAAGAATAATTCAGAGAAGTCAGCGATCGCTTCACATTTATGTTGCAGGCATGTTATTAAATCCCCCTCATCACCATGCACCAGTAAAGAGCGCACCGCACCAAGATGATCCCAATGATTGTTAGTCCACATTTTTAATAACTGGACTCTGGTAGCCGCGATCCCCTCAAACGTTTGCTCAACAATTGAATAGGTACTTTTGTTCAAATAACAAGAACATCCAAGGGCTAACTTACCGTTGGCACCAAACCAAGATAACCAAGTTCGTTCTTTAGCAGACAGCTGCATAACAGTACTTTTCAATTGCACCAAGGTGAAACCTCTCAAATTCACTTAAATGAATCCGATGGAGAGCAATATTCACACCATAATAAAATTAAGGGTCTACACCTAGTAATCCAAATGTATTGCCCACAGCAATTAAACCATTGGTGAGTTGCTATAGGATATTTTAAAACATTGAGCCGCTGAGCTGGTTTTTATTGGCTGCGCCAACTCCCGCAGCTAACTTTTCGGCAGGCATTCATGCCAATCAAAACCATTAGAAATAGACATTCTTTGAATACGAGCTAATGCTAAACTCTTGCCATTGAATTGCTCTTATAGCACCAATCCGTGCATTGATTTAGACGAAATTAGAGACAGCATGCATCCCAACAATTTACATAAAGAGGGTTACGACTTTAGTCGGCTACTTAAAGCATCGCCGGAATTGGCGCAGTTTGTAGTGCATCAAGCAGATAGACGACCGACTATTGATTTTAGTAATGCTCTAGCCGTAAAAACCCTTAACCGCGCGTTACTCAAGCACTATTACAAATTAGAGATTTGGGATATTCCCGACGGTTATTTATGCCCTCCGGTACCCGGCAGAGCCGACTATATTCATCATATTGCCGATTTGTTAGCCACAACTCCTCCTCGCCAAAAGAACAAGATCGTCGGGTTAGATATTGGTGTGGGTGCTAATGTTATTTACCCTATTATTGGCAGCCAACTGTTTGGCTGGCATTTTGTCGGTAGTGAGCTTGACCCCACTTCGTTTAAATCTGCACAGCTGATTGTTAACGCCAATAAAAACATCAAAAATAGCGTCACTATTCGTCAACAAACAAACCCTGCCCAGATTTTTAAAGGCATTATCCAGCCAGATGACCAATTTAGCTTTACCCTGTGTAATCCGCCATTTCATGCCAGCGCTCAAGAGGCCAATGCCGGCAGCCAACGTAAAAACCATAACCTTGGTAGAAACAAACAAAAACGCGGCAACAAAAGCACACCTTTCACTAAGCACGAGAAACAACATCTGAATTTTGCCGGTCAGCACAACGAACTATGGTGCCACGGGGGCGAAGCGGCGTTTATCAAACAGATGATTATCGAAAGTTTGGATTACGCCAAACAGGTACAATGGTTTACTTGTTTAGTTTCGAAAAAACAGAATTTACATGCTATCTATCAGCAATTAAACGACATACAAGCAACAGACGTAAAAACCATCAACATGAGCCAAGGCAGCAAAATCAGCCGCTTTGTCGCGTGGCGATTTTAGACGCTACAGCTTTTAGCTAAACAAGGAATAATAATGAGCGGAAACATAAGAGCCAGCATAAAAATTGGCGCAAAAGTATCAGTAGTATTAAAAAAACACCAACGCACCGGCACCCTCACCGAAGGCATAGTAGAACGCCTACTAACCAACTCCCCCAACCACCCACATGGCATAAAAGTCAGACTAGAAGACGGCCAAGTGGGAAGAGTGAAAGTGATTCATGGTGACTAGCTAGCATCGGCATCCTTTGGGATTGCCATCAATAATGGAAATTTATTGGCTACGCCAACCGGCGCCATTGAGCGATGAGCAGACATATTGGAAATTGTCTGATAGTCTGGATTTAGGTCAGTTTTTCGACCCAAAGCGGACGAAATAACTTAACAGGTTGAACGGTAAACTTGGTGGTCAATGATAAGTTTCAGCGAACCTGTCCCCACAGTTTCCACAGTAGTTTCATGTTAGAAATTTAACAACCCAACTAGCTTTAGGTAATGATATGTCTTACGATCTTACTGATCTGTTAAGTGATAGTAGATTAGAAAAATTGTTCTCTATAGGAGAACACTCATGTGTATTGCAGTTATGGATACTACAGATTAACGATAACGAAGGCATAGAAAACCGCATAATTTATGGCCGCTTACTCCCTTATAATTTTATCAATGATACTTGGTCAGGCAGTGATAAAGATACATCTCAGACCTTTGATTCCATTAAAGCTAGTGTACATAAGTTAAACCTTTATATTTCAAGTAGTCAATGTAAAGAGCTTCTTACAAAAGTTGTTGAAGGCAAGACTATTGAAGAGATAAGTACAGAGCTAAATCTGAGGTTTCATTCGAAAAAGCTATCAAAGAAGTTTGGTAGTACTCGTTTTGACAATGAAAATGTTATTTATAGGCCAGTAGCATATCTACTCAACCGTGATGCTCACTCTCCACATACCCTGACAAGCCCACATGGGTGTGCTGGAGCTTTAAGTGCATCAGTCATACAAAATGACAAACTAAAGTTATTATCCGTACTGGAAAGCTATGATATCAATGTAATAGAGATGATTGTAAATAGTCTTAATACTGACACAGGGATGGACTTTGGTAAGGCTGATAACGCTAGATTAGGTGATATTGAATTACTAATTTTCCCCACGCTTGATGAACATGAAAAGAGCCTTTTAACAGTAGATTTCAATCACAATGAAGGGGTTAAAATTCAATTTGAATCTTCACAATTACCAAAATTTGAACGGTTTCAGTTTCGTCTAAGTGTTGAAAGCGGCTCACAAATTTTGCATTCCAGTATAGTTGAAACGACAAAAAACAAAGATGGGCTGTTCACTTACACTTTTGATTTAACTGAGAAGTTATTCAAATCAGCGGATAGCACATATATTGAAATATTCGGGTTTCCAGCCTCACCACCGAATGAGGGATATCTTTGTAGCCGCTACAAAGTAAGTTATGTTCGTGAAATGAACTTTAATATTGGATTTTCAGATAATAATTCTAACTCTGTAAATTTTGATTGGCTTGATAAAACAACTAATAAAAAACAAAGTGACCGAGTTGTTAAAGCTTTGACTTCTTCTTTAAAGAATCATGCATCGAATACTAAGATTGGTGGTAGAAAGGTTGACTCATGGGTTACGGTAAATCAGCAACTAAAGAACACTTTCAAAACACTGTATCCAAAGAAATCTAAAGGGCAGTTTTTCCCTAGAATCAGTGAGAGTAGTGGTGAAGGACGATTACAGTTTGTAGAGTGGTTTAAGGGGATAATAGAGAAGCACCATAAACAACATATAACTATCTTAGATCCTTACTTTGAGGATGCTGGATTGGGTTTATTGACACTTTATATTCCCTCAATGGCAAGCTGTACAGTTTTTAGAAGTATTCCAAAGCCTATAGATCCCGATAAACCAAGAAGAAGGGATTCTGACACTAAAGTAAGCAATGGAATCAATAACCTGATAGCCAACTGTAATCATCACAAAAAGCAGCTTAAAAATAACAAGCTTGTTATATATGGAATGAAAGAAGGAAGTCTCCACGATCGGTATATATTGATTCATGGACAAGATGGGCTTCCTATTGAAGGGTTTCACTTATCTAACTCATTTCAAAAAGCAGCTGAAAACTACCCTTTATTGATAACTCCAATTCCTACAGATGTATTGTATAAGGTCAATCAATACTCATTCGATTTAGTTCAAAAGTTGAATATACCTAATGAAGATAACTCACGTGATGCTTTATCTTTGTTATTTGATTCTGAAAACATAAAAGAAGAGGCAACAGTACTGCATGAACCTCTAACAGTTCTTGATAATGAAATTGCTGGTGACTTGCTAGCTTTATGGCTCGAACAACCGAAATTGAAAGGCCTAAGTAGAGCTGACTTAAAAAATAAAATGGCAGAATTGGGCATTCTAGAAAACAAGTCACTGCATAAATTAGAAAAGAAAGGTTTTATCAATTGTGCCAGAGAAATAGGAGGAGGGCTGGTTAATTCAGAATCGGCATGGAATATAGCTGGTGAAATATTAGCTTACACCCCAGTCGGGGATGACAACCTCACAGAGCTAAAAAAAGAGACAAAGTTTATAGCTTTTTTATCTGCTTTTTTATCATCTTCGTTTCAAAGAAAGAGAACTGATGATGAAAATTATGTATCTGTAATTGATCCCTGCTACTTTAACAGTTCACTTAAAGACTGTTTAAGTGATCCTATCAGGCTTGAACATTTTCACCGCATGGTCAAACATAAATGTCTTACATGGGCTGAGTTATACGCAGTTAAACTAATTTGGGTTAACGCCCCCGAGATACTTGTAAAGCATATTGAAAAAGAGGTTAACCACTTAACTAGTGAGTTCTCATCTACAGAAACGATTCGGCTATCACTTCTAGGTCAGATTATAAATGAAATATCATTGAGCCATGCATTTGATAATGTTCATGATTTCCAGCAAAAAACATTATTAAATAGTAGCTTACCTTTCATTAAGTGGCTTGGGTGGAATATTCTTGAGCAAAAACTGAAAACGTTAAATGATGTTGAAGATGTGTTGGCTCAAGTTTCGGCCTTTAGCACTAAAGAGCAAATTCAGTTCTATGGATGGGTGCTTAACCGCATGTCTAAAAGAGAAGAAAATAAAGAGCTTTGTGAAAAAGTAATCTCAGAATTGCATAGTTCGCTACCGCCAGAAGTTCTTTATGAAGATTTAGACCTTCTTATAGATTCTATGAGAGGGCATATGAACCAATTAGGGTGGATGGAATTATGGCAATTTAACGATATAATTAATCCTCTTCTATCTAACTCTCGTGCAAATTTTGATGATGCAAGTAAAATCTGGCTCAAAGACTTATTAGACTCACTAGACAAGAAAAACAGAGGTAACTCCCTTCTATTTACTAGTGGCTGTGAAGCGAAAGCAACTAATATTTGTGCCTATCTTTTTGCGTACAGTAGCTCAAAGCAGCAAAGTGTATCTTTACAATTACTTGGTGAAGCTCTTAATAAACAGAGACAAGTTATTCATCAACCTCTTGCAAGTACAACTAACTGGTCAAAATGGAACGATGCCTTAAAAGTGTCACTTTGGATTTTTGCATTTACAAAATGGTGTGAGTACTACCTTAATGAACTAGGAGTTAACAATCACTGTGAGCTAAATAGTCTAACTGAAAAAGCACATAATTTATCCATGACAAGGCCTCATTCTGAATGGACTACAGAACAAGACTTACTTTCATTTATTGAAAAAGCTGATAAATTACGAGAAGAAAAAACGACTAGTTAGTTTTATTCACATAGAACCTGCGAGGTCAGGTTCGCTGAAACGTATCATTTGTCACACCAAGTTTACCGTTCAACCCGTTAAGTTATTTAGTCCGCTTTGGGCGTAGACCAGAAGTTATGATTAAAGTGCGGAATTACTGCTGTTGGCACAACAGAGACATTCATTGGCGGCTCTTCAGATCGGTAAATTGCGACTCAACTTTCCCGAATTAAATGACCATTCGTCGAATGGCAAAACAGGACGTTTTGCCAAGGCGCGCGCTTTGCAAGGAAGCTACCTCGCGCCGGTTCGATATTAGAATGGACATTTAATTCGGATTCAGAAAGTTGGCGGAGCTAGGATTCTTTGGTCACTTTCTTATCCACAAGAAAGTGACTCGGGCCCTTGGGAGGGGCTCGAAAAAAGCCATGGAATGGCGGCTGGCGTAGCCAATTAAATTTCATCCTTCGACAAGCCCTGAACCAACGCAGTGGACAATATGGGCACCTATAAAAAAGGTCGGCTTAAAGCCGACTTAGATAAAACAAAATGATAACTAACATTCATCCTTCGAGAGCCTCAGGACGAACGTTATGCTTAGCTAACTACTGCTGCGCAGCAACCCAATTCTCTACACGTTTCTGCAATACACTCAATGGCAAGGCGCCACCGCCTAACACGGTATCGTGGAATCCACGAATATCAAATTTGTCACCTAAAGCATCTCTGGCATACTGACGTAATTCTAAGATTTTCATCATACCAATTTTGTAAGCAGTCGCTTGTCCTGGTAGCACAAAGTAACGCTGTACTTCAGACTTAATCGCACCATCAGAAATCGGGGTGTTGATCTTAAAGTAATCATTGGCTTGTTTCTCTGTCCAGCCTTTAACATGAATACCGGTATCCACTACTAAGCGCACTGCGCGCCACATTTCAGCCACCAAACGACCGAAATCTGAATAAGGATTTTGATAGCCACCCATTTCTTTAGCCAGCAATTCGGAATACAAACCCCAACCTTCCACATAGGCTGTAAAAAAGGCCTGCGTGCGGAATTGCGGTACGCTCGTCAATTCTTGAGCAATTGATAATTGCATATGGTGACCGGGCAAGCCTTCATGATAGGCAACGGCTTCCAGTTCATTTTTCGGCATCATACTCATATCCGATAAATGCGCGTAGTACACACCGGGACGAGAGCCATCAGGCGTGCCGGAGAAATACTGCTGAGCGGCACCGTCTTGTTCCCTAAACGCTTCAACCCGTTTCACTTCAATATCTGCCTTGGGCAAAATACCGAAGTAATTAGGCAACTGCGCTTTTATTACTGCGTAATGAGCTTTGGTATCATCAATATAACCTTGGCGCCCTTCATCGGTATTGGGGTAGTAAAAGCGTTCATCGTTTTTATCTTTTTTGATGTACACGAAGAATTCTTGCAAGGTGCCTGCAAAACCGACCTGATTTTTAATTGCTTCCATGGTTTTATAAATACGATCGACTTCACTTAAGCCAATGGTATGAATTTCATCGGCGGTCAAGTCTGTGGTGGTATTGGTTTTTAACATATGGTTATAGAAGGTGGTGCCGTTAGGCAATGCACCAACACCTTGTGCCTCGGCATTTGTATTTTCCATATCCGATTTAAACCAAGTTAATAAGGCACTATAACTAGGCGCGAACGGGCCTAATAACGCCTCTTTGGTATATTCTTCAAGCTCTTTGGCACGGGCTTCGTCAATTAGGTCTTTATCCAGCAACGCTGCGATTTTTTTCTTGGCATCCTCGAGTAGTGGTGAATCGATATCCGACTCAGTAAAAGGTGCGCCTGTTATCACATTTGTGGCCTGTTCAATTACGCCTTCATAGGCAAAGCGTGGTGGGCGGACGCCCTTGCTGGCATTATGTTTAGCCCGTTCCAGTAACTGGCTAATTCCATTAGCCGCGCCACCTATACGTTTGATATAAGCGAGCATATCGCTTTCATTATCAACTGCATGAAAGTTCATTAAAAATTGCGGTGCAAACGCTTGCCAACCATCCATCTGCTCAAAATTATATTTATTCTCCACAAAAAGCAGATTGGCTCTAGCCTGCTCATACTGATAAATCCAGACGTCGTAAGAGGTCTTAGCTTCCAAATCCAATTTGTCATAATCAAACTGAGTCGTCATCTCCTCAACAGTGGCCGTTTGCCAGGCTAACTTGCGTTTTTCCTCGGCTACAGACATGTCGTCAAATTCATCATATTTATCTTTACGCCCCAGATACGTCATCATCAACGGGCTCATTTGTAATTCTTCTTCATACTTGGCATCAAACCATTGGTTGATGCGTTGTGACTCTGTCATATCAGCTGCAGCTGTTTCTGTGCTCGGTGCTACGGTAGCCGCCGGCTTTTGCATTTCGCTTGCTGGTTGACATGCCACTAATAGTCCAGCCATTAACGCGATGGTCAGTTTTTGATGCATTGTATATTCCCTTATGGTTTGTGAGTTGCTAGATAATGCCAACGGTTAACTGTATGAATAACGAACTACACTGTTACGATCCGTCATCGATGTAAAGGTAAATAATCAGAACTTGGGGGAGCGCTAGGCATTGCCTATAAACAAAAACGCCGTTCATCCTTCGGTAAACTAAGGACGAACGGCGTTAACTAATATTGTTGGCGTAAACAGCGACCAACACTGATATGCCAATTAGCAATGCTGAGCGAAGTCTAAAACTACACCACTAAAGGCTATAACATTAAATTTGCACTGCTACTTCAGACACCCAGTTCTCAACACGTTTTTGCAACACGCCTAATGGCAAGGCGCCGCCACCTAAAATGGTGTCGTGGAATCCACGGATATCAAATTTGTCACCCAAGGCATCTTTGGCATATTGACGTAACTCTAGAATTTTCAGCATACCAATTTTGTATGCAGTCGCTTGTCCTGGTAGCACAAAATAACGCCGTACTTCAGACTTAATCGCGCCATCAGAAATCGGGGTGTTGATCTTAAAGTAATCATTCGCTTGTTTCTCTGTCCAGCCTTTAGCATGAATACCGGTATCCACCACTAAACGCACCGCACGCCACATTTCGGTGACTAGGCGACCAAAGTCAGAATACGCATTTTGATAACCACCCATTTCTTTAGCTAATAATTCGGAGTACAAGCCCCAACCTTCCACATAGGCGGTAAAGCCCGCTTGGGTTCTGAATTGCGGTACGCTAGTCAGCTCTTGGGCAATGGAGATTTGCATATGGTGACCCGGAAGCCCTTCGTGATAGGCCACGGCTTCCATTTCGTTTTTCGGCATCATGCTCATATCTGATAAATGCGCGTAATACACACCGGGACGTGAACCATCAGGCGTGCCCGGGAAATAATGCTGAGCGGCACCGTCTTGTTCTCTAAACGCTTCAACCCGTTTCACTTCAATATCTGCTTTGGGCAAAATACCAAAGTAGTTAGGTAACTGCGCTTTGAGCACCGCATAGTGAGCTTCGGTGTCATCTATATAAGCCTTGCGTCCTGCATCGGTATTAGGGTAATAAAAACGTTCATCGTTTTTATCTTTTTTGATATCCACGAAGAATTCTTGCAAGGTGCCTTCAAAACCGACCTGCGTTTTAATTGCTTCCATGGCTTTATAGATACGATCTACTTCGCTTAGACCAATGGTATGAATTTCATCGGCCGTCAAGTCTGTGGTGGTTCTGGCTTTTAACATATGGTTATAAAAGGTAGTGCCGTTGGGTAATGCACCAGCGCCCTGAGCTTCGGCATCGGTGTTTTCCATGTCGCTTTTAAACCAAGTTAACAAAGCGTTGTAGGTGGGTAAGAATTGCGTGACCAAGGCTTCTTTGGCCTGCGCCTCTAATTCTTTAGCCCGATCATCAGATATCAAATCCTGTTCCAACAACGATGCCACTTTCTTCTTAGCGTCTTCCCATAATGGTGCGTCGGCTTCAGTGTCGGTAAAGGGGGCACCTGTGATCAAGTTAGTCGCTTGTTCAATAACTCCTTCATAAGCAAATCTGGGGGGGCGTACATCTTTACTAGCATTGTGCTTTGCTCTATCCAATAACTCGCTAATACCACGCGCTACGCCGCCAATACGTTTGTTATAGGCGACCATGTCGCTTTCGGTTTCCACTTTATGAAAACTCATCAAAAATTGTGCAGCAAACGCCTGAAAACCATTCATTTGGGTAAACGTATAATCGTTTTCTATAAACAGTAAATTCGCTCGTGCTTGCTCATACTGGTAAAGCCACACGTCGTAAGAAGTTTTGGCTTCTAAATCTAACTTGTCGTAATCAAACTGCTTAGTCATTTCTTCAACGGTGGCTGCTTGCCAAGCTAGTTTGCGCTTTTCCTGTGCCACAGTTAAATCATCGAATTCATCGTATCGGTCTTTACGCCCCAAGAATGTCATTTCTAACGGGCTCATTTGCAGCTGTTCTTCGTACTTTTCATCGAACCAATGATTAATTCGTTGTGACTCTGTCATATCTGCTGCAGCGGTTTCGGCGCTCGGAGCTGAGGTTGTAACTGGTTTTTGCACATCGGAAGAAGGTTGGCATGCAGCTAACAGTCCGGCCATTAACGCAATAGTGAATTTTTGACGCATTGTGGGTTCCTTGTTGTTTAGATAATTTTTACAACTTACTTTTACTAACTTCTTATTATTTATTGCAGATGTAAAGGTAAATCCATTATCCAGCACCTGCGTGCTGTTCAAAGAATTGAACAATCCTAACTCCCTTTAATATTCAATGTCACTGTGGGTGATTATTTGCACATCACCCTATTAACTTCTAGGATGTGACATCTGACAGCAATCCACGTTAATAAGGATATAACATGCGTACTATTATCGATGTTCCCAAAACCGAGATTGACCGGCTTGATCAGATTAAAGACACTGAAAAAGTGTCTCGTAATGTGTTAATTAATCGGGCGATTAATATGTTGCTAGCGACCTATGAAACCGAGGAAGTGGATGCCTTTGCGTTGTGGCAACCGGGCTCAGAGGAATCAGCATGAAAGCGTTATTTGATACCTGCTTAGTCATCGATTACCTCAAAGGTGTAGTAGAGGCACAACAGGAGTTGGCGCGCTATGAGGATAAATACTTGAGCGTTATTTCGTGGATGCAGATTGTCTCTAGCGCCGCCCCCGAGCACAAACAAACAACCGAAGCTTATTTGAAACAATATCAGATTATCGATATTAATCGAGATGTCAGGGAGTTAGCGGTTAATATCAAAGTAGCCGAAAACATGAAATTGCCCGATGCCATTACCCTAGCTGCAGCGCAACAACATAACCTGATTATGGTCACTCGTAATGGCCAACACTTTCCTGTAGATCACCCCGGTATTCGCATTGCTTATGAGTTTTAATGGGGTTAACGAATCACCCGCCGTTCAAGCGGGTGTTAACTAAAGAGAAATGGGAATAACAACTTACTTAGCGGCACGCAGTAATTGTTGCACTGAAGGTAATAATTGCTCAGCAAAGTGCTGATACCCTAGGGCAGTAGGATGTAAAAAATCCGCCATAATCTCAGCAGAGATATCCCCTTCCTCATTTAAAAATGCACCACCAAAATCGACAAAATGAATATTTGGCTGTTCTGCTAATACCGCAATTTGAGTATTGGTATTACGCACCCGCAGACGATTAGCGCTGCTGTGTGAAGCATCGTAGGGCAGTATGCCGTTGATCAAAATTTGCGCCTGTGGATAGTTTTTTGACAAGGTTTCAACCACCGCCTTTACACCACTAAAGACTTCCTCAGCGCTGTGATTACTATGACCAAAGTTATTCACGCCAATCAGCAAGGTAATCACTTTAGGGTGTAATGTGATGCTAGCCATATCCTGTAAGCGCCATAACACTTCTTGCGTTTGGTCGCCGCCTATCCCCATATTGAGCGTACGCAGCTTACTAAAATGCTTATCGAATACCTTTTGATTATCACCCCACTGCCAGCCTTCGGTAATAGAATCGCCAACAAACAACACGTCAATGTCACCGGCTGTTTCAGCTTGAGTTTTAATTGCTTGGTGTTTTTGCTGCCACTGCGCCACCGACATCCACGAATGTTCTTTAATTCTAGGTGTCGCTTGTGTAGCAGTAGATTCTGCCAAAACACTAAAGACACAGCACAACAATAGACTGGCTAATAACCCTTGGCGATAAACTTTCAGTTGATTCAACATAGCTTAGTAATCTCTTAAATTTGTTTGATAAAGACTTTGGATTTGCGTTGGAAGTTATACATTTTTTGTTTGCCTTCGGGTAGCATTTCCAATGGTTGTTCAACAAAGCCTTGCTCGCGGAACCAATGGGCACTGACCGTAGTTAATACAAACAACGAGGTTAGATTCATATTACGGGCTTTTATCTCTACCGCATTTAACAAGCGCAAACCAAAATTACTACCGCGATAATCAGGGTGCGCCACCACACAGGCCAGCTCACCACAGTTAGCTTCTGGATAGGGATACAAGGCCGCACAGGCAATAATGGTATCTTCTTTTTCAATCACTACAAAGCGCTCGATTTCAATTTCCAGTAATTCACGAGAACGCTTTACCAGAATTCCTTCACGCTCCATGGGGGCGATCAAATCCAATATACCCCCCACATCTTCAATAGTAGCGGTGCGTAACTGCTCTTTATAATCTTGAGCGATCAGAGTGCCGGAACCATCGCGGGTGAACAATTCTTGCAATAACGCGCCATCATTTTGATAGCTGATAACATGACAACGTTGAATGCCATTTTCTCCGCTAAGCTCCACCACTTTGATCAGCAATTGGCGAATATGATCCTGAGTGTTATTCAGCAATGATTTTACCGTGCTGGCATCACAGCTTTTGATCAGACGATTTTTGTCGTCAATCAAACCATCTTGTTCGGCAAAGGTAATCAGTTTATCGGCTTTTAGGGCTACGGCCGCTTGGGTCGCCACATCTTCCACCGACAAATTAAACACTTCTCCGGTAGGCGAGTAACCCACAGGCGATAACAACACAATTGAACCATTGTGTAATTGCGTATTAATGCCACTCACGTCGATACGGCGTACCACACCGGTATGCTTATAATCGACGCCATTTTTTATGCCCAAGGGCTTCGCAATAACAAAGTTGCCACTATTCACGCGAATATGGGAACCATGCATCGGCGAGTTAATTAACCCCGTGGTCAGCAACGCTTCAATCTGTAAGCGCAACGAGCCAATAGCATCTTTTACCGAGTCCAAAGTTTGCGAATCGGTCACCCGTAAGTTGTCTTCAATGTGCTCTACCAAATTGCGCAGTTTTAAACGCTCTTCAATTTGCGGACGCGCACCGTGCACTAATACCAGCTTGACACCGAGACTATTAAGCAAGGCGATATCATGAATAATATTCGCAAAATTAGGATCTTCTACCGCTTCACCGCCAAACATCAAAACAAAGGTTTTACCACGATGGGCATTAATGTAGGGCGCAGCATTTCTAAACCACTTTACGTAATCTTTGCTGCCGTTTTGCGATGCTAATTCAGTTCTGGTATTCATGACTTATCTGCTCAACCTAGCGTTATATTCAACAAGTATTCCATTGCCACTTCGTCATCCGCACTCTTATGACTAAAGAACTCACTGTCATTGATAATATTTTCAGACAAAGTGCTCTTATCAATGGCGGCAAAACCTAACTTGGCGAAATACTCTGGGGTGTAAGTTAGAACAATGACTTTATCGAGTTTAATTTCCAGCGCCAACTCTAATAAATACTGCACCAACGCTGTACCTAAGCCTTTGTGCTGTTCATTAGCATCTACAGCTACGCCGCGAATTTCCGCTAAACCGGTTTGGTAGATATACAACGACGCACAACCTATAACTTTATTGTCGACTTCGGCGACCACAAAATTTTGGATGTCGTGAATAATGTTATCGCGGCTGCGGGGTAATATTTCACCGGCATCAGACCAATAGGTCACTAAGCCAAGCAGCTGATCAACATCGGTCATACGTGCACGACGTACACACATTACTTCGGCCCGCTGCGCATTTAAACGTTGCTGCACTTGCTTAAGGGCGTGTTGAATTTGGCCTTTCCCTGGTGCACCTAATACTTGTGCATTCAAGGTGGTGTGATGACCGGATTGAATGTGCTCAATGGTTTTTTGTACTTGGGCTCTAGAAGTGCCGCCGAGTACTTCACGTTTATCCAAGCACGATTCAATGGACAAATGTTGGAATACATCCTGGCCAATACGCTCACTGTATTTTTGTAATTCTGCCAGCGTAAAATCTTCCAAAGCATGGCCAGCTTCAATGGCTGCCAATACGACTTCACCAACAATATGGTGGGCTTCACGGAAGGGGATATCTTTACTTACCAAGTAATCGGCAAGCTCGGTAGAGTTGGCGTAGCCTTGCTGGGCCGCGGCCAAAGTACGCACGCGATTCACTTTTAAACCTTCGGCGACCATCACCGCCATTTCCATACACTGCATCCACGTATCCAGCGCATCGAATAAGCCTTCTTTGTCTTCTTGCATGTCTTTGTTATAGGCAAGAGGCAAGGCTTTCATGGTCACTAACATACCGGCAAGTGAGCCTATAACGCGGCCGGTTTTACCACGAATAAGTTCTAACGCATCGGGGTTTTTCTTTTGTGGCATTAACGATGAGCCAGAGGTCACTAAGTCACTCAACTCAATAAAACCGGCTTCACCGGAGTTATAAAAAATCAAATCTTCTGCAAAACGCGATAAGTGCATCATGCTGATGCTGGCCGAGGACAATAATTCCAACACGTGGTCGCGATCAGAAACCGCATCCAAGCTGTTGATAGTGGCACGACGAAAGCCCAAGCGCTCGGCTAAATTTTCACGGTCAATAGGATAAGCCGTTCCGGCTAATGCGCCTGAACCTAATGGCGAGGTATCGGCACGATATAAGGTGTCTTTTAAACGGCCAATATCACGGTCGAACATTTCCACATAGGCTAAACACCAGTGGCCAAAGGTCACCGGCTGGGCACGTTGTAAATGGGTATAACCGGGTAAGACGGTGGCGCTCTCGCGACTGGCTAAATCCATCAACGCTTGCTGTAAATTAACTAGCGCGACTAATAATTCGCCGCCAGTTTCTTTGCACCATAATTTCAAATCGGTGGCGACTTGATCATTACGGCTACGGCCGGTATGTAATTTTTTACCCAAATCACCAGTACGCTCGATAAGGGCAGTTTCTACCCAGCTGTGAATATCTTCCGCATCTGAGGTCAAGATTTGCTCTGGATCGGCAGCCACGGATTGTTGTAAATCGGCTAACGCCGCCTGTAAGCGACTTAATTCATCTGCACTTAATACATTCACTTGGTGCAATGACTCAGCCCACGCCATGGAGCCTTGTATATCCTGCACTGCCATACGGTAATCTACCGGCAATGAATCATTAAACGCTTTAAATTGTGCGCTGGCTGCTTGTTTAAACCGACCACCCCAAAGTGCCATGTGGAAACCTCTCTTTTTGCTTAACTAACTGGCTAATTATCGATGGTTGCTGAGACTACAACGAGCAACCACCAGATAATGAAAATGGACACAACCTAAATTGCATCCACTTATTTAAATACTAAGGTGAATGCACGAACCCATTCACCTGTAATTTATAAATTTTTTACTTCTGATTTTTTAACGCTTGGATACGGCTAGATAAGCTGTACAAACGAATAAAGCCTTCAGCATGTTTCTGGTCGTACACTTCATCTTTACTGAAGGTAGCAAAATCTTCTGAGTACAAGCTGTTCGGCGAACGACGTTGTACAACAGTCGCCTGACCTTTATACAGTTTGATCACTACATCACCGGTAACCTTGCTGGCGAACTCATTGGCTGAAGCCAACATCACATTACACAACGGTGTAAACCAACGACCGTCATAAACAAGATGCGAGAATTCTAAGGCTAATTGCTCACGATATTGCAAGGTACGCTTATCATGAATTAACGCTTCAATAGCTTTATAACCGGCCATTAATACAGTGCCGCCCGGCGTTTCATAACAGCCGCGAGACTTCATGCCCACTAAGCGGTTTTCAACGATATCGATACGACCGACACCGTGAGCCGCCGCTAAATCATTCAATTTAACTAAGGCGTTATAAGGACTAAGTTGCTCGCCATTAACGGCAACCAATTCACCTTTGTCATAGCTTAAGGTAATACGCTCTGGGGTATTGGGTGCATCTTCTGGGTCAACGGTTAATGTCCAAACCTGTTTTGTTGGCTCACACCATGGATCTTCTAGTTCGCCACCTTCGTGGGAGATATGCCACGCATTGGCATCACGGCTATAAATTTTGGCCGCTGATGCGGTGGTTTTAATTTTACGCTCGGCTAAATAGTCGAGTAAATCTTCACGGGAGCTTAAGTCCCACTCACGCCATGGGGCGATAACCGTTAAGTCTGGAGCAAGGGCTGCAAAGGCACCTTCAAAACGTACTTGGTCATTACCTTTACCGGTACAACCATGACACAAAGCATCAGCACCCACTAAACGGGCGATCTCAACTTGGGCCTTAGCAATAACGGGGCGCGCCATTGACGTACCTAATAGATATTGGCCTTCATATACCGCACCGGTTTTTACCGTTGGATAGATGTAATCACGCACGAACTCTTCTTTTAGGTCAACGATATGACATTCGCTGGCACCGGTGGCTAGGGCTTTTTCTTTCAAGCCTTCTAGCTCTTCATCGCCCTGACCGACATCGGCAGCAAAAGCGACAACTTCACAATCATAATTCTCTTTCAACCATGGAATAATGGCTGAGGTATCCAAGCCGCCTGAATAGGCTAATACGACTTTGTTAAATTTTTTAGCGGTCACGTTTCGCTCCGTTATTTCATTAATTCAATTAAGATGGCGTTTTGCGCATGCATTCTATTTTCTGCTTGCTGCAATAACAACGAATGTTTGCTATCCATCAATTCACTGGTTATTTCTTGCTCACGGTGTGCCGGCTGACAATGCAGTACAAATTCTGCACCGGCATCCGCCATCACCGCTGAGCTCAACTGATAGGGCATAAAAGTCTGCTCAATATCACTGAATTTAGTATTGTCGCCCATGGAGATCCACGTATCGGCATACACTGCATCCACGCCTTTCAAATCATCCATGCTGGTACTGATAACAATTTTGCCGCCGTTATCTGCTGCCAATTTTTGTGCAAGTTGGATTAATTCATCGCTGGCTTCGTAGCCCACCGGTGTAATCACTCGTACTTCACAACCTAAAATGGCACCCATAATCATCAATGAATGGGTCACATTATTGCCATCGCCCACATAAGCCAATTTGAATTGGGACTTATTCGGAAAAGCTTCGGTTAACGTTAGATAATCCGCCAATGCCTGACAAGGATGGTACAAATCACATAGGGCATTTACCACCGGTACTTTGGCCCCTTGGGATAACTCAATAAGCGTATCGTGCTTAAACACCCGAGCAATAATACCATCAGCCCAACAGGCTAAGTTAGCGCCGATATCCTTTAAGCTTTCGCGGCCGGATAACTGACCATCCTGACAATCCAGATAGACAAAATGTCCACCCAATTTGTGAATGCCCACATCAAAACTAACGCGGGTTCGCAATGAAGGCTTTTCAAATAGACCCACAATGGATTTACCTGCAAGCGCTTGACTGTACTTTGCCGGATTAGCTTTAAAGTCCGCGGCTAAGGCCAATAAGTCGCGAATTTGTTGCGCGCTGTGATGTTGAAAACTCAATAAGTCCGCTTTCATAGGACGTCCCTTACACTGAACTTGAAGTTAAATGGATAGCTGTATCCGGATAAATGGTGGTGCCAACAGATTCCCCTGCCAACAACATTGAAAGTTTTTCTGGTGTTTTCCAACCAGCGATAATCACCGCATTATCAAGCTTATTGGCTGTTTCCAGCGCGGCATTAACCTTGACCATCATACCATCGGTGATCACACCATCGGCGATTAAAGTCGCAATAGAATCTTTATTCAAAGCACTGATCAGCTGCTTTTCAGCATCTAACACGCCGGGCACATCTGACAATAACAACAACTCACCAGCAACACTTTGGGCAATGGCGACCGCGGCTTGGTCCGCATTGACGTTGAGTAACTCACCGTCGTCACTGGCACCAATCGAGCTAATAATCGGAAAAAAATGGTTAGCCATTAATGCGGATAATACATAAGCCTGCCCCGGTGTTGCCGTGCCGACATTGCCGTATTTTTCATCTAGCACTTGGCAATTAGCTACATCAGCGTCAACTAAGCTCAAACCCACGGCTTTAATACCCGCTTGTTTGGCCATGAGCACTAACTGGGTATTTGCCGCACCGGCTAAAGCACCAGTCACATAAGGAATATGCTCTTTTGGGGTAACCCGTAAGCCATCTAACTTGACCGACTCTAAACCAAGTTTATCTAACCACTGTTGTACCAACGCGCCGCCGCCATGCACCAATAGTACCGGCCGCTTTTGCTGTAATTTGCAGATAACGTCAAACAGCCGCTGTAAATGCATCGGGCTATCCAGCAGCGCACCGCCAACTTTAATCACCAAAGGCGTTTTCATTACATAAACCCAGTATTTTTATCTAAACCAAAACTGATATTGGCACATTGTACGGCTTGACCGGCGGCGCCTTTAAGTAAGTTATCAATGGCGCTTCCCACCACTAAATAGCCACTTTGTGGATTATATTTCCAAGCGATATCGCAGCAAGTCGTCCCCACCACATCATCAACCTTAGGAAAACGCGAACGCAATCTAACCATAGGGCTATTGGCATAACTGTTTTGATAGCAGTCTTGGATTTGCTGCTCAGTTACGCCTTGGTTCAAGCGCACTGTAATAGTAGCGAGAATGCCACGTTTAAAATTGCCCAGATGCGGAGTGAAAATAACGTCGGTACCTAGCCAGTCTACGATTTCTGGCTGATGACGATGCTGTTGCACCCCATAAGCCTGCAAACTGACTTCACATAAGCTGTTGGTCATCGATGCCTTACGACCCGCGCCACTGACACCGGAGACCGCATTAATTACTGGCCATTGGCTTTTATCTAATAAACCCGCATTAAACAACGGTTTTAGCGCTAATAAAGAGGCAGTGGGATAACAGCCTGGCACTGCGACCAAAGTGGCATCTTTTAATTGTGCTTCAAACCAATCGACTAAACCGTATACTGCTTTCTCCAACAGTTCAGGTTGTTGATGAGCGAAGCCATAATATTCTTCAAAGGTAGTGGCATTTTTTATCCGAAAGGCGCCGGATAAATCCATGACCCGTGCTTTACCTGAGGTAAATACCGACATTTGGTCATGACTAAATTCATGGGGCGTGGCTAAAAAGATCACGTCCATGCTGTCGGCCATTAACTGCAACTGTTCATCAGTACCGGCTTGTAGCTGTAATTTTTGCAAACCTACTAGCTGTGGGTAAAGGTCTTGCAAGTACTCACCGGCGTCATGACTGTTCGCCGACACCAATACAGATTGCACAGAAAACACCGGATGCCGTTGCAATAACGCAACCAATTCTGCACCGGCATAACCACTAGCTCCAAATACACATGCTTTAATATTCATATAATTAAGTTTAACTATTTGTTAGATTTGAAAAAAGGAAAAAAACAGCGGGGAGAACCCGTCCCTAAAATTAAGATCGTCGCAGATAATGGCAGAAAGCCGACTTATGTATAGGGGCAAATTGTAATTTCATAGCATTCTTTTATTGCGTTAAGCGGCACAAGCGTGAAGAATGCCATTATTAATATACTTATTCAACAATTATGCATAATTATTTCATATGACTGGATTAAATTTTTTACAAAATTATAAAAATATTATTGCTATCCCTAGCATAAGCGCCTTTGATTCTGCAATTGATCAATCAAATCTCAATCTGATCAACTATTTATCTGAGCAATTTTCTGACTTAGGATTTAAGATATCTATTCATTCTGTACCGGATAGTCGCAATAAATTCAATTTACTGGCCCAATTAGGTAGTGGAGAAGGCGGATTATTACTCGCTGGCCATTCCGATACTGTGCCTTTTGATGAAGGAAAATGGCAATCCGACCCCTTTAAAATTCGGGAAGCGGATAATCGGCTATATGGTTTAGGTAGCTGCGATATGAAAGGCTTTTTTGCTTTCATCCTCGAAGCGGTGAAACAAATAGATGTTAAAAAACTGCAAAAGCCAATTTATGTGTTAGCCAGTGCCGATGAAGAAACCTCCATGGCTGGCGCACGTTTTTTTGCTCAACAACAGTTGATTAAGCCCGATGTGGCCATTATTGGTGAGCCCACCGAACTTAAACCTATTTATAAACATAAAGGTCATATGGCCCATAGTTTAAATATTCAGGGTAAAGCCGGTCATTCCAGCGACCCAGCTAAAGGTGTGAACGCCATTGAAATCATGGTCGACTCCATCAATCGTTTGTTAGATTTTAAAAAACAATTTGAAACCAATAACGATGCCACTTTCAATGTGCCGCAGGCGACCATGAATTTAGGGCATATCCATGGCGGCGATGGTGAAAATCGTATTTGTGGCCATTGTCAGATGAATTTCGATTTGCGCTTATTACCAGGTATGCAAGACGATGCCATCATTGCGCAGATTGATGAAGTATTGGCGCCAGTTACCCAGAAATGGCCGGGCCGAGTCAGCCGTGAACTAATGTACGCCACGGTACCGTCATTTTCCTGTAACACAGAGGCAGATATATTAGCTTTGGTGAAAACCATAACTGGTGAAGATCCACATTCTGCCAATTACTGTACCGAAGCACCGTTTATTAGCGAGCTCGGTTGCGACACCATTGTGCTGGGGCCAGGAAGTATTGACCAAGCTCATCAGCCCGATGAATATCTTGCGCTGGATTATGTGGACCCGACCCTACATTTATTAACCCAAGTGATAGCCCAAACCTGTTTATAGGGTCACTGAGTTGAGAAAGGGAGAGAAGGATCTTATGCGCTCATTGCCCAAATTTAATACTGTTATATTTGACATGGACGGGTTGATTATTGATTCAGAACCGCTGTGGCGTGAAAGCGAGCAAGCGGTTTTCCAGCAAGTGGGCATTACCTTAAGCGAAACCATGTGTCATCAAACCACGGGTTTAAGCAGTGCCGAAGTGGTGGAATACTGGCGACAACGCTACCCATGGCAAGGGGCTAGCAATCAGCAAATCAAAACCCAAATGGAACAAAAGGTGATTGACCTTATTCAGCAGCATGGGCGTGCCCTGCCCGGCGTTTTAAGCTTACTAAAAGTCCTCAAGCAGGCTGGTATTCGAATGGCGGTGGCGTCCGGCTCAGCGCCACAGATTATCCAAGCGGTACTCGCCAAGCTAGAGATTGGCGAGTATTTCGAATTATGCCATTCGGCAGAGAACGAAGCTCAGGGTAAGCCTCACCCCGCAGTCTACTTAACCACATTAGCCAAGATGGGGGTTAGCGCTGAACAATGCATTGCCTTAGAAGATTCCGTTCGCGGCATGCAAGCGGCGCAGGCAGCTGGGCTGTTTACTATTGTGGTACCCGAATCCATTAACTATCAAGATAGTGGTTTTGCCCAGGCGGATTTGAAACTGCCTACATTGCAAAGTGCCCTAGATAACTTTTTGTTACCCAAGGTTACGGCAGCCTTGTAGTGATATATTTAACCAGTCAAACTATGTTAGCTTTACTCAACATCAACTTATTGTTGCAATTTCATGCTGCTGATAGAAACTAGTAAACGCCTTATAGCCACCCTACCCGCAGCATGTTTAACGTTAATAATGCTGTATTGCGCAACCACTAATGCCAGCGAACACGCCATGACCCAGTTTTACAGTAATGAAGCCGACCTCGAATCTCACTATGTCGACACCATTCAACCTTGGTGGCAAAGCGACGTTGTGCAAGGTCAATTGAGCGCCAGTGATGGACTTAAATTGCATTACGCCTATGTGCTGCATCCACAAAGCATTGGCGACATTGTCATTTCTTCTGGGCGTATTGAGTCGCTGATAAAATACAAAGAGTTCATGTATGAGCTGTACCAACAAGAATATTCGGTGTACATCATCGACCACCGTGGGCAGGGCTTGTCAGAGCGTATGAATGACTTTCCTCAGCGTGGCTTTGTAGAAGATTTTGACGATTACGTTAACGACTTCGAACAGTTTTATACTGAGGTGGTCAAGGTCAATAGTCGCCATCAGCCCATCCTCATTTGTCATTCCATGGGTAGTGCAATTGGCGCTTTGTATTTATTAAAAAATCCGCACCACTTTGCCAAAGTGGTGTTTTCATCACCGATGTTTGGTATCAAAGCGCCTTTACCACAATGGTTAGCTGACGTTTTAATTAGCACCGGCATCCGTATTAACTCGGTATTGTCAGTAAAGCCTTGGTATTTTATTGGTCAGACGGATTACCTACCCGTCCCCTTTGCTCTGAACACCATCAGCAACAGCAAAATACGTTATCAACTATTCCGTCAGGAATATGATGCCCAGCCAAAGGTGAAACTCGGTGGCGTCACCTTTAAATGGTTAAGAGCCGCCATTGCCGGTATGAACCGCATCGAAGAGCATGCTAGGGATATTCAGATACCGGTATTAATGCTGCAAGCCGGTAATGAGTTGGTGGTGGATAACGAAGCACAAGATCGCGTTTGCGATAAGTTCCCCCATTGCATCAAGCACCGTATCGAAAACGCCAAACATGAGTTATTTATGGAGAGCGACGAATTCCGTCAGCCGGTTATGAGTTATCTACAGGCCTTTTTACAAGCTGATTAAAATTTGGCGACGCTGTTGTTTAGAGCTGAAACTATGACTTTTTAACCACCGAAATCGGATCCTGGTGGATCAGTACATCGGCCCCCGGAATTTCTGCCTCTATAGCCAGCTCAACATCATGGGTCACTCGATGAGCATCAAGTAACGTCATATTGTCATTAAGCTCTAAATGCATTTGGATAAATTTGGTCGCTCCGGCTTGGCGAGTACGTATTGCATGCACCCCGTAAACTAAAGGCTGGCGTTTAGCGATGGCTTCTATCTGCTCGGTGAGTTCTGGCAACTCCTTGTCCATCAGCGCGGCACCGGCTTCGACAAATATACTTTTTGCTCCCCACACTAGGTACAGCGCAATGCCGATGGCAAATGCGCCATCCATGGCGTAAAAGCCCAAAGTACTTAGATACAAGGCCAGCACCACCGCCATATTCATTAATAAGTCTGATTGGTAATGCAATGAATCCGCTTTAATCGCCACAGACTGGGTATGTTTGATCGCTATTCGCTGCACCCATACAAGGGCAAGGGTAATAACAATACTAAAAACACTGGCGTAAATGGCCAACTCTGGGCGTATTAAGGGTAAGGGATTTTTTAAACGTTCAATACTATGAAATGCTAACAGCATCGCCGAGCCCATAATAAAGGTAGCCTGCGCCAAACCGGCCAACGCCTCAGCCTTACCATGGCCAAAACGGTGTTCTTCGTCTGCAGGGGTTAACGCATAACGAATGACAAAAAAATTGATGATCGAAGCGGCAATATCAAACATTGAATCAGTGAGTGAAGCCAACATCACCGCCGAATCGGTTTGATACCAAGCATAAACTTTTACTAGGATCATGCAGCCAGCCGCGAACACCGCTAATGAGCTGGTTAACTTGAGCCAAAACTGATAATTTTCAACGAAGTGTTTTTGTTGCATACTGCCTCGACCCATTGCGTTTAAGCTAAACCCTATAATCCAAGCTGTGCCCAGCGGCTAAGCTTTGCTATGCTTGCGGCTAATTGCTCGTTTACTGAAATTGTTTGCTGAAAAACTCATGTTAGATATTGTTTTATTTGAACCCGAAATTCCACAAAATACTGGTGCAATCATTCGATTATGCGCCAATACCGGTTACCGTTTGCACTTAATTGAGCCGTTAGGCTTTGCCTGGGACGATAAAAAGGTTCGACGCGCTGGCTTGGATTATCATGAATTTGCCGAGGTAAAACGCCACGCTAACTATCAAGCCTATTTGGCCGCCGAACAACCACAACGCTTATTTGTGTGTACTACCAAAGGCACCGCAAATTATGCCGAGGCACAATATCAAACGGGCGATGCGTTGATGTTTGGCCCAGAAAGTCGCGGTGTGCCGATGGATATTATTGAATCGTTAGCCGTCGAACAACGCTTACGTATTCCCATGACCCCCAATAGCCGCAGTATGAACTTAGCTAATGCCGTGTCGGTATTTGTATATGAATCATGGCGTCAGTTAGGGTTTAATGGCGCCTTATAAACCTAATAATCACCAACCCTAGTAGATTTACACATCCAGCAACAGTTGAAATGTCACTTTGCCTTGCTGCAAGCTGGCTTCTAGAGGGGCATCGATAGCCTCGGCTAACGTCTTAGCAATAGACAAACCCAGGCCAAAATTTTCATCTGAGGTACGTGAAGTATCTTTTTGCCATAAGGGCTCAAACAATTGCGGCAAATCCCCTTGTTGTAAACTGCTGCATTCATTCATGATCTGAATCAAGACTTGGCCAGCATTATTCAATGCTGTCTCGATGACCACCATTGACCCTTCTGGGCTATGGGTGAAAGCATTATTGATGAGATTGGATAAAATTAGCTCCACTGCGAATAAATTAGACACAATCGATGGCATGGATTCATCATACTGCAACTGGCTGCGCGATTGACAGTCCGCCGGTAATAAGCGTTCAATCACCTGATTAATATCAAAAACATCAGCTTTTTCCAGCTTGGTATTGGCATGCTTATGTAGCAACAAAAGATTTGACACAATGGTTTTCAGTCGCTTGCTGATGCGTAACACTTCAGGCCCAAAATCTTTTTCAAGCTCATTGTTATCGGGAAAACGTAACATCACTTCAGACAAACTAATCAACTCAGCAATGGGGGTTTTTAACTCATGAGCAATATCCGATGTCAGGCGTTTTTCTCGAAGATAAAGTAGACGATTTTCGACAATAAACTGATTAAGACTGTCGACCATCGGCTTCAATTCTTGCACTGTCTCATGCAGTTGTACTTCGGCAGCGCTGTCTTTGATACTGAGGTTGCTAATGCTGTGATTAAATTTAATCAGTGGTGATAATCCATCATCAACAGATTTACGCACAAACATCCGAATAAAAATAACCACGGTTAGCGTGGTCACCACAAAAACAATATCCAGCAACCACAGCACAAAATTGATACCTTCTGCCGATGTCCCATAGGCCAGCAACATGGTTTGTGGTTTACGATCACCCAGATTAAATAAAACACTATCGCGATCATCACTATCAATTTGCGGTATAAAGCGTGTATAAATAATACGCCCTGGGCGACCATCTGGCAGCGGGGCTTCAATCACTTGAAAACTGTCCAGCTCCACTGGTAACAGTGGTAACTCGTTGATGGTAAATAAACTCAAGCTATCAGAGCGTTCAAAGACTTCATCGGCTAGCCAGAATTGAAAATATTCAGGCTCTGTTACCCCTTCAAATTCAGGCATAAATTCACCACTAAAGTGCAGCTCTACTCCCTCATTATCCTCACTGACTAAGGTCATTAACATGCCTGCCTTAGCGTGCATGGCTTTATTAAATTCACCATCAATCCAAGTATCTACCGAGACATCAATCGCCAGTAATATAAGCACGATAACACCGGTTATAGTGTAGGAAAGAGTGCGCACCAGTTTGTTACGAATTGATTTCACTTATACATCCTGTATGACGTAGCCAAAACCACGTTTAGTGCGAATAGGGAGCTCACTACCAGCAGCCCGCACTTTTTTCCGTGCTGAGGACAAATGTGCTTCAATGGAATTTTTTGATACCGCGTCATACTGACCGGCAATATAAGAGCTTAATTTTTCTGGGGTAACCACTTTATTTTGGTTAGTAAACAAACACTCAATAATCTTGTATTCATTGGGGGTAAGGTCAATCATCTTATTGGTCGCTTTGAGGGTTTTTAATTGTAAGTCCAATTCCAACTGACCCAAAATGACAATATCACTGTCGTTTTTTAAGGTGCCTCTGCGCATCAGGCATAATAAGCGAGCATGTAACTCGTCGAAAGAAAAGGGTTTACACAGGTAATCATCGGCACCGGATAATAGGCCTTGTACGCGCTCTTCTGGTTGCGTTTTAGCAGATAAAATTAATACCCTTAGATCCTGCTTTTCTTTTCTTACTGCTTTGAGCAGGGTCAAACCGTCAATACTGGGTAGCATAATATCCAACAGCAGCAGATTGTAATCACCCATTAACGCCATGCTCAAGCCTTCGGCACCATCCGCAGTATCATCAACGGTAAAACCGAGGTTTTCCAAACCAACCCTGAGGCTGCGCCTAAGGGAACTAGAATCTTCAACTAAAAGCAATTTCATCGGGATAGTTCCTTAGGTACAACTGAATTCAACATACTGTAAAACCCTAAACTTAAGTTTTACTTAAGATTAGCTGAAGTTACTTAATATATTGACACAATTCAGTTTTCCCTAAGCTTATCTTAAGTTTAGCTCCCTAGTCTTGGTTCAAATACTGTCCTTAAAAGTTGTAATAGTGTCAGACTATATCGTTGTAAAAAAACATATTAATCCTCTAAAGCCGATTGGAATTTTATTCTTCTCACTATTATTTATTTTTTTTATTAGTCGTCTAGGTCTGATGTTATGGCAATTTGAACGTATTGAATTATTCCAACTCGATAAATTATTACTCGGTGGTTTACGGGTCGATCTTAGTACTGCCGCCTATTTAACCACACCATTATTTTTACTCGTGGTTATAGGCCATTGCTCAAGTGTACTTAAACCTTGGTTAACTAAGTTGCAAACCTTGTACATGGTGATCATTACCACCCTCGTAGTGCTGTTTGAGATTGCCACTCCTACCTTTATTTTGCAGTATGACGTACGCCCTAACCGACTCTTTGTAGAATATCTGGCCTATCCCAAAGAAGTCTTTTCAATGTTGATCAGCGGCCATTTAATTAGCCTTTTATTGGCAACCGTATTTTGTAGTGCTGCCGCCATCATGGCGTATCGCTTATGTAGCAAAATTAATGGGGATACGCCAAATAGTTCGAAGTTAGGCGGTGGTATCAGTTTATTACTAACCTTTATGGTTATATTGCTATGCGCTCGCGGAACAATAGGGCATCGCCCATTAAATCCGTCATTGGTGTTTTTCTCTCAAGATTCCTTAGTTAATTCTTTAGTACTTAATTCTCCTTATAGCGTAGCTTTTGCAATTAAAAATATGGGCAATGAAAAAAGTGCCGCCAGCCTGTATGGTGATTTGCCCACCGCTCAAATAATAGATGTTGTCCGCAAAGCAAGCTACCGCGAGAACTTTGTCTCTGATGAACTGCCAACGCTGGCCCATAACCAACCTTACAACAGTATTAAAGGGAAAAATCTAGTTATTATTCTTGAGGAAAGTTTAGGCGCCCGTTTTGTGGGTAGTTTAGGCGGCAACGGCATTACCCCAGAAATAGATAAGCTGTATCAACAAGGTTGGGGATTTAATAACTTATACGCCACAGGAACCCGTTCGGTAAGGGGGATTGAAGCGGTTATTAGTGGCTTTTTACCTTCGCCATCACGTTCGGTGGTTAAATTATCCAAGTCACAGCAGCAGTTTTTTACATTGGCTGACGTACTGGCCAACGAAGGTTACACCACACAATTCATTTATGGCGGTGAAAGCCATTTTGACAATATGAAGAGCTTTTTTCTAGGCAATGGCTTTGAGGATATTGTCGACTCCCATGATATTGCCAACCCCAAATTTGTTGCTTCTTGGGGGGTCTCGGATGAAGACTTATTTACCCAAGCCGACAGCGAATTAACCGAGTTAAATAATGCTGGCAAGCCGTTTTTTAGTTTAATTTTTACCTCCAGTAATCATGACCCCTTTGATATCCCCACAGACAATGTCTCTTTACCGCAAGGTTATGATAGCAGCACCTATAAACGGGATTTAGCGATTAAATATGCTGACTATGCTTTAGGTCAGTTTATAACTAAAGCCAAGCAACAAGACTATTGGCAGAATACGGTATTTTTAATTGTGGCTGATCATGATGTTCGGGTATTTGGTTCAGAACCTGTACCCATTAAATCGTTTCATGTGCCGGCAGTTATCCTCAATACCGACTTTGACCAAAAGCAGGATAATCGATTAGTAAGCCAAATTGATTTACCGGTCACACTACTGTCGTTATTAGGGGTTAATAGCCCAACGCCAATGACGGGGTTGGATCTAACCAAAGAGTATCCCGTCGAACGGGCCATTATGCAGTACTACGATAACTATGCTTATTTGGAGAATGGTCAAGCGGTGATCCTCACTCCAGGACAACCAGAAAGTTACTGGCGCTACAATTTGCAGGATAAAAGTCAATCTCAGCGCCCAGCTATTGCCGCGGATGTGTTGCTAAAAAACAAAGCCCTTGCCCATGTGCTGTTTGCCAATTTGGCTTATAAGCAACAACTGTATCGCCTTGAGACCAAGTAACTTCAGGTTAAATAAATATACAAAAATCAGTTTGTCTTCAGCTTTACTAAAGGTTGGCTAGTTATCTTGTCAACATGTTGTAGTCATTCGAAGTGAATGTTGATGTTTCAAGCCTTAGACAAGCTAGTCCCTAAAACCTATGCGGCAATGCTGATTTATGCATCGTTGTATATTGTCCTCGTTCTCAATAGTCATTTTTTGTACAAAGTCTATACCGCGACAGTGTCAACCGGTCAGTGGAATTGGCTGTTTCTGCTATCCGTCCCCATTCTGCTATTTTGCTTAAGCGTGATTATTCTCAGTTGGTTATCACTGGTTACTTTTATTAAGCCTGTGGTGATCCTGAGTATTTTGATTTCGGCGGTGCTGTTCTATGCGACTGTAAATTATGGCGTAATCTTCGACAAACACATGATTCGAAATATGGTGGAAACCGATACTGGAGAGGCGTTGTCTTACCTCAACGGCAGTCTACTGTTTTATATTACCGTTTTTGGCGTGATCCCAAGCCTTATTTTGGGACGCTATAAGAACACTCAAAGCATGTTGAGTCGGATAAAAAACTGGCTAGTGGTTAACCTGATCTGCGTTATTGTCTGTGGGTTAATTGCCTCACTATTTTACCAAGACTATGCATCTGTGGGCCGTAACAATCGCCAGCTTGGCGCTTATATTACGCCTTTTGCATTTTACAATGCTGCTTATAAATTCTTGCGGGACAAATACTTTTTTCCACCTTTACCTTTTCAAGTATTGGATAAATCGCCGCACTCTACTTCTGCACCCAATACAAAATCTATTACGGTAATGGTAGTCGGCGAAACAGCGCGTTCAAAGAATTTTTCCCTCAATGGCTATGGCAAACCAACCAATGCATTTACCCCAAGTCGCGGGGTGAAGTCTTTCGGTAATGTGACCTCTTGCGGCACAGCCACTGCGATATCAGTACCTTGTATGTTTTCACGCCTTAGCCGAGACACCTTTAATCAACGACAGGCAGAAAGCCAAGAAAATGCTTTAGACATCATTCATCGCGCTGGAGTGGACGTATTATGGATAGACAATAACAGTAGTTGCAAAGGTGTCTGTGCCCGAGTTAACAATCTTACCATTTCGCCTACCTCCAACGATGAGCTCTGCGATGGCAAATATTGTTTTGATGAAATATTACTGGAAGAACTCAAACGCAAAATAGCGAATAGCGAAGCAGACAACACCTTGATCGTACTGCATATGATTGGCTCACATGGGCCCACCTATTACCGCCGTTATCCGCAACAGCATCGTGTATTTACTCCTGATTGCCCAAGAAGTGATATTCAAAACTGCTCAGCTTTAGAGTTAGAAAACACCTACGACAATACCATTGCTTATACCGACTACGTGCTAAGTAAAATTATCGACGTATTGAATAATACGGATGTGCAGACTAAATCCATGCTTTATATATCCGACCATGGGGAGTCTTTAGGGGAAAAAGGGCTCTATCTACACGGTTTCCCGTACAGTATCGCACCAAAAGAACAAACCGAAGTACCACTGCTATATTGGAGTAATCAATTGCAGAATACCGAGTATGCTGGATGTATTGATAAGCTTGTTATGCAATCATTATCTCATGATGATATTTTCGATACTATTTTAGGACTGACGCAAGTATCTAGTAAGTTGTATCGCCCAGAATTAGATATATTCAGAACCTGTAACTCAACCTTAACCGTCGCAATAGGCAAGTAATATGACTTTTGATAGTAGTAATAAACCAGTTGGACTCAAGCGTATTTATTTAGCCTTGCATAATTCATTAAGAGCCTACAAATGGCTGATAGCTAATGAGTCCGCATTCCGACAAGAACTGGTTCTGCTTGTGGTTTCACTTTGCGTTATCGGCCTATGGGATATTGCCTTGTATGAACGCCTAATGCTGCTTTGTGCCACCTTGTTGGTGCTATTTGCAGAAATCATCAATACCGCAATCGAGGCCGCCATTGACCGTATTAGTTACGAAATACACCCATTATCGGGATTGGCCAAAGACTTAGCCTCCGCCGCTGTACTGGTGTCACTGACTATTTTAGGTTTGGTATGGGCGTGCGTATTTTATAGCAACCTTTAGCCCATGAAGAGAAATATGGCAGCTATTGATCATCAAATACGCTGCCATTATATAAACACACTGATAGTTAACTTAATCGCCGATTAAATCAAATAAGCGGCACACTTCCATCATAGCTCGACCATTATGATAGGGTGCTTTCCAAAAACCGACCTTGTATTTAGGGTCTGGATCATTGTCCTGCTGATACACCGTTGCCTGCCAGTGCCATTCGCCTTTCTCAGCATCAATGTGATAGCGCTGGGTAAAATCCCACACCTGATGGCACAGCGATAAATACACTGGGTCATGAGTAAGATGATAAGCGTTTAAAAAACCGACTAAGGCTTCTGCTTGTACCCACCAATCACTACTTTGCTTAGTCTGCTTGGTAGCAAATACATACTCATCGCATACCTGCCCGTATTCACCTAAGGACTGAGTACTACAGGCTTTAGCCATTGCTATGACGACCGGTTTGTACTTAGTTATCATGGCCGTGTCATTTAACACTTCCAACGCTTCCCATAGCAACCAGCTGCATTCAATATCATGACCGTAAGAGTAAAACTCTGAACAATCCTGCCATTGCATATTAAAAAACAACTTTAAATGACTAGTATCAAGGTCAATGATGCGCTCCACGCATAAATCAATTAGCGTAGACAAAGCTTTTTTAATTTGTGGATTAGGACACAGTTGATACAACGAGGTATATGCCTCAAGCACATGTAAATGAGTATTCATGGACTTCGGCGTGTTTTGATCTTTTTCACTTAAACGCACATCGTTTAGTGGCAACCAATGACCATTTAAAGCTTCAATATAACCTTCGTCAATATCATCCCAGCAATGACTTTCAATCAGCGCAAAATATTCTAATGCTTTATCCAATGCAGCTTGTTCATTGGTTAATTTGTAATAAGCACACAAGGCGTAAATAGCAAAACTTTGGGCATAGGTTTGCTTTTTATCACTAACGATTTTGCCGAGAAAATCCAACTCCCAAAACACTCCGCCCTCATTTTTGTCATCAAAATAATTGAGTAAGTATTGGTAGGCGTTGTCCGCTGCTTGTCGATATTCGACTTTACCGGTAAACCGAGCCGCTTCAGCAAAAAACCACAATATGCGCGTATTTAAAACCACCCCTTTATTGGCTTGATTTTCCACACTGGCATCGTAATTAATTTGACCGACGTAACCGCCAAAGGCTTTATCGGTGGCATGTTCAATCCACCAATCAGCGATATTCAATAATTCTTGATAAGCGACGTCTTTGGTCAGCATTGTGGCCCCTGACACTATTTAATGCCCTGCATATGTTTCAGGTTCTGGCTAATCAAGGTATTTAAATTCTGTACCGACGCAGCAGAGCGTAGCCCGTCTTGAGGCGTATTCGTCACATAATCAATCAGTTGATCGATGCTGCTGGTGGCAACATGCATGCGGGTATCGGAAGAAGCATAATAGATAAAGACTTCCTTTTTCTCATTCACTACCCAGCCATTAGCAAAGGTCACGTTAGATACATCACCAACGCGCTCATCACCTTCAGGTGCAATAAAATGTCCAGAAGGTTTATGAGTGATTTTCCAAGGCTGCTGTAAATCAGTCATGAACATGTACAACACATAACGCAAACCGGCAGCGGTATTACGCACACCATGAGCTAAATGCAACCATCCACTATCGGTTTTAATGGGGGCTGGACCCTGACCATTTTTGATTTCGGTAATGGTATGGTATTGCTTAGAATCCACAATAACTTCGCTTTTGACTTCAGCGCCATCCATTGAATCGCATAAGCCCCAGCCAATACCGCCGCCGCCGCCAACACTGATAAAACCATCTTGCGGACGGGTATACAATGCATACTTTCCATCCACATATTCAGGATGTAGCACCACATTACGCTGCTGCCCAGAATAGGTCACTAGATCCGGTAAGCGCTCCCACGTCACCAAATCTTTGGTACGGGCAATACCGCATTGAGCTTCAGCAGCGCTCGTATCTTCTGGGCGCGTTTTATCTTTACGCTCGGTGCAAAAAAGTCCATAAATATAGCCATCTTCGTGAGCAGTAAGGCGCATATCATAAACATTAGTGTCAGGCTCTTCGGTTTCCGGCATCGTTACTGGATAGTCCCAGAAACGGAAATTATCCACACCATTATCACTTTCGGCTACCGCAAAGAAGGATTTGCGATCATTACCTTCAACCCGTACCACTAAGATGTATTTACCTTGCCAATAAATTGCACCAGAATTCAACGTGGCATTGATACCTATGCGCTCCAACAATTTCGGATTACTTGCTGAATTAACATCGAAGCGCCAAAAAATAGGCGCATGTTCTGCAGTGATAATAGGATTTTGCCAACGCTGATAAATACCATTGTATTTTTCTGCGGGCTGGTTGGGTTTAGTCACCAATGTCTCGTATCGACTAAAAAGAGATTCGAGCTGTTGTGCAAAATGTTGGTTCTGAACTGTCATAAATATTCTCGTTAAAATATTGCGCATATGGTGTTGTTGAGTACCAACACCAAATATTAACCGGTTACAGCACTATCTTATCAAAGATAACAAAATGAAAACTAATGTTTCATCTTTCGTGCAATACACCATGGATCTAGCTTGGTGGCGGTTATACATAGTAATAATTGATTCTAGCTAAGTCTTATTGATAACTGTATTCATCCATTCTCAATTAAAAAATGGGATGTAAAATCTGTAAAACGCATATTGAGTTATGCTCAACATGCCGCTTCAAACTAAAAAAGCAGTATAATCTTTCTCAGTATTAGACTTATGTTTTTTGAAACAATTAATGTAACCGGTTACTATTGTACTAAAATGAATCGGTTCAGACTACTACAAATCAATATTTAATTGTTTAAAAATCTGTTTAAATTTAATTAATTTAGGCAAACTTAGAGTATAACTCGATATGACTAAATAATACGGAATACACCTTATGGCTACAATTCGCGATGTTTCAAAAGAATCTGGACTCTCCATTGCCACGGTATCGCGCGCCATCAGTAATCCCGAAAAAGTATCTCGAGAAAGTTTGAAAAAAGTGCAGAAAGCCATTGATAAGCTACAATATCAACCGAATATGCTATCGCAAAAATTTCGCAATAAACGCTCGAATACCATTGTTATCCTAGTGCCTAATATTTCAAACTTATTCTTCGCCAAAGTGATCAGTGGTATTGAAGATGTCGCCCAAAAAAATGGCTACAACGTTTTATTGGGCGACACTCGTAACTCTCACCAGCGTACCAAAGATTATGTCAACTTGGTTGAAACCCGCCAAGCCGATGGCATTATCCAACTCCGTCCCCATTATGAAGGACAGTCGGTATTGCCCTGTAAAAATGTATTAGCCGTCAATGCTGGAGGCTGTGAATTTACCCCCTACCCATCGGTAAGAATAGATAATGTCGATGCCGCAGAGAAGGTGATCAGTTACCTTATCGATAATGGGCATAAACGTATCGGCGTAATATCAGGTATGCGTGATAATCCTCATACTCGTGACCGTTTAAAAGGTTATAAGCAAGGGTTAGCCAATGCGGGGATTGCCTTTGATGACAACCTAATTGCCGAAGGTGACTTTACCCTGTGGTCGGGTATGAATGCAGTACAACACTTTGTGCAGATGCCAGACCGCCCCAGTGCTATTTTTTGTATGAATGACGAAATGGCTATCGGTGCAATAAAAGGTCTGAAGGAAAAAAATATTCAAGTACCTGGCGATATTTCCATTACCGGTTTTGATAATTTAGATGTGTCTAATTATTGCGATCCGCCACTCACCACAGTGTCACAACCCGCTATTGATATAGGGGAAAAAGCAGCCGAGTTACTTTTTCAATTGATCCACGGTGAAGAACCAGCACAAACTGAATACGTCATGCCCCACGAGTTTGTCGTTAGACAAAGTTCAGGCATACGTAAATAATCCAAAGAGATAACCGACGAATATCTATCTATAATTTTGACAATTAGTAATGCAAGGCACATCACCTTGCACTTTCTCCGTTTAAAAATAAGTGAATTAACATGACAATTTCTACCCCGCTATTACAAGCCTCTGAAAAATTTAAAACTTGGATGATTCATCAAGCCTTACCATTTTGGTCAAGTACCGGCATTGAAGCTACTACAGGTGCTAGCCATGAACGCCTGTTGACCGATGGCACTCCGGATTTACAATCAACTAAGCGCATCCGTGTACAATGTCGCCAATTATTTTCCTACTGCATTGCCACAGAAATGGGTTGGATGGACAACGGCTTAGAGACCGTCAATGGGATTGTTGGTTTCTTAAACCAACACGCGATTAATCCCCACGCCAACAGCACCTTTATGCACTTGTTGGATAAAGACAATAACCCTCTTGATGACATGCAAGATCTTTACGATATGGCCTTTTTCTTTTTGGCCGCAGGTTATCGCTATAAAGTTTTTAATGATCTTACCGCACTCGCTCAAGCCGATGCCCTATTAGCCCACATTGAGAATAATTTAAAAGTCGCCCCCGGCGGTTGGATGGAAGGCAACTACAACGCCCCAGTACGCCGTCAGAATCCACACATGCATTTATTTGAAGCGTTTTTAGCGCTGTATGAAGCCACCAAAGATGGTAAATGGCTGGCCAAAGCCGGCGAAATTTTTTGTTTATTTGAAACCGTATTTTTTGATGCCGAATATCAAGTACTACGAGAATTTTTCAGCGATGATTGGCAACATGCAGCCGGCGCGAAAGGTCAAATTATTGAACCCGGCCATATGATGGAATGGGTGTGGTTGCTGCGTAAATACCAACAGTTTACTGGCACCCCAGTAGAAAAGTATTGTCAGGCACTCTACAACAATGCCCTCAGTTTAGGCCAAGACAAAGCCACCGGTTTACTGTTTGATGAAATCTCCCCCACGGGTGACATTGTCAGTGCCAGTAAACGTTGTTGGACCACAACAGAAATGCTTAAAGCCAATATTGCGCAAGCTTGGGCGGGCGATAAATCTTGCGAGCAAGGCGCGGCCGATGCCATTGAATTATTGTTTAAATACTATATTTCCGATTCCGTAGCAGGTTCGTACATTGATCAGCTTGATGGCAACAATAATGTCGCCATGGAGTTGGCACCGGCAAGTACTCTATATCATTTAATTTTGGCCTGTATTGAAGCCGTTAAATATTGCGAACAATAATTATTAGGATGACATTATGCCCAAAAGCATTTTCTGCAAAACTATACTGCTGGGGTTAATGCTGATGCTTAGTACTTCAGCAATCGCCCAAATAACTTTGTCGCCATTATTTAGCGAGCATATGGTATTGCAACGAGACAAACCCGTACGTGTTTGGGGAACCGCCGCGGCAGGGCAAACATTGAGCATTAGTATTGCCAAGCACCAGCTCAACACTAAAGCAGACAGTGACGGCAATTGGCAAGTGATGTTACCCGCCAGCAGTAAAGGAGGGCCCTATACACTCAAGATTAATGCTGACGAAATACTGTCTATTGATGATGTGTATTTTGGTGATGTGTGGATTGCCGGTGGCCAATCCAACATGGAATGGAAACTCAGCTGGGGCATCGATAATCTTGAACAAGAAACGCTCGACGCCGAGTACCCACAAATAAGAGTGTTTGAAGTGCCGAATATTGTCGCTCATGAAAAACAACAGATGTTACCCGATGCCAGCTGGAAACTTGCCAATCAAAAAAATGTCATGGAGTTCTCTGCTATTGCGTGGTTTTTCGCCAAACACCTGCACCAAGAGCAGAATGTCGCTGTAGGGATCATCGATTCAAATTGGGGCGGCACTCCTGCCGAGGCATGGACCGAAGTTAATAAACTCACTGCAGTTAACGGTTATGAACAACGCGCACAAGAGGTTATCAAAACCGCAGACTGGGACGCCGTTATGGCAGAAAATAGTCTACAAGAACAACGTAAATATCAACTTATTGGTGATTTAGACCTAGCCCGCGCAACCAATGCCTATAAAAATGATATCGACCTCTCCAACTGGCAAACCGTGGATTTACCCAACAAACAACCACTGCATGATTTAGTTTGGTTGCGTAAGTCATTTACTCTAGACGCTTTACCTACCACAGATTCTGAATTGTTCTTGGGCGATTTAGTGCAAAATGCATTGATATTCCTCAACGACGAACTCATTGCAGAGGAATCATGGCAAGACAGTGAATCCCGCCATCAAATAGCTAAAGACAAGTTCGTTGTTGGCGATAATCAAATAACCCTTCGCGTCGCTAATGACTGGGATAATAACGTTTTTGCCGGTCGTCCCGGCGAAATGTGGCTGCAAAGTGAATCACAGAAAATCAATTTAGAAGGCCAGTGGTACGTTAACAACAAGCTGCAACCACCTCTGCCTAAGGTTAAGCGCTTTAGTTTTACCCCTGGATTTTTATATAACGCCATGATCCACCCTTTACTGCCCTACACCACTAAAGGCGTAATTTGGTATCAAGGTGAAAATAACGTCGGTGAACATCCCCTATACCATGAGCTATTTAGCACGATGATCACTAACTGGCGGGAGCGTGCACAGGACGCTTCATTGCCGTTCTTATTTGTACAATTAGCCGCTTATTTAAAGCCTCAAGCCTTACAACCTAAAAGCCCTTGGGCCTATTTACGGGACAGCCAGCGACAGACGTTAACACTGCCGAATACCGCGATGGCCACCACCATTGATATTGGCGAAGCGGATAATATCCATCCTGCGAACAAACAAGATGTGGGTAAGCGCTTATGGTTACAAGCCAAGCGCATGGTATACGGACAGAACAACGTTCCCAGCGGCCCAGACTATAGCCACCATGAAATTGATGGTGAGAACGTCATTCTACATTTTGATTATGCAGAACAACTACACAGCAACGATAAGCTGCCAATAAAAGGTTTTATCATTGCTGGTGCCGACAAGCAGTTTTATCCGGCCAACGCCAACATTGATGGCGAAATAGTGCGCTTGAGTCACCCGAAGGTTAAACAACCCAAAGCGGTACGCTATGCTTGGGCCGATTATCCACAGGTTAATTTAGTTAACCAACAAGGATTACCGGCAATCCCGTTTAGAACCGACAATTGGACTGCTGAGCAAGTACAGTAGCAAAGTAGGTTTTAGTGCTGATGTGGCGTTAACTCGTCCCATCAGCCGATTAGCATTTGTTTTTTGTCTCTATCCGCCCTAAACTGCTCAACAAATAAACAATAAAATAATAAAAACGTGTCTAATCAATCTTCGTTTATCAGCAGATTTCTCCCTAATACCAATGCGGTAAAACACTTGCTCAGAAGATTTGTCAGCCGTGACGACATTGATGATATTGTGCAAGAAACCTTTATTCGCAGTTATGAAGCGGATCTCAAAAGCGAAATCAAGTACGTTCGTAGTTATATGCTGCAAACAGCAAAGCATTTAGCTCTAAATCATTTAGCTAAATGGGATAATAAATATAACGATTCATTAGAGGATTTTGCTTTTCCGCCTGTCGAGTTAAATACCCAAAGTTTTGAATCACAATTTGCCAGTAAGGAACGCTTCCTTTTGTTTTGCAAAGCAACCGAACAACTGGACGGTAACGTACGCAAAGCTTTTATATTAAAAAAAGTCTACGGTTTAACACAAAAAGAAATAGCCGATTATTTACAATTAAGCCAGAGTACGGTGGAAAAGCATGTGGCAAAAGGGTTACTGCAATCAGCGCAGTACATGCAAAAAATTGAACATCAGCATGCGAAAATCAATACCCATGCACAACATAGTGCAAAAAAGAGATAACAATGAGTAACGTTGCCACTTTTCATAGCAAAGCTGCTATACAAGAACAAGCCAGTTTGTGGGTCAGCCGACTAGATAGAGGCTTATCTACAACCGAATTGACATTATTGATAGCATGGCTTAAAAATGAGCATCATCGTGACGCCATGTTCTTTATGGCCGCGCTTTGGGATGATATCAGCGTACTCGATCAACTCAGTGAATTGTTCCCTTTAGATTCCACTCCACAGCATGTTAAAAAGAACAATAGACCTAAGTTTAAGGTCTGGATGATAGCGGCATCTTTAGTACTGACATCATTTTTCTCAGCCACCTTATTAGTAGATAGCCAACAACTTCCTGCATGGTTTCCAGGAGCGGTTAAGGCCCATCATTACCAAACAGCTATTGGTCAACAACAACACTTTTCACTCACAGACGGCAGCTTAATTCACTTAAATACCAATAGCATGGTCAAAGTGGAATATACCAATGACAGTCGCCGCATAGAGTTGATTCAAGGCGAAGTTCAGTTTGATGTTGCTTCTGATCCACATCGCCCCTTTACTGTTAGCGTCGGTAAAAAATCCTTTACCGCGCTTGGAACAATATTTAATGTACGCAAACATAAAGATGATGATATTGAGCTAGTGGTCACTGAAGGCAAAGTATTGATGGCCGCCGTGAATATATCCTTGCCTGAGGTATTAGCGTCCTTTGAGCACTCATCCCCCTTATCCGCCAATGACGTGATTGTACGCTCCGGGGAAAAAGCCATTATTAACGATAATATTTCCACTCCAGTAAAAAGCATTTCTTTAGATGAAGTACAACGGGACTTAGCATGGCAACAAGGGATGCTAATTTTTGATGGTGAAAATCTAGATAAAGTGCTGGATGATATTAGCCGTTATACTACCAAAACATTCTCTTTAGCCGACCCGACATTAGCGGAGGTCAAAGTATCGGGCTATTTCAAAGCTGATGATATCGATGGTTTAATTAAATCATTACACCAAAACTTCAACATAAAAACTCATTACCAGTCTCCTCAACATATTATCTTGCATGCAAATAACTCATAATGAGCCCTAAAAGATTTACTTTTTTAGCGAAATTTTGAATGATTGTTAGAAATTTAAATTAAGCATAGAGGATTTTTTATTCTGACCTGTTTATGGATAGTGCACAGGCGACGAATCTTAGACCAATATCGTTTATTTACGGATAAGCGAATACTGAAAGTCTTCAAATTAATATTCTGGACTTTTCTATTATTGGCACCTAAAGGATTCGCCAGCGATATGATTCGATTTGATATCGACATGCAGCGTGCCGATAAAGCGCTTATTGAATTTGGTCAGCAAGCTAATCAAACAATTTTGTTTTCTTTTGACTTGGCGAAGCAATATCAAGCCAATGAGTTAAAGGGCACTTTTTCGGCACAGAAGGGACTTCAACAATTACTTCAAGGTTCCGGGCTAACTGCTGTCATCGATCAATCGGGTCAACTGGGCATTACACTCGATAATGATAATAATGACAGGAGCATCAATAAGTTGAAATCAAATAAATTACTTCAAGTAGCGGCGTTACCACTCATTCTAAGCAGTGCAAGTCAAACCGCGTTAGCTCAAGAACAAGCCGAACCCCGAATTGAAAAAATAGCCGTTACCGGTAGCCGCGTAGCAGGGCGTTCAGCTGATGATTTACCTGTGCCGGTAGATATTTTATCCGCAGAAGCATTAGCCAATACCGGACAAATCGAAGTGGGCAGAATGCTACAAGCCATCGCCCCTTCCTTTAATTTCTCCAGTTCAGCTATCAGCGATGGTACTGATGCTTTAAGACCCGCCACATTAAGAGGTTTAGGCCCAGATCAAACCTTAGTGCTAATCAACGGTAAACGCCGCCATCAAGCGAGTTTGATTCATATCAACACTTCTGTAGGTCGTGGTACCGCGGGCACCGACATGAACGCCATACCGGCAGCATCCATTAAACGCATCGAAGTATTGCGCGACGGTGCGGCAGCCCAATATGGCTCTGATGCGATTGCTGGCGTGATCAATATCATCCTTAAAGATGACGTAGAAGACAGCGGCCGCTTTGCCCTCAATTACGGTGAATTTTCCGAAGGTGATGGCCAGAGCACCAATATGGATCTCACTAAAGGTTTTGCCTTAGGTGACAGCGGCTTCTTGAATGCCACTATTAACTATCGTGACCGCGGCAATACTAACCGCGCTGGCTTACATGGTTCATGCCAATTTCCCGGTTGTACAACCTTAGCTGATGGCACATTGCTAGCCGGTGATCCACCTGAACTGACTGCGCCGCGTAATACGTTTCGCATTGGTGATGCCGACTCAAGCCAATTGGCATTAACCATTAATACCGATTTTCAATTAGGGGCGGGTGAGCTCTATGGTTTTATTACTTACTCAAACCGTGAAAATCAATCTGCTGCGTTTTTCCGCCACAATGCTAATACCGACGGCAATGCACCATTGCAAGACGGTGATGCCACTATACCGGCAGGCTTTTTACCTAAAATCAATTCGCAAATTGATGACATCTCTTACAATTTTGGCTACAAAACCGATTTCAACAACGGCGCCACATTAGATTTATCATATACCTATGGTGAAAATGCCATTGATTACACCACTAGTGACTCCATTAATTCTTCCTATGCCAATGAACTACGCTATGCCAGAGGCTTAGGTGCCAGTGAGATTAGAAATACTATTCCGACTAGTGCTTACGCCTACGGTTTAGAACTAAGTCTACAAACCATTAATTTAGATTACACTCAGAGCTTTGACATAATATCTCTCGCCATGGGCTCTGAAATTCGTACTGATGAATACCGTATCATTGCCGGCGATGAATACGCCTATAAAGATTATGACTCTGTTAATGGCATTAACTTATACACCGGCATGAGCGGTGGTGTTGGAAGTGAAAATGCAGCAGGCGGAATTCAAGGATTCCCAGGCATAGGGCCGGCCTCATCGGTGGATGAATCCCGTGATGTGATTTCTTTTTACATTGATGCTGAAGCAGAACTCACTCAAGACTTTATCTTAAGCGCAGCGATCCGCTATGACGACTATGATGGTTTCGGTGATACCTCCAACCTTAAGCTGGCAGCCAACTGGTCAGTGACTGAAAGCTTATCGTTACGTAGTGCCATCAGTACTGGCTTTAGAGCGCCATCAATGCAGCAACTTTACTTCAACAACGTCAGTACCCAATTTGTGGTTAACGGCGAGGGCAACTTAGTGGCTGAAGAAGTGGGTACTTTTAGAAACGATAGTACTCTCGCACAAGCCATTGGTATTCCAGAATTGAAAGAAGAAGAGTCAACCAACTGGAGCATCGGTGCCGTATTCAATGCTTTTGATAATGTGAATGTCACAGTGGATTACTACGCTATCGATATTGACGATCGTATTGTTATCAGTAATCGCTTAGGTAAAGGTATTTCCGCTACCTTAGATTCAGCCTTAGTTGCAGCAGGCGCTGGCGCTGGTCAGTTTTTCTTAAATGGCGCGAATACTGAAACCTCTGGTGTGGATATTGTTGCGACTTACAATACCGATATCGCTGGTGGTGACTTAGACCTAACTTTAGCCGCTAACTTTACCGATACTGAAGTCGTAAGCTTATTTACTCCCGTAGGTAGTGGTTTAGAAACCTTGTCTACCGATGTGGTATTTTCTGCTCAAGATGTATCGATTATCGAAGAATGGCAGCCAGAAAGTCGCATTAGCTTAAGCGGTTTGTATAAATTGGATAGCTGGTCAATGACGTTAGCGTTCAACCGTTATGGCGAATACACCGTTACCGATGGTGACACCCAAACTTATGGCGCAGAAGTGCTAACGGATTTGCGTGTTAGTTACCAAGTATCGGATAATTTTTCGGTTAATTTCGGTGCCAATAACTTATTTGATGTAATGCCCGATAAAAATGCCGTAGGTAATTCACGTAATGGCACGATTGTCGATGATGCCGGTAACGTCATTGTCAGCAGCCCGGGAGTATTCACCTACTCTCGCCGTTCAGCGCCTTTCGGCTTTAACGGCGCCTATTATTATGCAGGTGCAGAATTTAAGTTCTAATACCCGACTAAGATGCATAATTAACCTCAGCTCGGTTTAAGAAATTGAACTAAATGCCTGTTCCAAGATCGGATCTTTCGACCAAGAAAGGTTCAATCAACAAGGAACAGGCATGAAGAATTTAGTTGAGTTGTACTGCGATGT
>JAUHQD010000015.1 GCA_030418115.1 Alteromonadaceae bacterium BrNp21-10 | reverse complement strand
TACGTCGGGCGAAGCAATGCTTCGCTGTTAACCGACTCCACCCCCATGTGAGAGTAGCACACCGCCAGACTCCCAATTAAATAGAAAAGCCCTTGTCGAAAGACTCGGGCTTTTTTATTGCCTGAAATTCAGCCAATCTATTCAAAATACATCAAGAAAGTTATGACTTATTAAACTGCTTTTAGAATTTCACATAAATTTCTACCTCATCACATTTTAATATTTGCCTAACGGCTCAATCACTTGTATTTTCTGGCGTCTATTTTTACATCTTGTTCACTCTAGCTAGAGGCTGATATGCAACCTTCGATTAAACCTGCTAATCCTAATTTTTCTTCTGGTCCTTGTGCCAAGCGTCCTGGTTATGATGTTAATCAGCTTAACTTAGCCGTATTGGGCCGTTCACATCGCGCTGCAATAGGTAAAGAGGCATTAAAAAGCGCTTGCTTGGATACCGCGCGCATTTTAGGTTTGCCTGAAGGCTACCGCGTTGCTGTGGTGCCAGCGTCAGATACTGGTGCAATGGAAATGGCTATGTGGTCGATGTTAGGTGAGCGTCCGGTAGATGTGTTGTATTGGGAGTCGTTTGGTCAAGGATGGGCGACCGATATCAATAAACAGCTTAAATTAGACAACGTGCGTACATTAAGTGCGGATTATGGTCAGATCCCTGATTTAGCCGAAGTGAATTGTGACCACGATGTAGTCTTCACGTGGAACGGTACTACCTCGGGGGCTTGCGTGCCTAATGGCGATTGGATTGCTGATGATCGGCAAGGCCTGACTTTTTGCGATGCTACATCTGGCGTATTTGCTAAGCAACTTCCATGGGAAAAGCTAGACGTTACCACTTATAGCTGGCAGAAAGTGCTGGGCGGTGAGGGCGGGCACGGTATGTTAATTCTAAGCCCGCGTGCTGTTGCTCGTTTGGAGAGTTATACCCCAGCGTGGCCATTACCGAAAATATTCCGTATGACTAAAGGTGGCAAGCTAACTGAAGATCTTTTCACCGGCGCCACTATCAATACACCTTCTATGCTTTGCGTAGTGGACTACTTAGATGCCTTGCAATGGGTTGAAAGTGTTGGTGGCGTTGAAGGGACAGTAGCGCGCTGTAATGCCAATTTAGCGGTACTAGAGCAGTTTGTTGCCGACAATGACTGGATCGATTTTCTAGCCACTGATAAAGCCATTCGTTCAAATACCAGTGTGTGTTTAAGCCTTAAGCTTGAAGCCGACCAAGTAAAAGCGTTGATTAAATTATTAGAGCAAGAGCAAGTGGCTTACGATATTGGTGCTTATCGTGATGCGCCAGCGGGTTTGCGTATTTGGTGTGGTGCTACGGTTGATACCGCCAATCTAGAGGCCTTAATGCCTTGGTTAACATGGGCCTATAACCAAGTTAGCGCAAAATAGAGAAATTTGCTCATAGTGCTAACTAGCGGTTAGCAGAAGTCACAAATAATAAGGGATAACCATGTATAAAGTTAAAACCTATAACCAAATATCGGTCAAAGGTCTTGATCGTTTTAGTCGCGAAAAATATGAAGTAGGGTCCGATATTGGTCACCCTGACGCGATTTTGTTACGTAGTCAAAAATTACACACCGAAGTATTGGCGGATTCAGTACTAGCCGTTGCTCGTGCAGGCGCAGGCGTTAATAACGTACCAGTAGAAGATTATAGCAAGAAAGGTATAGTGGTTTTTAATACCCCTGGTGCTAATGCTAATGCGGTAAAAGAATTGGTACTGGCGGCTCTTTTATTGGGCTCTCGTGGTATCAAAGCCGGTATCGATCATGTTAAAACTTTACATGATGTGACCGATGCAGCGGAATTACATAAATTGCTAGAAGCCCAGAAAAAACAGTTCGCTGGCAGTGAATTAATGGGCAAAACATTAGGTATTGTCGGCTTAGGTGCAATTGGTTCTTTGGTCGCCGATATAGCCTTGGCATTGGGTATGAAAGTCGTTGGTTTTGACCCCGCGTTATCTATCGAGGCCGCTTGGCGCTTATCTAGCGATGTACAACGTGCAGAAAACTTACAATCGTTATTATCCCGTTGTGATTACGTTAGTTTGCATGTACCCGCCATTGCACCTACTCATCATTTGATTAATGACGATGCCTTGGCTCAAGCCAAAAAAGGGTTAACGCTAGTCAACTTTGCCCGTGAGACCATTGTTGATCCAGATGCCATTGTACGCGCATTGGATTCGGGTCGGCTAAAAGGTTACGTCTGCGATTTTCCAGAGCCCGCTTTTTATGGACGTGATGACGTCATTGCCATGCCACACATCGGTGCTTCTACCGCAGAAGCGGAAGAAAATTGTGCCATTATGGCGGCTGACCAAATCATGGATTACTTAGAAAACGGTAACATTAAAAATTCTGTTAACTTCCCTGCGGTTAGCATGGCCCGCTGTGAAGGCCAGCGTATAATTTTTTCTAATGAGAATGTTCCTAAAGTATTGGGTAACGTGTTGTCGGTATTAGCAGATCACGACGTCAACGTTATTGATATGGTTAACCGTAGTCGTGGTGACTTGGCTTATAATATTCTGGATGTGGAACAACAGGTTAATAGCTCAGTTATCGATGCCATAGCTGAAGTAGCTCATGTTATTTCGGTTCGCTTAATCGACTAATGTTATTAAAAATTATAAAAGGCGCGGCAGATTCCTGCTTAGCGCCTTTTTTATTGCCTAGAGAATGGTAAATGATGTCGCTGATGAGTAGATAAGCGGGTTGTTGATTGTAATGGTGGCCTTAACTGCGTAGAATCCGCCGCGGAGTTGGCCGAGACAATCGCCGCCCTATTGCCTTTCGGGGTTTTAGGGGAGAGGAAAGTCCGGGCTCCATAGGGCAGGGTGCCAGCTAACGGCTGGGCGGCGTGAGCCGACGACAAGTGCAGCAGAGAGAAGACCGCCTAAGCATGATTTATCATGCCGGTAAGGGTGAAAGGGTGCGGTAAGAGCGCACCGCACCGCTGGCAACAGTGTGTGGCAAGGTAAACTCCACCCGGAGCAAGACCAAATAGGGTTTCATTACTTTAAATAGTATACGCGCGGCCCGCGTGGAAACCGGGTAGGTTGCTTGAGCCAGTGAGCGATTGCTGGCCTAGATGAATGATTGTCCAAGACAGAACCCGGCTTAATGGCCAACTCCACCCCTCTTCATTGATTTCACCATTGATTTGTTCGATTGCGAAGCATGAATTTGGGATAGATTTTATTCATCACATACTTTTCTGAATGCGATATTCACTAGGTGTTAATCCGGTCTCATTTTTAAACGCTTTATAAAATGAGGAGCGGGCATTAAAACCAGTATCCATGGCAATATCCAAAATGGTCTTTTCCGCCGCAACCACTTCTGGGATCGCGTGTTGGATCCGCAAACTATTGATGTAATCGAAAAACGATTTTCCAATGTGTTCATTAAGCACTTGAGATAAGTAATTAGCTGAAACTTGGGTTTCTGAGGCTAGTTTCATTAGAGATAAGCTAGGATCCAAATACAACTTTTTACTACTCATCGCATTTTCTACTTTATCTGCGATGCGCTGTAATTGCTGATCACCTAAGCCAGATTTTTGATACTTTTTCGCCAGCGTCTCATTGTCGACTTGAGTTTGCTGAGTGTCCTTTTCTGGTTTTAGATATCGTCCCTCGAAACCAGGTTGTTGTTTTATGCCAAATAGCGACATAAGCCACAACAAACAAAAGTGCATAAAACCTATTATTTCTATCGGCAGTGGTAAGGCTTGATTAGTCAGTAGTGGAATACTGTATAAAAGTGATACTAGCCAGGTTATGGCTAGAACCAAGACAACCCAACTTAACCATAGCAACTCACGTTGTTCGTTATTCGCAAAGAGCTCCTTTAAGCGGATTCGATAACGAGTCAGTTTGAGCAGAATTTTGATTACATACATGGCCGATAACAGTACCCAAAGTACCAGCAAAGCGAATGCACATAAGACGATTAACTCGGCCTCAAAAGATATTGGCGAAGCATTGTCGTTGATAAACAGATTGGCCAGTGTTTCCCGTGGTAATGCAACAAGCATGCTGGAAACCATTAACGCCAAACAGGCTGGAACAAAATGCTTAATCTGTGGCTTGCTGAAACGCCAAGGAATAGGTGAGGTAATTGCCTGAACGTATAGCCATAAACTTGCTGGCACAAGTAAATAGCAGGGTAAAAAAATAGCCAGACCATAAAGCTCTAATGGCGGATAAAACTCAATAAGTGCAGGTAAACCGTTGGCAAGCCCGCTAAAAAGTAAAAAGCTAACCAAAGGCACTTTTGCTGAACGATTTGCTGCACCAAGCAGTAAAACAGGAATGCTTAAAGACAGCATTCCCATCGTCGCTATCAATAGAGCAAAGGTTGTCAGGTTATGAGCGTATTCCATGGTTTGATTATAAGGTTCCAATTGAAAAAGAGTGTCCGAGCGAGCAGGCGCGGACGATTTACAGCTGTTACTGGTGAATACTAAGGGCGATTTGTTTTTGGTGAAAGGAAAATTACATGCGATTTAATCAGCCTTGGGTTAATCCTCTATTGTTGTTGCTTCTGGGCTCTGTATCTGTTTTGTTTGGGGTAATGCAAATGTCTTTGCTGGGTCAAGGGGAAGCAGGGATGCAAAATGAAATGGCAACCGCACATTACTTTAGTATGCCAATCCCGATAGTCATTCATATCCTCACAGGATGTTTATTTAATCTGCTAATGCCACTGCAATTTTTTAAGTTATTTCGTGCAAGGTTTCCGGTTGCACACCGTTATATTGGCCGCGGGTTAGTTGTTTGTATTTTGGCTTTCGGGTTAAGTGGATTATGGATGAATCACCTGTATCCACAATATGGAGGTGTTGCCAAATACACTGGTATTGTTGCTATGTGCGCTGTGCTAATTATTTCTATGGCTTTAGCTGTTATTGCTATTCGTAGAGGAGATGTCACAGCGCATAGGATCTGGATGATGCGTGCCACAGCCGCGGCACTAAGCCCCGCAACTCAGCGTATTATTATTTTACCGGCATTCGCGGTGTTTGGTCAGAGCGTTATGACAGATTGGATTATTGGCGGCTTAATTTGGCTAGGTTTGATTATAAACTTACTGTTTGTTGAAAGATTGGTTTATAAAGAAAGACAACTGACAGAGCCTGATTTAGTCGCCACCTAAAATGGCCAATGGTATTCAGACTTTCCTTAAAAATAAACAAGACCCCATGCTAATGTCTTATCAGAGTTTACCCGCAGCATTACCGAGAGTAATTTATTAACCTTTTTGATTAATGCTCGGAAAGCCTCGGGTATCCTCGATTGGCGTACCTGAACTTATCATTCAACGTGGTAACAACCGCCAGTTTAATGTTGCTAGTTACCAATAACACCTATTTAGGGGAGGTGATATTGGTATATCAAGCAGGTACAATGTTTTCAGTTTAGAATTGAATTCACTTGAATGAACCAACTCACCTCGCCATTAAATAATTTACGATTACTACACGATAGCCAGTGTCAGCTAGGTGAGGGGCCGTTATGGGTGGCCGAGGAAAATGCGGTTTATTGGGTTGATATTATCGGCAAGCGGTTACATAAAGTGCAGCTTGATGGTACAAGTCATCAACAGTGGCAATTTGACTCCGAAATCAGCAGCATTATTCAACGTCAGCAGGGGGGCTTTATTGCGTCTTTTCGCTGGGGTTTTGGGTTATTAGAATTGCCTTCAGGCAAGATAACGCCTATTGATAGCCCCGAAAGTGATGATGCTGGTAATCGCTATAATGATGCCAAAACCGATCCACAAGGCAATATTTGGGCAGGCACCATGGATTGCGCCGAAGGGCGTCAGTCTGGTGTGTTATATCGGCTTACCCCTGATTTAACCTTTGCGGTAAAAGACCAAGGCTATAGCGTTACTAACGGTCCTGCGTTTTCAGCGGATGGAAAATACCTGTATCACGCTGATACCTTAAAAGGGGTGATTTACCGTTTTTGTCATGGGGCTAATGGTGAGTTAAGCGATAAGCACGTATTCGTTAAGGTGGATGCGCAATTGGGTTACCCTGATGGCATGACGGTCGATGCCGACAATCGTTTATGGGTTTGTCACTTTTCTGGTGCACAAGTAAGCGTTTATAGCAGTACTGGCAAATTATTGGCCTCGATTCCCATGCCGGTAACCAATATCACCAGTTGTACCTTTGTCGGAGAGGGCTTAGATAAAATAGTGTTTACTACTGCTCGTATTGGTTTGTCCGCTAAACAACTTGTAGCACAGCCTAATGCGGGTGGGATATTTATTGCCGATGTGAATGTTAAAGGGATCGCTGTTGCTAAGTTCGCCGGTTAGCTTTGGTGCCGTTGATTTTCCTTTAACAATAGGTATTTTTCTTATTGGAACTGTATTGCTCTATACGAAATAGGCGTAACTAAAGAAATTAACTATTTGAAATTCAAAAAAAGTAACAGGTTGATGAAGTGAAATTTGCGACTATCGTAAACATCATTAAGTAAATTAGCCTGTGCCCTACCTTGTTATCATTTAACCAAGGGGGATGACCATTACAGGCTGTAAACGGAATCACCTTCATGCCACAAGCTCAGCCAACGTCATTGACCACTCAATACTTACCACAAGATCATGCACAAGCATTGTTGCTCGCCAGAGTGTGGCATCAGGATAATAGCGGCAACGCTGGTCCGTCACCGGTATTAATTAAAAATCATCATGTGTATGACTTGAGTGATGTTGCCCCAACCATGGCGCAATTAATAAATGATTCAAATCTCGGGGGGGTAGGCGATGTACAAAACCTGCCTGATTTAGGTGATTTGGAATCGATATTAGTTAACACCAACAGTAGTGAACGTGATCCAGCTATCCCTTATTTTATTGCCCCCATTGATTTACAGGCAGTTAAAGCTTGTGGTGTTACCTTTGTTTGTAGCATGTTGGAGCGGGTTATTGAAGAAAAGGCCGGTGGCGACGCCAGCAAAGCCCAGGCTGTAAGGGAAAAACTCAATGCCAGTTTAGATATCGATCTCTCGCAGATTGTGCCCGGCTCAGAGGACGCGGAACGCCTGAAGCAGGCATTAGTGGCTGAAGGCATGTGGTCGCAGTATTTGGAAGTGGGTATTGGCCCTTATGCGGAAGTGTTTACCAAATCTCAGGCATTATCCTCGGTTGGTTTAGGGGCAGAGGTAGGTATAAATCGCATTTCAAGCTGGAACAATCCCGAGCCAGAAGTGGTGTTGATTGTCGATAATCAAGGGCGGATTCAAGGTGCTAGTTTAGGTAATGATGTCAACTTGCGTGATATTGAAGGGCGCAGTGCATTGTTGTTAGGCAAGGCCAAAGATAATAACGCGTCTTGCAGTATTGGGCCTTTTGTTCGCTTGTTTAATGATTCGTTTAATTTGGACGATATTCGCTCTATGCGGGTTGATTTAGAAATTGACGGGCCCGATGGATTTCGCTTACGTAACCATAGCGATATGGGGCAAATTAGCCGCGATGTCACCGATTTGGTCAAACAAACCATTAATCCCAGCCACCAATATCCAGATGGTTTAGCGCTGTTTACCGGTACCTTATTCGCTCCCACTCAGGATAGAGCCGAGCAGGGTAGTGGTTTTACTCATCATATTGGTGATGTGGTACGGGTGAAGTCGGCGCAATTAGGTTGCTTGCAGAATACGGTGAATTACAGTGACGCTATTGCACCTTGGGATTTTGGTATTAGTGCTTTAATGCAAAACCTAGCGAAACGAGGAAAATTGTAAATTATGGGCGATAGTTTATCGCCCATAATTATAAGCAATTAACGCTTATTGTAAGGGGAGTCAGGGTTACCTAAATCGGTAATACGGCCATTTTTCAGGCTGTAAATCCAACTATGAATAGTGACGTCTTGACCGCGTTTAATCGCATCTTTATAAATACCAGTACGGCGCACATTTTGTGCTTGCTCTATTACGTTCAGTTCGCACATTTTGGCGGATTTAGCATGGTCATCCAAGCCAACAAGTTGGTCAGCATATTTGCTAGCGACGTTACGAATGTTTTCCAGCCAGTTATCAATTAAGCCGAGTTCAGCCCCAGCGATCGCCGCATCTACCCCACCACAACCGTAATGACCACAGACAATCACGTGCTTCACTTTAAGTACTTCAATGGCAAACTGCATCACCGACAAGCAGTTAAAGTCAGTATGTACCACTAGGTTAGCTACATTGCGATGTACAAATACGTCACCGGGTAAAAGGTCAATAATCTGATTAGCAGGAACGCGACTATCAGAGCAGCCAATCCACAGAATTTCAGGTTTCTGCTGTGCGGCCAGACGTTTAAAGAATTCAGGATCGGCTTGCTTGGTCCTTTCAGACCACCGTAGGTTGTTTTCCAATAAATAATTAAGATCACTCATAATAGCTACAATATATTCTTCGTGTTTATTGAATGGTAAGTTAACGTAATCGTCGGCGATACGCCTGCGGATTACCCATCAGACCTAAAAGTCGCGTTATAGTAACGATTATTGAGCCATAGTGCGACACTCTAACTTTATAAAAAGTGACTAAAATGAAAAAATTATTTGCTGTTATTACAAGTGTTTTAATTATTCTCATCGCAGTGGTGTTGTTCCGCGGGTTTAATTATTTTAGCGACGTGCAATATCAAGTAAAGAGCCCCTTAGCGGCAGTGGACGTCGATAGTGATAAAGCAGTGGCGCATATGTCAAAAGCCATTCAAATCCGCACTATTTCCTATGATGATCCTAGCCTGTTGGATGCGGAAGCATTTTTAGCTTTTCATCAGCATTTACAACAGTCGTTCCCATTAGTCCATGAGCGTACCCAGTTAACCAAAGTCAGTGATTACAGTTTGCTGTATTTTCTACCAGGCAGTGACGCCAGTTTAAAACCCGCGTTATTTATGGGGCATATGGACGTAGTGCCTGTGGATGAAGCCACTGCCGATAAATGGCAACAAGCTCCTTTCAGTGGAGCCGTAGTCGATAACACCATATGGGGTCGTGGTGCCATCGACGATAAAGTTACTGTCATGGCGTTATTGGAATCTTTAGAGTTACTGTTAGCCGAAGGCTTAGCACCTAAACGGGGTATTTATTTCGCTTTTGGCCATGATGAAGAAATTGGCGGTACCGCCGGTGCGCAAAAAATAGCGGCGTTATTACAGCAGCAAAATGTTGAGTTGGAATTTGTTCTTGATGAAGGTGGAATTATTGCCGAAGGATTGATGGCAGGTGTCGAACAACCGGTAGCGCTGATTGGCGTGGCCGAAAAAGGCTTTGTTAATTTTCGTTTAACGGTGAGTTCCGAAGGCGGGCATTCTTCTCAACCACCAGAGCACACGGCGGTAGGCATATTGAGCCAAGCCATTGTCAATTTAGAAGCCAGTAGTTTTGACAGTGATTTGCGATTCACACAGCAAACCTTTGCCACTGTTGGCGCTTATGCTGACTTAGGCACGCGGTTACCCATGGCCAATTTATGGTTGTTGGAACCGGTGGTTAAGCAGGTGTTGTTATCCGGTGCTAGCAGTGCCGCCGGCATTCGCACGACCATTGCGCCGACTATGCTCAAGGGCAGTTCTAAATCGAATATTTTGCCAACAGAAGCCGAAGCGGTGGTGAATTTTAGAATATTCCCCAATGATAATATTGCCAGTATTCAAGCCCATATTGAAAAAGTCGTCGATGATCCACGGGTTAAAATAAGCAGTTTTATGGCTAATGAGGCATCAACAGCAGCACCTACAGATAGTTTTGGTTATCGTTTAATTGAGCAAAGTATTCGCCGCTTGGATGATTCCATATTGGTTGCGCCTTATTTAGTATTAGGTGGCACCGATTCCAAGCACTTTTACCCACTCAGCGACAATGTTTATCGTTTTATGATGGTTAGGCTTAATAGCGACAGTTTAAAGCGCTTTCACGGTGTGAATGAACAAATCCCAGTAAAAGACTATTTGCAAGCCATTCAGCTTTATTATGCGCTGTTAAAACAAACTGCAAATGGCGAATCGTTGGAGTAGTCGACGCGTCGTTTGGGGACGTTCAACGAGGGTTAGATTAGCTTTAGTTCAACGATTTTATTGTCGTTAAAATGCAGAGCATTAACTAAATCATCTAGCCTCTCCAATGCGCCATCAATTTCTTCAGGCTGGGTTAGGGTAACCGCCACCGACTTAATGGACAGCAAATTCAGGGTGGATTGATGAGTTTCTAGCTGCATATGACAGACTTTATCACTAAGAACCGCTGCGTCATCTTCATTGAGCTCAGGACAATAGAGTAAACATTGATTGGTGTTGCGATAGCAAATTAGCTGATCATTTTTAAGTAATAAACTGTAACGATAGAATAATTCAGAAATCGCTTGTTCAGCGACGGTATTGCCCAGTTGCGATTGCAGCAATTTAATACCAGTAATATCGATGACAATAAGTGATAAAGGAAAACAGTTTTGTCGATTTTTGTTATTACGGATCTTTGTTAGTAGTCGATCTATCACTCTACGGTTAGGTAGCAAGGTAATGGGGTCAACCATTGATAGTTCCTCGCAATAAAGTGACAGTTTTTTAATATCTTGCCAACGCCGATAGGAGAAAATGGAAAATAACCCGCCTAGAACAATGGCTGCGCTGAAAAACTCATCCAGTTCCCAAGTGTCATGTTGCCGAGTAAATTCAAACAGCAATTCTAATGCATCAATGGTAATGAACAGCCAAAGACAAGAGATAAAAATTACACTCAAAATGATCAAATCGATGATCAGTTTTTTGCGCATTTGGGTTTTCATTGTGTCTAACACAGGCATCTCTTTAGTAACATGAGTAACATGAGTTACAAGCGCCATGCTCCGAATTCGAACATTTATCCTGTAGGGCGATAATTATTGAGGGAGGTCCTGTTCCACTACTGAGAAATAATTCACTAATACTGCTTTCTGCTATGCCATTTAGGCGGCTAAACTATATCCCGTTGGGCGCAATAAGGCTAGTAGGATAGATCTTAGGCTAATATTGCTTGGTGGTCTTGAATTTGTGAATTCCAGTGTAAGTGCGGTTTCTAAGGCGCTGCAGTAGGTTTTTATTTAATCTTGTTCTACTAAGTAAAATTCCATTTCTCTGTTAAGCTCAGTGGCATAAAGTAGCAATAAGGTTATGAATTCACTAAATTTTAGTGCTACGCAACAACTTGAATCGCCGTAATAGGCAAATTGTTAAGGATGGAATGTGGAACAGTCTAAAAGAGAACTTAATTTTCAGTTTCTGGCTGAGCCAACCGATGTCAACTTTGGTGGCAAGGTACATGGCGGTGCCGTGATGAAATGGATGGACCAGGCTGGCTATGCGTGTGCCGCGCAATGGAGTGGTCGCTATTGTGTCACCGTGTCAGTGGGAGGCATTCGTTTCTTCCGCCCTATTTTAGTGGGGCAAATGGTTATCCTTAACGCTAAAGTGGTGTATACCGGCCGCAGTAGTATGCATATATATATTGGGGTGAAATCCGGAGATCCTAAAGACAGCAATATGGTGGATACCGGCAGTTGTATTATCTCTTTTGTGGCTAATGATGCATCGGGATATCCAGTAGAAGTACCGTGTTGGATACCGCAAACCAAAGAAGATATAGCCCTTGAGATTTATGCAAAAAAGGCTAAAGAATTTTCCCAGCAGCTTGAAGCGGATTTACTTGCTGCAAAATGAGAGTTATCTACATTTAGCGACTAGTTAGCGCCATTTGCAAACTTTAGTATTCGTTAATATTTAAGTGTACCGTTGGGTAAAAATTCACCTAAAATGAATATTTTCTTATTTGTTATGCGCTTTTAAACAGCCCATATAGTTGTTTTTTATAAGCCGCCATGGTACTTATTCCCGTCTGTTTTTTAGTGAAATACGAATAGTAAAATGGCCAACGAAATTTCAGAATTATTACGTGAATCAGCCCTACTAATGGTAGTTGGAATGACAGTGGTATTTGTCTTTTTAATCATACTCATTGGTGCTGTTAACTTAATTGGTGCAATTTGTGCCAAATTCCCTGAAGCCCGTCCAGACACCTTTAATGGCAAACCCTCACCGGTGAAGGCTAACGGCGTGTCATCGTCCGTTGTTGCCGCCATTACCGCCGCTATTCATCAACATCGAAAAGGATAACTATCATGGCTAAACCACTCGCCATTACTGAACTTGTACTCAGGGATGCACATCAGTCGTTGCTTGCAACACGTATGCGTATTGAAGATATGCTGCCGATTGCCGCAGCCCTAGATAAAGTCGGCTACTGGTCAGTTGAATCTTGGGGTGGAGCCACCTTTGATGCTTGTATTCGCTATTTGGGTGAGGATCCATGGGAGCGTATTCGCGCCCTTAAAAAAGCTATGCCTAATACTCGCCAGCAAATGTTGTTACGTGGTCAAAACTTATTAGGTTATCGTCACTATGCCGACGATGTGGTCGAAAAATTTGTTGAGCGTGCTCATGTCAATGGTGTGGATGTGTTCCGTATTTTTGATGCCATGAATGATGTACGTAATTTACAAACAGCCATCGCAGCGGCCATTAAAGTGGGGGCGCATGCGCAAGGTACGATTTCTTATACGGTAAGCCCTGTACACTCCTTAGATACATGGTTAAGCATGGCGACCCAGTTAGAAGATATGGGCGCCCATTCTATTTGCATTAAGGATATGGCTGGCCTGCTTAAACCATACGAATGTGAAGAGCTTATTACCCGCTTAAAAGAAACGGTGTCGTTGCCTATTGCTATGCAATGCCACGCCACTACCGGATTAAGCACCGCCACTTATTTAAAAGCCATTGATGCCGGCATCGATATGCTTGATTGCGCGATTTCGCCAATGAGTATGACTTATGGCCACAGTGCAACCGAGACCATGGTGGCGATTGTTGAAGGTACCGAACGTGATACCGGCATTAAGCTTGAAGAACTGACTGAAATAGCCACTTACTTCCGTGAAGTACGTAAGAAGTACGCCCAATTTGAAGGTGGTTTAAAAGGGGTTGATGCACGTATCTTATTAGCGCAAGTACCTGGTGGCATGCTAACCAACATGGAACACCAGCTTAAAGAGCAAGGGGCAGAAGACCGTTTAGATGAAGTGTTACTGGAAATCCCTAAAGTACGTAAAGACTTAGGTTATATTCCACTGGTAACGCCAACTTCGCAAATAGTGGGTACTCAAGCGGTATTAAACGTTTTAACCGGTGAGCGTTATAAGAGCATTACCAAAGAAACCGCCGGTGTACTTAAAGGTGAATACGGTTTAACCGCAGCCGATGTCAATAAAGAACTACAAGCGCGGGTTCTTGACGGTGGCAAAGCCATTACCTGTCGCCCTGCAGATTTAATTGATGACGAATTAGACGCCTTAACCACCGAATTAGATGGTATCGCCAAAGAAAATAATTTGCGATTGGCCACGGATAAAGTGGATGACGTTTTAACCTATGCGTTGTTCCCACAGGTTGGCCTTAAATTTATTGAAAATCGTGATAATCCCTCCGCTTTTGAGCCGGTTCCGGATGCTGAAGCCGCACAAGCAGCGAACGCACCTAAAGGGCAAGGCAATGATCAACCAGCCAGTTACTCAGTACGAGTGGATGGTAAGGTATATGAAGTGGAAGTGGCTGCCGGTGGCGCCTTAGAAAGTATCTCTACCGTTGCGGCTGGTCAAATTCCGCAATCAGCTTCGGTTAGTGGTTCGGATACTTTAAATTCGCCGTTATCGGGCAACATTGTACAAATATTGGTAAGTAAGGGCGATCAAGTGACCGAAGGTGACATCGTGCTAAAAATGGAAGCCATGAAAATGGAAACCGATGTACGTGCCGCCAAGTCAGGGCAGGTGACCAGTATTCAAGTTAAAGAAGGCGAAGCGGTGCAAACCGGCCAGCCCTTGATAAGTTTGGGCTAATTCATGGAAAAGCTAATTATGCTGTGGGAGTCGACCGCTCTTGCTAACTTTGAAATGGGTCAGGTCATCATGATGGCATTAGGTTGCTTGCTGCTGTATTTAGCCATCGTTCGCAAGTTTGAACCACTGTTATTATTACCTATTGGATTTGGCGCTATTTTAACCAATATTCCTTTAGCTGGTTTTAGTGAAGCGGGTGGCCTACTGCATTATGTGTATGCGGTAGGGATCGAAACCGGCGTGTTTCCATTGCTTATTTTTATGGGTGTTGGCGCACTAACGGATTTTAGTGCCTTGATTGCCAACCCTAAAATGTTGTTACTAGGAGCGGCTGCACAGTTTGGCATCTTTGCTACTTTGTTTGGTGCTATCGCCTTGAACTATGTACCTGGCTTGGAATATACCCTAAAAGAAGCCTCAGCCATTGCCATTATTGGCGGTGCCGATGGGCCAACTGCAATATTTTTAGCATCACGTTTAGCCCCTGATTTATTGGGTGCTATTGCCGTTGCAGCTTATTCTTATATGGCCTTAGTGCCATTGATTCAGCCACCTATTATGAAAGCGTTAACCACTCAGGCTGAACGCGAAATTAAAATGGACCAATTGCGTCACGTATCTACCAAAGAGAAAATCATTTTCCCATTGGCGGTATTGATGTTGACCATTTTCTTCTTGCCCACGGCTACGCCGTTAGTAGGTATGTTCTGTTTAGGTAATTTAATGCGCGAATCCGGTGTGGTTGACCGCTTAAGTAAAACCGCACAAAACGAGCTGATTAACATAACCACTATTTTCTTAGGTTTAGCGGTTGGCTCAAAAATGTCAGCGGATAAATTTTTAAAAGCAGAAACCTTAGGTATTTTGTTACTTGGCGCAGTGGCCTTTGCTATTGGTACTGCTACAGGCGTATTAATGGCGAAACTCATGAGCCGCATGAGTGGTGGTAAGATTAACCCTCTTATCGGCGCTGCCGGTGTGTCTGCTGTTCCTATGGCCGCCCGTGTGGTTAATAAAGTAGGCCTAGAAGCCAACCCTCATAATTTCCTACTTATGCATGCCATGGGGCCGAATGTAGCAGGAGTACTTGGTTCTGCAGTCGCTGCGGGTATTTTGTTGGCTTTAGTTGGCTAGTGGTGTTGCCATTTAGCGCTAACTGAATTTTGAAAAAGCCGCTGATTTGCGGCTTTTTTGTGAATGACGTTAATTGGCATTTGTCCGCCAGGAATCATCAGCCCGCCAATTCGCTACCCATTCTGGAATATTATCAGCCGGCATAGGGCGGGCAATACCGTAACCTTGAGCCAAGTCGCAACCTAATTGCATTAGTGTTACACCATGAGCGATAGTCTCTACACCTTCAGCAATGACTTTACGTTGGAAAGCGTTAGCTAAGCCAACGACCCCCTTAACAATCGCTAAATCGTCGGTATCATCTAACATATCTCGCACGAAGCTTTGGTCAATTTTAATCAAATACGCGGGTAATCGTTTTAGATAGGTGAGTGATGAATATCCAGTGCCAAAGTCGTCCAAAGCAAAGCGTACACCAAGATCATGACATGTATTCATTGTCGTCGATACTTGGTTGGTGTCTTGTAATGCACTGGTTTCCAATATTTCCAATTCTAAACAGTTGGGGTTTACCTCAGGATGAGTAGCCAGCAATTCGGCCAAGCGAGTGGTAAAGTTACTTTGCTGTAATTGATGGGCACTAATGTTGACACTGATCGGCAGATTGACCCCCATACTTCGCCATTGGATTATTTGGCTCAATGCACTGTCTATCACCCATTCTCCAAGTTCTAGGCTAATAGCATGATTTTCTATTACAGGTAAAAACTCTAAAGGTGGAATTAAACCACTTGTAGGATGTTGCCAGCGGATTAACGCCTCTGCTCCTATCACTTCGCCAGTGTGCATATTGACCTTGGGTTGATAGTGCAATACAAATTCGCGTCTTGCTAACGCTAGGCGAATATTATCGATACTTTTATGCTGAGTATTAATCGCATTATCCCGGGCGGTATCAAACAGGTGATAGCGGTTTTTACCCGCTTGCTTAGCGATATACATGGCTTGATCGGCGTGACGCATGAGTTGCTCTGCATCTACATCGTCTAGTGGATAAAGGGTAACCCCGATACTGGTTGAAACTTGCATTAATGTATCCGTAATTGCAAAAGAGGAGGAAGCGGCCTTTAATAGTCGCCTTAACACCTGTTCACTGTCCTCGAATTTTTCCAAATCAGCCAAGACTGCGACAAATTCATCACCACCAATTCGAGCCAAAGTATCACCTTCACGCAAGGCTCCTTTCATACGGTGAGACACCTCAATGAGAAGTTCATCCCCTACATCATGGCCATAGTTGTCATTAATCGTTTTGAATCCATCTAAGTCCATAAACGCCACTGCTAATGATTTATCGTGACGTTGACATTGGACCATTGCGTGATTAAGGCGGTCCGCCAGTAATACGCGGTTAGGCAGGTTGGTCAGTAAATCATAATGGGCGATGCGTTCCAGTTGCCCTTGATGTTCCTTGATTGCAGTGATGTCAGTGGATAGTGAAACGTATTGCTGCACTATACCTGCAGGATCTTTTACGGCGCTAATGGTCAGCATTTCAGGATAAATTTCTCCATTTTTACGGCGGTTCCAAATTTCTCCTCGCCAATGGTCTTTTGCGTTTAACGTTGCCCACATCTCGGCATAAAATGTTGAAGATTGGCGGCCAGATTGCAAAATACTGGGATTTTTCCCCAATACTTCCTCATGTGAATAGCCGGTAATATGGCTAAAAGTATCGTTAACTTCGATGATAGCCGCAGAGGCATCGGTAATAATGATGCCTTCATTGGCATGGGTGAATACACTGGCGGCGCGTTTTAGTTTTTCTTCGGCTTGCTTTTTCTCAATGGCGATACTTGCCAAGCTTGCCGTTTGTTCAATCACCGCAAGATCAGCGGCTGTTGGGAAATGAATATCGTGATGATAAATGGCGAAAGTACCAAGAACACTTCCTTTTGTGGAGCGTATTGGTTCCGACCAACATGCGCCTAATCGTGCCTTTTTTGCTAAATCTTTGAATGGTACCCAGTACGGATGGGTTTGAATGTCTTCAACAATGACGCGTTCATTGATAAAGGCAGCGGTGCCGCAGGAGCCAACTCCTATGCCTATTGCTACACCATGGATAGCGTCATTATAAAAATCAGGGAGGCTGGATGCGGTGCCACTCAATAGGTGTTCGCCTGCGTCGTCTAATATTAAAACACTACATAACATGTCCGGATTTTGTTGCTCAACAACATATACTATGGCTTCTAGAATAACGCTTAATGACTCACCACTGGTAATGAGTTCAAGTATATGGGTGCGGGATTTTTCACGTGATTCGGTTTGTATACGCTGGGTAATGTCGTGAATAACACCAACAAGAAAATAGTTACCTTTGGGGTCTACAAATCTATTCTTTCTTGTCAGAACTGTTCTAGGCTGTCCCCCAATTGTCGTGAGTGTCTCCTCGCATAAAACCTCTCGCCCATCTTTTAACACTTGTTTGTCGATAGTTAAAAAGTGCTCCCGCTCATTTGGTGGTACTTTTTCTGCAAGGGTACTGCCGATTATTTCCTCCCTAGGCAATCCAAAAATGTTACAAAAGGCATCGTTGACAAGCAGTAATCTACACTGTGCATCTTTTACGAATATGGGGTCACCTGAAATATTGAAAACGGTATTGAGATATATCTCAATATTTTGCGGATCTTTTGCAAAATCAGCGACCGACGATATGCCTTTTTTATGCTTAGCTGCCATACAACAAGCTCCCAGTGAAACACTTAAATATTGTATATATATAAATGCTGGTACAATTGGTCAATATTTACAAATCTAATTGCTGAGGAAAGGGGAGATGTGAAGGCTTTCGTAGCCACTGGCTGTTGCCGCTTTTATAAGTCAACGTTCGATTAAACTCATACAGTGGTGTCGCTATGTTATTCAATAATTGCCCCTTAAAACTCTAGAACCGATTTTCATTTTTTGCCAATTCTAGCGGGGTATATTAAGCCTATCGCGGCAGCAATAATGTTGTTTGAAAAGAGCAGGGATACTAGTTGGGGTAGCCAATTAAAAATGCTCGATTCTCATTTTTACAGGAATGACAAAAAAAGGGTGGTTGGCGCAGCCATAGGATCTCTGGACGAATGATTTAAACAATCAGTGGCGTAGCCACCAAAACAGTGCTGTCGTCACCACGACTCCCACTACCGGTGGGTAATATAAATCAACGCTGCATAAAACAACGCAATCACAGTGGAAAACGCCAGTATGTAGGCGAAGCCTTTTTTACCCTGTTCAAAGGTGTAGTCGTTTTGACGTAAATAGAGGAACCAAACCAAACACAAAATGGTAGGGATTAAGAATAAAAACTTAACCAATTGCTGTACTCCTTGTTATTGATTCCTTGCCAGTATAACCAACTCAATGGGCTAGTCGATCATTGAAGGTAATTTAATTAGAGATTTATAAAAATCAGCCTCAATTTTTACGCCAATTAAGGCTACAATCTGCCCCCAATTATTGATAAGCAGTTAGTTAAGGACGCCATCATGGATGAAATGTTAGGTCAGACTTTTTTAAATCACACTACTGCAGTGAGTTTGTTGCTGTATATCGCTTGGACCATGGTCTTGGTCACCATTATTTTTGGTTTGCGTAGTTATTTGGTGTTATCCGGTAAGCGTCGGGTGAATAGTTTTAAAGCCGATGGCCAAGATGTGTCGGCCTTTGCCGAGCGTCTAAATCGTGCTCACGGTAATAGTGTTGAAAGCTTTGTGTTTGCTGGGGGCTTGATGTTGTTTACTATCGCCACTAATAATACGGCGGTAACGGATGGGCTAGCCGGCTATGTGGTAGCCGCACGTATTGCGCAGTCGTTGTGTCACTTAGTTTCAACTAGTGCTTTGATGGTACAAGCGCGTTTTGTATTTTTCCTGATCCAAGTTGTTATTTGCATTATTTGGTTAATGGAATTACTAACCCCACTTTTGTAATTTTTACGTTTATTCATTATTAAATAGAGAGAGTTAGATGTTCTCGTTTTTTGAGAAATTAGTTGAAGCCTTCCCCAAAGAAGCACCAACCCAGCCGCCAAAAAACCTGCTGCAGTTTTGTTTGTATTATTCTCAAGGCATGAAGCGGGCGCTGATCGCCTTGTCGATTCTTAGCGCGATTATCGCGATGTTAGAAGTGAGTTTATTTTCCTATTTAGGTAATTTGGTGGATTGGTTTGCAACCCGAGATCGCCAGACTTTTTTAGTTGAAGAACAGACAAGTTTGCTGTGGATGTCGGCGGTCATTTTGATTATGTTGCCGCTGGCGGTGTTTTTCCATTCAATGCTGAATCATCAGTCGTTGTTGGGGAATTTCCCCATGAAAATTCGCTGGCAGGCCCATCGATATTTATTGGGTCAAAGCTTAGGCTTTTTCCAAAATGAATTTGCTGGCCGCGTGGCGACTAAGGTTATGCAGACCGCACTGTCGGTGCGTGAAACTGTGCGCAAAGTACTGGACCTCATGGTGTACGTGCTGGTGTATTTTGTCAGTGTATTTGCCCTAATGTTCAGTATTGATTGGCGTTTGGCGATGCCGCTGATTATTTGGTTTGTGGTATACGTGGTTATTCTTAAAGTTATGTTGCCGCAGTTGTCGAAAGTATCAGCCAAACAAGCGGATGCCCGTTCATTAATGACCGGCAGGATTGTGGATAGCTACACCAACATGACCACGGTGAAATTGTTTGCTCACACTAGCCGTGAATCTAATTATGCCCGCGAAGGCATGGATGAGTTTTTACAGACCGTTTATCCGCAAATGCGTTTGGTTACTGTGCTGAATATTGCGGTGTGGATCAGCAATGCTTTTCTGATTTTTGGTACCAGTGCCTTAGCCGTGTATTTATGGCTGCATTACAGCGCTAGTCCTGGTGATATAGCCATTGCAGTTAGTTTAACCTTGCGCTTGAACGGCATGTCCCAATGGATCATGTGGGAAGTGTCCGGATTATTTGAAAACATTGGTACCGTGATGGATGGCAAAAATACCCTTGCCGTGCCGGTGGATGTGCAAGATCAGCAAGGCGCTAAACCGCTAGCGGTAAGCCAAGGTAAAATCGAATTCGACAACGTCAATTTTGCCTATGACAACAACAATAAAGTGTTTGATGATTTGAATTTTCACCTCAAAGCCGGTGAAAAGGTCGGCTTGGTGGGGCGCTCCGGCGCGGGTAAATCCACCTTGGTGAATTTACTACTGCGCTTTTACGATTTGCAGTCGGGTAGCATTAAAATTGATGGGCAGGATATTCGCCACGTGCAGCAAGAAAGTTTGCGCTCCGCTATTAGCATGGTGACTCAAGACACCTCATTACTGCATCGTTCGGTGCGCGACAATATTGTTTACGGCAAAGTCGATGCCAGCGAAGAAGAAATGCTATTGGCAGCTAAACAAGCCGAAGCCCATGAATTTATTCAGTCACTATCAGATTTACAAAAGCGCAGCGGTTACGATGCCCATGTGGGTGAGCGTGGCGTTAAGCTTTCCGGTGGTCAACGACAACGTATCGCGATTGCTCGAGTAATGCTCAAAGATGCGCCTATCCTGATTTTAGATGAAGCCACATCGGCGTTGGACTCAGAAGTGGAAGTGGCGATTCAACAATGTCTCAATCGCATCATGGAAAATAAAACCGTACTAGCTATTGCTCACCGCTTATCGACTATTGCAGCAATGGACAGACTGTTAGTGCTAGATGGCGGGAAAATTGTTGAATCGGGAACTCATGCTGAACTGCTAGCCGCTAATGGTATTTACGCCAAATTGTGGGCCCACCAAACCGGTGGCTTTTTGGGTTTGGAATAGTTTTATTAATTTTTTGTTCAATAACAATTGGTGGCTTATGGCCGCCAATACTCATGATGACAATATCCGTTTGACTCATAATCTTAACCTTGAAATTTAAGTGGTTAAATTATAGGCCTAAAAATAAACTTAAATGAATTCCAATGTTTTGAATTTAGCGCGGGGTACCGCATAATGCGCTAACTTTGTTGTAGGGCTGTGTTTTGTCAAAAACTCTTATTAAATCAGGCATTATTGTCACCTCGATGACATTTATCTCGCGCATCCTTGGCCTAGTTCGCGATATGGTGATTGCCAATGTGCTTGGTGCCGGTGGCATGGCTGATGTTTACCTGTTCGCTAATAAAATCCCCAATTTTTTACGCCGTTTATTTGCCGAAGGTGCTTTTGCACAGGCGTTTATCCCCGTTTTAACGGAAGTGCATAATCAAAATGACGCAGAAAAAATGCGTTTATTTATTGCTCGAGTGTCCGGTACTCTAGGTACGTTGGTGATGGTAGTGACTATTGTCGGTGTTATCGGCTCGCCAATTCTGGCGATGGCATTCGGTACCGGTTGGTATCTGGAATATCTTAACGATGGCCCGGCAGCCAATAAATATGTGCTGTCGGCGTTGATGTTAAAAATTACCTTCCCCTATTTGTTTTTCATCACGTTGACTGCGTTGTCTGGCGCTATTCTTAATACCCTGAATAAGTTTGCAGTGGCAGCGTTTACGCCGGTATTGCTTAATGTGGCCATTATAGCGGCGGCATTGTGGATATCACCAACTATGGCAGAACCTGCCATTGGCCTCGCATGGGGCGTATTTATTGGTGGTGCAGTGCAGTTGTTGTTTCAACTGCCCTTTTTAAAGCGTGCAGGGGTGTTAGTGCGCCCGCAATGGGGATGGTCCGATCCCCAAGTGACTAAAGTGCGACGTTTGATGATCCCGGCGATGTTTGGGGTATCGGTCAGTCAAATCAATTTAATGTTTGATACCTTTATTGCCAGTTTTTTACAGGACGCCTCGATTAGTTGGTTGTATTACTCCGACCGACTACTGGAATTTCCATTGGGCTTGTTTGGTATTGCCATTGCCACGGTAATTTTACCGACTTTATCTCGCAATCATGTGACGAAAGACACCCAACAGTTTGCTAAAAATCTAGACTGGGGCGTGAAGATAGTTTGCTTGTTGGGAATACCGGCGGCCGCTGGATTGATAATGTTGGCAGAGCCGATGTTTATCGTTTTGTTTGAGCGGGGCGCTTTTACTGCCCATCATTCTCATATGGCATCTTACAGTTTGATGGCCTATGCCAGTGGTTTACTGAGTTTTATGCTAATTAAGGTGTTAGCGCCGGGGTTCTTTTCACGGCAAGACACCAAAACGCCGGTTAAATTTGGCATATGGTCAATGGTCGCCAATATGGTGTTTAACGTGATCTTTGCTATTCCTTATGGCTATGTAGGCTTGGCGATCGCAACGTCATTGTCGGCTTTGCTGAATGTAGGGTTGCTCTATTCTACTTTGCATCGCACGGGTGTTTATATTGTCTCTAAGGCTACTCTGTCATTCATCATTAGAATCACATTGGCTACTTTGACCATGGCGGCGGCTTTGTGGCAATGGTTACCTAATGTGCAATGGTGGCGACAAGAAAACGGTGGCGTTTTGGCAATGAATTTAGGTCTGACTATTCTGACGGCTTTTAGCATTTTTGTAGTTGCTGCGTTGATTTTGGGCGTGCGTCCGAGAATGTTAAAGCACTAGGGGGTGTGTATTTTTGCGGTTAGTTGCCCTTTTTACACTGAATCGCTGAAAAAACGTGGTTTGTATCTCAGTTAGCGCTTTTTTTCACCTGTTAGTTAGTTATAATTCCCCTCTTTTATTTGTTGCTTCAATACCGGTGTCTGGCAGTTTTATGAGGTTTTTGTGGAATTAATCCGTGGTTTGCACAATATCCGCGCAAAACACCATGGTTGTGTACTTACCATAGGTAAGTTTGACGGGGTGCACTTAGGCCATAAAGCGGTGCTGGCAAAATTAGTCCAACAAGCCCACTCTATGCTGTTACCTGCCACCGTAATGGTGTTTGAGCCGCAGCCAGAAGAATTGTTCAGGCCCGATACGGCGCCAGCACGTTTGAGCCGCTTACGTGACAAATATACCGAATTACAAAAAATGGGGGTTGACCGTTTACTGTGTGTGAAGTTTGACCGTCAGTTTGCTAATCAATCGGCCACGCATTTTGTAGAAGACTTATTAGTCGCTAAGCTAGGTGTTAAATTTTTGGTGGTCGGTGACGACTTCCGCTTTGGTCATGATCGTATCGGCGACTTTGCTATGTTATTGCAAGAAGGCCAACAATGTGGCTTTGATGTGGTCAGTACTCAAAGTTTTCGGGTAGAGGATTGCCGGATTAGTTCATCCGCTGTACGTGATGCCTTGGCCATCGGTGATTTTAAACGGGTTGAGTCGATGCTCGGGCGTAAATTTTGTATCGCCAGCAAAGTGATCCACGGTGATAAAAAAGGCAGGACTATTGGTTTTCCTACCGCCAACTTGCTATTGAACCGCTGTAAAACGCCGGTAAAAGGTGTTTTTGCCGTAAGGGTGAATAGTGAATTTGGTAAATTCGACGGTGTGGCCAATATTGGTACTAGGCCAACCTTAAATGGACAGCGTTCGCAATTGGAAGTGCATTTATTTAATTTTGACCAGCAACTTTATGGTCAGCATATTGAAGTGGAACTCATCGCTAAATTACGCGAAGAAATTAAGTTTCCATCATTGGCTGCGTTGCAGCAGCAGATTGGCCTTGATGCACAGCAGGCTAAAGAGCGCTTAGCATTAATCAATTAAGCGCATCGCCAAACAATGAGTTAACGATTTAAGCAGTGTCACTTAAAAAGTGACAAAACAGTAGGTTTAAGGAATACATGAGCGATTACAAACAAACTCTGAATTTGCCGGAAACGAGTTTCCCTATGCGCGGCAACTTGGCGCAACGCGAGCCACAAATGCTCAAAGAATGGACCGATGCCGGACTCTATTACAAAATTCGTGCTGCAAAAAAAGGCAAAAAGCCGTTTGTGTTGCACGATGGTCCTCCTTACGCCAACGGTGATATTCATATTGGTCACGCGGTAAATAAAGTCTTAAAAGACATTATTGTTAAGGCTAAAACCTTAGCCGATTTTGATGCGCCTTATGTACCTGGTTGGGACTGCCATGGTTTACCTATTGAGCTGCAAGTAGAGAAAAAAGTCGGCAAGCCTGGTAAAAAAGTCACGGCTGCTGAGTTTCGTCAAAAATGTCGTGATTATGCCGATAGGCAAATCAATGGTCAGAAGGTCGACTTTATCCGCTTGGGTGTTTTAGGTGAGTGGGATAACCCCTACAAAACCATGGATTTTAAATCCGAAGCCAATATTATCCGTGTGCTGGGTAAAGTGATTGAATCGGGCCATATGGAAAAAGGCTTTAAGCCAGTACATTGGTGTACCGATTGTGGATCTGCTTTGGCCGAAGCCGAAGTGGAATATAAAGATAAACATTCGCCGGCCATTGATGTGGCTTTTAAAGCCTTGGATAGTGAGCAATTAGCTGCCAAGTTTGATCATCCAGAAGGTAAAGCCGGACAGGGTGATATCTCCACCGTGATCTGGACCACAACCCCTTGGACATTACCTGCCAACCGTGCGGTATGTGTTAATGGTGATCTAGATTATTGCCTAGTTCAAATTGAAGATGAAACTAATCCTCGTCGCTTGTTATTGGCTACTGATTTAGTTAAAGACTGTATGGATCGTTTTGGTATCGATCACTATCACGCCCTTGGTTACTGTAAAGGTGTGGCATTAGAGAACATTCAATTCCAGCATCCGTTTTATGATTTTAGTGTACCGATGATCCTCGGTGAGCACGTGACTACCGATTCTGGTACCGGCTGTGTACATACTGCGCCTGGCCATGGTGTGGATGACTTTAATGTGGGTCGTCAGTATGGTTTAGAAGTCGCTAACCCTGTTGGTGCTAATGGGGTGTACTTTGACGATACGCCGTTATTTGCTGGCCAGCATGTGTTTAAAGCCAATGCATCGGTAGTGGAAGTATTAGAGCAAAATGGTGCCTTGGTACATCATCATGCGTTTGAGCATAGTTACCCTCATTGCTGGCGCCATAAAACGCCGATCATTTTCCGTGCTACCCCACAGTGGTTTATCAGCATGGATAAAAATGGTCTGCGTAAAGCGTCGTTGGCAGAAATTAAAAATACCCAGTGGATCCCAGAATGGGGCCAAAGCCGTATAGAAAAAATGGTTGAAGGTCGTCCAGACTGGTGTGTCTCACGCCAGCGTACTTGGGGTGTACCAATTGCTTTGTTTGTACATAAAGACACCGGTGCGTTACATCCTCGCAGTGCTGAGTTGTTGGAAAGTGTTGCCAAAGAAGTTGAACAAAAAGGCATTCAGGCTTGGTGGGATTTAGAGCCTGAATCGCTGATTGGTGATGATGCTGAAACCTTTATCAAGGTTAAAGATACCCTTGATGTATGGTTCGATTCTGGCGTAACTCACTACTTTGTCGTTGATCAGCGAGATGATATTCCGGCATCAGCCGATTTGTATTTAGAAGGCTCTGATCAGCATCGTGGCTGGTTTATGTCTTCATTGATGAGTTCGGTCGCTATTAGTGGCAAAGCGCCTTACAAGCAAGTTCTGACTCACGGTTTTGTGGTGGATGCTCACGGTAAGAAAATGTCTAAATCATTGGGCAATGTAATGTCGCCTCAGGATGTGATGAACAAGCTGGGTGCGGATATTTTACGTTTATGGGTTGCCTCAACGGATTATCGTGGTGAGATGACCGTATCCGATGAAATTTTAAAACGCTCTGCTGATGCTTATCGTCGTATTCGTAACACTGCACGTTTCTTATTAGCTAACCTTAATGGCTTTGATCCAGCAACGGATTTAGTGCCCGCCAATGAATTGGTAGCGTTAGATTTGTGGGCTCTAGAGCGCACGGCCGAGTTACAAGCTAGCTTGCTAAAAGATTATGAGAACTATGATTTCTTACAGATTTGCCAAAAGTTAATGCAATTCTGTTCCATTGAAATGGGTAGTTTTTATCTTGATATTGTTAAGGACCGTCAATATACAGCTAAGTCTGATGGTCATGCCCGTCGTTCTTGTCAAACGGCGCTGTATCATATTTCTGAAGCCCTAGTGCGCTGGATAGCGCCAATCATGAGTTTTACTGCTCAAGAGATATGGCAGCTATTACCGGGTAAGCGTGAAGAATATGTGTTTACCGGTCAGTGGTATCAGGGGATTGATTTAGCCAATGTCAGCAGTGAATTCAGTAATGAAGATTGGCAACAAATATTAGCGGCAAAAAATGCCGTTAATGGCGCCTTAGAGCAAGCTCGTCGTGATAACAAAATTGGCGGGTCGTTGCAGGCCGATGTGGTGTTATATGTTGATGGCCAATTGGCTGAACAACTAAACGCATTGAAAGATGAGTTGCGCTTCGTATTGATTACTTCATCAGCGACGATACAGCCATTGTCTATGGCTCCTGGGGATGCATTTGCGACGGATATCGAAGGCTTAATGTTGAGTATTAATGCGTCAAGCGGTGAGAAATGTGATCGTTGTTGGCATTATCGTGAAGATGTAGGAGTCAATCCTGCACATCCCACCATCTGTGTGCGTTGTGTTGATAATATCGAAGGTCAAGGTGAGCAACGTCAATATGCTTAATTTATTTAAAACTACCGGCTTACGTTGGTTATGGTTAAGTGCGTTAATGTTCGCCCTTGATCAAATCACTAAGCAATGGGTGTTGGGCTCTATGGAGCTGTATGAATCCATCAAAGTTATTCCGATGTTTAATATTACCTACGTACATAACTATGGTGCCGCTTTTAGTTTTTTAAGTAGTGAAGGCGGTTGGCAACGTTGGTTTTTTACCCTTATTGCCTTGGTCGTTAGTGGTTTGATTTTGTATTGGTTGCGCCAGTGTAAGCAACAGCAAAAACTACTGCCCATTGCGTTTGCGCTGATATTGAGTGGTGCGCTGGGTAACGTCTGCGACAGAATGGTTTATGGTTTTGTTATTGATTTTCTTGATGTGTATTACCAACAATGGCATTGGCCAACTTTTAATATTGCCGATAGTGCGATTTTTATTGGTGCGGCGATACTTATTTGGGATGCAATAAAGAACAATGGTGTTAAAGATGACTGAATTGCAAACCATTGCTGATAATAGTGAAGTCGTACTGCATTTTGATTTGAAATTGTCCGATGGTTCTGCTGCTGACAGTACGCGAGTACATAATAAACCAGCAAAGTTAACCATGGGTGATGGCAGTTTAACCGCCAATTTCGAAAAGTGTTTATTGGGTTTAAAAACCGGCGATAAAAAAGAATTTAGCCTAGCGGCGGAAGATGCTTTTGGCTTACCGAATCCGGACAATATTCACCACATGGATCGAACTCGCTTTGGTAGCGACACGCCAGCCGAAGTCGGCATGATAATCGCCTTTACCCAGCCCGATGGTAGTGAACTACCTGGGATCATCCGCGCGGTGGAAGGCCATTCTGTCACGGTGGATTTTAACCATCCGTTAGCCGGGCAAGAAGTGGTATTTGCCGTCGAAATCATACAGGTGAAATAGGACGACTATGCAAATTCATTTAGCTAATCCCCGTGGTTTTTGTGCCGGTGTAGACCGCGCCATTACCATAGTCGAACGCGCTTTAGAGATTTTTGAGCCGCCAATTTATGTGCGCCATGAAGTGGTGCATAACAAATTTGTGGTCGATGGCTTACGTCAGCGCGGTGCAGTGTTTGTTGATGAACTTTCAGAAGTGCCGGATGACTGTATTGTGATTTTTTCTGCTCACGGAGTCGCACAATCGGTACGTAAAGAGGCTACAGATAGAGGCTTAAAAGTCTTTGATGCTACTTGTCCATTAGTGACCAAAGTGCATATGGAAGTCACCCGTGCCAGTAAAAAGGGCATTGAATGTATTTTGATTGGTCATCATGGTCACCCTGAAGTAGAGGGCACCATGGGCCAGTACGATAACGCGGAGGGGGGGATTTATTTGGTGGAATCCGCCGATGATGTTCAGCATCTTCAGGTTAAAAACCCTAAGCTACTTTATTATTGTAGCCAGACCACTTTATCGGTAGATGATACTGCTGATGTCATTGATGCCTTACGCGAAAAATTCCCCTATGTGGAAGGACCCCGAAAGGACGATATTTGTTACGCCACGCAAAATCGTCAAGATGCCGTTCGATCCCTTGCCGGTGAATGTGATTTATTATTAGTTGTCGGTTCACCCAATAGTTCCAACTCTAATCGTTTGCGCGAGTTGGCAGAAAAAATGGGAACCACGGCATATTTGATCAGTGATGCTGATAGCATTGAGCCTCAATGGTTGGAAAATATCGATAACATTGGTGTTACCGCAGGGGCGTCTGCTCCCGGTGTTTTAGTGGATGGTGTGGTTAAGCGCCTTAAACATTTGGGCGCTAGCGAGGCCATTGAAGTCAAAGGTATTCCAGAAAATATAGAATTTGCTGTACCCAAAGAATTACAGGTAAAACAGCTCTAATATTGATATTTACAAGCAATTCAATGACCTGTCGATTGTTTGGCAGGTCAGCCATATCCTCGCCGCCTTCTTATTAATCAGGTTTCATACCTTACAATCTGAAATGATAACCAACCATGGACAACTTTCGGCTAATCTATACTTAGGTTAGAACCGTTAACCTAAACAAGTTTCTTACTAGCAGGTTGAGCCATGAATAAAAGCGTGTTGTCCGCACAAACAGCATTATTGCCTATGAATGTCGATGTCTCCCCGCGCCAACAGCGTGGTGTAGGCATGATAGAAGTGTTGGTGACATTATTTATCTTGTCCATTGGTATGCTTGGTGTGGCGTCGCTGCAATTTGTTGGTTCTTTTTCTAATTCAGATGCGTTAAATCGATCGAATGCAGTGATGGTCGCGCAACAGCTTGCCGAACGGCTACGGGCTGCTAGTTATGTGTCAGCAACCTTTAGTGGCCCCGTGGTCGATAACAGTTATTTTGACGCCGATTTGTACAACTTTGAAAATCTTTCTTGTGCCAGCAGCGAATCTGATTGGAAATGTTTTTGCCGTTCATTACCGGCGTCCATTCCGAATTGCTTGGGGAATACCTGTAGTAGTGCTGAAATTGCCCAGTTCGATGCCTGGCAGTTATCCTGTGCGGCGACTAAAATCAATCCCGGTGTAAGGGTCGCACTAACCTGTACTGATAATAATGCCGCCGATGCGGATGCCTGTAGTGTAGGCTCTAGACATCAAATTATGTTGACCTGGCCAGCAGAGAACTGGCAAAACATCGACCGTCAGTTAAATGCAGTGTGCAATCCTGTTGCTAGTGCAGATCCCCTCGATTGTGTGCTAATAGAATTGGTGCTGTGATATGAATATTCAAAAACAGCAAGGCTACAGCTTAATCGAACTGATGTTCACTCTGCTCTTAGGCTTGATGATTTCCGGCGCGATTATTCAGGTATTAGTCAGTAATCAGATCACCGAACGTTTGAATAGGGCCATGGCTTCCACTCAGGAAAGCGGCCGCTTTATCATGACCCGTTTACGATCTGAAATGTTAACCGCGGGACGATACGACTCTCTGAATCCTAATCTTGCGGTGGGCCCTGATGTTGTCTTGGAAGCTGCCTTTATCCAAAATCACCCGATTATATTACCCGGTGATTTTGCCAATGCTGCCACATTAGGATCGTTACAAGGCGCGAGTGGCGGCAACGATACTCTTGTGGTCAGTATGCAGGCACGCCAAGATTGTCGGGGCTATAAACTCGGTTACGCCGCTAATCAAGAGTTTCCTGTGGTCAATGAGTATTTTGTGGTTGGAACTTCGTTAAAATGTCGTGGATTTGATGCCCGAGTATTGCAAGGACAACGAGTAGCAGTGGGTAATAACGGCGATGCTGCCTTTACTTTAGTTGATGATGTTCAGAGTTTTCAAGTGATATATGGTATCGGTAACCGGAATGTCAGTAACGATAATTCAGGTCGTCCGGTGCAATATGTTACAGCCGATCAATTGCCTGCACAGATTGCCGCCGGCGGACAAGTGGTTGCAGCTCGTATTGCATTACTACTCAAAGGAGAAGGGGATGTGTATCTCGACCCAGTGAGTACATTTAAATTACTTAATGAAGCAGAAATAACCCCACCCGATCATCGCTTATATAAGCAGTTTGAAACGACCATTAGTTTTCGCAATGCAAAAAACTTTATCCGGAGTAACACCCTATGATGCCATCTAAACAACAGGGGATAGTGTTGGTCTTTGCGCTGTTGGTGCTGTTAAGTCTAACTATACTGGGCGTGTCATCGGTGTCATCAAGTTTAATGCAAAGCAAAATGGCGCAGTCCATGGAATCTTATAATATTGCCTTTGATGCTGCAGAGGCTGCATTGGGGGGCGTTATTTTTGAGTCAGAAGATCAACAAATACTCGCCAATGACGCACTTAATGATCCGTTAACCGAAGCGCGTCAGGATGTCGCCCTCAATTTAGTCATTCAAGATTTAAGTTGTTTTGACACCGTAAATTGGACAAACCGCCGTTTAACAACGGCTGGTTTAAATACAGGCACTCAACATAATGGGGCTGGCTCGTTCAGTATCACTCCAGAAGTACAAAGCTGGTCAAGCAGTGCGTTTATTAGTGAACGCGCCTGTTTAGGCTCTAGTAACGTGATTGGCGGCAGTAATATCAGTTGTCACATATTTAAAATTCGAGGCTGTGGACAGGTAAGTGGTTCTGCTTACGCCGTCGCCAACTCCCTTAATGTTTCAGTATTTGCACCGGCCTCTAGCGGTGAGTAGGGCTCCATTATGCGTATAAATAAAGTTAGATTTTTCTCAGGATTTATCACCGCATGGTTATCGACCATGATAGCCATGAGCGCTCAGGCTGATGATATTGAAATTTACTTAGGGGTAGGCGGCGACCAGCTTACCTACAATCCTAATGTGCTATTCATTATGGATACCTCAGGCAGTATGACCGCTACCGATGGTGGTTATGAATCGCGTATGTCACGGGTACAAAGGGCGTTAAAGGATGCATTGCGTTCAGCGACTAATATTAATGCTGGTTTGATGCGTTTTTCCGACTACGGCGGGCCTGTTTTATACCCGGTACGTCCAATTGATTCGCCGGTTGAGCCTGAAATTGTTACCTCGGTAGCTAATTCGGGTGATGATGGTTATGAATCTGCTGGCAGTGGCAATATCAATAATGACCGTATCAAAATTGCGGAAGGTACGGTAACCCACACCACGGGCTTGCGTTTTGAGCAGCTACAAATTCCTAGAGGTGCGGTAATTACTGAAGCCTATGTACGACTTACTTCAGATGATTACAATGCGTCCGCTGCCGATATTAGCTTTTATGGTGAGCTGACAGGTAATGGTAGTCAATTTACGGCCGCTGCCAATAATATGAGTGGTCGCAGTAAAACCGTGACTCGCATTGATTGGAATACGGATAACGATTGGCCCTCGACCAATGAACAGTTTAACACACCGGATATTAGTGCGATTTTACAAGAAATAGTCAACCGCTCCGATTGGTGTGGTGGTAATGCCCTCAACCTTATTATTGAAGGCACCGGCTTGAGTGGTGGCGCCACAAGGTACATTAAATCCTATGATGAAGGTCAGGGGCTTGGAGCTGAGTTGGTGGTGGCCTACGATAAAGCATCGGCCACTGGTTGTGTTGCGGGTGAAATGCACTTTCAAGTGGATACCCAAAAAGACAATGCGGAAGAACAGTATAATGGTAAGCAAAATACCGGTAGTGAGTTAACCCTTAACAGTTCTAATAATAAATTTATCGGCGTGCGCTTTGATAATATTTCGGTGCCACCTGGCGCGGTAATACAAGAGGCTTATTTGACCTTCACAGCCTATCAAAACCGTTATGGAACGGCTTCTTTCAAAGTGGCCGCGGTTGATGAGGGGGACCCGAATGATTTTAGTCCTTACCCGAATGATTTCTTAGACAACAAACCTAAAACCTCAGCGGTAACCTGGTCAGGTCTTTCTAATTGGTATAAAAATTCGACTTACTCAACCCCGGACTTAACGGCTCAAGTACAACATTTGGTGAATAGGGGCGATTGGGAGTCTGGTAATGCCATGATGTTCGTGTTGTCTGATTTTGACGGCAACCGTGGTGCATATAGTTACAACGGTAAACCATCAGGGGCACCACAGTTAAAAATTAAATTCCAAGGTAATGCTATTCCTGAAACTGTGGCGACGGTAAGGGATCATCTATTGAATAAAGTTGATGAGTTATCGGCTAATGGTTTGACGCCCATAGTGGATACTTTGTATGAAAGCGTGAACTATTACGGCGGTTTGAATGTGGATTATGGTCTAAGGCGAGGCACGTCTGGGGTGAATAGTAACGTACGCCGCAGTACTCGAGTGAGTCACCGCGCTTCCTATAGTGGTGATGACTCAGTATTACCCTATGGTTGTTCAGAAGATAACCTCAATGATTCCGATTGTGTTGGTGAATATATACCATCGGGTGCAACTTATGTTTCCCCGGTCACCGATTTGCAATGTCAAACCAACAACCATGTAGTGTTACTTTCTGATGGTGAAGCCAATAACAACCATAGTGTTGGTGAGATTGAAGCGCTGTTAGGTAAAAGTTGTAACAACGCCAGCAGCGGTGAAAAGTGTGGTCTGGATTTAGTACAGAATGTCAGTAAAAGTAGTGAATCGGTGATTGATGCCCGTGTTATCACTCATACCATTGGTTTTGCTGCTAATTCAACGGCAAACAACTTTTTAAGTAAGTTGGCGTTACAAGGTGGTGGTGGTTTTTATACGGCTAGCGACAGTACTGCGTTATTGACCGCGTTTGAAGATATTTTAAAAAGTGTTAAAGATGTTAATGCGACCTTTGTTTCACCAGGTGTGGCGGTCAATCAGTTAAATCGATTAACTCACCGTGATGAATTGTATTTTGCTTTGTTTAAACCCGCTGAAGGTACTGCATGGCCGGGTAATCTTAAAAAATACAAAATTAACGGTAACCAAATCATGGATCAAAATAATTTCGCCGCTGTGGATGATGGTACCGGATTTTTTAAAGACACCGCCCAAAGTTACTGGTCTTCGATGCCCGATGGTAGCGATGTTCGCGAAGGCGGCGCCGCCAGTCAGTTGGACTTAAGCCGTGCCATCTATACCTTTGGTGGTACCGGTAGTATTGTCACTAGTAGTAATAGTTTACATGAGAGCAATACCGCCATCACCACCACTAATTTAGGTGTTGATGCACAAGCCAATCCTGAGGATATACGTCAAACCATATTGAAATGGGCCAGAGGCGTCGATGTGCAAGATGCTGACAATGACGGTTCAACCACCGATGTGCGCTTACAAATGGGCGACCCTATTCATTCGCAACCGGTTATTGTGAACTACGGTACTACTGACAGTGCCATTTTAGTGGCGACCAATCAGGGGTTCTTACACTCGTTTGACCCAGCTACAGGCGATGAAAACTTTGCGGTTATCCCAAGAGAATTGTTACCTAACCTCCATGATTTTTATCTAAACAATTCCTCGTTCAATCATATTTATGGCATGGATGGCGATATGGTGCTACGTACCACTGCTAGTAATAAGTATTTGTATGTGGGCATGCGCCGTGGTGGTCGAAACTATTACGCCTTTGATATCACTAATAAAACCACACCCTCGCTGACATTTAAGATAGAAGGTGGTGTAGGTGACTTTGCCAAGTTGGGGCAAAGTTGGTCTAAGCCGACCATAACCAAAGTGAATATTGGTGGCACCGTTAAAACCGTACTGATCTTCGGTGGGGGGTACGATGAGGATCAGGATAACCGCTTACAACGGAGTGCTGACTCCATGGGTAATGCAGTGTTTATGGTGGATGCCGATAATGGCGCCTTACTGTGGTCTGCCAGTAATAGTGGTGCGAATACTAATGTTTCACAAATGAATTACAGTATTCCTGCGCGTATTTCGATTATTGACCGCGATAGCGATGGTTTGGCTGATCATATGTATGTAGCAGATACTGGTGGACAGTTATTCCGTTTAGATATTCATAACGGCGAATCTGCCAGTACGTTAGTTACCGGTGGTTTATTAGCTGACCTAGGCGCTGACGGTGATGCTACCGAAAACCGCCGTTTTTATTATGCGCCTGATGTGGCTGAAATTAGCTTAGCCAATGAACATTATTATGCGGTGGCTATTGGTTCTGGTTATCGAGCCCACCCATTAAATGTCGAGATTAGAGATAATCTTTATATGCTTAAAGATACAGGCGTGTTTACCCTAGACGTTGATGGTAACTATACCTTACCAACCTCGGGCTATACCGCCGCCGATTTATATGATGCTACTAGCCATAGCTTAACCGCTGGCTCAGATGCAGATAAGCTCTTAGAAGCGGCGACCTTCTCAACTAAGAAAGGCTGGATGATTAGCCTCGGTAGTGGTGGTGAAAAAGTGTTGGCGTCACCCTTGATCCTTAACTATAAATTGTTCTTCACTACCTATGTGCCAGCTGAAATTAGTGCTAGCCAATGTGCACCGCCTAGTGGTAACAGTCGTTCTTATTTGGTGGAATTGATCAATGGTAATGCGGTAACCGATATTAATCATAACAATCAAAAAGAGCATGATGATCGTTATGTTGATTTGCAACAAACCGGTATCGCACCTGAAACCAAAGTGTTGATTGAAGATCCAGTTCACCCCGTAGTGTGTTTGGGCACAGAATGTGGATCCGCGGTGAAAGAGTTAAATGCCGATGGTACGGAAAAGGCATGTACTACTCAGTTGGATTGTATTGCAGAGAATATTTATGGACGCCTAGAGCGCGTACAGAAAAGTGCGTGGGAAACTGAGACAGAGAGACAATAATGAAAAATAAAGGATTTACGTTAATTGAACTCATGATTGTAGTGGCAATCGTCGGCATTATTACATCGATTGCCTACCCTACTTATATGGGGTTTGTGAAGAATGGCACTCGTAGTGCGGCGCAGTCAGATTTAATGGCGTTGGCTGCGGCCATGCAACGTCATAAAGCGGCGAACTTTAGTTATGAAGGCGCTGCTGACGGTGGTGCTAATACTGGCGCACCAGCAGTGTTTCATGCTCATTCGCCTTCTTCTGAGCCGGTGGCGAATAAGCAATATAGCCTGACTATTAGCACTGTTACGGGTAATGGTACGAGTTACTTATTATTAGCGACGCCAGTGTCTGGTACAGCACAAGCGAGTGACGGCAAACTTTATTATTTTAGTGATGGACGTAAAGGCTGGGATAAGAACAACGACGGCACTTTGGGCAACGCTGAATATTGTTGGAAGTGTTAATCGTTGCTTAATTGAACATATAATTAGTTGATAAAAAAACAGCGCTTAAGCGCTGTTTTTTAGTTTAATCGGTATGGAACTGAGCCGTTATTCAGATAGACTCAATACAATATTGTTATCGCCACCTTTAACCACACTAAATGTTAAGGTGTGTTCAGTGTCCTGATAGGTAAAGGTCACCTCATAGTCGCCATAAAAGCCCCGTTGACTGAATTGTCCTTGTGCATCGGTTTGCCCATTGAAACTGCTATGCCATTGATTGAAGATTAGATCCTTCCACACCAAAGCATTGGGTTTTTCACGCCAGTTTTCGTCATACAGTGCGGCAGCCGGAAACCAATGACGTTGTTCCCAAAAGCCCCATAACTGAATACCAACCGTTGCAGGGTGACTGAAGAATAATGTCATAAAATCACGAGTGTAATCCGCTTGTAGCTCTTCATCCAAAGTATTGATATCAAACTCAGTGGAACGAATCGCAGCAGTAGGAAAGGCTTGATGGAAACGATCAATAATGCTGTAAACCTTAGGAATATCGGTCAAAACATCACTAAAATGGCTTTGTAAACCTATGCCATCGATGGGGGCATTTTGCTCATACAGATACTCAATAGTGTCCAGATAATGCTGCTGATGAGCCACATCGGTGCCAGCGGAAGACAAGATACCGTAATCGTTAATATACAATTTATGATTGGATAGATTGGTACGTGCACGTTCGAACCAGTCGACCATAACTTGTTTACCAAAGGCGTCCATTAAATAGTGGTTATCAAAAGGCTCGTTTAATACATCCCACTCTGACAGCAAGTGTGCGGTTTTTGAGGTGACATCATCAATGTGATTGTCCACTTCGACTAAAGCTTGAGGATCGGCATCGTCCGGATTATCTGGTAAGTACTGTTGCATGGCATTAGGTAAATTACGTTTTGATGGCCAAACCAACACATGTCCGCGGGTATAAAAGTCATTATCTTGTAACCATTGCAAGCCGGCGATGGTGGTTTCTTGATTAAATGCACTACCCCATTCACCAATCCACGGAGCCCATTTTAAATCATTTTCAGGGCCTGCTTGATTAAACAGCTCCAACACTTTTTGCTGATAAATCAGATCATTGTTACTTTCCCCAATCAGCATACTAGAGACTACAGCGGAGCCAAAATGATAAGCATGCTTGGTCATCTCAATGCTAATATCGGTCGCGCTAATTTTATCACCCGCAGCGGTTTCTAAGGTGAGACTGAAGTCACCTTTACGATGTTGCTCAATGCGCTCGGCGGCTTCTGCGCGCCATGGAGCATCATCAGCCCGACCATTGTAGGTGGGCTTGGTTTCAGGTAGTTCACTAATATTTTTTGATTGTTGATAGTTATAAAGTTCTATTCCTGCAATTTGATAGGTTTGCGGCCTATCTCCAGCACCCAGTGCCAACATCACCCTTAATTGACCCGAAGCAAAATCTTGGCTGACTTTAGCCGGAAAGAAGTATTCTACCCATTCGCTGGCGCTGTTAATGGTGCGGTTTAATAATTTGCTATAACTAGGGCCAGGACCTTCAAGTAGTACATTAGTAAATCCAGTGCCAGTTTCATACTGACTATCGATCGTACGGAAGTACAAATGTAGTAACACGATATCATCAGTTTTAACTGCTGCATTAGTTGCTATATTTATTTGACCATTCCAACTTGTCCCACTGGGATTCGTAATATCAATTTCTAAGCTTTGTGAAAATTGTTCATGCTCAACATTTACAATTTTATATGTGCCAACGGGCTCACTTCCATCACCAGGTGAAAAGCTTACTTTTGAAAGAGCGTCGTCGGAAATAATTAATGTTCCACCGGCAGGCACTACCATTTCCGGTGGTGTAGTTGGTGTAGTCGGCGTTGTATCAATATGACGAATCAGTATTGCAACACTATCAGTATCGGTAGCACCGTCATTGTCAGTAACAGTGAGCGTAAAGGTTAGCGTTTCATTTTCTGCCACATCGGGCGCATCGAACGTTACTGTGGCGCTATTTGTGGCACTTAAGGTTACATTGGTTGCTGTCGAAGTGAGTGCCCAAGCGTAGGAACTGATAGTGCCATCGCTATCGCTAGCACTGCCGCTTAGCGTCACAGTGGTGAGCTCATCAACGCTTTGATCGGCACCGGCATTAGCGCTGGGGGCCGAATTAGGGGTAGGAGTAGTTTTTGGTGGTGTCGTTCCATCACCGCCACCACCACAAGCACACAATAAAAAAACCGATATTACCGGCAAAGAAACTTTCCAACGAGCTACAAACATTCATGACACCTTGTTAATAAACTGTAAACAAGCCGGAGATTGCCATTACACGTATGGGCTGACAATGGCGAAAAATGGTATTTGCTTTATGCCTTATACATATTGCTTAATTTATTTTTCTCCAATAAGCATCGATAAAGCAGATTGCCAACCTTGGTGTCGTCCTTCACATTCTTGTTTCGACATCATCGGTATAAAGTGGTGGTATTGTTGTAAGTGCTGAATGTACTGCAGACTGAAGGTGTGATCATACAGACCTGCTAATATGGCTGCGCCGGTAGCGGTAGATTCGATATTTTGTGGACGCAAGATGCTTTGCTGACATAAATTAGCCAAGCATTGACAGAACCAGCTGTTACTAGTCATGGCTCCATCGACTTTAATGTCGTTAATGATGGCACCATCAGCGCGCATGGCGGTAATGAGATCGCTAGTTTGAAAAGCAATGGCTTCTAAAGCCGCCTTGGCAATATGACGACTATTGGTATTGGCGGTGATGCCAACTATCATTCCGCGGGCATCGGCCTGCCAATGAGGTGCTCCCAATCCTGAAAATGCCGGAATGAAATACAAATCTTGTTCACCTTTAGCCTCAATAGCAAATTGTTCGGATTGTGCGGCATGCTCAATAATTTTTAGTTTATCCCGTAGCCATTGGATAGCTGCCCCCGCAATAAAAATCGAGCCTTCGAGGGCGTAGCAAACGTTGCCGTCTATTTGGTAGGCAATGGTCGACAGCAATTTATGTTGTGATTTGATGATGTCATTGCCGGTGTTGAGCATCATAAAACAACCCGTACCGTAGGTACTTTTTATATCCCCCTTGGCTAAGCAGCCTTGACCTAAGCTGGCCGCTTGTTGATCGCCGGCGACGCCGCTGATAGGTATTGAGCGACCCAACCACTCGGCATCAGTGTGACCATAATCATCACTGGATTGTTTAACGTCGGGTAGTAATGCTGCAGGAATATTGAAAATGTTTAATAGCGCAGGGTCCCATTGCAGGGTACTTATATTAAATAAACTAGTGCGGCTGGCATTGGTGACATCGGTGGCATGTAAGCCCCCGCCGCTTAATTGCCATAAAAGGTAAGAGTCTACGGTGCCAAAGGCCAGTTCACCATTCTCTGCCCGCGCTCTGGCACCTTCCACATTATCTAAAATCCACGCAATCTTGCTAGCGGAAAAATAGGGATCGAGCAACAAGCCGGTGCGTTGTTGAATATTTTCTTCTAAACCCTGAGATTTTAGTGCTGAGCAATAACTGGCTGTTCGTCGGTCTTGCCAAACTATAGCGGGGTAAATGGCCTCTCCTGTCTGCCTATCCCAGATAATGGTGGTTTCACGTTGATTGGTAATGCCGATGCAGTGCAATGACCATTGACTGCTATCTAATTGTTGTTGGACCTGTTGGCAAACATTGAGGGTGGTCTTCCAGAGTTGTTGCGGATCCACTTCTACCCACCCGGACTGCGGATAGTCCAAAGTCAACTCTTGTTGTGCTTGGCACAAGGGCTGTAGTTCTTGATCAAAAATAATTGCTCGACTCGAGGTCGTACCTTGATCTATCGCCATTATCGCTATTTTGTGCGGCATCGGTGTTTGGCCATGTTATTCAATGAATTCAATAGCTTTCATTCAAGACTGATCTTGCTGAAGTTGCAAGTGCCGCAAATAGGCTTTATTTCCCTTGACAGGTGGGTAAGGTGGTACCTAAACTGTCTTTTGTGGGTAATAGTGGTAGAAAGTGGATCAAATAATAACAAAAGGCATGGGGAATGTTCCGTAGCGCTAATGCAATCAATCTAGATGTGAAAGGTCGTTTAACGATACCTACAAGGTATCGTCAGACCTTGCTGGATGATTGTCAGGGACAACTAGTTTGTACCATAGATGTAAAACAACCTTGTCTACTACTCTACCCACTTCCCGAATGGGAAGACGTTGAATTCAAACTCAGCCAGCTGTCGAGTATGAATGAGCATGAACGCCGTATGCAACGTTTACTTCTAGGCCATGCCACCGAAGGTGAAATGGATAAAAATGGTCGCTTCTTGCTGCCCGCTACATTACGTCAACATGCACACATGGAGAAATCCATTATGTTGGTGGGGCAAATGAATAAGTTTGAGTTATGGGACGCTGAGTTGTGGCAACAACAAATCAGTGCAGATATGGAAATTGAGCAAACAGCGGATTTTGAACAAAGTGATCGACTGAAGGAATTTTCTTATTAATGAGTGGCGAATATGCCCATCAATCGGTGCTACTACAAGAGTCCGTTGAGGCTCTTAATATTAAGCCCGATGGAATCTATATCGACGCGACCTTCGGTCGTGGTGGTCATTCGCGTGTCATCCTAAAACAACTCAATGCCAATGGCCGTTTAATTGCCTTAGATCGTGACCCTCAAGCTATCGAAGCCGCTGAAGCGTTTGCCGACGATCCTCGTTTTCAAATTGTACATACTGCCTTTTCTCAACTTGCCGACGTCGCTGAATCACTGAATATTAGTGGTCAAGTGGATGGCGTGTTGATGGATTTAGGGGTGTCGTCGCCGCAATTAGATAATGCCGACCGTGGTTTTAGCTTTTTACGAGACGGGCCGCTGGATATGCGCATGGACACTACTAAAGGTGTCAGCGCTGCCGAATGGCTAAAATATGCCGATGCCCAAGATATTACCCAAGTGATCAAGGAATTTGGCGAAGAGAAATTTGGCAAACGTATTGCCCATGCCATTGTTACTACTCGTGACCAACAGCCCCTTACCCGCACGCATCAATTAGCTGAGTTAATTGATCAAGCTGTGCCAGTAAAAGACAAATATAAGCATCCAGCAACCCGCAGCTTTCAAGCGATACGTATTTACATCAATAGTGAGTTAGATGAAATTCGTGATGGCTTAAAAGGCGCGTTAGCGGCGCTTAAGCCTAATGGTCGTTTAGCGGTAATCAGTTTCCATTCCTTAGAAGATCGCATGGTAAAACGCTTTATGCGTGAACAGAGCCGTGGCAAAAGCTTCCCCCCTGGCTTTCCAATTACCGAAAAAGAACTGGATGCTAGTCGAGCATTAACCTTAATAGGTAAAGCCACTAAACCTTCACAGCAGGAAGTGAGCGACAATACTCGTTCACGCAGTTCGATTTTGCGAGTGGCTGAAAAAATATGAGCCCAAGCAATCAGAAAATAAATCTCGCCGGTCTTATTTTTATGGAATTGTTACACCATCCATGGCGTATTTTATTGTTTGTTCTGATGATCCTCAGTGCTGTTGCCGTCATCCTAAGCACTCACCACAATCGTCAAATGGCTATCGTGCATGAATCCTTAATGCAGGAGCGTGACCAACTGGATGTGGAATGGCGGCATCTTATTCTCGAGCAATCCGTGCTCACCGAACATAATCGTATCGAAACTACAGTACGCAAAAAACTGGATATGCATCGGCCGGTGGCCAGTGACGAAATAGTGGTGCGGCTCAAATGACCGCGCAGGCAAAAAACACCGCACAGCCTAGGCTTTTACAATGGCGATTTCTAGTAGTGACCAGTACGGTCATTTTTGTGTTTATGGGATTAGCTACACGTGCCGCTTATATTCAAGTGATTGCGCCGGACCAATTAATTGAACAAGGTGATAATCGCACTTTGCGTACCCGTACGGATGCTGTCCATCGTGGCATGATCCTCGACCGTAACGGTGAAGAGTTAGCGGTGAGTGTGCCCGTGCAAGCGGTGTGGGCCGACCCTAAAATCATCATCGAAAATAATGCCCTCGCGGATACCCGCCGCTGGCGTGCCCTTGCTGAAGTACTCGGCGAAGATGCAGAAAAAGTGATGAAGCAAGTTAGCGATCCTAAGCGTCGCTTTGTTTATATTCAACGTCAAGTGACTCCCGCCATGGCTGAGTACGTGGATAAACTCAATATTCCTGGTGTGTATTTACGTCGCGAGTCCCGTCGTTATTACCCGACAGGGGAAGTGTCTGCACAGCTTATTGGTTTTACCAATATTGATGATCAGGGCATTGAAGGCATTGAGCGCTTATTTGAAGATCGCTTAACCGGCACCCCCGATACCCGCCGCATTCGCCGCGATGGCAAAGGCCGTCAGGTGGAAATACTTACCCAAGAAGAAGGTAAAGATTCTAAAGATCTGCAGCTGACTATTGACCAACGTATTCAGGCCTTAGCCTACAAAGAAATCAAGAAAGCCATTAGCGTTTATGATGCAGCGGCAGCCTCTGCCGTGATTGTCGATGTCAATACGGGCGATGTGTTGGCCATGGTTAATGGACCTTCGTTTAATCCCAATAACCGTAAAGGCGTAACGGCTCATCGTATTCGTAATCGGGCTATTACCGATGCTTTTGAGCCAGGCTCTGTGGTTAAGCCTATTGCCGTGATAAGTGCATTGGAATTTGGTTCGGCCACATTAGATACCGTGATTGACACCTCGCCGGGATGGATGCGTTTAGGCGGTGCCATGGTGCAGGATTCTAAAAATTACGGTCCATTGGATCTGACCGGCATTATTCGTAAGTCCAGTAATATGGGTATATCAAAATTAGCCCTGTCAGTTCCTAAAAATCATTTAATTGATCTGTATTACGAAATGGGTCTAGTAGGCGACACCGGTACTAATATGATCGGTGAAAGCAGCGGTATTTTTCATGACCGTAGCCGCTGGTCGAAACATGAGTTAGCCACTTTATCTTTTGGTTATAACCTCACAGTGACACCAATGCAAATTGCCAGAATGTATAGCATTTTGGCCAATGGCGGCATCAAACGGCCATTGAATATCATTAAAGGTGAAACCCCTGCCGGTGAGCGGGTGATATCCGAACGCCATGCCAAAGCGGTAACAGCAATGATGGAACATGTGGTGCTTGAGGGCGGCACTGCTCCTAAAGCGCGGGTTCCGGGGTACCGTGTTGCTGGCAAAACCGGCACTAGTCGTAAAGCTATTGCTGGTGGTTATGGTGAAGAATACGTTAATTTATTTGCGGGCATAGCGCCGGTATCCAATCCACAAATTGCAGTGGTGGTATTAATCGATGAACCGGGCGGTGATCTCTACTATGGCGGTGATACCGCTGCCCCGGTGTTTGCCAAAATTATGGCTGGTGCACTACAACTACTGAATATCCCACCAGATGATAAGCCTGTTTCCTCATTGATTGCTTTACAACGAGGTGACCAATGATCACTAATTTGCAAAGCTTGTTAACGCCTTTTGGCATCAATGCACCTGCCATCGACATTGATGAATTGGTGCTTGATAGCCGTTTAGTCAGTATTCATAAAGTGTTTGTAGCGGTAGTTGGGCATATGCTGGATGGCCGTGATTTTATCCCACAGGCGATTAGCTTAGGCGCTAAAGTGATTTTGGCGCAAACCGATGAGTCACAACGCCATGGTGAAGTCACTATGCGTGAACACTCATTGATTATTCATTTTTATCAGTTAGATCAAAAGCTCAGTGAATTAGCTGGCCACTTCTATCGCCATCCAGCGGATTCCATGAAAATGCTGGCCGTGACTGGTACCAATGGCAAAACTTCTACTACCCAATTAGCGGCGCAAATTTGGCAGGCTACGGGTGCAGTCGCAGGCACTATTGGTACCTTAGGCGCAGGTTTAATGGGGCAACTTGAAACAACCCAAAATACTACGCCCGATGCCATCTCCATGCAGAAACTATTACATCAGTTGTCTGCCGATGGGGCGGCCATGGTGGCCTTGGAAGCGTCCTCTCATGCCTTGGTGCAACAGCGTATTGCTGCATTAAAAATTGATGTGGCGGTATTTACTAATATCAGTCGCGACCATTTGGATTATCACGGCAGCATGGCTGAATATGCTGCTGCCAAACGCCGTTTATTAGCACAACATGGCTTGGCCTATGTGGTGTTGAATCAACATGATGCGGAGTCCATGCAGTGGCTCGAAAACCGCCCTGTGGCGGTGCGTCCGGTGTTTTTTGGTTTTGATAAAGCGCTCTATCCTCGTTATGAATATTGTATTGCCACTAAAGTGGATTATCACGCTAACGGTTGTCACATCCATGTGCAATCCACCTGGGGCGATTGCATCTTAGATAGCCCCTTGATGGGGCACTTCAATGTCTTAAATTTACTAGCAGCAGTAAGTTCGCAGCTATGCCTAGGTGTCAATATTGATAGCATCGCCGAAGTAGCCACGCAGTTACATGCAGTAACTGGACGTATGGAAATATTTCGTAATTCCCACGCCAATGTGGTGGTGGATTATGCCCACACACCTGATGGTTTGATGCAGGCATTAACCGCACTTCGCGAACATTGTCACGGCAAATTGTGGTGCATGTTTGGTTGTGGTGGTGACAGGGATGTAGGTAAGCGCGCGATTATGGGTGAAATTGCCGAACGTTTTGCCGATCGCGTTATTGTCACCAACGACAATAGCCGCTCGGAAGATCCCCAACTTATCGTGGAACATATTCTGGCAGGTTGTACTGAACCCCAGAGCGTACAAGTTGAGTTGGATCGTAAACGCGCGATTCAATTAGCGATTGCTCAAGCGTCGCCTCAAGACATTATTCTACTGGCCGGTAAAGGCCACGAAGATTACCAAATAATCAATAATACTCGTTTGCAATATGATGAGCGGGACTACGTAAAACAACTATTAAAGGGGATGGAGCAATGATCTCAGTTTCACTCAGTTGGGTGGCAGATCAACTACAAGGCACACTTTATGGCGAGGATATCAACATAAAGGGGGTCAGTACGGATACTCGTACTATTCAGCCGAAGGACTTGTTTATTGCCTTAACCGGGCCGAACTTTAATGGCCATAAATTTGTTGATGTTGCAGAACAACAAGGTGCTGGTGCGCTAATTATCTCTGAACCAGTAGCAACCAACCTACCGTATATTTTGGTGCCAGATACTCGCTTGGCGCTTGGCCAATTAGGTGCCGCAGTAAAACAGCGTGTTGCGCCAAAAACAGTGGCTATTACTGGCAGCAGTGGAAAAACCACCGTTAAGGAAATGGTTGCTTCAATCCTTTCTCGAAAAGGTGAAGTGTTAGCCACACAAGGCAACTTTAATAATGACATCGGTGTGCCGTTGACGTTATTGCGTTTAGAGTCAAAGCATAAATATGCAGTAATGGAACTTGGTGCTAATCATCTAGGTGAAATTGCCTATACCAGTAATTTGGTTAAGCCCGATGTGGCAACTATTTTGAATGCGACACCTGCGCATTTGCAAGGTTTTGGCAGTGTACTCGGTGTGGCTCGTGCCAAAAGCGAAATTTTCAATGGCTTGTCTGAAAAAGGTATCGCCATTTTAAATGCCGACAGCCAGTTTCATGATTATTGGGCTGGCAAACTTGAAGTGAATAATGTACGCCGGGTGTCGGTAGAGCCGGGTTGTGATTTCTCTGCCCGTAATAGCCAGCTTAATTTAGATGGTTGCGCCAGTTTTGAGTTACTCACGCCAGAGGGCAATGCCTTTATTAATCTGACTATCCCTGGCATGCATAATATTGCTAATGCTACCTCGGCGGCTGCGTTGGCGATGTCCGTTGGCGCATCCTTGGAAGATGTGCAATTAGGCTTGGAGAACATGCAACAGGTTAAAGGGCGTTTAAACCTAAAAACCTTAACGAATCAAGTACGTTTGTTTGATGATACCTATAACGCCAATGTCGCTTCGGTGAACGCCGCTATCGATTTGATTGCCAGCTATGCTGGTCGCCGAATTCTTATTCTTGGTGATATGGGCGAGTTGGGTGAACGGGCACGTTTTTATCATGAACAGGTCGGCGAATATGCTAAAAAACAAGGTATTGATAACCTCTATACCCTAGGCGTGTTAAGTCAGCACACCAGCACTGTATTTAACGGCAATGGTCGTCACTTTAGTACAATTGAAGAACTTATCGCCCATCTAGAACTGCAAGTAGCCGACGAACATCAAGATATCACTATTTTGGTTAAAGGCTCGCGCAGCGCCAAGATGGAGCTGGTGGTTGCTGCTATCGAGGTATCCGCTGTGGGAAAGCTTGAACAGCGTTGGGAGCCAATTGCATGTTAATTTGGTTGGCCGACTGGTTACGTCAATTTGACCCGGGTTTCAGTGTATTTTCCTATCTAACACTGCGGGCGATCTTGAGTACCTTAACGGCGCTGGCAATAGCCATTTTCATGGGGCCAGCGATGATCCGCTGGTTGCAGAAATTACAAATTGGCCAAACTGTGCGTGATGACGGGCCACAATCACACTTAGCCAAATCGGGTACGCCGACTATGGGCGGTGTGTTGATCTTGGCGGCGATTATTTGTAGCACCTTGCTGTGGGCAGACCTGTCTAACCGTTATGTGTTAACTACCTTGTTTGTGATCATCAGCTACGGCATCATCGGTTTTGTTGATGACTATCGTAAGGTCATTCGTAAAGATCCTAAGGGCCTGATTGCCCGTTGGAAGTATTTTTGGTTATCGTTAGTGGCTATTGGAGTTGCGCTGTTTTTATATAGTCAACACCAAGACCCAGCAGAAACTGCCTTACTGATCCCATTCTTTAAAGAAGTTATGCCGCAACTTGGCGTCATGTACATCGTATTAACTTACTTTGTATTAGTAGGCACCAGCAATGCTGTCAATCTTACCGATGGTTTAGATGGCCTAGCAATAGTACCCACTATATTAGTGGCAGGTGCCTTTGCGGTATTTGCTTATGTAACAGGCAACGTGAATTTCTCTGGTTATCTGAACATTCCTTATATTGCATTGACCAGCGAGCTGGTGATTGTGTGTACCGCCATTGTGGGCGCTGGTTTGGGCTTCTTATGGTTTAACACTTATCCGGCAATGATTTTTATGGGCGATGTTGGCTCATTAGCACTGGGTGGTGCTTTAGGCATTATTGCGGTGTTAGTTAGACAAGAATTAGTGTTGTTTATTATGGGCGGAGTCTTCGTGATTGAGGCGCTGTCGGTGATATTACAAGTGGGTTCTTACAAATTACGTGGTCAGCGTATTTTCCGTATGGCCCCTATTCATCATCACTATGAATTAAAAGGCTGGCCGGAGCCGCGAGTCATTGTACGTTTTTGGATTATTTCGTTAATGCTAGTGCTTATTGGCCTAGCGACATTGAAACTGAGGTAGACGGGTGAATTTAGCCAATCAAAAAGTTGCCGTGATCGGATTGGGCCAAACGGGCCAATCCGTTGTCGACTTTTTGTTGCGCCAAAAAGCACAAATTTTGGCATTTGATACCCGCCCACAATGGCAGGTGTCGTTGCCTGAAAGCGTCAGTGTGCAATTAGGCGATTTGTCCCAACAGCTGTTGGCAGAGGTTGATTTAATCGTACTCAGTCCCGGTGTAGCACTAGCCACTCCAGCCATTCAATACGCACTACAACAAGGTGTTGAAGTGATTGGCGATGTAGAATTATTTGCGCGTTTTAATAACACACCCGTGTTAGCCATAACCGGCTCGAATGGCAAAACTACGGTGACGAGTCTATTGGCTGAAATGCTGAAGATAAGCGGATTTAACGTCGCTGTTGGCGGCAATATCGGTGTGCCAGCATTAAGTTTATTGCAGCAACAAGCAGACTTTGTAGTGTTGGAACTTTCCAGTTTTCAACTAGAAACCACAAGTAGTTTAATGCCTTTAGCGGCCACCGTACTGAATGTGACCGATGACCATATGGATCGTTATCGCGACTTTGCTCATTACCAGCAAACCAAATTAGCCATTTATCACCAAGCGCAACATTGCGTGGTTAATCGTGATGACACCCATACTTTTAGCGAACAGGATGAAGTGCAGCATAGTTTTGGACTGGCAGCATCGGATCAAGGATTCAGCTTTGATGATGTCAGCGGCGATATCCTGTTTAATGGCCAACCTTGGCTGAATATGCAGGACTGCCAACTGAGTGGTCAGCACAATGTGCTAAATATTCAGGCCGCTGCTGCTTTGGCACTTTGTGCTGGTGCGGATCAGCAAAAAATAATTCAAGCGGCTAAAAGCTTTAGCGGCTTACCTCATCGTTGTCAGGTGGTGGGGCATCAATTAGGCGCTATTTGGATCAACGATTCTAAAGCTACCAATAGCGGCGCCACTATTGCGGCAATTAACGGTTTGCGTCCTCAGGCCAAAGGCAAAATGATTTTACTTGCCGGTGGTGATGCTAAAGGTTCTAGTTTAATCGAGCTTAAGCCAATTTTAACGCAGTTGGATGGGTTGATTACCTATGGTAAAGACGGCGAAAAAATAGCGGTTTTACGTGAAGACAGTATTCGTGTGGCCGATTTATCTGCAGCTGTTACACAGGTCGCTAAGATGGTCACGGCTAACGACATGGTATTACTTTCACCCGCTTGTGCCAGTTTAGATATGTATCGCAATTATATGCACCGAGGTGAACATTTTGCGCAGTTGGTGGAGGCATTAGTATGAACATAGCCGCCGAACAAATGCGTTTGTTATTTAATCGTCAACATGGTGAAGGTGATAATCGCCCCTATGACATGGCGTTTTTGATGATTGCTATTGCGCTGTTAAGTATCAGTTTTGTGGTGGTGACGTCGGCATCAATGCCTGCTGCCACTCGATTATTCAATAATCCATTTCATTTTGCGATACGCCATATGGTGTACATGGTGCTGGCTATTTCTGCCTTTGCCATTACCTTACAAATCCCTATGCGTTGGTGGCAATGGAGCAACACTTGGTTGCTGTTGGCGGCGATTGTTTTATTACTGGCGGTGTTGGTCATTGGCCGTTCAGTGAACGGTAGCACCCGTTGGTTAGCTATTGGCCCCATTACCGTGCAAGCGGCGGAACCGGCAAAGCTATTCTTCTTTTGTTATTTAGCCGGTTATTTAGTACGCCGCTATGAAGAAGTAACGGAAAATATTAAAGGCTTTATTAAGCCGTTGATTGTGTTCTTTGTTTTAGCTTTGTTGTTATTAATGCAGCCTGATTTAGGTACCGTAGTGGTGATGTTAACGACCACTATTGGTTTGCTCTTTTTAGCCGGCGCACGCATTTGGCAGTTTGCTGCTTTAGTTTTTAGCGGAGCGGTAGCGGTGGCGATTCTGGTGTTGACCTCGCCATACCGATTGGCTCGAGTCACCTCATTTATGGATCCGTGGGAAGACCCTTTTGGTAGTGGTTATCAGTTAACACAATCGCTTATGGCCTATGGCCGTGGCGATATTTTTGGTCAAGGGTTAGGTAACAGTTTGCAAAAACTGGAATACCTTCCCGAAGCTCATACCGATTTCATTATGGCCATACTGGCAGAAGAGCTGGGCTTTGCCGGTGTACTCTGTGTATTGGCATTATTGTTATGGATTGTGATTAAGGCCTTAAAGTTGGGCAATAGCGCATTGATTAAAGAGCGCCCTTTTGAAGGTTACTTAGCCTATGCCATTGGTATTTGGTTTAGTTTTCAAACTGCAGTCAATATTGGTGCTAGCGCCGGTATTTTGCCTACCAAAGGCCTGACCTTGCCGCTGGTGAGCTATGGTGGCTCCAGCCTGATCATTATGGCCATGGCCATGGGGTTGTTGATGCGTATCGATTTTGAATTACGTATGGCAGATGTACAGGTGGTATCGGGTAAGCGTAAGCGACTAAATTTCAGTCGTCGTTCTTCAGATAATGGGGAGAATGATGATGAGTAAATGTATTTTAGTGATGGCCGGTGGTACCGGCGGACATGTATTTCCGGGTATTGCCGTGGCTGATTATTTGGCTGAACAAGGTTGGCGCGTACATTGGTTAGGAACGTCGGCTCGAATGGAAGCCCAAGTCGTTCCCCAAGCCGGATATGAAATCAGTTTTATCGATGTTGAAGGTGTGCGCGGCAATGGCTTGCTAAGACTGTTAATGGCGCCATTAAAATTAATCAACGCCTTGCGCCAAGCACTGGCAGTGTTGCAACAAGTGCAACCGGACGTAGTGTTAGGAATGGGTGGATATGCTAGCGGTCCCGGCGGTATTGCCGCCTGGCTTAAGCGTATTCCGCTAATCTTGCATGAGCAGAATGCAGTGCCGGGATTAACCAATAAGTTACTTGCTCCTCTGGCACAGCATATTTTGACTGGATTTTCATCGACCTTTGCTGGTTATAGTAAAGCCCAATGGGTGGGTAATCCGGTGCGTTTGGCTTTTAAACCCCAACATAAATCCAGAGTGCAAAGTGATAAACCCAAAGTATTAGTGGTAGGCGGCAGTTTAGGTGCACAGATATTAAATGAAACTTTGCCTAAAGTGGTGGCAGAACAGTCTCCGTCATTAGCCGTTTGGCATCAATGTGGCGCAGGTCGTCAACAAGAAGTAGCCAGTCTATACGCAGAAGCAGGACTACAAGACTCCGTTAGAGTGGATGATTTTGTCGAAGATATGGCCACTGCATATCAATGGGCTGATCTAGTGATTTGTCGTGCCGGTGCGTTAACCGTGTCGGAAATTGCTATGGTCGGCGTGGCGGCGGTATTTGTGCCGTTACCTCATGCGGTCGACGATCATCAAACAAAAAATGCGCAAACATTAGTCAAAGCCAAGGCCGCGAAAATCGTTGCTCAATCGCCACGTTTTAGCAGTGAGTTATCCAGTACCATTGCGGCATTAATCCAAGACCCACAACAATTACAAAACATGGCAAAAGCCGCACGTGAAATAGCCAAGCCACGAGCGACTATTGAAGTCGCTAATGTGTGTGCAATTGCCGCAGGAGCAAAAGCATTAATATGATTAACAAAGAGCAAGCAACCTACGCGGTGCCTGAGATGCGCCGTATTAAAAATATCCACTTTATTGGCATTGGTGGTGCCGGTATGGGCGGGATTGCTGAGGTGTTGCTCAATGAAGGTTACCGAATTTCTGGCTCTGATTTACAAGCCGGCGGTATGACCGACAGATTATCTAAGTTGGGTGCGACGATTCATTTTTCTCACGTGGCGGAAAATGTTGCAGGCGTGCATGTTGTGGTGGTGTCTAGCGCCGTTGATCAAACCAATCCAGAAATCATTGCCGCTAATGCGGCGCGTATTCCGGTTATCCGCCGTGCCGAAATGCTGGCAGAATTAATGCGTTTTCGTCATGGTATTGCCGTTTCTGGCACCCACGGCAAAACGACTACCACCAGTTTGTTGTCGACCATCTTTGCACAAGCTGAACTGGACCCCACCTTTGTCATTGGCGGCTTACTCAATAGCGCTGGTACTAATGCGCGTTTAGGTAATAGTCGTTATTTGATAGCTGAAGCCGATGAAAGTGACGCTTCGTTTTTACACTTGCAGCCTATGGTGTCGGTGGTAACCAATATTGAAGCCGACCATATGGATACTTACGGCGGTGATTTCCAGCGTATGGAAGAAACCTATATTGAGTTTTTACATAATCTGCCATTCTATGGCTTGGCCGTACTTTGCGGTGATGATGCGGTGATCCGTAGTTTAATCCCGCGCATTGGCCGTAAATATCTGACTTACGGTGTTGATGAAACTAACGATGTGCGTGCCATCGATATAGTCCATGGCTTTAATAGCAGTGAATTTACCTTGCTACGCAAAGAGCGTGCGCCGCTAAAAGTACGAATTAATATTCCCGGTCATCACAATGTTTTGAATTCGTTAGCTGCGATTGCGGTGGCTACCGATGAAGGGATTGCCGATCAAGCCATACTGGATGCGCTAAATGCTTTCGGTGGTATTGGTCGTCGTTTTGAAATGCTCGGTGAATATCAAACCGGCAATGGTAGTGCCATCTTGGTGGATGATTACGGTCATCACCCCACCGAAGTGGCTGCGACTATTGCCGTGGCTAGAAATAACTGGCCGGATAGACGCTTAGTGATGGCTTATCAGCCGCACCGTTTTACCCGAACTCGCGATTTGTACGAAGACTTTGTAAAAGTACTATCTCAAGTGGATGTATTGTTATTGCTTGAAGTGTATAGCGCAGGCGAACCGATTATTGACGGTGCCGATAGTAAATCCTTATGTCGTTCTATTCGTCAACGCGGCCAGATAGAGCCGATTTATGTGGCAGATAAAGATGAGTTAGCAATGATGTTGGCCGAGCAGTTACAGAACGGCGATATTGTCATGACCCAAGGGGCAGGCAATATCGGTGCCTTAGCCAAACAATTACAAACACAACAATTGAATATTACGCAGATGAAAAGAGTTGATGGAGTTTCAGCATGAGTAACCTACAGCACTACGGGAAAGTCGCCGTGATGTTTGGTGGTCATTCTGCTGAGCGTGAAGTTTCACTTCGATCCGGGCTTGCTGTTTTGGACGCATTACAGCAAGCCGGGGTTGATGCGATTAAATTTGATCCCCAAGAACAAGCCTTATTGGAATTACCAACACAACAATTCGACCGTGTGCTGATCATGTTGCATGGTCGTGGTGGTGAAGATGGCAGCATGCAAGGGGCATTACAGCAGCTGAATATTCCCTATACCGGTAGCGGTGTTTTAGGCTCGGCGTTAGCCATGGACAAGGTACGTACTAAAGGAATTTTTCAGAGTTTAGGGTTACCTACCGCAAAATATCAAGTTGTTGAGAAAAGTGGCTTTGATGCGGGATCATGCGAGGGTATAATGGCGGAGTTTGGGGGCGCTATTATGGTCAAGCCTGCGCAGGAAGGATCCAGCATTGGCATGGCAAAAGTAAACAATTCAGCACAATTGCTCAGTGCAATAAAGGACGCGTTTAATTACGATAATGAAGTCCTGCTAGAGCAATATATCGTAGGTAGTGAATATACGGTCAGTATTTTACAAGACCGAGCGCTACCTTCGATCCGTATGTCTACTCCCCGTGAATTTTATGACTATGAGGCTAAGTATCAGTCTGATAGCACCCAATACTTTTGTCCAAGCGGTGCTAGCGTTGAACTAGAAGCACAATTGGCCGATCTTGCGGTTAAGGCATTTAAAGCCGTGGCAGCGAGTGGTTGGGGAAGAGTGGACTTTATGTGTGACCAACAAGGCCAATTGTATTTGTTAGAGGTTAATACGGTTCCTGGCATGACGGCTAAGAGTTTGGTGCCCATGGCGGCGAAACAGGCTGGTTTAAGTTTTGCCCAGTTGTCACTGGCTATTTTAGACAGTGCAGGTGTGAACAAGTGAAATTAATGGCTGATAAACAATCAAGCTTACTAAAACCACAATTTTGGTTAGGTGTGTTGTTTTTCGGCATAGTCGTTTATGGCGCCGTTATCACTTGGCAAGGTATCGAAGATTGGCTGCAAGATGAGCAGCGTCTGCCGGTACAAAAAATTGTGGTAGCCGGTGAGCGTCTTTTTATTAAAGACGATGAGGTCGCCAAAGTCATTCGACAAGCACAACCCGGTAGTTTTTTTGAGCTGGATGTGAATAAGGCATTAGCAGCAGTCGAAGCTATGCCATGGGTACATAAGGCGTCGTTACGTAAGGAATGGCCCAGTACTTTAAAAGTCTTTTTAGTAGAACAGGTAGCGGTGGCTCGTTGGAATTCAGATTCCTTGATCAATGCTAATGGCAGTTTGTTTAATGCCGAATTAGATGGCGCACCACTACCATTGCTATATGGCCCCGGTGGTAGTGAGCAAACCGCATTACAAGGCTACAAAGATATGCAACAGCTGCTAGCCAGCAGTGGTTTGCAGATTGAAGAATTAATTTTGAGTGAGCGTTTTGCTTGGCAGGTAAAACTCAGCAACGACATTATGCTCAACATTGGTCGAAAAGAATTTATTGATAGGGTGCAACGTTTTGTTGATTTGTTGCCGCTATTAGCCAAAAACAAAAAAGCAGTCGAATACGTCGACTTGCGCTATGACACTGGGTTAGCAGTGGGTTGGAAAGGTGAAAGTGAGAGTTAATAGCATGTCTAAGGTTGCAGATCGTAAATTAGTAGTAGGTCTCGACATTGGTACCAGTCGGGTCAAAGCCATAGTTGGCGAGCTACTGGTGGATGGTGGTGTTAGCATAGTGGGCGTTGGTAGCCATGCATCTCGTGGTATGGATAAAGGCGGTGTCAACGATCTCAATCTCGTCGTGCAGTCGGTTCAACGTGCGCTAGATGAAATGGAATTAATGGCAGACTGTAAAGTGTCTTCGGTATTTATGTCGGTATCTGGTCGTCATGTGCAGTGTCAGAACGAAAACGGCATGGTGCCGATTAACAATCGTGAAGTAACCCAAGCGGAAGTGGACAATGTCATTCACGCCGCACGTTCAGTACCTTTTGCTGCGGAACGTCGTTTGTTACATGTCTTACCACAAGATTTTACTATCGATGTACAAGAAAAAATTAAGAATCCAGTGGGCATGTCTGGGGTCCGTATGGAAGCGGAAGTGCATATTGTTACTTGCTCCGACGACATGGCTAAAAATTTGGTGAAGTGTGTTGAACGCTGTGAATTAACGGCTGACCAATTGATATTTTCAGCTTTAGCTTCTAGCTATGCGGTGTTAACCGAAGATGAAAAAGAATTGGGTGTGTGTGTTGTCGATATTGGCGGCGGTACTATTGATATCGTTATCTATGCCGATGGCGCTATTCGCCATACCGCAGTGATACCTGTGGCCGGTAATCAAATTACCAGTGACATAGCCAAAATATTTCGTACGCCAATCAGCCATGCGGAAGACATCAAAATTAATTATGCCTGTGCCCTGAAAGATATGGTTGGCATGGAAGAAAATATTGAAGTACCTAGTGTTGGCGGACGTCCAGCTAGAGCAATGTCTCGACATACCTTGGCTGAAGTCATTGAGCCAAGGTATCAAGAATTGTTTGAATTGATACAAGAAGAAATAAAAAGTAGTGGGCTGGAAGAACAGATTGCTGCAGGCATCGTATTAACTGGTGGTACCGCCAAAATGGAAGGTGCGGTGGAGTTTGCCGAAGAAATTTTTCAAATGCCGGTAAGAACTGGCCAACCCATGGGGATGAAGGGCTTGTCGGAATATATAGAAGACCCAGCCTTCGCCACGGCCGTAGGTTTATTGCACTATGGACGCATGGAAATGCAGTCCAAGCAATCAGCAAAAAGTAAGAATACTGAAAGCGTATGGAGTCGCTTGCAGAGTTTTTTCAAAGGTGAGTTTTAGTTAATTTTCCTGAGCAGCGAAAGTGTATAGGTTTCGATGCTAAATAGTTGTAGAAACAAAGGTTTATTTTAATAATAATGGGGACTTGAGCCTCAACAACGCCCAAATCGGAGAGAGTATTATGTTTGAATTAATGGATGATCACAGCGAAGAAGCTGTCATAAAAGTAATTGGAGTTGGTGGCGGTGGCGGCAACGCAATCGAGCACATGGTTAAACATTGTATTGAAGGCGTCGAGTTTGTGGCGATTAATACCGATGCTCAGGTATTACGCAACTCTTCTGCCAATGTCACTATTCAAATTGGTTCTAGCGTGACAAAAGGCTTAGGTGCTGGCGCTAATCCAGACATCGGCCGTAATGCGGCTATAGAAGATCATGAAACGATTCGTCAAGCCATCTCCGGCGCAGACATGATCTTCATCACTGCCGGTATGGGCGGTGGTACCGGAACTGGTGCTGCACCAGAAGTGGCACGACTAGCCCGTGAAATGGGTATTTTAACGGTTGCGGTTATTACTAAGCCGTTTGCCTTTGAAGGCAAAAAGCGTATTACTTACGCTGAGCAAGGTATTGAAGAGCTAGCTAAAAATGTGGACTCTTTAATTACTATTCCTAATGAAAAATTATTGAAGGTTATGCCTAAGGGCACGCCGTTATTACAAGCTTTTAGTGCTGCTAATGAAGTATTACGTGGCGCGGTACAGGGGATTGCTGAACTAATCACTCGTCCAGGTTTGATCAACGTGGATTTCGCCGATGTTAAAACCGTAATGTCTGAAATGGGCACGGCAATGATGGGTAGTGGCAGTGGTACTGGTGCGGATCGTGCTGAAGAAGCTGCGGAAATGGCCATCGCTAGTCCACTATTGGAAGATGTAGATCTATCTGGCGCTCGCGGTATTTTGGTTAATATTACCGCTGGTCCTGATTTCAGTATTGATGAATTCGAAACCGTCGGTAATGCGGTTAAAGCCTTTGCATCTGAAAATGCCACCGTGGTTGTAGGTACCGTTATCGATATGGAACTTGAAGATGAATTACGCGTCACAGTAGTTGCAACTGGCATTGGCGCCGAGCGCAAGCCAGATATTTCATTAGTGAGCAATAGCACTCCACGTACTACACGTGTGTCAAATCAAGATGATTTGAATTTTGGCCATGCAAGCAGCGGTTCAGCGGATAACTATTCGTCGAATGCGGCAGTAAAGGTGAGTTTACCTGAAGAGCGTGAAGAAACAGCACGTGAAGATTATTTAGATATTCCGGCATTTTTACGTAAACAAGCGGATTAAGCGTAATATTTTGACATAAATCGGTCAAGCCAGTAAAATGCTTGCCCTTTTTGCTTTCGCTTGATTTGTGGTTAGAGACTGAATGATAAAACAACGCACCATCAAACAATCTGTTCAAGCAACAGGAATAGGTCTACATAAAGGCAGTAAAGTCAGCATGACTCTCCGGCCTGCAGCAGCGAATACGGGTATCGTATTTCGCCGCACTGATCTTGAGCCTTATGCGGATATCCCTGCTAATGCAGAATTGGTTGGTGATACACAATTGTGTACCTGTTTAACAAATGCTGAGGGCGTCAGCATTTCAACAGTAGAGCATTTATCTTCAGCGTTAGCAGGCATGGGTATCGACAATATTATTGTTGAAGTTAATGCCAATGAGCTACCAATAATGGATGGCAGTGCCAGTCCGTTTATTTTCTTACTCCAATCGGCGGGTGTTGAAGAATTACCTGCAGCTAAACGTTTTATGCGAGTTAAAAAATCTGTGCGGGTTGAAGATGGTGATAAGTGGGCCGAGTTTCTACCTTTTGACGGTTTTCGCGTTGATTTCCGCATTGATTTTGAACATCCGGTCATTAAGCAAAGCCGTCAGCATATGATCATGGATTTCGATGCTGAGTCTTATGTTGATCAGGTTAGCCGAGCGCGCACCTTTGGTTTTATGCGCGATCTAGAATATATGCATGCGCACAACTTAGCCTTAGGCGGCAGCATGGAAAATGCCGTCGCGTTAGATGAATTTAGAGTGTTGAATCATGAAGGTTTACGCTACGAAGATGAGTTTCTTAAGCATAAAATTTTAGATGCCGTAGGCGATTTATACTTAGGTGGTCATAGTATTATTGGTGAGTTCCGGGCTTATAAATCAGGCCATGGCCTAAACAATAAATTGCTAAGAGCATTACTCAAGCAAACTTCCGCTTGGGAATTTGTGACCTATGAAAACGATAAACCGCCGATTAATTTTGCCGTACCTTTGACGGCAAATTATTAGTCTTCACCTCAGCCGCAATCGTTGCGGTTTTTTGGTTTTAGCACGACTGAATTTTATACTTGATGATGTTATAAAATACCGGTTAGTTACTATGGCTTTTGTTTTGCATGGTGTACTATCAAACTGCCAGTATGATGGCGCTGCACGTAGTAGGAAGGCATGAGCTTAAAAGTATTATATAAAACAGACAATGTTCGCTTCGTCTTCTCTTTAGGGAAACGTCAACTTATTGCGGCGTTGGCTGTGGTGCTCGGTTTAACCTTTATTGCAGGTCGCTCTACGTCCCCTGATCCAGATACTATTAGTACTATCGCTTATACACAAAGTGGTCTTATTGAACAGCAGCAAGAAGTTGAACGTTTAAAACTGGCTACTCAACAACAATTAACCGGTATGGTAATTAAACTTGGCGATATGCAAGGGCAAATTCGCCGATTAGATGCCTTAGGCGGCCGTTTAGCAGAGCAGTCTGGTTTAGCCATTGATGAATTTGGTTTTGGGCAAGAGCTTGCCGTCGGTGGCCCTAGTCATGAGGTAGTTGATTTTCTTGTAGAAGACAGTACTGGTATTATTGCCGATATTCAGTCAATGCTCGCTACGTTAGAAGATAAAGCAAATCAGCTGGATGCCCTTGAAACTATCCTAATGAGTCACCATGTTGATGCACAGAGCTACTTGGCGGGACGTCCGGTGCAGTCTGGATGGTTATCATCTTATTACGGCATTCGTAAAGATCCCTTCAATGGTTTACCGGCGATGCACAAGGGTTTAGATTTTGCTGGCAAAATAGGTGACCCTGTTGTTGCCACTGGCGCAGGCCTTGTTACTTGGGCCGGTGAGCGTTATGGTTACGGCAATTTAGTGGAAGTGGATCATGGCGACGGCTTTTCAACCCGCTATGGTCACAATAAAGAAGTGACAGTTAAAGTCGGTGATGTGGTAACCAAAGGTCAGAAAGTTGGTCTGATGGGTAAAACAGGCAGAGCCACTGGGGCACATGTTCACTATGAAGTACTTAAGCATGGTAAACAGCAAGATCCCTTAGCGTTCGTATATCGGAAGTCTCGAAAGGGATAGTCTGTAGGACGATACATAAGTGACGACAATTGACCTTTAAGGTCGATTGTCGTTTTTGTTAATACGACTTAGTCCTGTGTTGACAAAATAAATGAGATTTAAGCACGCAAGAGCGCGAAACATATGTGTATTAAGCGAGCAATCATAAATCAAAACGACAATAATACAGCCTAACTAGTTTGGAAGCGGTAGATCCATGTTCTCAAAAATTTTCACAAAAATACTCGGTAGCAGTAATGACCGATTACTTAAAAAATATAATAAATCAGTTGAGCAAGTTAACCAGTTAGAAGCTGAATTTGAAACGCTTTCTGATGAAGCGCTAAAAGCTAAAACCGCAGAATTCAAACAGCGAATTGAAGACGGTGCCGAGCTTGATGACCTACTGGTGGAAGCTTTTGCTACTGTGCGTGAAGCATCTAAACGTGTTTTCAAAATGCGTCATTTCGATGTGCAAATTATGGGTGGTATTGTATTACATCAGGGCAAAATTGCTGAAATGCGCACTGGTGAAGGTAAAACCTTAACCGCCACCTTACCCACCTATTTGAATGCCATTAGCGGTAAAGGCGTACATGTGATTACCGTTAACGATTATCTAGCCAGTCGCGATGCTGATTGGTCAAGAACGTTATTTGAATTTTTAGGTTTAAGCGTGGGTTGTAATATTCCTGGTTTATCTCACGAACAGAAACGCGACGCTTATCTTGCTGATATTACTTATGGCACTAACAACGAATTTGGCTTTGACTATCTGCGCGATAATATGGCATTTAGTCCTGAAGACCGTGTACAACGTCCATTGAACTATGCGGTAGTCGATGAGGTTGACTCTATCCTCATTGATGAAGCTAGAACTCCGCTGATTATTTCCGGTGCGGCAGAAGATTCTTCAGCATTGTATCGTGCTATTAATTTGATTATTCCAGAGTTGGTGCAGCAGGAAAAAGAAGACGAAGAAGAGCAACATGGTGACGGCGATTTCACCATTGACGAAAAAGCCAAGCAAGTACATTTGACCGAAAATGGTCAAATTCATATCGAAGAAATTTTACAAAAGAACGGTGTTCTGCCTGAAGATGAATCGTTATTTGCGGCCAACAATATTAGTTTATTGCATCACGTTAATGCCGCATTACGTGCCCATAAATTGTTTCAACGGGATGTTGATTACATTGTTAAAGATGATGAAATTGTTATTGTTGATGAGCATACAGGACGTACAATGGAAGGCCGTCGCTGGTCTGAAGGTTTGCATCAGGCAGTAGAAGCCAAAGAAGGTGTGAAAATTCAAAATGAAAATCAGACGTTAGCTTCCATTACCTTCCAAAATTATTTCCGTATTTATAATAAATTAGCCGGTATGACCGGTACTGCTGATACTGAAGCGTTTGAGTTTAACCAAATATATGGTTTGTTGACCGTAGTGATCCCCACTAATCAGCCTATGATTCGAGATGATCGCGCAGACCTTATTTATTTAACAACGGAAGAAAAATACGAAGCCATTGTTGAAGATATTAAACAATGTATTGAGAAAAAATGTCCGGTATTAGTGGGCACTATTTCCATTGAAAATTCTGAGCTACTTTCACGATTTTTGAAAAAGCAGAAAATTGCCCACAAAGTCCTGAATGCTAAGTTCCATGCACAAGAAGCCGATATCATTGCTCAAGCCGGTCAGCCCGGTGCAGTAACTATTGCTACCAATATGGCCGGTCGTGGAACGGATATTGTGTTGGGCGGTAACTGGCAGGCTGAAGTTGAAAAGTTAGAAAACCCAACTCAAGCGCAAATTGATAAAATTAAGCAAGAGTGGAAAATACGTCACGACGCAGTTCTAGCTTCAGGTGGTTTGCACATTATTGGTACTGAGCGTCATGAATCCCGTCGTATCGACAATCAATTACGTGGTCGTGCTGGTCGTCAAGGTGATGCTGGCTCCTCTCGTTTCTATTTATCCCTTGAAGATGGTTTGATGCGTATTTTTGCGTCAGAGCGTATGGGGAATATGATGAAGCGCTTAGGCATGGAACATGGTGAAGCTATTGAACATCCTTGGGTGTCTCGCGCCATTGAGAATGCACAACGTAAAGTAGAAGGCCGCAACTTCGATATTCGTAAGCAGTTGCTTGAATTCGATGATGTTGCTAATGACCAACGTAAAGTTATTTATGAACAGCGTAATGAGTTGTTGGACGAGGGCGATATCAAAGAAACAATGGATATTGTCCGTGCCGATGTGGTTAATCAAACTGTAAATCAATACATACCAGCGCAATCACTTGAAGAGATGTGGGATGTGTCTGGATTGGAAGAGCGTCTTCAAGCTGATTTCCAAATAGCCTTGCCAATCCAACAATGGCTAGACGAAGATGATAAACTTTATGAAGAAAAACTACGTGAACGCATTTTAAGCGAAATCGAAAATGCGTATGCGGAAAAAGAGCAGATAGTCGGTGCGTCGATCATTCGCCAGTTCGAAAAACAGGTGATGTTGCAAAGTTTAGATACCTTGTGGAAAGAGCATCTGGCAGCGATGGACCATTTGCGTCAAGGTATTCACTTGCGTGGCTATGCACAAAAGAATCCTAAACAGGAATATAAGCGTGAATCCTTTGAGTTGTTTTCTGAAATGTTGGAAAACCTCAAAGTCGATGTTATTACCATTCTGAGTAAAGTACAGGTGCGGGCTGAGTCTGATGTTGAAGCGGTAGAAGAGCAACGACGTAAGGCCGAAGTGGCTAAACAATATGAGCACCAATCAGCAACGGCATCGGAAGAATTAAGTGATGGTCATCGTCCGGTTGTGCGTGAAGGCGCGAAAGTAGGCCGCAATGATGCATGCCCTTGTGGTTCAGGAAAAAAGTACAAGCAATGTCATGGTAAGTTGTCTTAAGGGCAGTCTAGACAATGCAAAAGCATATTCAAGTTGCTGTTGGCGTTATCCTTAAAGATAACGCCATTTTCATTACTAAGCGTCCCGATAATTTACATCAGGGTGGTAAGTGGGAATTTCCAGGCGGTAAAATCGAAGCTAATGAAAGCGTTGAACAAGCTTTAGCCCGCGAGTTATTCGAAGAAATTGGTATCGTGCCCTTAAGGTGTTCAGCCCTGATGGATATTCATCATGATTATGGTGATAAGAAGGTCAGTTTAAGAGTGCTGACAGTGGCGCGCTTTGAGGGGCAGCCCTATGGTAAGGAAGGACAACAAGGACGGTGGGTGGCTATTGAGAATTTAGCCGATTTTGAGTTTCCCGCGGCCAATGTCGAAATATTAGAAAAGATCCAACAGCAATATTTATAGCTTTTGGTTTACGGCTTAATTATTCCTAGTGAGGTTAATTAACGCCGATAACTCGATTTCGACCACTATTTTTCGCTTTATATAATGCTTTATCAATACGCTGAAAGGTTTGTTCAAAGCTCTCTCCTACGTGTGATATACCAATTCCTGCACTCATGGTTAAATGAATGCTGTCTTGCTCGCCAAATCCATGTGCCTCGATGAGAAGGCGGATATTATCGCACATACTGAATATTTGGTCCGCGTTGGTATGTGGGCAAATAATAATAAATTCTTCGCCTCCCCAACGACCTATACGGTCTGTTTCACGTATATTCTGTTGAATGGTGTCAACGGTACCTTTAAGTACTTGATCGCCAATGTCATGGCCGTGTAAGTCGTTTATGGCCTTAAAGTGATCTAGATCGATAATCGCAATGGCGAGGGACTCGCTGTTGCGGTCTTGAGGATAAAAGCGCGATAAATAGCGACTGATCCCATGGCGATTCAAAGCACCTGTTAGGCCATCTATATGAGATAAGGTTTTATACTTCTGTGCCTGTTGTTTTAACGCATCATTATGGGCAATAAAGTCTTGTAAGCGATGGGCATCTGCGGTCGCTTTGCGATTGAGTATAATAATTCGCACCACGCCGCTGGTCAAAATGATCACTATCCAGAATATAACAATACTCAAGTACCATTTTTCTTTGGTAATCAATGGCCCATAAAATTCAATGTAGTCGATTTTAACTTGGTGTTCACCGAATACAATCGGGGCTGGGAAGTCGATTGTAAAGTCTACTGAATTGGTAAACTCAGGATAACTGAGGTTTCTAGGGATATTAAAGTCATTGATCCACCAATCAGCTACACCGAATTCGGACAATTTGACGTCTAAGGTGTCTTCAAAATCTTTAGCGTAAATAACGAGGCTATTATATTTGTTAAATTTCGCATTGTCTTCGTTGGCTGGGGAAAATTCAGCAAATTCGGCTGAATAGTGTCGAATACTTAAGCGTAAACGACTTGTACCTTGGTAGTTAAGATGAATCCTAAAGCCTTCATACTGACTAAGATCAATGCCCTCGTCGATTCCATTGCCCAACGTTCTGACAAATCCACAATAGGGATACATTACGCCAGGCTTAAGGTTACAGCTAAAGCGTAGTTCTTTTTGATTGAGCCATGAAACACTAGATTGTCCACCAGCCTCTACATTATCAGCAAATAGACGGCTATTGTCTTCGGTAATGGGGAGCAATGATAATTGTTTAGAGGGGATAAATTCATGCAAAAATAACATCATTAAAGTCACTAATGGAGCAACAACTAAATATAAAAAGGGTGAATTTATATTTCTCACGTTCTAGTTAACCTCAGCTCGGGATAAGAATTGTCGAAAATGTAGTACGTTTATTTACTAATATTAATATTGTTTTTATTCGGTACAGTGCTGCTATTTTTGTTTATATCAAGGCGTTCACTATGTTGTTTAGTCATTCTAAACCCATAGTGGACTACATAGGGAGGGGCAAAATAGCTGTGTTGTAAGGCATTGCTTATCCCGAACTAAGATTAGTTAGTACCAAAAATGTGCCGGTCGGTCATGATAAACGTTATTGATTTGTATGCAAGTAATGAAAACTTTACTATTGAGGTACAAAAAAGCCCCAATGTAGGGGCTTTCAAGCATATTTTGTAGAAAGGAATTTATGTCGATGAACTGAATAATGCTTCAAGATTTAGTCCTTGATGACCCAAAATATCTTTCAGGCGCTTTAGTGCTTCGACTTGAATTTGACGGACGCGTTCGCGAGTTAGACCAATTTCAATACCGACATCCTCTAAGGTTGACGGCTCATAGCCCAATAATCCAAATCGTCTGGCGAGCACTTCACGTTGTTTAGGGTTAAGCTCTTCTAACCAGTTGACAATACTGGAGCGGATATCGTTATCCTGTAAATTTTCTTCGGGCCCCATGCTCTTTTCATCGGCAATAATATCTAATAAAGCTTTATCACCATCAGCACCTATAGGTGTATCCACAGAGCTAATGCGCTCATTGAGACGTAACATTTTGGTGACGTCTTCGACGGGGCGGTCTAATTCAAATGCAATTTCTTCTGCGGTAGGCTCATGATCTAATCGCTGCGCTAATTCACGTGATGTTCGCAAATAGACGTTTAATTCTTTGACTACATGTATAGGCAATCGTATCGTACGGGTTTGATTCATTATCGCCCGCTCGATGGTCTGTCTTATCCACCACGTGGCGTAAGTTGAGAAGCGAAATCCTCGTTCAGGATCGAATTTTTCTACTGCGCGAATGAGTCCTAAATTGCCTTCCTCTATTAGGTCAAGCAATGCTAAGCCGCGATTATTATATCGACGCGCTATCTTTACAACTAAGCGTAAGTTGCTGACGATCATTCGTTTTCGTGATGGCTCGTGACCTTTTAAGGCTTTACGAGAAAAGTAAACTTCTTCTTCTGCGGTGAGTAGCGGGGAAAAACCAATTTCACCAAGGTAAAGTTGTGTAGCGTCTAGGTTTTTGTGAAATTCATCCTGTTTGTTTACGACATCTTCAACTGAATCCTCAGACTCATTTTTGACATCTTGAATTTTAATTTCATCTTCCGTAACAACGGCTTCCAGTGCCGCTTTAGCATTAATTTGACCCATGACTTCGGTCTCCAAATTATGATAGGTTTTTACCTTATAAAAGGCCTCCGGTTAGATTATTATTATTTATTGTTATTATTGATGCGGTAAAAAGTGCAGAGGGTCAACAGACTTACCCTTAAATCTCACTTCAAAATGAAGCTTCACGCGATCTGAATCACTTTTACCCATTTGAGCAATTTCTTGCCCTGCTTTAATCCATTGCTGCTCTTTTACTAAAATCTTACTGTTATGGGCATAGGCCGTTAGATAAGATTCTGAGTGTTTGATGATGACCAAGTTACCATAGCCCCGCAGCGCGTTGCCGGTGTACACCACTTTACCATCTGCAGAAGCGAAAATAGAAGTGCCTGCTGTATTGGCAATATCGATGCCTTTATTTCCTTGCTCAGCATTAGAAAACTCTCCAATCAGTTCTCCTTTTGCTGGCCAACTCCAGTTTATCTCCGTATCGTTTTGAGTTTGACTGTTGTTGGATATATCATCATTTACCGTCCTTGTATATTTACCATACGCCTGCTTTTTTGGGCGGTCAACCGGTTGATTTGCTTTTATTTTTATAGTCGGTCTTGTTTTTGGGGGGGAATCTTGCTGCCGCCCTTTAACCAATTGACTTGGCGCCGGTTTGAGCGATATTTTTTGTCCCGTTCGAATGTAAAAAGGGGCTTGAATGTTATTTATACGGGCGAGATCTTGATAATCAATACCGTAAAACCAAGCAATTGAGAACAAAGTGTCACCCTCAATTACCTTGTAATACTCATCTGGCTGGATAGGGGCTTTGTTATCAAATAATTCGATTGTGGAAGAAACATTAGCCACTGGTGCAGGTGTACTTCTGCCTGCACAACTGGCTACCGCGACTATGCTCATAAGAGTCAATAAAAATTGAAAATAGTGACGCACAATATCCATTTATCGTAGGTACAAATATAGTCCAATGGCGAGAGCAACCGTCGCCCAACCTAGAAACTCAATATGCTGGCGAAGCTTATTTTGCATGGCTTCGCCACCCCAATACATTAGCCCAGCAACGAGGTAAAAACGCATTGCTCTACCGACGAACGAAGCAATAATAAAAGGGATGATAGCGAGTTGTAAAGAGCCCGCGCTAATGGTGAATACTTTATAGGGAATGGGCGAAAAACCCGCTAAAAAAACAACCCATACGCCATATTCGCTAAACCAGCTTATCGCGGTATCTAAACGATGCTGATAGCCTAATTCGCTGATCCAAGGTTGAATGAAACCCTCGAAGGCATACCACCCCAAAAAATAGCCTAGAATGCCACCACTCACCGACGCAATGGTGGCGATCATGGCATAGTTCCACGCACGTTTAGGTTTGGCTAATGCCATGGGAGCGAGCATAACGTCTACTGGTATAGGAAAAATTACTGATTCAGCAAAACTCATAATAGCTAACAGCGTGGGCGCATTTTTATTCGCAGCCCAGATGAGTGCCTTGTCATAAAAGTAAGAAAATATTTTCACGCAATATCTCCAGGCACTAATGGCACAAATCGAACCGCTTCAATTATTTTCGAATCTAATGAATCACCTTCACGAGTAATGCAATGCAGTTGTTGGGTCTGTTCGCCTACTGGAATGATAAGGCGTCCTCCATCATTAAGTTGTTGTAATAGCGCTTCTGGAAGAGTTGCTGCAGCCGCGGTGACGATAATCGCATCGAAGGGCCCCTTACTTGACCAGCCTTGCCAGCCATCCCCGTGCTTCATGGAAATATTATGTAAGTCGAGTAAATTCATTCTGCGCTTAGCTTGAAACTGCAGCGCTTTAATCCGCTCCACCGAATAAACGTGAGTAAATAATTGCGCTAAAACAGCGGTTTGATAACCTGAACCTGTACCAATTTCTAGCACTGATTTCGGCTGAGAAGGGGCTTGTAGCAGCAGCTCTGTCATACGTGCAACAATGTAGGGTTGCGATATAGTTTGTCCTTGGCCAATGGGTAAAGCAGTATTTTGATAAGCCTTATGTTTGAGTGCATCGGGCAAAAAATGCTCTCTTGGGACATTGGCAATGGCTTTTAGAACTGCGGTATTTAGAATACCTTCAGTTTGTAATAATTGTGCTAACGCTTCACCCTTGCGGGTGCCGGAACGACGAGTATTATTCATAGGTTTTTATTTTTATTAGAGTTTTGTTATCCACTGGGTTAAATCATCCATACTTTGATAAGCGGTCATGTCTACGGCCAGTGGTGTGACGGAGCAATAACCATTCGCGATGGCGTAAAAGTCTGTACCTGGTCCAGCATCTTGTTCAGCGCCAACGCGGCCGTACCAATAGATGTCGCGACCATGCGGATCTTGGGATTTTTGCATGGATTCCGCCCGATGACGTCGGCCTTGGCGAGTTACTTGGATGCCTTTAATGTCAGCTAAAGGTAAATCGGGTACATTAATATTTAAAATCTGGTCTGCGGGTAATGGGTGCTGCTGCAGATGATTAACAATATTACAGGCAATGTGTGCGGCACTGGCAAAATGTTCACCGTGATGGCTGGCTAATGATACGGCGATGGCTGGCAAACCCATGTAGCGGCCTTCAGTGGCGGCTGCCACCGTTCCAGAATAAATAACATCATCACCCAAATTAGCACCATGATTAATACCCGATACCACTAGCTGTGGATCATCATCTAAAAAGCTATTTAGACCTAAGTGCACGCAATCAGTCGGTGTGCCATTTACGGCGTGAAAACCGTTATCCATTTGTGCAATTCGCAGTGGGAGGGTCAGAGATAAGGCGTTACTGGCACCACTACAATTACGATCCGGCGCGATAACTGTGACATCGTGCAATTTTACTAATGCCTCATACAAGGCCTTCAGCCCTGGGGCATGTACACCGTCATCATTACTTAATAATATTTTCATTGCGCTTCTACATCATGACTAACGGTTGGGCTAAGTTGAATGGCTTCGCGCAATACCGATGTTGCAAAGCAACCCGGTGGCAGCGTAAACGACAGATTCAATATATCCTTATCAACAACCCAGTTCAAATCAGTTGTTATGACTTTAATGGCTCGGCGTTCTTGTTTTAAGCCTAATTCTTCTAAGCCAGTACAAATAGCTGGATACTCTTGAGCGATGGCTTGCTCAAATAATTGTACTTCTCCCTGTGTGGCTAATTCACCCCGGCCCCACAACGGCGCGGAGATGCAGATATCATTAGTGGCTAATCGATTTTGCAATGTCGTATCTATATCTTCTGCGATGAAAAAGCTGTTAGATCCGCTCAACATCATGGCGTCGCCTTGTTGCGGTATGCCAAATTGATTCGTTTGCAGACGTTGACTGATATATTGGTTAAACAGCCAACTGCGTAATGCGGAAATGCATAACGAACGTTTGTTGCGGTTGCGTATTTCTTCACCAGCGAGCAATTTTTCGGCTAGGTGAAGATTACTATTATTGTTGCCAAATCGTTGTGGCCCGTAATAATTTGGGACGCCGGATATTTTGATTTGTTCCAGTCGTTCAATAACGGCATCCATATCATTGACATCACGTAAGACTATGCCGAATTTATTGCCATTCAAAGAGCCGGTGCGTAATTTTTTATTGTGTCGAGTCGCGGATAATATTGTCACACCTTCTAATGCAAAGGTTTGCCAATCAGGAACGGCTTTACCCGGCAAGTGCACTGCAAAATACTGTGTAGTTAGGGCGTACTTATCTTTGCGGCCAGCATAAGTGACAGCGCGCAATGGTAGTTTTAAAAATTTTGCTAATTGTTCGGCAACGAAAGCCGTATTGAGATTACGTTTTTGCAGCCACAAGTAAATATGTTCCCCCTCACCGGTTAACTCGTAAGAGGGAATTTCTTCAACACAAAAATCTTCTGGGTATTGTTTGAACTGAGCAAACGCCGTCGGTTTGTTATGCAAGAACTGCCAATGGTCTGTGCTTAAAAAGGTTAAATCGCTCACATTGACTCCAATAATACAACCGCGTGGCTCGCTATACCTTCTTTACGGCCAGTAAAACCCAGCTCTTCGGTAGTTGTTGCTTTGATATTCACTTGGTCAATATTGGCTTGTAAATCATCAGCTATGCATTGGCGCATGGCAGGAATGTGTGCCGCCATCTTTGGTGCTTGTGCGACAATGGTCACATCGACATTACCTAGCTGATAATGTTTATCTTGCACAAGCTGATAAACGTGACGCAATAATTGGCGGCTATCAACTCCGGCAAAACTGGCATCATTATCAGGAAAATGATGTCCTATGTCGCCCATGGCTAAGGCGCCTAATAGAGCATCGCAAATCGCGTGCAGTGCTACATCGCCATCGGAATGAGCAAGCAAACCTTGCGGATAATTAATACTCACGCCACCAATAATGATGGGGCCGGCTCCACCAAACTTGTGGACGTCATAGCCATGTCCTATACGAACTGTCATTGCTGTTCTCTTAAATAAAATGTAGCCAGTGCCAAATCGTCTGGGCGAGTGATTTTAATATTTTCATTACTGCCTTCTACTAATATTACCTGCCCATCGCAATACTCAATTGCCGAGGCTTCATCGGTAATCTCAACGTTATTCTGCATGCACGAGGTTAAGGCAGCCAGTAATGTTTGATAGGGAAAAAATTGCGGTGTCAGCGCATGCCAAAGGTTTTCTCTGGATTCAGTACAAACAACAAGATTATCGCTATTGGCACGCTTCATGGTATCCCTTACCTTGAAGGCTAAAATACCGCCAACATTGCCAGTATGTAATGCTAATAATTTATCCAAGTCATGGTGATTCATACAAGGGCGCGCTGCATCATGCACCAGTACCCAGTCTTCATTATGCAATATTTGTAGGCCCGCTAGCACAGATTTGGCCCTTGTATTGCCACCGACAACAGTGCTAATCCAAGATTGGCCGGCAATAGCGAGCGTTTGAAAATGGCTATCATCTGCGGCAAGTGCTACCACAATGTGTTTGATTTGTGGATGGCTAATGAGGCGCTCGAGGGTATGTTCAATAATGGTTTTGTTGTCAATGTGCAGATATTGTTTAGGTATATCCGCGGCCATTCTGCTGCCAATACCAGCTGCGGGGACGATGACGGTAAATTGCTGCATATTATTGGCTAGACTGGTTGGTGAAACGTAACAACGGAAGCATATTAATAAGAGTGCTCTTTAGGGAGAATACGATAAAACGTTTCGCCGCGTTTAATTAAACCTAATTCATTGCGTGCGCGTTCTTCAATGGCTTCCATACCCATTTTTAAATCATGAATATCGGCTTTAAGCAGACTATTCCGCTGACGCATATTGGCATTTTGCAAAATTTGCTGATCAACTTGTTGTTTCACTTGGCGATAGTCAACAATGCTGTGTTTCCCAAACCATAATCGATACTGCAAGGCGCCAAGCAGTATAATTAGAATTGTGGTTACCCATTTCATCGCAATCTATCCGTCCGCAAGGCAAAGGTGGTTTATTGGTAGCTAATTATGCCGCTTGTGGTCGCAGAGGCAATCAATAAATTAGAGAGAATCGGTCCATATTTAATAAGACAATTATATCCATATCTAAATCAATAAGTTAGAAGATTACTAAGAAGAGTATTGTATTTTTACAGACACAAAAAAAGCGCCTTAGGCGCTTTTTTATGAAACTAATGTTTGCTTAGCCAAGGGCTTTGATCTGAGCAGACAAACGGCTCTTATGACGAGCAGCCTTGTTCTTGTGGATCAAACCTTTGGTAGCATAGCGATCAAGGGTTCCCTGAACTGCAGAAAACGCTTCCTGAGCAGTGGTTTTATCACCGGCTTTAATTGCAGCAATTACCTTTTTAAGGTAAGTACGCATCATAGAGCGACGGCTGGCGTTGTGCTGACGACGCTTTTCGGCTTGAATCGCACGTTTCTTAGCAGACTTGATGTTAGCCAAGGTTTAACTCCCAAAAAAATATCTAGTAAAAAATTAAGACGCGGATTCTGAACGTATTAGCTGCTGTTGTCAAATGATTTTGCTGATTAAAGCGTCTAAATTTGAGGTGTTAATGAATTGTAAGGGATAATGTAACACTTCTAAAATAGACTGCTATATTAAGTGTTGCGGCAATTAGAATATTAATTAATAGAAATCAATTGCTTGCTTGAAAAGTCATGGAAATTCTTGCAAAGACTGCGTACAGTCGTTACCGGCTTTTGACTTTATCTTGTTAGGAAACCGTTAATTAAAATGCGTCTTACATACCTCATTCTTTTTCAATGTCTGCAGATTATTGTTGTTAGCTCATTGTTGATGAGTTCAACGCTAGCCAAGCCAATAAATCAAAGCGGTGAGCTGAATATTGATCCTATCCATCTGGATAAAGGCAGTATCGATGATGCAGTACATTCTGTTATTGGTGATGCTCAAGGTTTTTTGTGGATAGGCACTGACAATGGATTGCTACGATATGATGGCTATGAGCTTAAGCCTTTTAGATATGATCCAGAGGATCCTAAAAGCATCGGTGGCAACCAAGCTTACGAGTTGCTGGTTGATAGCCACAAAACGTTATGGGTGGCGGGTAAAAAATTGAGCCGTTACGACGCTGTTACCGAAAGTTTCAAGGTTTTCGATCTGTTTGCACAAAATTCGGTATGGAGCATAACCGAGGATGCAGATGGGACTTTATGGATTGGTGGTGAAGGGTTTGGTTTAATTGGATTTAACACAGTTACCGAAACCGTGGTGCAACGATTATTTACAGGCAGTGAAGATCCATTAGGTATGGCCGCCATCCGTACCATTGCTAAAGATAATGATCCGGCCTTTTTGTGGCTGACCACTGGCGCTGGCCTATATCGTTTTAATCGGTTTACGCTGTCTTATCAACACTTTGCACTGCCAGACAAATTAGAGATAAGCGAAGGGGTATTACTGGATGCCGTTATGGATGAGCAGGGGATACTTTGGGTTGCTACTATAAATGGTTTGGTCAGTTTGGACCCCAAAACTGCACAAAGTAAGTGGTATCAGCGTGGTGATCCTAAGCAAGGGGCATTGAGCGCAAATTTTATTAGTAAGGTATATATCGATAAATCCAAACGTTTGTGGGTGGCCACGGATAAAAAAGGTTTGCATTTGTATGTTCCGAAAACCGATGACTTTATTCATTATCCCTCTTCCATGGAGGGGGATAAAAGTTTACCTCCCAGTACCATTTTTGATGTTTATGAGAATGAACACTCTGTGTGGTTAGCTTTTAATATTTTTGGTGTAAGACGCGTCAGTTCAGGGGCTAAAAAGTTTCGTACCCTGACTAATAATCAATATGATGAAAATAGTTTGGCGTTTAATAATGTATTGGGATTGTTGGAAGCACAGGACGGTAATATTTATATTGCCACTGATGGCGGCGGTTTAGATATTTATGATCCCAAAAACCAGTCCTTCAAAAATTTTGTTCATGACCCCCAAGACCCTCAAAGTTTAAGTAATGACTCGGTTATCGCTGTTGAAGAAGATGTGGATGGCAGAATATGGCTTGGCACATGGGATGGTGGAATTAGCATCTATGATAAGCACAGTGGGCAGTTTAGTAGACTTACTCATGACCCTAATGCTCCGGCTACTAAAACTTTAGGTAATAATAATGTTTTTCGGATTGAAGCGATGCCTGATGGGCGCATGCTGATCAGTGTGTGGTATCAGGGATTGCAGATTTATGATCCTGCGAGCCAAACATTTGAGTCTTACTTTCCTAACGGTGTTGGCCATGAAAGCGGCATTGTTAATACTACTATTCAAGACTTTTTGCCTGAAAAACAAGGGCGGTATTGGATTGCTGGTAATAATGGATTGGAACTTTTTGACCCGTCAACGGGTAAAAGCCAATCTATTCTTAGTCAACAAGTGGATACCATTAATGACATTATCGAGGATCAACAGGGTGCCTTGTGGATCGCGTCGAGTACTGGTTTATTTCGCTTTGAACCCTCTACCCATAACCTCACTCATTATGGTGTAGAGCAAGGTTTGTCCAGTGAATTTGTGGTGTCTTTAGAGATAGATAATTCGGGGCGTTTATGGTTAGGAACCCGTTCCGGTTTGGTTCGTTTTGATCCTCAAAACGGTGAAACCGAAAAGTTTGATTTAGGTGATGGTTTAACCAATTTACAATTTAACCGCTTTAGCCATTTACGTACGCAAAGTGGGGCCATGTATTTTGGTGGAATTGGCGGCCTGAATTATTTCCAGCCAGACATTATGCCGCGTAACCAACATATTCCCAAAGTGGTCTTTACCGATCTCGAATTATTTCAACAATCAGTAGTTCCCTCACCAGAAGCGATTATTCAATACCCCATTAATGAAGTCCGAAAAGTGACCTTAGAGTATGATCAGCGAGATATTACCTTTGCTTTTTCCGCATTAGACTTTGTTGCTCCGAACAGTAACCAATATCGTTATAAACTGGCACCGTTAGAAAAGAATTGGATCACTGTAGATAGCAGCAGACGGCGTGCTCGTTACACCAATCTTGATCCAGGAACCTACTTATTTTCGGTAATGGGTTCGAACAATGATAATTTGTGGAACAATACACCCGCACAAATTACCTTAGTGGTTAAGCCTGTGTGGTGGAGTATTTGGTGGGTGCGGGCCATTTTTGTCGTCAGTGCCATAATGGCCATTTTGCTTATTTTGTATTTGCAATCAAAACGTAACGAGCGTCAACAAACGCTGTTGAATCGTCTGGTTAATGAAAAGACTCATGAGTTGGCGCAAGTCAATCGTCAAGTGAAAGAGTTGAACGCTGATCTTGAAACTCGCGTAGAAAAACGGACTTCAGAACTTTCCATCGAAGTTGAAGAACGACGCATTGCTGAGGCCAAATTATTTCACATGGCTTTTCACGACGCACTTACCGGTTTACCAAATCGATCTTGGTTAATTCAGCATTTAGAAAAACTGGTCGAAATGGTGCAAAAACAGGGTAAAAGCTTTGCTTTTATGTTCTTAGATGGCGACAAATTCAAACAGATTAATGATACCCATGGGCATATTATGGGCGATCAGGTATTGATCGAAACGGCAAGGCGTTTGGAACATATACTCCCGGAAAACTATCAAGCAGTTAGGTTAGGGGGGGATGAATTTATTGTTGTCGTAGAGGGAAATGTCACTGAAACAAAAATAAGAGTACTTGGGCAAGCCATTGTAAACGGCTTTGAAACCCCATTACTGGTGAATAATATTGAGGTACATTTTCGCATGAGCATTGGTATGGTGATTTGTGACGAGCAATACACGAATCCTGAGCAAGTATTGCGCGATGCTGATATGGCCATGTATAGGGCTAAAGAGAATGGTCGTGGTAGTAGTAAGTTATTTGATAAAAAAATGCGCGAGCGCAGTATTGAAATTATGGTGCTGGAAAACGATTTGATTAACGCCATAGACAACAATCAAATGTTTTTGTTGTATCAACCTATTGTTGAGTTAGCGAGTTTAAAATTAGTGGGCTTCGAGGCATTGCTAAGGTGGAAGCATCCCGAGAAAGGTATGATAGCACCAGAGAAATTTATTCCCATTGCCGAAGAATCTGGGCAGATGGTCAGAATTGGGAGATGGATTCTGAAGCAAGCTTGCCAGCAGCTATATCGTTGGAATTTACAAGTGAATATGAATACACCCATTACTATGTCGGTTAATGTGTCTAGCAAACAAGTCAACGGTAGTCATTTAGCGACAGAGATACAGGATATTCTGAATGACACTGGATTACCCGCGACATTATTGAAATTGGAGTTTAGTGAGTCTGCCTTGATGGAAGAAACCGAACTTATGCAAGTTTTACTAGAAAAACTCGATGGCTTAGGTGTTGAGTGTAGCATCGATGATTTTGGGACCGGGTATTCTTCATTAGCGTACTTAGAAAAGTTGCCGGTCAAACAATTGAAAATTGACCAAAAGTTTATAGAGCCGTTACGCATGAAAGAAAAAGATACTGCCACAGAGGTTGTAAGAGCGACAATTTCGCTGGCGCATACTTTGGGTATTAAAGTGGTCGCGGAAGGGGTGGAGTCGAAGAAACAGCAAAATGTGTTGCGAACGTTGCAGTGTGATTTTGCACAAGGAAAATGTTTTGCTATCCCATTGAGTGAAGAACAGGCTCTCGATTATCTACGTAATGAGCATACTGGTATTTAATGCTTGGTTTAACTTTCATTGTCTAGAATGGTGAGCTACACACTTTTGAGCTTGTATCTTAATGATTGTTGAATACTGAGGTATGAATTTCGTTCAAATTGACAGTTTTTTTATCGCGATGATGGTTGCAGGCCTAAGTCAAAAACCGTCAACAAGTATTGGTAAAAACACATCAAAGTTCAACAACCTCTAATCGTCCTTGAATAATTTATTCAATAATTTTGTTTTGAGTTTATCCTTTTCTTTATCCACTAGATTATCTAATTTTTGTTTTAGCATTTGCTCAATATTGGCTAATTGCCCATCTGCATTGTCGCTCCAGCTTGACCATTGTTGATCATTTGGGGCATCACCTACATTGGCTTTATCGGTTAACGCTTGTTGCAGTTGGCTCAGTCGTTGCTGTGCTTTAGGGCTAAGGTTGGCGGTGATTATATTCGCCATCTGTTTATCAAGATTAGACGTTAATGCCACATTAGGATGCTGCACATCGCCACTGAGGGTGGCGTTTAATTGTAATGATGACAGGGCTGTCAGTGATTTAGCAATGGCGCTGGTCATATCGCTGGTACCACTAGCTTTAATGGCAAGTGGATCTATATTAACGGTGCTAGTGCCAGTAATTTGGTTGTTATCGACTTTTATTGTGCCCTGACTAGAAAGTAATCCTGAATCCAATTGACCTTGTAAGCTGTTTTTATCGATAAGGGCTAAATCACTCAGCGATAACTTTGACAGTGACCATGATTGTGCCGCAGTGAGCAGGTTGTTGCCATCCAGTGAAAACTCACCGCTAAGCTTAAGTTGTTGCCATAAGTCGGACGCATCAGCATCAACGTTAAAGCGAGTAGGACGTCCAATCACCGCGTGTTCAGTTGTGATGTCTTGCCAGTGAGAACTAAACCCCAATTGTTGCCATTGGATCCCTACATCAGCCTGATAAATGACAAAATTTGGCAGTTTTGACGCATCATCAAATTCAATCCAACGGCCATTAAGGCGCTCTTGTAGTTCTTGTTCGGCTTTGCTGCTCGCGAGTAATGGCGCAATTTTTTCAACTGCAGTAAGTATCCATTGGCTCCATTTCTGAGCTTGTTCACCAAATACCGCTTGGGTGATGTCACTTAGCGCACCAGCATCACCGGCTACCGCACCTTTGAGCATGGAGTAATCACTTTGCGAAGCCAACTTAAGGGCATTAGATTTATCACCTATATCTGCTTTGGCGAGCTCTAATGCCTGCTTGAATTGCTTTAACGATTGTTGTTTTTCACGTAATTGCTGCTTGATATCGTCAAAGCTTTGTTTGGCCCTAAGTAATGCCGCAGGATCTTTGTAGTCGGTTTCTTTTAATGCTTTTAGCTGCTGTTGCAGTTCAAGCAGCTCTTCTTTTGTGGGTAACTGCTGGTATTGTTCTCGCAAGGCGGCGTCATGCTGTTTGAAGGCGGCTTGCAGATCATTCGCTGCGGCGGTGGTTTTTAAAGGGGATGATGCCAAAAGATCATCTACAGAAGGCAAGGCGATATCGCTGCTTTCGGTATTTTCATCCACTATTACCTCAGTGGTTTGGCTGTAAACCGCACCAGGGGATTGGCGTAATTGATTAAAACGCACGCCATCGACAACCATTTTATCGATGATCACTTTATTCATTAATAGTGGTGTAAATTGGATGTCGGCCGTGAGCTGTTGTATTTGATACAGATTGTATTGTGGTGCATTGGCATCGGTAATTTGCACTTGTTTGATAGTCAGCCCTAGAGGGGACCATTGATGCTTAACTTGACCCACATTGACTTCTACTTGCAATACATTACTTAGGGTGCGTTGTATTCCCCACTTTATCCAACTGTCGGCAAATAGCTGCACAATCAACAATAGACAACCAACAATAGCGACAAAGCTAAGAATTCCTTTCCAGCGGATAATACTCATCATCTTAATCGCCCAGTTGCGTGTAAATACGATGTAGTCGACTGGCTTTAAATAGCTGCACGATTTTAAGTTTTTCAACCCATTTCATTATTTTTTGTCGATACCCAATCACTAAATAACGACTCAGCAGCAACACAATAGGGGCGAGTGTTAGGCTGACTATTAACGAACCCATGGTCAAAGTATGATTAAACTGTGACATTTGTCCTAGGCTTGATGCATAAAGGGCGGTGCCAAGTGTGGTAAAGGTTTCCGCAGTTAATATTGCTTCGCCGATATGAATCATTAACGGATCAAATACATAAGCCACGCCAGAAAATACAACCCAGCTGAGAATAAAGCCCGATAGGTTCATTCGGAAACTCAAGACAATCAGCAAAATAAGTAGATTATGAATACGCCACAACGGCGTTAAGCCAATAATTAAACCACACATAATGGCGAAGGCTATTTGCCACGGACTGGCTTCGGAATTTAGCACTTTAAATAGTTTGGCTAATAATTGCATGCATGATCCCTCCATGGTTTTTTGACGAATGAATTCGTGAGTTGTTGCACAGACTAATAAAATATTAGTGCTGTCTTAATTATCCTGCAAAGATGCAATATTTTATTCAGCTAAATAAATTACATCCAATTGTCGTTGCGTTTTCTCTTTTTAGGCAAGTAGGTGAGTAAAATGCCTAAAATAATGCCACCAAATGCCACCACGCCACCGCGGGTAAACCATTCTTTTTCCGATGATTGGTCCTGATTATCCAACTGTTGGCGGGTTAAGTCATAGGTTTCGCTCAGGGTATTAAAACGCTGTTGTAATTGTTCATTGTGGGACGCGAGATCGGCAATTTGTTGATTGAGTGCGTCAATTTTAATATTGGCATCACGTAAGTCTTCATTGGCTAAATCAAGTTGTCCACGCACTTCGGGCAATATTTCGCGAATACTACGATTGGCGGTAATATCTTTGATATCAACCCAGCCTGTGCGCTGCTTGTCATCAATAATCTCAATATAACTTTGATCCTCACTGACTTGCAGTAAGGTTAATCTAGTCCCTGCTTGTACCGAACCCAAAATACGGAAATTACGCCCGGGTCCTGCATGCATATAAGTGAATAAGTCATCAACCACATAGCGAATTTCACCATTGCTGTCATTGGGCTCGTCGATGGCCTCATCGTTGTCTTGTAAAGCCAGCACATTGCCAGCAAAAAACATACTAAATCCTAAAAATACTAATCGTTTTAATAACATGCTAATTCTAAACCCCTTTCCTTATTATTGGCGATGGTAGGGCTAGCAAATCCGAAAGGCAAGGGCATATTTCGTTGCACGTCGATTTACATCAAGGTAAGGTGTGATTTTTAACATTATTGAGTGCAGCTTAATCCACCAATGGATACAGAGATAGAGCTTAAATTATTGGTTTCTGCTGAGGCAGGAAACTTGCTTGAACATTCCTTCATACCGACCCTCGATGCACAAATTAAGGCGTCGCGATTTAAGTTATTCAATTGCTATTACGATACCCCAGACAATGCTTTACGGGCTATGGACATGGGCTTTCGAGTGCGAGGGCGCGACGGCCAATATGAACAAACCATTAAAACTTCGGGTAATTCGGTCGGCGGCTTACATCAGCGACCTGAATACAACATCGCCATTGATAACAATCAACCAGATTTAATGCTGTTTGATGCAGTGATTTGGCCTGACTCTACCGATGTTGAAAGTTTACAAGGGGTGATCAGTGAGGTTTTTACCACTCATTTCGAACGTAGCGCTTATTTATTGGAATTTGCTAACGGCGATAAAGTCGAAGTGGTGTTTGATAATGGGGTAATTTCAGTTGGTGAACATCAAGTTCCCCTAAGTGAAATTGAAATGGAGCTGATTCAAGGCAAACCGGAACGTTTATTTCAATTAGCTCAGCAATTAGGTCAATTTGTAGACTATCGTCTAGGGATTTTAAGTAAAGCGGCTCGTGGTTACATGTTAGCCAAAGGCACGGAAATTATGCCATTGGGACCGCTGGAAAATGTATCACTGAATAGTCAGTTCAACATTGAACAGGCTTTTAACAAAGCCATTGGCTATGGACTGGGTCGTTGGCAGCATTCCGAGCAATGCTTTGTAGTGACCGGTAAAATTCGCGCTTTAGAAGGCATTTATAGTGGTATTGCTTTAACCATACAGGCGTTGAATTTATATAAACAATGGTTAGCCTGCGATGCTATTGATGAATTGTTACCTCGTTTACAGCAGCAATTACAACAATGGCAATGGGTACATGATGTCTTGTCGTTGAAAAGTTTACGTTCCGAACGTGGTTCATTTTGTAAGCGTTTAACTAAAATTCCTGAATTGCTCAGTTATTTACTTGGCCGTGAGCAAGGATTAATGCAGCAACATCAACCGTTGACAATTATCAACGCTGCCGACAATACCGATATTCAGCTTAGCCTGACGCGTTTACTGATTGACATGCCTTGGCGGCTGACAGCTCAAGTGTGGGAAAATACCATATTACCGTTGTCTGAGGGAGTTCTTGCCAGCGGTTGGCAATCCGTAGTGGATTGCATGCAGGGTGAAGAATCGTTATCCACAGAACAATATCTTGCCAGCGAAGCGACCATTAAAACCTCTTTGTTTAACGGTGTGTTTCTAGCTGACCTATACGGGGAGTCGACCAATGCGGCATTTCGCGCACCATGGTTAGATATCATGGATGGCATTGAAGAAGTTCACACCATTCGATTACTCCAATCTGAATTACAATACGTTGAATTACCAGATGATTTAGGTTTGGAACAATGGTGCCAAGAAAAAGCGCAACGGATTGTTGATATTATGGATCAAAGCCGTCGCCGTGCTTTACTCTCTGCCCCCTATTGGTAAAGCTATTGGCCTTTTCAAGGTAGTGTCATTAGAGTGCAATATTAAACCTAATTCTGGCGTCACAAATTTGTCATAAAAAGTAGATTGTCATAATCCTGTCATATTTTTAACGTACCGTCCGCGGCTAAATTTAGTGAAATATTGATAGGTTTTTTATGCGCGTGTCGCGTTTCTCTCAGATCACCTCGATCACCTTTGTTATTGTTGCCGGTATTTGTGCCGTTTCGTTGTTTTCTACATCCAGAATAGTGTCTAACTTACAAACTCAAGTCGAGCAGTATCAAAATCTTAAAACCGATATTACTCAACAAGTATATCGAGATATTGAGGCTTACTTACTCACGGGAGATGCTTTGAAGCTAAGTAATGCCGAGTCTATTCTTACTGATATCGCTCAACATCGTCTTGCAGGCATGCCCACCGAAGTTGCACAACCTATTGCCGAGATCCTCACCCCATTATTGGTCAAAATGGTCGGTGAATATCGTGCTTTGGGAAAGTTAAGTGGTAACGAACAAGCGCTTTTAATTAATTCCGAAAGACAAATTAGTGATTATGCAGAAAGTATCATTGAATATGCGTTGGAAGGTTTTTCAGATAACAGCAAAGCGGCAATGGCGTTATTATCTCAAGGTAAAGATATTCTCAGTGCTATTAGTAATATTGGTATGTTGCGTAATCAGTATGTACAAAATACTAATGGTAAACATGCTCAAGCCTTAACCAACCAAGTGACTTACTTACAAAACCAAGTCATCAAATTGGCCTCCTTGCCTTTGTTGGGTTTGTATACTGAGGTGAATGAAGACCAGGATATGTTTTCCTTCGATGATGAAGAAGATCCAGCGGATAAAGGCGAAGAAATTGTTAACGAACTCACCAGTTGGGCCAATCGTTATCCTAAAGATTTACAAAGCACTTTGGATACAATTGCCGAACGTCAAGCGTCTGCGGCCAATTTACGTCAAGAAATAGGCGATTTAGAGCAACAAATATTGCATGCTTCACAGGCATTGGTGGAACGTCAGGAACAAACTAATAATACGGTTAACTGGATCTTTAGCTTTTTACTGTTGATTTTAGTCATGGCTGCTGCGGCTAATTACTTTGGTCAGCTTAAGTTGGTTATGGCACCACTGCGAACCTTACGCAATGCGATTCAGTCCCTAGCGGAGGAGGGCGTAATAAGTAAGGTAAAGATTGGAGGTCAGAATAATGAGCTGACCGAAATCGCTAGTTATTTTAACACCTTGATTGGCAACTTGGAAAAAGACAGTCAGCGTAAATCCGATCAACTTAAATTGGTCTCGACAACCTTGAATATGATGGAAAAGCAGGTGGTGATGATCACTGAAGGTACCCAAGCCACTGCAGCAGAAATGCAATTAGCGGAGTCGGTATTACAGCAATTACATGCCTTAACCAGTCAACTTAATCATATTGCTGAGGATATGGCGGCGAATGCCAATGAGACCTCACAAGCCATGGTCAATAGTAAAAATCAAACACAAGAAGTCATCGACGCCTCTAACCACACTGTGAAATTACTTACGGCAGGTAAAAATGCGATTACTCAACTTGGTGATTCTGTTACGGATGTTACCGCCATACTTGACGTGATACGCAATGTTGCCGAGCAAACTAACTTATTAGCTCTCAACGCTGCCATTGAGTCAGCCCGGGCGGGTGAGCATGGGCGCGGTTTTGCTGTGGTATCCGATGAAGTGCGTAAACTGGCACTTAAAACTCAAGATTCGTTGCAGCAAACTGGGACTATTTTAACGCAATTGCAAAAGTCGAGTTCCACATTAGCAGAGAGTATTGGTGAAATTGAACACTCTGCTGAAGCGCAACGTAACTTGGCACAAAATATGTTGGCTACCGCCGAGTCGGTACAATTAAAAGCCGAACAAGCAAATAATGTAGCTGGAGATGTGATGCAGATGGTGCAACAGCAAGGCCATCGTTTTCAGCAGTTTGCCGATACCATGGAGAGAATGGATCATCAGGTCAATGTGGCCGGTGAGCTTGCCAGTGATATTACCCAACAAGTGCATCAACAGATTGAGTCTATTAATGCTGCAGCATAATGTTGTAATCAGTCATGATTGCTGTGTATTCAGTTAGGGAGATTGAGGAGGTAGAGCAAATGCCTGTTTTAGTATGGCTGCGGTAAAATTCTTTTTAAGATAAAAACCACGAGGTCGTGTTTTAATTTGTTGACCATCAGCGCCCACCGCGGTGGTTAATACTTGCCCGTTAGCTGCCTTAGGGCGTAATTGCATGACCTCACCGTGACGGGCGGTGAGATGCTCTATTTCACCCATGGCAATTTTATCCATAATTTCTTCCCAATCCTGTTGTAGTTGCTGATTTTGCCGCGTTGAGGGTTGCCAAATAAAGGCACTGCCAACTTGGCGTTGCGCTGGCGCAATATCGCGACTGCCTTGAATCGGTAACCACAATACCCGGGATAGTTTGTTAAATACGTTGCTTTGTTGCCATTGAATGCCGGCAATGCCGGTGAGGTGAGCGTAGCAAACATAGGTGGTTTCCAGTGGTTTACCAAAATCATCAATGGGAATAGTTTTAAGCTCAATACCTAATTCAGGAAAATCTTGTTGGGGTTTGGAACCGGCTTGTGCGCCTAACCACAATTCAATCAATTGCCCACTCCAGCCTTTGTGCCGCTGAAAGTTAGCCGGAATACTGATATTAGCCATCTCGGCTAATTCACCTAAGGTAAAACCGGCTAGTTGCTGTGCGCGAGTTAACAGTTCTGTGCTGTTAGCTGGGGGACAAGACGCGGGTTGCAATTAGACCTTCCTTAGCCGATGGGCAAACTCGCAATCAGCGGTTACAAAATCAATAATCATTCTATGGGGTAGTACGAGCAGCTAATTGGATTACCGCAGAGTAGTGCATTGACGACCTAAAATTCAAGGTGCAATTATCTAAGCTGTTATTTAGTGGTAATGAATTCAGGGATCGTACAGCAGCCTAGGCTATAGCACCTTATTGAATAACCTGAGTAAAAATGGTGCAACAATATTTTCAATTGATAGTGGTAAGTGTTGATCAACTACAAAAATAGCAATGAAGATGAAAATGCTCGCTGGAAAGGCTGCTTTTTCTGTGGAACAATGAGGAAATATAAAATTTTGTGCCCAGGGGTCTAAGTGATTGATGCTGAAGGATTCCGCGCGAATGTTGGGATAGTAATCTGTAACCGGTCGGGACAGGTATTGTGGGCCAAGCGTTATGGCCAACATTCATGGCAGTTTCCACAAGGCGGAATTGATGAAGGTGAAACTGCAGAACAGGCAATGTATCGTGAGTTAAACGAAGAAGTTGGACTCCAGCCTAATGATGTCACGGTGTTAGCAGTGACCAAAAATTGGGTCAGGTATAAATTGCCTAAACGTCTGATACGCAAAGGAAGTAATCCTATTTGTATTGGGCAAAAACAAAAATGGTTTTTGTTACAGTTAAAATGTGCGGATGAAGACGTTAATGTATTACATTCAACCCATCCCGAATTTGATGGTTGGCGCTGGGTTAGTTATTGGTACCCGATCCGCAATGTTGTCTCATTTAAACGTGATGTTTACCGCCGGGTAATGAAAGAGTTTTCGACCTTGACGATGGCATTACAACAGAAACAACGACCAAACTCATCGTCCAATAAGAAGCGACGCAAGAATTCATGTTAACCACTCTCAAACGTATTGTTCAAGAAGTTAACCAAGTCCTCGTTTTTGACGAGGCTTTGTCGCTACTTGCTTTACGTTTGAAAGAAGCCACTAAGGTGGATTGTTGTTCTATTTATTTGGCGAACTATGAGCAGCAATGCTTCCAACTAAAAGCCACAGAAGGTTTGTCGAAAAGTGCCATTGATAACATCTCAATTGGCTTCTCCGAAGGCTTGATTGGCCTTATTGGGCAACGTGAAGAACCCATTAATATTGATGACGCTAGCAAACATCCGCGCTTTAAACATTACCCCGATGTTAAAGAAGAGCAATATCATGGCTTTTTAGGTACACCGATTATTCACCAACGTAAGGTGTTGGGTGTTATCACCCTACAGCAAAAAGTTCGGCGCCTATTTAGCGAAGACGAAGAAGCATTTTTAGTCACGTTGGCCGCGCAAATTGCCTTGGAAGTCGTGCACGCCCAAGCTCGTGGCGCAATGGATAACAACAGCAACTTGCATCGTGGTACTTGGCAGTCAACGTTACGTGGTGTACCCGGCTCAGAAGGCATTTCCATCGGTACCGGCTATATTGCTAATCGTAAATCCACATTAGCCAGTCAGCCCTTGATGAAAAGTGATGATCCTGAAGGGCAATGTAGTTTATATCGTGAAGCCGTGTTGCAAACTCGCGCCGAAGTGCAGGATATGTCGGAACGCTTGGCACTGACATTGCCCGAAGATGTGCGCGCCATATTTGATATGTATCAACACTTACTTGATGCTAATAGTCTTGGTCGCGAAGTGGAACAAAAAATACACGACGGTTGGAATGCCGTATCGGCGTTAAAACTGGTTGTTGAACAATATGTAAAAACCTTTCGCGATATGGACGACCACTATATGCGTGAACGTGCCGTTGATGTTGAAGATCTCGGCAATAAAGTCTTAGCGCAAATGCTGGAATCGCAAATCGCGGAAGAGCGTTTACCAGAACGCACCATTTTAATTGCCGAAGAAATCTCAGCGTCAATGTTGGCCGAGTATCCACCGCAAGCCTTAGTCGGTATTGTTTCCATGCGCGGTTCTCATAACTCCCATGCGGCAATTATGGCACGGGCGATGGGACTACCGGCGGTAATGGGTTTGACCGATGTGCCGGTGTCGATGTTGGGTGGTAAACACTTAATATTGAATGGTTATTCGGGGGAAATTATTGTTTCACCCGATGCCAATATTTTGCAGGAATATAAACTACTTGCTGATGAAGAAGTCGAGTTATTCCGACATTTGCAAAAGATGGCGGATTTACCTTGCGTGACCAAAGATGGTCAGGAAGTGAAGTTACTGATTAATGCCGGTATGTCCATGGAACTGGAAAATTCCCAGTCAGATATTGATGACGGCGTGGGGCTGTATCGTACCGAAGTGCCTTTTATGTTGGGCGAACGCTTTCCTTCGGAAAAAGAACAAATTGAGTTATATCGCAGTATGTTGCGTTTTAACCCAGATAAAAAAATCACCATGCGTACCTTGGATGTGGGCGGTGACAAGCCTCTGCCTTACTTCCCTATTCATGAAGAAAACCCATTTTTGGGCTGGCGTGGGATCCGCCTGACATTAGACCATCCCGAGATATTCTTGGTGCAGGTGCGGGCCATGCTCAAGGCAAGCTTAGGTTTATCTAACCTGAAAATTATGTTGCCGATGATCAGCTCGATTAACGAAGTGGAAGAAGCATTTCGTTTAATACGCCAAGCATTTTATGAAGTGTCTGAGGAATCCAAACTCAGTGGCGAAACCTTACATATGCCGCAACTTGGAGTGATGTTAGAGGTACCAGCCATTTTATATCAATTGCCGCAGCTGGCAGCCAAAGTGGATTTTTTCTCGGTGGGTAGTAACGATTTAACCCAATATCTACTGGCTGTCGATCGCAATAACTCACGGGTATCGGCTCTCTACGATAGTTATCATCCCGCCGTGTTACTGGCGCTTAAAGGTATTATTGAGCAGTCGAATGCACTTAATAAACCGGTCACCCTTTGTGGAGAACTCGCTGGCGAGCCTGCAGGGGCCTTGTTATTAGTGGCCATGGGTTATCGTAGTTTAAGTATGAATAGCCATAGTTTGTTGAAGATAAAATGGGTTGTGCGTTCAATGGACAGTGGTGAAATACAGTTATTCTTGCGAGATATTTTATCTATGACGCACCCACAAGATGTGCGTGATGCTTTGAATATGAAAATGGAAACCTTAGGCTTAGGTGGATTAGTTCGAGCCGGTCGATAGCTACCTGTATCGACAACAATAACCTTATTTAGTGTGGAATTAACATGATTAGCATCCTATTGATTTGTGTGGGTTTGGGTGCAATAGTTGGGGTGTTAGCTGGGTTATTAGGCATCGGTGGTGGGTTACTAATAGTGCCGGTGTTAAGTTATTTATTGCCTTATTATTTGCCGGTTACACCTGAATTAGCCATGCCAATGGCAATTGCTACCTCTTTGTCGAGTATCATTCTTACCAGTTGTTCATCTGCGACAGCGCATTTTCGCTTAGGTCATTTACAACGAGACTTGATGCTATGGGTCGGCATTGGTTTGGCCTGTGGTGCTATTCTGGGTTCCTATATTGCCACTTCCATTCCCGCCGCGTTATTAAAAAGTAGCTTTGGTGTATTAGTGTTGGTGATTGCCGCGCAAATGTTGCTGTATTCCAGAGTCGAATCAAACCATTCTTACAGTGCCAATAAATTAGTGGGTATTGGCGGTATTACTGGTGTTATCTCGGCGTTAATGGGTATCGGCGGTGGTGCCATATTAGTTCCTTCCTTGGTATGGTATCGGGTGGCACTGACTACCGCGATTGGCTGTGCCGCTTTTGGGGGCTTTGTCATCGCAATTTTGGGATCCTTAGGGTATATTGTCAGCGGTTTTGGGCTGCCGGATTTGCCTCAATGGTCGCTAGGGTATATTTATTTACCGGCGACCGTGGGCATTGTGTCCACTTCCATTTTTACGGCTAAATATGGTGCAAAACTAGCTCAACGTCTGCCGACTAAAAAATTAAAACGATTTTTCGCCGTATTTCTGATTATTGTCGGATTGCGCATGATTTTAGGATAAATCAACCATGCAAGAGTTTATAACTTTCCCCGCCATTGACCCCATCATTTTCTCAATTGGCCCCATTAGTCTGCGTTGGTATGGGTTAATGTATCTTATTGGACTAGGCGCTGCTTGGTGGCTTGCCAAAAAGCGTTTAGTCAAAACTAATTGGAATGAAGAGCAGTTGGGCGACCTAATGTTTTATGGCTTTTTAGGGGTGATCCTAGGGGGCCGTATTGGTTACGTGTTGTTCTACCAGTTTGAGTATTTTCTAAGTGACCCACTCTATCTATTCAAAATTTGGACCGGTGGCATGTCATTCCATGGTGGGTTGCTTGGGGTGTTGGCGGCATTGTGGTTATTTGCCCGCAAAACCAAAAGTAGCTTTCTAGCCGTTGGCGACTTTATCGCACCACTTATTCCTCTAGGTTTAGGTCCTGGCCGTATTGGTAATTTCATTAATGCAGAATTGTGGGGACGCACTACCGATGTACCTTGGGCAGTTATTTTCCCTAATGCAGGCCCATTGCCACGCCATCCATCGCAGTTATACGAGTTTTTCTTAGAAGGTGTGGTGCTGTTTATTCTGTTGTATTGGTTTTCTTCGAAGGCTCGTAGCAAAGGCGCTGTAGGTGGTTTATTTTTACTTGGCTACGGTACGTTCCGGTTTATTGTAGAATTTTTTCGCGAACCTGACGCTCATTTACAGAATGTGTATGGTGGACTTATTACTCAAGGACAGATGTTATCGCTGCCTATGATACTTGGCGGATTAGGCTTGATGATATGGAGTTACCAACGTCAGCAGCAATTGAATACGAATAAATAAGGGGTATCCATGAAACAATATTTACAATTATGTCAGCGTATTGTTGATGAGGGTATCTGGATTGAAAACCAGCGCACCGGTAAGCGCTGTTTAACTGTGATCGATGCTAGCTTAGAGTATCGTACTGATCGTAATGAGTTCCCGTTGATCACCACCCGTAAGAGCTATTGGAAATCGGCGATTGCCGAATTTATTGGTTATATCCGCGGCTATGATAACGCCGATGATTTCAGGAAATTAGGCACCAAAACCTGGGATGCCAATGCCAACCTTAATCAAGACTGGTTAAATAATCCGTATCGTAAAGGTGAAGATGATATGGGGCGAGTCTATGGTATTCAAGGGCGCTCATGGGCTAAGCCTGATGGCGGCAGCATTGACCAATTGCATAAGGTGGTCGAAAACCTCAGTCGCGGTATTGATGATCGCGGTGAGATTATTAGCTTTTATAATCCCGGCGAATTTCACATGGGCTGTTTACGTCCTTGTATGCATACCCATAATTTTTCGCTTTTAGGTGACACCCTCTATTTGACTAGTTTTCAGCGCTCTTGTGACGTACCTCTTTTATTGCCCTATAATAGAATTGCACAGTATGAGAAAGAAGAAGTTAGTGATTTCTTTTTTTTGTATCAGAATAAAGATAATTCGATACATTAATCAAGTGCACAATATGAAAATATAATATCAATATAAGGGCAAAGTGAAAGAAATGAGATTTAAATTAGTAGAAGGAGAATCAATAAACATAAGAGATAGTGAAGCTTTTAAACATAAAGCTAATACGACGTTAGACTTTCAAACAGAGCCTAATGTGACTGGGGTTGTTGTTTTCAATTCGAAGCAACAAGTATTGCCACATATATCAAATTGGCTTACTGAAAAGCTAATGAGTGGATTAACACCTCCGGGAACAATCAAAACATATGCAAAGAACTTTTCCTACTTACTTGATTATCTAGAGCAGCATAGGACATTAAAGCATCAGAAGTTAGATGATGCATTGCTATATATTCAACAACACACATTCAAAGAATACTTCCAACATTTAAGAAGTGAAAAAGGTTTAGCCTCTACAACGGTAAGTAATAGAGATGCGACTTATCAAGCATTTTTTGAAGAGTTCCTTTGTGTTGCGCGTCATAACGGGAAGGCGTTGAGAGATGACAATCCTTATGAGGGGGGGCTGATTTTTGGTTCCCCAAAATCTAAATTAGTAGAAATGTGTAGTTTAGATGAATTAACGGCGTTATTAATGTGTACACCACATGAAAGTGAGAAGGTATTGGTTCAGTTCATCTACGATAGCGGTCTTAGGCGCACAGAAGTAACTAAAGTCAAAAAAGACCATATCGATAATGCTTTAAACTCAGAACGACATAAAATTATAGTGGATGAGGACACCGTATCGATACCATCTGAATACAAAGCTGTTTATGTCGAAGGCTCAAAAGGTAGGCGTAGAGAAATTAAAGAAAGAATGACACTTACCAGTATCCATACATTAGGAAGGCTTAAACGATATTTTGCAAACCCTAAATATCGTGTTGCAGCTAAAAAGTACTCTTTAGATGCTCCTGCTTTTTTTAATACTCACGGAAATCCATATACCCCCGGTTCAGTTGGAAAGTTGTTAGAACGGTTATCCCAGAGAGCAAAAAAGAAGGGGCTTATAAAAAGACATATCCATCCCCACATGTTAAGACATGGCTTTGCTGGTTCTGTCTTAAGGTCTCCTGACTTGGGAAACCATTCAGTAGATAAACTCGTGATAGTTCAACATTGTCTTGGACACAGTAGTTTAAAAACAACGCAGATTTATACACGGCTACCTTACGATATATATGGCTTAGTAGCTGATTCTAATGGAGAAATTCTCACTCGCTCACAGTTAATGGAGCAATTAAACACGAAAACTAAAACAAAAAAAGTGAGAGCGTAGGGAGTGAAAATGGTAACTAAACAAATTAAAAAACTAAAAGCCTACATTGATGAGATTAAAGCTAATCCAGTTAAAGTATGGGAAATACCATTAGGCAACAAGGTTAAAAAAGACAAGTATTACGCAATGGCTTCTCATGTTTACCTTAGTGATAAGTTAGGCATTTCGAAGGCTGCGCTCCAAGGAGCAACGAGCGCAGCACACAGCTATGTTCCGCTCATGAATGAGCTTAATGAAATTCTCATTAGCGAAGGTATTTTAATTGAAGGAACAATTTCATCTGCCCTTGAGCTTCGCAGAACAGTAATGATTTGGTGGAAAAGCTTGCCAGATGAAGAAAAATGCGGCCTCGAAACACATGGCAACTCTATTAGGTTTAATAAATATATTAAAAATTGGCGAGGTGGTAAAAACTACGAAATCATTAATGAGTTGGCGGAACAATTAAATAATGAGCTAATTGTATTAGGTGCGCTTCGTGGTGATTATATTCCAGTTAAAGAACGAGAACAGTTACGCGATAAGGAATTCATACCCAAGCAAGAAGCGACAGCACAGCGTTGGCGTGATCTTGAATTAATATCTTTAGAGTCAGTCGAAGACTTGCTCGCTCCCGATAGTTCTGATGAGCCATTTGTTCAAATTAAACAGTTAGCTGCTCATATTTGTGCAAGTTATTCTGCTAAGTCATCTAAAAATAACTTCCGAGATGCATATAATCATTTGTGCAAGTTTCTATTGAAGAACAACATAGCAACTACTTCGTTTTTAAAGGATATATTGAATGAGTACCTGTTAGTTAGATTCAATCAGGATTACATTATCCCTTTGATGGATAAAGAAGAAATGTCTCCTGCTACAGCCCCTAGCATTATAAGTGCTGTTAGAAATATTTTAAAAAGAGCTAAATCTTTAAAAGGGCTTGGTTTTCACGGATTTATAGATGTTGAAATGGCAGTTAAAGGTAGAGTGACTGAAAGTTATAAACCATATATCAAGCAGGAACGCGATGACATCAACAACGCTATACATGAAAGTATTGAAGAAACAATCGAGCTACTATCTCCATACACTAAAGTTGGAAGTGGTATATATCCTTTAGATAATCGGGGACACTTATTATTGGGGCTTGCCACAATAGAAAATGCTAGGTTTTTGTTCGAAAATAACCTGAATTGCTCACCTGTTTACTATCATACGGCTAAAACTAACGAAGAAAAAGGGTTCTTAAAAATAGTTGGGAAACTCGATGTTGGGCTTCATGAAATATATAAAAGTTGGGGAGTTTTATCCGTTGTAGATGCCAATGTTATAGCACCATTTGTTTTTCGACTCGCACAAATAACAGGTATGAATGCCGAACCCATTTTTGATCTTAACGTGGATGACCTAGTCCTTTCGCATGAAATTACAGGTAAGCCTTGTTTAAGATATTGGAAAGAGAGGAGTACGGGGGAAAAGGAATTACATCTGGATTTATTTGAAGCGAAGCTTCAGTGGTTATCTAAAAAACAAAGCGTTGAAGTTCAAAAAATATTTGAAGGAGTAGTTAACCTTACTGCAAATATCAGGAAAGATGCTCACGACTCTATCAAAGGTAGACTTTTTATATTCAAAAGTTCAGGGCAAAATACCTATGGAGAAATAAAATCATTTTCTGAACTGAAGAATACTACAAGTATCTATTCGAATTTTGTTAGTAGACATTCATTGCAGAACGCTGCTGGAAAGCCTTTGAAATTCAGTATTAGCCGCTTTAGACCTACTTTTGTAAGCGAAATGTTGGAAGCTGGAGTTAGCATTCGAGAAATTCAATTGATGTTAGGTCATTCCAACATTGAAACTACGATGAATTATCTGGATAAATTGGATTTTAATCGTATTGCTAGAGCAAAACTCAATGAAGCGTTAACTAGAATTCATAAACGCACAATAGTACCCGCTAATGACAATAGCCAATCAAGTGATTTTTTAGAAAACCCAGATAGAATAATATTTAGCACGCCGTTAGGGGGCTGTGCGAATATATTTTCACCACCAGATTTTATCAGGAGTATGTCAAGTTACAACCAAGGCCAAGCATGCTCACAGTACAACAAGTGCCTGTCATGTGAAAACGTCATGATCACCGTAGATAAATTACCGATGTTATTTGCTATGCAGCGAGATTATGAATTACTCATGCAGAGAAATAGAATTATGGATACACCATACGGCTATGTAATTGAAGAAAACCTAGCATTGCTTGATGAAATGCTAAATCCCAAGAAGTCTGATTTTTCGATTGGCGATTTAGAGCATGCAAAGCACCTGTCAGTTTTTGAAGAGACGGCAATAGTAGATGGAGTTACAGCGTAATGAATGAGACAAATTTAGAGAACAACATTTCACTAATTCAAAAAGTTGGTGAAAACAAAAAACTACTCATACCACTTTTTGCTAAAACTCAAGAACAGATAGGTAGTAAAGAGCTGGAGTTACCTGAATTTTTCTGGTTGCCGCAACTTTTAAGTCTTTCTGTAACCTCTGTAAATCAATTCAAAGAAAACGAATGGGATTACAATAAAGACGCTCTCAATCCATCTAAGTCAGTACAAGGGGCTAAGCTCAAAATTAATTTTTCTAAATACTCGAATATTCCCGCTTATGTAATGACTGAGTTAAAGTGCTTATGTCATTTAGTAATGCTGGTCCCAATGCAATTTAGGAAAAATGGTAAAGGTCAACGTTCTAAAAAATCAATAAAGCCCAATACCGTCATTGCTCATTTTGAAGCTGGTTTAAGATACATCGACAGTGTGTTTCATGACTTAAATGGGTTGGGTCTAGAGTTTGTCCACAATAAATTTCAAAGTTTGACCGATATACTTGATAGTGACTATAGAAAAACGGCCAAAAAATTTAATTTCACAGTTGGTCCAGAATTAATGGTGTTTTTGGGTTATTTGAACCACCCATACTCCTCAAATGTATTGGGTACAGAAATTAAGGTTGATTTCTCAACCTTAGACTGGCCGGAACAGAATATAAAGAAAAGAAAAGCGAAGCTAATTTTTGAGAATAGTGATTTTGAAAAACTGATAAATCATTCGACATTCACTGTGGTTGATTTCTTACTCAGAATTTCGAAAAACGTCGAAGATAAAACAGCATTGTCTTATTACAACGTTTTGAACAAAGAACACCGTTTAAATTTTGAATTTAATGAGCACTTATTAAATGACTATACTCTAGTTCGTCTTCTGTCTAAGGGATATTCTAAAGAGTTTATCGAGACAATTTGCTCTATATCTAAAGAGTACCTAAAACCTGATGGCAGCTTGATGTACCACGAGGGGATTAGGCCTCTGATAAAGGAAAAATATCAGATAAAGCACTTTGATGAAGTCAGAAGGTATATCAATGAAGTTTACTATTCATCCGCTTATTTAATTTCACAATTGGCAGGGATGCGTCCAGAAGAAATGTGCGAGTTAATATTAAGTAAATGCTTAAATGTGCATGATGGATTTGATGTCTTGGTTTCAAATGTAAAGAAGAATAAGTTTGAAAACTTAAAATTATTTGATGATAAGTGGGTTGCAATTCCAATTATGAAAGATGCTGTTCAAGCGGCATCCTTAATTTCGTCTTTAAAGAATAATGATTATCTTTTCAGTAATGTAGATACAGTATCTCCCGATGATATACCTACCAATATGAACCCGACGGGTATCAGGCACTTTTTTGGAAATTTCTTAAATATAGTCCTAGGTAAAGACAGGACTGAGCAAATAATATTCACCCCATACATGATTCGGCATACGTTAGCGTATCAATTACATCGTATTGAATTAGGGCTTCCATTTATATCATTTCAACTAAAGCATGTTGTAGATAAAGTTGGTAGTTACACATCAATGGGAGCGGCGAGTAATACAACATTAGGGTATGGAGAGATCGCAGACAACATAGTGCTTGATAAAGCGAAAAGCAAAAAAATTCGTCGTTATGCAGAAGTGGAGCGAGTAAAGAACATTATGGACCCTAATGGTACATATGTTGGCCCAAAAGCTGCTGAGCACAAAGAAAGAGTTCAAAAGGTGTTCCAAGGATATATGGAGGCTGGCTATAGCAAAGATGAGATATTTGATGCTATGGCTGAGCAAGGACTTGCAGTGATTAATGTTGGTGCAGGCTTCTGTTTTGGAGGGGTAGAGGATTATGATGAAAGTCTTCCTTGTATCGGCTCTTTAAGGTGTAACCCTAATAGGTGTTCAAATGCAATTGTTAGCAAGGCAAATGCTCCTAAATGGCGAGAGGTATTTGTCTCAAATAGCGAGTTAGTTGGCAAAGAAGGATATGAAGATAGGCAGGACCAAATCATTGCGGCGGTAGAGGAAGCTAGAGGGGTTTTAATTTATCTTGGAGAGGCTGTCGATCAATGAGTGAACAAGCATATGATGAAAAAAATACTAAAGATTATGATGATAATACAATAAAACTAAACGATGCTCTGGAGAAAATCAGCAAAAACTCTGACCTGCCAGCTACTCAAAAAGAAGTCGCAAGGATATCAGGCATTCACAGAAATACAGTATCAGAACGAGAGTTTCCAGCAATTCGTTTAAAAGAAATTAAAAAGCAAAGGAAAGAACAAGAGCAACAAGAGCAGCAGGATATAAAAAGTAAAGTAGAAGAACTCACCGAAGAGCGTGATAATATTGCTAAAGAAGTGGTTTATTGGTTCTCTGAGTTCACCAAAGCAAATAAAGATAGAGATGATTTAGAACTTCAGTTAAGAAGACAAATCGAAAATACAGACTTTTATAAAACAGAGTTCGAGAAACAGAAAGAAAAAATAAAAACTCTTCAAGATAAAAATGAACAACTTAAAGAATTACTAAGAGATGTAAAATAATGAAAGCATATATAGAACTATTAAAAGACGTGCTAGAAAATGGTACACAAAAAGGTGATCGAACTGGAACTGGCACTACGTCAGTGTTTGGTCGCCAAATAAGACATGATTTATCTAAAGGTTTTCCATTGCTGACAACCAAAAAACTTCATTTTAAAAGCATAGCCAATGAACTTATCTGGTTTCTTAATGGTGACACCAATAATAATTGGCTAAACGAGAATGGCGTTAAAATTTGGGACGAGTGGGCGCTGGAAGATGGCTCTCTTGGACCTATATACGGTGCTCAGTGGACTGCTTGGCCGACAAAAAACGGTGACACAATAAATCAGATCGATTACGTTGTTGATACGTTGAAGAACAATCCAAATAGTCGCCGAATTATATTTCATGGATGGAATGTTGAGTACCTCCCAGACGAAACTGTAAGTCCACAAGAGAATGTTATTAGTGGTAAGATGGCATTACCCCCATGCCATCTACTATATCAGTTCTATGTAGCCAACGGAAAGCTCTCAGGACAATTATATATTAGAAGTTCCGATATTTTCTTGGGGCTTCCATATAACATTGCTAGTCTATCATTACTTGTTTATATGCTATGCCAACAATGTGATTTAGAGCCGGGTGAAGTAGTTGTAAGTTTTGGTGATTTACATGCTTATTCAAATCACATGGAACAAATTAAAGAGCAGATGTCACGTGAACCAAGGCCTTTGCCTGAATTGAAAATTAAACGAAAGCCAGATTCTATTTACGGTTACAATTTTGAAGACTTAGAAATTGTCGGTTATGATGCACATCCAAATATCAAAGCTCCTGTTGCTATTTAATTGAAACAATAGTTATCATTCCACGCAGCGCTTTTCTGCGTGGGGAAGGTTATTCAACTTATGAAGCTAAATAACCGCTTTTAATCGAAAAGGCAAATAATGAGCAAAGTAGATACTCATCAATCAGAACAAAATATACAGTTATGTAATGATGAATTATCACTTAATCAGCGCATTATGATCAAAAATGTCAGAGAGGCGATTGCTAACAATCGTATAGACGGACTATCAATAAATCCTCATCTAGTAGAGAGAGTAATTGCAGCATGTAAAGATAATCAGAAACTAGATACTGAACAATTGATCAGAGAGTTTGTAACTCAAAATTAGTCAACTAGCGTTTTTTAAAAACTGCTGAAGCTGGTTTTAAAGATGTTTTACAAATAGCACCGTATTTACTGCCCGTCAGTCCAGAATTTATTTGTCTTTTTCTATATTTTTTAAGTTGACGTGCGTTCAAATTTTGAAGCTGATTAATCCTTTGATGATAATACCGTTGGCCCATTGTTTTTACTTTAGCGATAGATTCAAAAGTAACAACTGTGGTATTAGAGCGAGCAATATTATGCTGATTTTTGAAAAATGCAGTTAAGTGTTTTTTACGCTGACGTATCAATTTTCTTTTCATATTTTGTCAGTATGCGTGTGATATATATGCTGAATTGCTATCAACATTAAATGAAATTTATAGATCTTCCAAGTTTGTCATTTGCTATACTTAAACTTCAGCAATTCAAGAGTCAGAGATATGCCTTATTGCCATACTGTCTTTCAACAAATAGCTACTGATGAAGTCGAGTCATTACTATCGACCTTTACTATCGAGAACTTCGTCGGCGGACGAGCAGCGTATCACTTAGGCAATGGCAGTTACTCGATAGATGCGGGCGAGAATGATATTCGTGCCATCTATGAAGGTGAGGTCGTTCGATTCTTTTGTCGTCACGAAAAAGAGATGCTTCGGTATGAGAAAAAGCTAAAAGCATTTGCAACCAAGCATGGTATTAGGCTTAGCACTAGCAGTTAAAGGCCCCAAAACGCTTAGACAGCGAATACGAGGTGATGAGGTTGGACTCAAAGCGGGTCAGATCGAACATTCGTTTAGCAACAAAAGCATGTCTAGTAAAATCTAGGAATTCCAGTTCCAGTAGTGGTCTTTCCGAATTTCTGCTTCACACTACGAATTCACAACTCAAAACGGTCTAAATTAGTTGTTAGGTTGAACGGTATATATATTGAGTTATCAATGGGGTGGACTCAGTCTAAAATTACGCCTAGCTTAACGAGCTAACACATTCATTTTTTAAAATATGTAATTGATTTAATGCTACACAAAGAAGTTCTGCCCACTCCATACAATCATTTAGACTAATATTTATTTGATTATCTTCTGGCACTTCATAAGGTTGGACTGCCTGTTGGCATGCGTCTAATGTTTGAATCCAAGTGTTGGTGACATTGCTATCATATTCTTTTGCTATATTTATCAATTTTTGTGCCGCGTTGATATGCTCTGTTAGCGGTTCAATTAAATTACTACAATAATTTTCTAGTATTTCTATTCCTGTATCATTTGCATTTTGCGGGAGAGTAACGAAACAATGCATATGGTTTATTATTGCAAGGGTAGCGCTTAGTTCTTTTTCGAGTTCTTTCACCACTTTATAAGAAGCTGCCCCATTTTCCCTAAGTTTAAAATGATTTAGTGCATTTAAGTTAATTGGTCTAGGAAAGTGAAGAAAAGCCTTTTCTTCACTTAATACAGGCTCATCGCCAACAAAACTGTTGGTAAATAGCACCCAAGAAATATTTGAAATTGTTTGCCTTCTGTTAGTTGGCACAATCACAAAACTATCCCATAAATTTGTTAAAACAAAATACTTAAGATCAGTAAAGCTTACTGGTCTTATTGCTCTAGTTAATGCATCAACCGTATCGATAAATACATTATCTATAGCCGTCGTTTCAGGTGTACTGACTTCAATCCAAAGCGACTTCTTGCCTTCATATTCATAATCCTCACTTAGAATTGATGCTTTCATACTAGGATTTGACAGTTCGCTTAACGAATTAGTAATTGAGTTAATCAATTCATTTTTTAGGCTGGTCAAAATAGCAGATGCTCTAATATCGGGTGAACCTTTCCAATATTTGTCAGGGTGATGAGCAAATTGATACCAAAGTGCCCATGCTTTGTTAATTTTGTCTTTTTCTTTTTTATCTAGTTGGTTGAGCTTTTGTTCCGGAATAATTTCATGAAAAATAGCTCTAAATTCATGCTGGAACCTTTCAAGATTCTTTAGAGCATTGTTAAAATTAACACATGATAAATGAATATTGTGTTCGCTATAGGGATGTCCTATTTCTTCAGCTTTTTTGTAGTATTCAACATGCTGCTCTTTTGGTAATCGACCAATTAGACCATTAAAAATCAGGATGAAATGTGATTGACTAAAAAAGTTACTCATTGAGTGAATATAATCGTTGAGTGATTCTCTGAATTTTTTGGAGTCATTCTGCATCGATAAGCAATCAAAGGTTTTTTTACGTTTACCTTCGACTTCATTTTCACTTAGGTCTCTTAATGTTCCCTCACTAGTAATGCCCCAAGGGTCACCTGCTAATTTTGGTAATTTAGTTAGTTGCCAATTTATTTTGGCAAGATTTTCCCAATACTCAGGCTCGATTTTTCCGATACCTATAAGCGCTTGAGACTTTTTTTTCTTAAAATAAGTTATTAGCGTTTTATTTAAATTGGTTAGTCCACATGCGATTTGTTCTCTAATAGATAAAATATTGTTTGCGTACTCCGGCCAATCATTTGGCCTGAATGTGTAATCTATATGATTGGCCCATGTTGAGTTAATACTTACAAAGTGTGGCAGGGGAATTGCCGAATGTATTATGTTCTTCTGGCTTTCGTCTAGCGGTAAATCCATAAGGACATTTTTGTGACCATAACCTTGAGTTCCATATTTTTCTTGGTCAGGGAATAGCTTTTTTAAAATTGTAGCTTTATTGCAAGACATTTTATTCAGGTCAGAACCTGTATAGTTAGCTGAGTCTAAGTAATCGTTTGGGATGATATAGTGCGCAATCGGATTATTAGGTTGATGATCGAACCAAACAGTTTGAGTGGATTTCTGAAAAAGTGTAACTACTACAAGCTTATTTTTATTTATAAATGAATGATATAAATCGGGAGAAAAATAAAATAGCCCTATAGTTAAGTTAGCTAGAGGGGTAATATCTTCAAATGCAGTTTCAATATCTAAATTTAGTAACCAAGATACATCTAGCTGATTAGTAACGCCTAATCGGCCCATCCATAATAAAACTTCTCCCATTTCTGACCAACTACTGTAGTTGTGTGGAATCGCTAATTTCTGAGGTACATGAATAAGCCACTCACTTATGTATTTATACACAGTCTGTGATGAACTTATCTGCTGCCTTAGTTCCAAAGCATTTCTGGTTGCTGATGGATTATCTTTGCCAAGTATATTTATTAGATCCTCTGCTAGGTTGGTTTCCATAGCTCCGCCAATATCGGTTTGTAGCAGAAGAGATGCCCCATCGTTACCAGCTATAGACCGTGCAGAACTTATAACCTCTTTATTTTCTAAAACATGGTTGCGAATACCAAACCATAGTAATGCTCGACCTATGCTAGCAGCAGCTCCCCAAGTTTCAATATTGAGCTTCTTTAGACTGTCGAATAGATCTTGAAACTCATTAGGTTTCTCGACAAATGAATACAGCAGAAAAGTTTCAAGGTCAGCTTCTGGTATGCTTGGCATCACACAAAGAGCTGAGTCAATCCAAGGGGAAAAGGCAGGATCAACCAAGACCTCAGCAAGAAGTTTTGAGCGAATAGGGTGAAGTGCTACTAGATGAATATTGTCATCTGAGCGACGAATTAAATATTCATCTTCAAACAAGTTAAAAATCCCTTGCGGATCTCTTGATTGAATAGCTTTTATCAATAATGGAATATTAACTCTGGCTTCATATGAAGTTGCAACGACACAGGCCTGAAGTAATTTAATTGCTGACGCATCTAATTTGCCTTCTATAACTTCCGCTCTTAAACGCTTAACCTGAAATCTAAGCCTTTCCTTAAGCGACTCTGTTTGGGTCAAAAAGAATATATACTCCAACAACGATCCACTGCCTCCGAAGCCTAACCAAAGTTGTTCAAATGATGGATAAGGGGTCGCAATCCCTTTGGCTAGCAGGTTATGGTATATGTGCTTGGCTTCTCCTTGCGAAAACTTAAGTTGAACCAGTTTAGGAAACCCTAGTTGATCATTTGAAATATTTTGGCGAGCTAAATCTTCTTCTCTGATTGTTATTAGAATTTTTATATTTGGCTTTTCAAGCAAGGCTTTGACAAGGGTTGTCCAGTCTGAATCTCTGGAAGTTACATCTATATACAAATAGAGAGTTGCACTGAAGACGGCTAAATGATCCGCTATTGCTAACGCAATATTTTTTGCATGAGTTTTGTTCTCAATAAAATTAATTTACCTGAATCCTGCTTAAGAAATTGAACTAAATGCCTGTTCCAAGATCCGATCTTTCGACTAAAAGAGATCAATCTATAAAGGAACAGGCATGAGTAAATTAGTTGAGTTGTTTTGTGATGTCG
>JAUHQD010000014.1 GCA_030418115.1 Alteromonadaceae bacterium BrNp21-10 | reverse complement strand
AAAAATGGTCAATGCCGATCCACAACTGGCGTCAGGCAATGGTTCGTTTTATTATTGAGTTTGGGGAACGCCTCGAAAAGCACATTAACTAAATGGCAGTTACACAGAATCTGTTACAGGCTCTTTTAGTAATAAAAGAGATGTTAAAGATCAACCGTCCTTGATCTGCCTCAGTTTTAAATTGATTCGTCCGTTGCAAATCAGCGACATTTGTTCGATATTAAAGCTACTCGGCGCATTGAAAATTTCAAACAACAATAATGAGGTGGAATGACTGATATCAATGTAGCTATTAGCATTTACCTTATTATGCTGTTCATTAATAGTATAATTGCCGGTCTCTTTTTATATATTGTCCCCCTCAGTGACAACGCATCCGCTAGAGTCTCCATACGTTATTATTTGCTGTATTTCTTATTTGTCGCATTAGGATTTAGTAGCTATGTAGCCCGAACATTTATTGATTTTAATGTATCAGTTTTTCTAAATAATTTGTTTTTTATCAGCGCTGCTTATTGTGTGCTATTCGGTAGCTATTGGCGTTTTAATGTTCGACGTCACCTATATCGGCATGTAGCATTAATTCATATTGGGATTTTTCCCATTATTCAAACCATATTGTCTAGCAATAACGCTGATCTTATCATTGCTCGTTTAATCTTCAGTTACGCCAATATTTCATTGGTGTACTTCTATGCTATTTATGTTTACAACAAACTTAGTCGTGAGAATAATCAACCGGTCATTTTGATCAATATCGGTGTTGTTACAGCGGTACTGTGCTTTTTAGCGGTACCGGTTGTTTATTATGTAAGTGAGGACGCCACCGTTTTTGCCAGCATGTTATTGCTGATGCAAAATATTGTCACCATGGTGTTATTCGGCTGTATTTTTTCCTCTTTTATGTTTGAAATTATTCAACGCTATAAAACCATTTCAGTAATCGATGATCTTACCGGTTTATATAATCGCCGTAGCTTTATGGAGCAAACTAGCAAGTTGCTAAAGGCTGCAAAACGCCATCATTCTCCTCTTTGTGTGGCGATTTGTGATATTGATTTTTTTAAGTCAGTTAACGACAAATACGGCCATTTGGTTGGAGATGTGGCCTTGCAAGAATGCGCTAAAAGCCTTAAAAATAATACTCGAGATCATGATGTGGTCGCGCGATTTGGCGGTGAAGAATTTGTTATTTTATTGCCGCAAACGGATTTAAGCGGCGCTAAAGTGATAACTAATCGAATGTGTGAATGTATTGCAGGGCTGCAGTTTAAAGCCAATAAGCAAAAATTTCAGATCACCGCTAGTTTTGGTTTGGCCAGTTTAACTCAGCATAAAAATTTAGAGAGCGCGTTAAAGTCCGCGGATAACGCCATGTATTTTGCCAAAGAAAATGGCCGCAATCAGGTGCGATCCGAAGATGAGTTTATGCAGCCTAAACCCGAGCCGGAAGACGAATTAAGCTAGTTATTAAGCCAATACCATATAAAGGCATTCAGCCATTGGCATGGCTTCAGGGTAGTCCATTTCACGAAAACCGAGACGCAGATAAAGTTGATACGCCTGCCGATTATCCTCGTAGACAAATAATGAACATTCACTGACGCCTAATTGGGTTTTCCCTTGCTGTGTTAGTAGATGAATAAGCTGCTTGCCAATCCCCTGACCGCGATGGGCCGGTGACACTGCCAGTCGGCCTAAATGACAACGCCCCACTCGCGCATAATACTGGCCAAAAGCCAGACATCTACCCTCACTGTCTTCGATAACATGAGATGCCAAGGTATCGAGTTTCAAATCTTCAATAAAGCTTTGTTCAGTAAACGGATAGCGAAATTGGGGGCCGCCCCAAGTCGTGGATTGCTGTTTGTTAGTAAACCAACCTAGCATTTGCTGGATATGTTGCTTTGTGGGAGAAATTAATTGCATAGGGCTGGGTACTTTATAAAAGGTTACATTAAAGATTATTAATAGCGCGGACTAGCACCTTTGAATGCTTTCAACCTATAAGACATCAACAAAAGTATTGATGCCTTATAAGATACAGCTTGAGGTTACGCCGAGACTTTATCTAACGCTTGGCTAATATCGGCAATAATATCTTCTATGGCTTCAATGCCCACCGAAATACGGATCAAATCTTCACTAGCCCCTGCCTTAGCCAACTCTTCAGGATTAAGCTGTCTGTGCGTGGTGGAAGCAGGATGACAAGCCAGTGATTTGGCATCACCAATATTCACTAAACGTAATATCATTTCTAAGGCATCAATAAACTGACCACCGGCTTCTAAGCCGCCTTTAATACCAAAGCTTAAAATACCGGAGGCCTTACCACTGGTTATTTTTTTACTTAGCTGATGGTACGGGCTGTTAGGCAACGCGGCGTAATTGACCCAAGCGACTTTGGGATGGTCTTGTAAATAATGGGCAACCTTCTCGGCGTTTTCACAATGCCTTTCCATACGTAAGCCCAAGGTTTCTAAGCCCTGCAAAATTTGGAAGGCATTCATCGGGGAAATAGCCGCACCGGTATTACGCAGTGGCACTACACGGCAACGACCAATATAAGCCGCCGGTCCAAATGCATCAGCGTAAACCACACCATGGTAAGACGGATCTGGCTCATTCATTACCGGGAAGCGCTTTTTATTGGCGACCCAGTCGAAATTTCCGGAATCGACAATCATGCCGCCAATAGACGTACCGTGACCCCCAATGTATTTGGTTAACGAGTGCACCACAATATCTGCGCCTAGTTCAAAAGGTTTGCACAAAAATGGTGTAGCGACAGTGTTATCCACAATTAACGGTACCCCATGCTTATGGGCAATGTCGGCTAAACGTTGAATATCAACAATATTACCGGCAGGGTTACCGATAGATTCACAGAAAATGGCTTTGGTTTTGTCATCAATGGCTTGTTCAAAACCAGCAAAATCATCATGGGAGATCATTCTGGCTTCGATGCCTTGCTTAGGTAAGCTATGGGCGAATAAGTTGTAGGTGCCACCATAAAGCTGGCTGGTACTAATAATGTTGTCACCGACTTCACAGATACATTGGATGGCATAAGTAATAGCCGCCATACCCGATGCGACCGCCAAACCGGCAATACCGCCTTCCATTGCTGCAACTCGCTGCTCTAACACATCGGTTGTCGGGTTCATGATCCGCGTATAAATATTACCCGCGACTTTGAGATCAAATAGATCCGCACCATGTTGAGTGTTATCGAAAGTATAAGACGTGGTCTGATAAATCGGCACCGCCGCTGCCTTGGTAGTTTCTTCCGACTTATAACCATGGTGCAGTGCTAATGATTCCAGCTTCATAATATTGTCCTGTTATTAGAGTTGAGCAATAGGGGGAAGTGTTAGTACATCCTTTCCCTGAACATAATTCAAGTCATTGGATAAATAATTTTACGGTATTTGGGTATGGTTGGAGTGTGGCTGGCGACGGTAATTTTTTACTGGCTGCGCCAACTGCCATTCCATGGCGCGAGACAGAATATGGCTTCGCCACAGTCATCCTGACATTTTTCACGCGGCTCCCTGCCGCGCGAGGGTATTTGGACGGACCCAAATACCCGAAAAGTCCTTTCGCTCCGGCAACTTGCTTGTTCCATTTTTAAATCATTCTGCCCATGTCGAACCCGCGTGATTTTACATCCATGTAAAAGGCACGCTTTGGTAAAACATCCTGTTTTACCATTCGACGCAGAATAATTGAAAAATGGGCAAGTTGAGTCGCAGTTAGCCGACCTGTGAGTTGGTAAATGAGTACTAATGTAAGGAGAGGTCATTTAATTTTGATCTGACCCTTTTATTACGTTGGCGACGGCGCATTTTTACTGGCTACGCCAGTTGCCATTCCATGGCGCGAGACAGAATATGGCTTCGCCACAGTCATCCTGACATTTTTCACGCGGCTTCACGGCGTTATTTGTCATCCCGCACTTGATGCGGGATCCATTGAGTTAATTGCTGCGCAATTTAGCTTTAGTCATAAACGTTTAGTTTGGGCGTAGCGTTGGCGACAGCAACCAGAGAAGGCGCTTGCCCGCCCTCTCTGGACTCTCGAGGCACCCCTGACACAGTTAAACGCAATATTCTGATTCAGGCTGCCCGCTACCACGCCAAATCCACATCCCTTCTGCCGCCGCTTTCTCGGCGTCCATGCCTCGAATAGCGGTCAGCTAATCTGAATAAGAATATTGCAACTGTGAAAGGGGAATTAAAGCCTAGCTGCCGCTAGGCTAAGGGATAGGATTTTTGATTATTTAATAAAGTTTACTCTGACCCCAGATGCTTTAAACGCCCTGTGCGGAGCCGCATGCAGGGTGCTGTGGGGGCTGGAGGTTAGACACCTCCGGCTCCCCGATTATGCCTAAATTTTGTTTAATTCTATCCGCATCTGCTGTTCTAATTCTTTTGATTTAAGTTGAATATCTTGGCCTTGAACATTGAGAATACCTTGCTTAGTTTGCATATCAGTCTGATTATTGGACATAATTAATACAGGAAGCTGATTTATAAATTCTTTTGCTGATTCTATGGAGTTTTCAACTAAGCTTTCTAATTCTTCGAATATTTTTATCAGCGCTGCACTAGCAGTCAATTTAAGAGATCTAGACTCTGATTTTAAAATTGAATATTCCCTCATGCTTTCACTCATTAGTTCCATAACTTGCATGCTAAATTGACTTAATGCTGCGCTCTTTTCTTCTTCTGTCTTACAATCCAACATTTGAGCCATATATCTAGCAAATATTGGCTGCATTCTTTCGAATAACTCTGATTGATATTTTCTACCAAATTCATCAAGCATTTTCACATAACGCTCGTAATGTGACATTTTTAATTCAAAGACTTTTTTTCTTCTTTCGAGATCAAGGTTTAAAGAGTGTTGTATCTCTTTTAAGTTTCTATCGTGCCTCTGTTTATTGAAGTAAACATAACCCGCCCAGAGAACATTTAACACACAAAAAATCCAAGCAAAATAATCTGGATTTTGTTGGATATATAGATATACAGATTCCACAGACTTCCCTTTAGGTATAACGTTTAATTACTTTCTGGCTATACTGCGCGAAGCGCCAGCCAGTGAGTAATTCTCCCAGCGAGCGAAATAATGTTTTTGTTATGTGCTTTGTACAAAACATTGCTGCTTATTTAAATTGAAAATACAAAGTCCCCTTTGATATTTATATAAATTAAGTAACTGATGATGATTAAAACTATCCCGAAAATCCTACATGAAATAGGGCCTAATTGTACTTCCTTACTTCTTGTGTCAGGGTGATTGTCATCGACAATAGTATTAAGCCCAGAAGGACCGACTGATAAAGTCACATTAAGCCTCCCTTTGATGATCACATACACACCAAATATGAAGAACAATAGTGCCACTAAGTCAAACTCGTAGATATCCATATTTTTTTATCCTCGTAATAGTCCAAAGCCAAACTCATTTTCTTAGCACATAACGCCTCAATAAAATGTGGAGCTAGTTTGGCAGTTTTATTGCGCTGTTTGCAATAGAAAGTGCCAAGCTGGCGGAGTCGTTTCATTGATGCCACATTCTACCACTGTGAAAATACGGTAATTACACAAGATTCTGCAACTATACTGGGGTAGATATTTAGTCGCATATACGAACAGGTCGGCTAACTGCGACTTAAACTTGCCCATTTTCAAATTGTTCTGCGTCGAATGGAAAAACAGGACGTTTTTCCAAGGCGTGCTCTTTGCAGGACGCTACATCACGCCGTTTCGACATAGGCAGAATAATTTGAAAATGGATTAAGCAAGTTAGCGTCGCGAGGATTCTTGGGTTACTTTCTTATCCCTAAGAAAGTAACTCGCGCCACTGGAGGGCGCGAAAAAAGCCATGGAATGGCGCTGGCGTAGCCAGTAAAAGCGTTGGCGCAGCCATAGGATCTCAGGACGAACGATTATCTTCAATCGCAACAATAAGTAGGTGGATACCTGCCTACGCAGGTATGACAACAAGCTAGTTGGCAGTCAGCAAAAACAAAAAAGCCCCAATCGTCATTGGGGCTTTTTCAAACAATTACCGAAGGGCTAATTATTACCCCATGGTCACCACAACACTGTGGCTGCCATTAAACTCCGCATAAGGAATAGTATTACCGGCGATGGCTGTGCCATCGACTTCAATACTCACAACGCCTTTGCTGACATGATTCGGGTTCTTCACTTCAATCGCGTAGGACGCATCACGGAATTGACGTTTAACGCTGAAACCATCCCAGTCGGCTGGAATACAAGGGTCAACATTAATGCCGTTATAATCTGGGGCAATCCCTAGAATATATTGGGTACCTGCGTAATAAGACCATGCTGCAGCGCCGGTTAACCAGCTGTTTTTGGCTTCACCTGGAATGGCTGCATCTTTACCGGCAATCATCTGGCTATAAACATAAGGTTCGGTTTTATGTTTGGCCATATCATGTGGGCGGAATAACGGGGTAAAGCGACTGAAGTAATCAAAGGCTTGATCACCACGGCCTGCCATGGCTTCTGCTACAACAATCCAAGGGTTGTTATGGGTGAAGATACCGGCGTTTTCTTTGTAGCCCGGTGGGTAAGAACTGATCTCGCCAATGTATTTGCTGTACTCGCTAAACGGAGGGTTGTTTAATACGATACCGTGCTCTGCACCTAGGCGTTCTTTTACCGAATCGAGTGCTGTTATTGCGCGGCCGTCGTCTAAACCGATACCGGCCATTAAACAGAAGCCTTGTGATTCGATAAAGATTTTACCCTCTGCACATTCGTTAGAGCCGATTTTTTCTCCACGAGAATCATAGGCACGGATAAACCATTCACCATCCCAACCGTGTTGGTTGATGGTTTCGACCATCTTAGCTACTTCCGCACGAACACGCGCGGCTTCGTCGTTTAGGCCACGTAAATCGCACAGGCGTGCATATTCGTTACCATACAGTACGAACTGACCGGCAATCATCACCGATTCGGCTACGTCCGATTTACCACGTTGGGTGGTCTGGTAGGATTCGTTCGGCTCGGTAGAGAAACAGTTGAGGTTTAAACAATCATTCCAGTCGGCACGACCGATTAACGGTAATTTATGCGGACCAAGGTTATTGATCACGTGGTTGAACGACGCCGTTAAGTGATCAAAATGAGTGTTGGCCACATCAGGGGTATCTTCAAACGGCAGTGCTACATCTAGAATAGAGGTGTCGCCAGTTTCTTTGATGTAGTTAGCGGTAGATAGCACCAGCCACATTGGATCATCATTGAAATTACCGCCAACATTGGCGTTGCCTTTTTTGGTTAGCGGTTGATATTGGTGATAGGCCGAACCGTCTGACATTTGAATGGCTGACAAGTCCAAAATACGCTGACGTACTTCACCCGGTACCATGTGGGTAAAACCAATAGTGTCTTGGTTTGAATCACGGAAACCCATACCACGGCCAATACCTGATTCATAGAAAGAGGCAGAGCGCGACAGGTTAAAGGTGGTCATGTTCTGGTATTGGTTCCAGATATTCAGTGAACGGTTGAGGCTGTCGCTTGGGGTGTTCACTTCAATCTTACCTAGCAGGTCGTGCCAATAAGCGTTCAGCTTGGCGAGTTCTGCTTCGAATTTTTCATCGGTGTTAAATTTGTCTTGGAAAGCCCAAGCAGGTTTTTTGTTGATTACACCCTTGGATTGCCATTTCTCTTCATGGGGCACTTCAACATAACCCAAGATGAATACCAAGCTAGCGGTTTCGCCAGGGGCTAATTCAAGCTTGTTATGGTGCGAGGCAATAGGCGACCAACCATGGGCATGAGAGTTACGGGCTTTGGCTTCAGCAACCACTTGTGGGTTAGCAAAACTATTGTAAGTACCAATAAATTCCTGACGGTCGGTATCAAAGCCGTCGATTTCACGATTACAGCTATAGAACGCATAATGATTGCGACGTTCGCGGTATTCGGTTTTGTGGAAAATGGTATTGTTTTCGATTTCTACTTCACCGGTAGATAAGTTGCGCTGGAAGTTAGCGCCATCGTCTTCGGCATTCCATAAACACCATTCAATAAACGAGAACAAGTTAACGGTTTTCGCTTGGTCGCTGTTATTGGTCACTTGCAAACGATGCACTTCACCGGTGGTTTCCAGTGGCACAAAAGAGGTTAGGGTAGACTCAATACCGTTTTTCTCGACATTGAATTTTGAATAACCCATACCATGGCGACATTCGTATTTATCCAGCTTGGTATCTACCGGACGGCCACCGGCAGCCCAAGTTTCACCATCAACGTTAAAGTAAAAATAACGACCGCCTGAATCAGCAGGCACGTTGTTGTAACGGTAGCGCGTTAAACGACGGAATTTAGGATCTTTATAAAAGCAATATCCCCCGGCGGTATTGGAGATCATGGCGTAGAAGCCATCATTACCGAGGTAATTGATCCAAGGCGTTGGTGTATATGGGGTCGTCACAACGAATTCTTTGTTGGCGTCGTCAAAGTAGCCGTACTGGTTTTCTTGCATGGTAAAGCGGTCCTAAATAATCAAAATGTTGTAATCGTTTTCAACAATTCTTAAATAAAAAGCAAGGGTGACGGATAAGATGCACGCTGGCACCTTATCCGTTAGCCCTATTAGTTTTCTAGTTTGTCATACCAGTTTTTCTTCAAAATCCAACCGGTAATAATTAATACTGTAACAGTCCAAAGACTCGACATTCCTTCTTTAATAACAATGAATATCGGCAAGGCAACTAAACAGGTTTGTGCGATAACGCCAATAACAATATTGAACATATCACGCTTAAACGCTGGGTTGGCATTGAAATCTGCATCCTCAGCGATAACCGCTGCACGGATTGGACCCCAGAAGCCCCACGGGTTAACGTTTTTGTAGAAGCGTTTCAGTAGTTCTGGATCTTCTGGTTCGGTCATTAAGCTGACCATTACACAGATAATACCGGTAACCACTAATATAACCGGGAAGGCGTATAGCGGAACAATACTTTCGGTTAAACCTAGCGGCGCTAAGAACGGAGCCATAACGATAGGTACTATCCACGCGCAGACGATACCGGTGGCCATACTGGCAAAATAACCATAGCCATTTAAGCGCCACCAATGCCATTTAAGCACGTTAGCAATGGCGTAACCTGCCCACAGACCGGACACTAACCACTGTAAAATATCGTTAATACTCTTGATACCTAAACCAATCACGGTACTGATAATCACTACTGCAATTGACACGATATAACTGGTTTTAATCAAGGTTTTAGTATCGGCTTCAGGATTAATATAACGCTTATAAATGTCGTTAACCAAATAAGCTGGTACGGCGTTAACCGTAGAAGCAAAGGTCGACATAAAGGCGGCAATCAAGCCCGCTAACACTAAGCCCATCACACCCACTGGAGCAAATTCTAAAATCGCGCTAGGTAAGATATTTTCAAAATCTAACTGGCCGCCAGACATCAAATCAAGCTTGTCGTAGTAAACCAAAGCAAGCACGGTAAAACCGGCAATCATGAAATAACGAATAGGCATAAGGATAATGGAAACAAAACCACTCATCAGTGCCGCTTCTCGAGGGGTTTTGGTTGCTAGAATTTTTTGCATATCGTAGTTTGGCATAGGACCAGCGGCACTTTTCATGATGCCGTTAAATAAGGCCATCATCACGAAAATGCTAAACAACGAGTAACCATCGGAGAGAATTTTGTCGTTGACTTCATTGATGGTTGCCGACCAATCGACATCCAAGTTCCAGCCAAAGAAGGGGTTCATCCAGCCATCTGGTACTACGGCATTGATGGCCTCAGGTGAGACTTCCATCATCGCCACAATACCAATAAATAACGCTGAGAAGGTCATAATCGAGAATTGTAGAACGTCAGCCCAAACAATACTCATCATGCCGCCAAGGATAACGTACAAGGTCGCTATAGCAGTAAATACCATGCCATAGAAATGCGGAACATATTCGGCAGAAATATCAAATGGAATAAACGGTGAAACAATTTCCCATGGAATAAATATTTCAATGAACTTACCAATACCGACAAATCCATAAGCTAAGAAGCCTAGGGCACCGATAACCGCAAAGGCAATAACCACCATATGCGATAACTTACCACCGGGGCCATCGCCGAAACGAGTTCGCATCCATTCTGCACCGGTTAGTACATTGGAGCGACGTAACCAAACTGATAAGTAAACGGCGAGAAATACTTGATTGAAAACCGGCCAAACCCAAGGGATCCAGATGCTTTTCATGCCGTAAACGAAACATAAGGTGACAAGCCACATGGTCCCAGATATATCGAACATGCCCGAGGCATTAGATAAACCTAACATGTACCAAGGTAAGGTTTTTCCACCGACAAAATAGTCGTCCATGCTTTGTGCAGCACGTTTTTTTAAATAAAATCCAATGCCGACAATCGCCATCAAATATACCAGGATAATGCTGATATCCAATAAAGTGATTTTCATTGTTATTGTTTCCACTGCTTTAAGTCCAAATTGGACAAGTCGTTGTAAATCTCAAGGCAGGCCCTAGTATTGTGATAGGGACATTTCCAAAAACCTGCTTTTTCGTCTTCTGCTGGTGACTCAGCATTTCGTTTCCAACGCCATTCACCAAAACTATGGTCGCTAATATATAACTGAATAAATTCCCAACTTTTGAACACCTGTTGCAAATATTTATTGTTATTTGTGGCTATATAACAGCGCCAACATGCCAACATTGCCTCAGCTTGTACCCAGCCGTATTGATGTTGATCCTGCGCATCGGCGACAAAACCGCCGTTATCTTTCAAACCGTCCAGTAGGGCGGAATCAAGTAATGCACAAGCTACTTCTGTTGCCATTGGTTTATTCTGCGGTTGCCAATTGGTTATCCATTTCATTAACAACCAAGCTGATGCACACCGGTGAGGAATACTGAGATTCAGCCCTTGATGATGCTGCAACAATGACAACGCATTGTCTAATAAACCATTGAGCGTTTTCACGGCATCCTGCCTGAAACTTAGACTGGCAAAATTATCGATTGCCTCAATAATATGTAGCCAAGTCCGCCAAGTGTAACCGGTTTCACCCTGCGATTCATCAAAAGTTTTGCCGATAAATAATTTTTGCAATTCTTGCCATGCGTTCAGGGTTTGCTCGGAACATTGCTTCTCATGGCACTGCTTGTCAAATTCACTCAATGCATATAACCAATAGGCTTGAGCGATACATTCATCTTCTACGCAGGCAAATTCGGTCAGATTTTCATGGTGCCAGCCTATGCGGCCATTATGCGTTTGCACTAAATTGGCGCTGATAAACTCGTGAGTGCGACTTGCATGATTCAGTAGCGCGTTGTCGGTAAATTGACCGTACGCAGCACTAAAACTCCACATAATGCGGCAATGTAATATACCGCCTTTGGCGGCCGATTTTTTTACGTTACCATCCGCGCCGATACTCCCCCAATAACCACCTGCCTGCATATCACTGGCCTTATACATCCAATAAGGCAGTATGTACTGGCGCATTTCGCTCTCGAGGCTGTCCTTAAATTGGCGCGGCGTCATAGGGTTTTTCCTTTTAAAAGTGGCCGAAATTTACAGGATGGTGAAAACGTTTTCAAGGCTATGTTTTAGTTAATATTAGAATTATTTTCCGGTGGCGTAAAAAACATCCTATTAACAAGGGGTTAACAATTTAAAGCGAAATGAACTAAATAAACATTGAGATAAATGAATTGAACATTACGTTAAGTAGCATTGTAGGATTAGCGTAGATTAACTATTTTTGAAGGGAACATTCCACTTTGCCAAATATTGGCAAAGTACAAAATGAGTATTCGATCATGAAGATAATGCTGCTGTTGTGTGGGCTTTGTATCATTGCAGGTTGCTCAATCCACTCGGAAGTTCAGCTAATGCTTAACAGTGATGGCAAACCCATCTCGTATTTTCATGATGAGTATTTTCCTAAACCTGAAAATATGATCATGGAATCAAGTGACGATATTTTTGCACTTTCCGAAGAAGCCAAACATTTCGTAGATCAGCAAATATTAACCGAAAGAGACAGTAAAAAACGTATTAAGTTATTAGCCGCAGCAATGTTTGATAAGTCTAAAGTTAGTTTAATTTACACTGCGGACGCCAATACCACCGCCAGTGAAACCTTTAATAACCAACTGGCTAATTGCCTATCAATGACTATTTTAACCTACGCCATGGCTGAATATGCTGGGCTTAGTGCTGACTTTCAGGAGGTGTTCATTCCAGAATATTGGATGCGCAGTGAGCAATACAGCGTACTCAATCGTCATGTCAATGTGCGTTTAAAACCGACGGCATTGGCTCGGGGGGAAATTATCCCAGCGGCGTTAAGTTATTATGCTGACACACTAACTGTCGATTTTGTTGTTGATAGAAGTACAAAGCACTACAAAACTAAAATAATCCCAAAAGAAAGCGTATTAGCGATGTATTTTAACAATAAAGGCGCGGAGGAAATTCTGGCTAAAAATTTAAATAAGGCCTATTGGTATTTCAAAACCGCATTGCAGCATGACTCGTCCTTCGTGCCTGCTTGGGGGAATTTAGGGGTTACTTATCGCTTAAGTCATCGCCTAGAATGGGTTGAACCGGTTTATCTTTACGCTTTAGCGCTCGATTCGGAGAATTACAGTATCTTGGAAAATCTGGCAGTGCTTAAACAGAGGGTAAACCAACCTGAGCAAGCCAACGCTATTCAACGAAAACTGCAACAATATCGCGCCAGTAACCCTTACTATTATTTTAGATTAGCCGAAGAACAATACGATAATGGCGATTGGCATCAAGCCGTTAGATATTATGACCGAGCCATTAAGTTAGATAGAAACGTCCATGACTTTTATTTTGGCTTAGCCAAAGCGTGGTTTCGTTTAGGGAATGTTGAAAAAAGTCATAAGTATTTGCGTAAAGCTAAAATGAAATCCTTCGATGAAGATTTAGAACTCAAATATCAACACAAGTTGGATTTGCTTGGGCGTTTGTAATGATGGGCGCTTGTTGGCGGTGCTATTTTTGTGCTTCCTATGGCCGCTTAATGTCTATGGCAAAGACTGTTCACAGTGGCAGCTAAGCCAACGAATTAATGGGCAACAGTTATGGCAAGACTTATCAGTACTGTCTGCAGATGAAATGCAGGGGCGAAAAGCCGGCAACAATCAACTAAGTCGTGACTACATCGCCAGTCGATTTCAGCAAATTGGCCTATTACCTTTTTCTGATACGTATCTACAGACATTTAACTATAAAAGAAGCGGTGAGCTAAACATTGGGGTCAATGTTGTAGGGATGGTACCTAGTGCCCTAGGTTTGCAAAAATATATTGTTATCACTGCCCATTATGATCATCTCGGCATTCGTGGTCGGCATATCTACAATGGTGCAGATGACAACGCTTCGGGCGTAGCAGCCTTGCTCGCATTGGCGCAAGTAGCCAAGCAAACACCGTTAAACTACGGCCTTATCTTTGTTGCAACCGATGCCGAAGAAACGGGTCTTTATGGTGCAAAAGCCTTTGTGGATGACTCGCCAGTGCCCCTAGAGCAAATTCGTCTTAGTCTCAATCTGGATATGATTGCCTATTCAGGCCAGAGAAAACGTCTATATCTTGCCAGTGCCAAAGCAGACAAAGGTTTGAAGCCCATTGTTGAATATGCGGTTGAACATGCGAGTGTTTGTTTAGTCGCTGGTCATAACGGCGTTACGCGCAACTACAACAATACGGGTAAAATTGATTGGCGCGCGTCTAGCGATCATGCCGTATTCAAGAGGGCGGAGATTAGTTACCTCTTTTTTAGTGTTAATGATCATCGCTATTATCACACCGAGAACGATACCATCGACAACATTAATCCCACCTTCTACCAAGCCGTTGTTGAATCTATTTTGACAACCTTAGCCTTCGCTGCTGAGAGTTTATAGATAGCTTTTTTAGTCCTTTTATTAATACAACGGTTGATCATTGTGCAACACAATTCCTGTTTGCTTTCAGTTGGTGCATTTTTCATCGGTTTTGCTCATTTCTGGTGCAACTCTTTCCTAGAATATAAGCTTGTATTTTTAACTTATTGATAAATAACAATAAAAATACTTGGCACAACCCTTGTAAATGAATTCTTCGAGTTAGACAAAATATCTATATAACAATAACAGGAGCAACAAGATGAAGTTAATAAGTGCCATCATAAAGCCCTTTAAGCTAGATGATGTACGTGAAGCCATATCTGAGATCGGTATTGACGGTTTAACCGTTACCGAAGTCAAAGGTTTCGGTCGTCAAAAAGGTCACACCGAACTCTATCGCGGTGCTGAATATCAAGTTGATTTTTTACCTAAGGTAAAACTAGAAATTGCTGTTCAAGACGATCAAGTTGAGCGTCTGGTGGAAGCTATTATTGGTGCTGCCAAAACCGGTAAAATCGGTGACGGTAAAGTATTTGTTTATGACCTGGAACACGCCGTTCGAATCCGAACTGGCGAAACCGACAACGAAGCCATTTAAGGGGAGAGTGACATCATGGAACAAAATGTATTTCACTTACAATATGCGTTAGATACCTTCTACTTCCTAGTGTGTGGAGCACTGGTTATGTGGATGGCTGCTGGTTTCTCTATGTTAGAGGCTGGCCTAGTTCGCGCAAAGAACACCACTGAAATATTAACTAAGAACGTCGGTTTGTATGCAATTTCTTGCATCATGTATATGATTTGCGGTTACGCAATCATGTATGACGGCAGCTTATTCTTGTCAGGCATTGAATCAGTAGACGTTGCTGGTACGTTAGGCGATTTTGCTGGCCGTGAAGATGGTTTTGAAGGCGGTGCAATTTATTCATCTGCTTCTGACTTCTTCTTCCAAGTTGTGTTTGTTGCAACCGCTATGTCAATTGTATCGGGCGCAGTTGCTGAGCGTATGAAGCTTTGGGCTTTCTTTGCTTTTGCTGTCGTGATGACGGCCTTTATCTATCCAATGGAAGGTAGTTGGACATGGGGTGGACAGTCTGTATTTGGTATGTTCAGCCTAGGTGATGCTGGTTTCTCTGACTTTGCTGGTTCAGGTATTGTACATATGGCCGGTGCTGCTGCAGCATTAGCCGGTGTGTTATTGCTTGGTGCTCGTAAAGGCAAATATACTGCTGATGGCAAAGTAAACGCTATTCCTGGTGCTAACCTTCCTCTTGCAACCTTAGGTACATTCATCTTATGGATGGGCTGGTTTGGTTTCAACGGTGGTTCTGTATTGAAATTAGGCGATATCGCTAATGCAAACTCAGTTGCCATGGTGTTCTTAAACACTAATGCTGCAGCTGCTGGTGGTGCAATAGCAGCCTTAATTCTAGCGAAAATATTGTTCAAGAAAGCGGATTTAACCATGGTACTGAACGGTGCTTTGGCTGGCCTAGTAGCTATTACTGCTGAGCCTTCTACTCCAACAGCCCTTGAAGCAACATTAATCGGTGCTGTCGGCGGTATCTTGGTCGTACTTTCTATCATCGGTTTAGATAAAATCAAAATTGATGATCCAGTAGGTGCTATCTCTGTTCACGGTACTGTGGGTTTATTTGGTGTGATGGTAGTGCCATTAACCAATGACGGTGCAACCTTTGGTGCTCAGTTATTAGGTGCAGTAACTATCTTTGTTTGGGTATTCGGTGCGAGTTTAATCGTATGGGGTATTCTGAAAGTGGTGACTGGTATCCGAGTAACTGAAGAAGAAGAATATCAAGGTCTGGATGTGATTGACTGTGGTTTAGAAGCCTACCCAGATTTTAGTACCAAATCATAATAATAAGTAAGACGTAGTATTTGAACCCCGGCTTTGCCGGGGTTTTTTTATGTCACAATAATGGAAATATTTTAATTGAATTGCGAGGGTTTAGATTGTGTCTTGGTTTAGGGCTAACAACTCATCAAGGCTTTTGGCAAAACGCACTAACTCGGCAGCCATTAAACTAAAGTCGGCATCTATCTTAGCGGCTAATTGATCTTTAGGAATATCTTGATTCTGCTCTAGTACCACATCGCTAAATTTAACTCGCTTGATGGCCAAATCTTCCTGAATAATGGCGCTCAAGGTTTCATCCCACTCGATAGCCACTTTAGAGACAAATTTACCCGAATGCAGGTGAGCCAGTATTTCATCACAGCCAAGTTCTTGATTTTTACAACGGATAATACCGCCATCTTCTTCTGGCAACCTTAACTCAGCTTCTTCTAGCAATTGAATAGAAGCGGGAGCTTGTTCTGTTAGCCATGTGGTTAAATCGGCGCTGATGCTGCGCTTAGCTAGGGGTACAACCGGCAACGATTCAATGGCTTTACGTAAATGGGCTAAGAATACTTCTGCTTTACCATCACTGGACGCATTTACAATCAGCAAACCATCTTTAGGGGCAATAAAGCCTTGGGTGAAAGAGTCTTTGGTGAAAGCTCGGGGTAGTAGCTGGTGGGTAATTTCTTGCTTAATATCTTGTTGTGCCTTTTTACCGACACTGGCACCGGTTTCAGCTTCGATGGCAGCGACTTTCTCTGCCACTTGTGCATTGACCACCGCGGCGGGTAAAACCCGCTCTTGTTTTTTCAGACTTAGACAATAGTAGCCGCTGCTGGCAAGAAACAATTCTTCGCCTTGGGGAAGTGGACTCGTCCAGCCTTGGGTGGCAATTTCCTGACTGCCACAAGGACGAAAACTAAAGCCATCCAGCTGCTGCTGAAGCTGCTCTTCATCAATAGTAAAGGGTTGGGTAAAACGGTATATCTTCAGGTTTTTAAACCACATGTTGATTCCTAATAAATAAAAGACGCATCTTACCCAGCGTTGTTAGAGGCTGGGTAAGGTACGAAAACGATATTGATTGAACAAAAAGGCTGGATTCAGCCCTTTTTCACGGGAAAGGTAATTTCGTAACTAATGCCCTGACTCGGCGCACTATTGACTTTAATGTTGCCTTTAAGCGCCTGTGTGACCAGATTATACATAATGTGTGTACCTAAGCCACTGCCGCCTTTATCACGTTTGGTGGTAAAAAAAGCATCAAAATGGTGGGTTAATACTTCTTCATTCATGCCTTTACCATTGTCGCGATAATTAATTTTGACTTTTTTATTAACGATCTCTACTTCAATATTAATTTTACCTTCGGCAATATTTTCAAAGCCATGTAATACCGAGTTCATGATCATATTGGTAAATATTTGCGCCACAATACCGGGAGCACAATACACTTCAAGATTATCTGCACATTCCACAATGATATTGTGTTTGGTTTTTTTCAACGTCGGGGCTAAGGATTGAATGACTTCGTTAATATAGCCTTTTACATTGATATTACGTTCTACTTCACTGGTTTGGTCCACAGCCACTTGTTTAAAGCTCGCCACTAAGGACGAGGCACGATTTAAATTACTTAGTAATAACGTGGTGGTTTGCTGTGCTTCAAGCAAAAAATTACTCATGGCCTTAGCCCCGAGCTTTTTATCGGTATAGGATTTTTCTAGTGTGGCTAAGCGGTCTTGCAAAAAGCTGGCGGCGGTAACGCCAATACCTAATGGAGTATTCACATCATGAGTAATACCGGCTACTAGCCCACCTAATGAGGCTAAACGTTCCGACTCTACCAATTGATATTGGGCTTTTTTGAGGTTGTCCATGGACATTGCCAGCTCGTCGTTGGTAATGCGTAACTCATTAGCAATTTTAGTTTTTTCGTTATTCTCTTGACGCAGTTCGATTTGGTTTTTCAGCAGTTCGTCTTTTTGAATTTCCAAATCGAGCATGATCTTACTCAGGGACGCGGTCTTCTTGGCGACATCTTGCTCTAATGTCAGGTTTTGTTCATCTAAGCGTTTATTGGCTTCTTTTAATTCAGCCTGCGTGTCATTGAGCTTATCTTGGGAATGGATCAGGTCATCGATGAGATTATTAAAGGCTCGTTGCAACAACATCAATTCATTGTCATCGGCGGAATGAATATTAATTTTTGAGCTTTCTAAGTGATGAAGGTCAAACTGGCCAATTTGTTGTGTAAGCTCTTCCATGGGGTCGGTGAGCATTTTTCTAAACGCATGCAAGAACAAGAATATCAGAAAGGCGGTTTTAACAATGGAGTTGCCCACCAAGAAAAACAGCCCCACTTCAATTCGACTAACAATAATATTAAAGCTGGAATACAACGAGACATCACCCACTTGTGAGGTGCGTCCAGAGAACTCAAAAATAAGCGGGAAGCTGTAACTGAAAGTAGCATTGTCATGGTCAGAAAACTGTCCAGAAGTGACAATTTCTTCAGAGCTAATAGTAGTGCGACCTAAATCGGCGATTAACTTACCGCTTTCATCACGGATTTGTACACCTTCAACAATAGGTAATTCCATCAACCCTTGCGCCGAGGCTACCGCTTGCGGGTAGTTTAATTCCCAAATGGCACGTGTTAGCGAGCTACCAAAGGTATTCTTTAAGGTTTGTAGTTCGTCTTGAATATGACTTTTTGCGTTTAGGTACTCAGTAAAAACCTGACCAACAGTGACGACTATCGTAAGCATGAAGTAGACCGACAGCACCCGGGTCAATAGCTTTTTCGATAACGCTGTTTTGACCTTTGTCATCCAATTTCCATGTCATTTGAAGCTATAGATAGGTACTAGAGTAATTTTAAATTGCCCTATACACAAGGGGGATAATCAAACTAGTTAGTTGATTTAGCCTATAAAAATAGCATTGTTATGAATATTTTAAAGATTATATTTTTAACAAAGTCCAAGTAACAGCTAAAGATAGCGTTTTTTGTCATATTTCCGTCATAAAAATATATTCTAATGAGAAGTTGTTTATTTGATTTAGTCTACATGTGTCAATGCTTAAGTCAAAAAGGAACGCGATGTCAACGTTACCTACGAATTGGAAAAACTGGGTTGTAAAAAATTTAATTTCCGGTGTTAAGAGTTCTGATATTCTCAATACTTTATTGGAAAATGGCTTTACGTTTGCTGTTGCGCGTAAGGCCTTGGGTAAAAATTTACCCGCAGAGTTATCTCACCAAAGAAATGCGGATTATTATCGTAAATTATCAAATCCACAATTGATTGGCGTAAAAGGTCAATATAACGTGCGTTTTTTAGAGCAGGAAAAAGCACAATTATTTGTTATTGAAGAATTTCTTAGTTTCCCTCAATGTGACGAGATTATTAATATTGCCAAATCGGCACTCAAACCTTCAGAAATTTCAGCTAATTCCGGCTATGAAGGTTTTCGTACTTCTACGACCTGTGATTTGTCCATTATCGAGCATGCTGCAGTTAAGCGTTTAGAAACTCAAATTGTGCAATGTCTTGGTATTGAAGTGGGAGCGAAGGAGATGATGCAAGCGCAACACTATGCTGTTGGTCAGCAGTTTAAAAAGCATACCGATTATTTTGAACCGGGTTCCGAAGAATATAAAACCCATGCGCAGCAAAGGGGGCAGCGTAGCTGGACTTTTATGATCTATCTTGATCAATCATGTGAAGGTGGAGAAACTGAATTTCCACACCTTAATCTAACGGTTACACCCAAAAAAGGCACTGCGCTAGTGTGGAATAACCTGTGCGTAGATGGCACCCCAAATCCGTTAACCTTGCATCAGTCTTTACCCATTATAGCGGGTGAAAAAACCATTGTGACCAAATGGTTTCGTGACCGATAGATTTAAATATCCCGTTTATATGTTGTCAACTACTCCAATAACCCCTTAATTATTAAAGTTTTATGACACTGACATATTGTAACAAAACTGTCACTTCCGTTGGTTAATCTCCTCAGAGTTTTAATTTATTACAAAAACATAATCTGGGAGAACCTAATGGTATTAGCAAATATTTTTAAAGTGTCGGCCATTGCAGTCGCACTAACTTTGGCCGGTTGTGGCGGTGACATTAATATCAGCGAAGGCGATATTGATAATAGTAATACAGATAACAGCGTAACCAATAATACTGGTGGTACGCCAACGACTCCAACTACGCCTACCACACCAACTACACCAACAGATACACGTCCAGGTGAGGCAAGCTCGTTTTTATCATCACAAGTGTCAACTTCAATGGGAAAAGACGTTGAAGTTCGTACGCTGTCCGGTCGCTTGGTGGCTAATGCCGCAAAAGGCACTAGCTCTGCAGATACTACCGTTACCCTAACTAACGATACCGTATGGGCACTAGAAGGTCCGGTTTTCATCGGTAATGACAACGCAGATAGCGTTAGTTTAGTGATTGAGCCAGGTACCATTATTTTTGGGCGTAATGGCGGTGACTACTTGGTTGTTAGCCGAGGTTCTGATATTCAAGCTGTTGGTACGGCTGCCGATCCAATCATTATGACGTCTTTCCAAGATGTTGTTGGTAGTGAAGTAGGCGCAGGCCAATGGGGCGGTGTTGTTCTTTTAGGTAATGCACCATCCAACAAGTGTCCGGCAGATGGTTCAGATTGCGCACTGCAAGTTGAAGGTGTTGAAGAAGGTGCTGTATTCGGCGGTACTGATACTGAAGATGATTCAGGTACGTTAAATTATGTTGTTGTTAAATATGCGGGTTATGAAATTGCCCCAGACAACGAACTTAATGGTATTACTTTCGGTGGTGTAGGTGCTGGTACTACTGTTGATTATGTACAAGTACATGCTAATGCCGATGATGGTGTTGAATTCTTTGGCGGTACGGTTCAAGCAAAACACTTAGTGTTAACCGGCAACCAAGATGACAGTGTGGATTGGGATAATGGTTTCCAAGGTAAGTTGCAATACGTTTATGTAGAGCATGACAAAGCCTCTGGTGATGCAAACCGTGGTATAGAAGCAGACAACGACGGTTCAACACCGGATAAAGAGCCTCAGTCTAATCCAATGATCGCCAATATGACTATTATCGGTAATAACTTCGATGGTGAAGATGACTCCGAAGGTGTTTACCTTCGTGAAGGTACCGGTGCACAAATATATAATTTAGTAATTACTGGCCCAGCTGGTATGGGTGAATGTTTAGAAGTTGAAAATTCTACTGAATCACAAGCTAATTTGTCTGACGGTACAATTACCATATCGACTTCGGTACTAGGTTGTACCAATGATGAAAACGTTAAAAATGAAGAGGGTGCAGTTGATTTAGAAGACTGGTTCCTTAATGTGCAAACGGGTAACCGTATTACTTCACCCATGTTAAATGCAGATGGTACGCCACAATCTGGTTCACCTTTACTTGAGGGAGCAACTGATGCTTCCACCATCGACGGTTTCTTTGATGCCACTGACTTTATCGGTGCAGTCAAAGCGAGTGATGACTGGCGTCAAGGTTGGGCATTTGGTTTTGGTGGTGGTGAAGTTGAAGTAGTTGCCACTCAATCGGGTTGTCCAGCTACCACAACGGCTATTTCTTCTGCCGATGGCGACACCACAACTTGTCAAATTAGCGGTCGTATTACATCAGACTTGCATTTAACGTCTGGCAACCTTTATGCACTTTCTGGTGCAGTATTTGTTGGTGGCGATAATGCTGATAGTGCAACTTTAACAATAGATGCAGGTGTGACGGTATTTGGCGCCTCTGGTAACGATTATATTGTTGTTAGTCGTGGTTCAAAAATTAATGCAGTAGGTACTGCGGCAAGCCCAATTAGCTTTACTTCAATTCAAGATGTACAAGGTCTAGAAGCCGAAGCAGGTCAATGGGGTGGCATGGTATTACTAGGTAATGCTCCATCTAACAAGTGTCCAGCAGACGGTTCAGCTTGTGCGTTACAAGTTGAAGGCGTGCAAGAAGGCGCTGTATTTGGTGGCACCGATACTGCAGACAATTCAGGTACTTTGCGTTATGTACGTGTAATGCACGGTGGTTTTGAAATTGCACCTGATAATGAATTAAATGGTATTACATTTGGTGGTGTAGGTTCTGGTACTACTGTTGAATATATTCAAATCCACAAAAATGCGGATGATGGTGTTGAATTCTTCGGCGGCAATGTTGATGTTAAACACTTAGTGTTGACTGATATTCAGGACGACAGCATTGACTGGGACAATGGTTTCCAAGGTCGTTTGCAATATGTATTAGTTCGTCAGGCTACTGACAACTCTGATGCCAACCGTGGTATTGAAGCAGATAACGATGGCTCTACCCCAGATAAGCAACCTCAATCTAATCCAAGCCTAGCTAACGTTACTATTATTGGTAACGATTTTGATGGTGAAGATGATTCAGAAGGTGTTTATTTACGTGAAGGTACCGGCGCTCAATTAAGCAACTTCATCATTACTGGTTCTACAGGAATGGGTGAGTGTTTTGAAGTTGAGAATATTGCCGAGAGTCAAGCTAACTTAGGTGACGGTACTATTACTTTCACTAACTCTGTTATTGCTTGTGAGAACGGTGAAAACTTCAAGAATGCAGATGGTGCAGTTGACCTAGAAAACTGGTTTACCACAGTGCAAAGTGACAATGCAGTGGAAGCTGATAGAGCAACAGTTGTTAACGGTATCTTCTCTAATGCAGTAGGTACACCTAAAGACTTCTCCGGCGATACTTTCTTTGAAAATGCTAGCTTCATCGGTGCAGTTGAAGAAGGCAACGACTGGACCGCAGGCTGGACAGTTGGTCTTGAAGACTAAGATTCGTTATTGAACCGACAAAGTGCGCCGCCGATTTTAAGTAGTGGTGGTGCACTTTTTTGTTAAGGCATTCGGGGCTCACGTTTAAATATCTTGAATGGCTAGTAAATACGTATTCTTAAAGAGGTTAATAATGAATAGTCCTGTCCAAAGGTTTCCATTGAAGAACCTATCCCTGGCAGTGTTGATTGCTCTGACGGTGCAACCGGCTGCTTATGCTCAGGAAGAATCAGAAGAGAAGGTGATTGAAGAAGTTGTGGCAACAGGCACTCGCTTAAAAGGTACTGCCACTGCCGTTCTTCAGGAAAGAAAAGATCAAGCTTTCGTCGCTGATATCTTGGGTGCAGAACAAATTTCGCGTACAGGTGATAGTGATGCGGCTGCAGCACTTAGACGTGTTACCGGCTTAACGTTAGTAGATGGTAAGTTTATCTATGTACGTGGCTTAGGTGAGCGCTACTCAAGCACACAATTGAATAATTCAGCGGTACCAAGTCCTGATCCAACACGTTCTGTTATTCCGTTAGATTTATTTCCATCCGATATCATTGAGTCGTTATCGGTACAAAAATCGTTCTCACCTTCAATGCCAGCGGCATTTGGTGGTGGTAATGTGAATATTCGTCTTAAAACCATTCCCTCAGAATTTGTATTTAATCTCAGTGGAAAATTAGGTGGTAATAGTGAAAACTTTGACGATGCGTACCAATATAACGGTGGTGGTGATGATTGGAAGGGCGTCGATGATGGTACTCGTGCAGCGCCACAAGGCATAGTCGATCTATGGCAAAGTAAACAGTTTTTAGACGATGTCTCGTCATCTGAAGCCCGCGAATTGTTGAAAACCCTCAATCGCGATTATCATCCGGTTAAAGACAGTGTTGATCCTGATGTTGGCGCAAACATGTCTTTAGGTAATAAATACGATTTAAATGATGATGTGAGTTACGGCTTTTTAGCAACCGCTGGCTATGACAATAGTTGGAGTGTTGCTGATGAATACATCGGTGAACAGCCACAGCGTAATGCCGATGAAATTCGTTTAGTGCGCTTTTTTGACGAAGTTGAAACCACCGAGCATTCCGTTAAATGGTCTGGTATGTTCAATTTTGGTATTGATTACAACAGTAAGCATCGCTTGGACTTTAGTTCTATCGTGCTCAACGATACTCGCGATCAAATTACCGACAAAATAGGTAACTCAAACAATATTCAGCTAATCGATGGACAACGAATTCACCAGGTCCAAGTTGTGTATGAAGAGCGTAAAATGTATACCAATCAGGTTAAAGGTACTCATACGTTCACCGATTTGGGTTTTCTGGGTTTGGACTGGCGTTATTCGTTAGGCCGCTCTTCGCGTAACGCGCCAGGTGGTTTCACCTCTCGCTTTATACTTGAAGACGATAACGAAGATGGCTTGTTTGACCGAGTTAATGAAAGTAGCCTGACGAATGCGACAACAGCAGGCCGTTACCAATTTCAGAATTTGCATGACAGAGTTGAAAACTACGGTTGGAATGTTAATTACCCTTTGTCACTTGATAAGTGGGAAATTGAGTTAAAAGCCGGTGGTGATTTTATCACTAAATCCCGTACAGCTGAAAACCGCCGTTTTGATATTAACACCCGTGGTTTTGCTGATAGCTCCATTTTGAATGGCTCAGTGTTTGGCGATATTCTTAGCAACCAAGCTCTGGATGCTGCCACGTTAAACTCAACACCATTGTTGTCAGATACGACTATTGCCGGTGATGATTTTGCGGCGGCACAAAAAGTGGATGCCTTTTACTTCGAAGCTGATTTGTTTTTCAATAAGATATGGCGGATTAGTGGTGGAGCCCGTTGGGAAGACTTCCGACAAGCCGTGGTGCCCTTTGATCCAAAATCTAATCAAATTGATTTACCAGATGAAGAAGATCGTAGCCAACTGGCATTTCAGGAAGATGATGTTTACGTTGCGTTAGCGCTGACCTATACCATCAATGATGAAATGCAGTTAAGGGCCAGTTACGGTAATACCGTGGTGCGTCCTGACTTGCGTGAAGTGTCTAGTTCGACCTATATTGACCCGCTAACCGACTTCCCCATTGGTGGAACGCCGGGCCTGCGTACGACATCAGTGAAGAACTATGATGTTCGTTGGGAGTGGTATCTGGATCAAGGTGATAACTTATCTGTAGGTTTGTTCTACAAAGATATGATTGACCCCATTGAATCCGTGCAATCTCCAGCTCAAGATGGGCCACCTTTGGTACGTATTGCCAATGCTGAAACCGGTGAATTGTATGGTGTCGAAATTGAGTTCTTAAAAGGCTTAAGCTTTTTAGGTGGCGAGTTTTGGAACAGTTTATTTGTATCCGGCAACTTAACTCTATCTGATTCAGAAATTGTATTAGATTCTCAGCATATTGTTGAACAAACCGGTGTGTCTGCTGCGATTACTAATTTGACTCGCCGTATGACGGGGCACTCGGAATACGTAGCGAACTTGCAGTTGGGTTATGACTCACCTAATGGTAATCATTCAGCTTCGTTAGTGTATAACGTGTTTGGTGAGCGTATTTTGATCCCTGGTATCGATAGTTTTGATGATAGCTATGAAAAGCCATTCCATTCGTTGGATGTGGTTTATACCTACTATCCTGACTTTAACTCTACAGTTAAATTTAAAGTGCAGAATATGTTAGATCAGAAAAAGGAATTGGAATTTGAAAACACTTTATTCCGTTCTGAGACCAAAGGAATTGGTTTTAGCATCTCATATAAACGTGATTTCTAAAGGCTACAAGGCAGATTCATAATTTAAAAAAGCCACATTAGTGGCTTTTTTATTATCTGTGGCATGCTTTTAAGTGGTATGGCCAAAAGGCCGTCGTTATTTTTTCAAAAATAAGTAAATGCCTACTACCAAGCTCACTGCACCACCAATGTACAGTTGCATTACTTTATCTGATTCAGAACCGATTATAGTCGACGTGACTTCTGATTGCACCGAGCTCGCAATATCATAGCCCCAATAGGCTAGGCCTATTCCTAAAACAATGAGTGCCAAACTAATAATTTTCATAGGGTTATCCTTATTGTTGGTATTAGGTTTGCTGCTCTACCCTACTTGAAAACCTAAGGGATAAGCAATGAAAAGTGACTTTGTAGCGTTATCCTAGGTTCATGTTAATAACTAACCTCAGCTCGGAATAAGCAACGCCCTACAGCACTGTACCAAGCAAAAACAATATTGATATTATTAAAAACAAGTAACCCATTGAAATATATGAATTATAACTACACTCTCGACATTTTTATCTCGAGCTGAGGTTAACTAAACTGACTCAGGTAAAAACTCAAACACTTTGACACAATTACGGCTGCCATTTTTGGCTTCGTACATAGCGGTATCGGCATACTGTAATAGGGTTTGCGCCGATAGACTGGCGCGATGTTGAGCAACGCCGATACTAATGGTCAGTTTACCCACTTTTGGGAATTCATGCTCGGCTACGCTTTGACGTATTTTTTCGGCAAACTGTTGGGCTTCTTTTTGAGTGGCTTCGGGGGCAATAATGGTAAATTCTTCACCGCCAATACGTGACACAATATCGTTATTACGGGCAATGGAAGCAACTAAATCAGCCAATGTTTTTAAGGTCTCATCACCTATTTGGTGCCCATGTTTATCATTGATCTCTTTAAAATAATCAATGTCAAAATACAGTAGTGAAAAAGGACGTTTATGCCGATTAGCCCGTGCCACTTCTTTATCTAACATTTGTAGAAATGCGTAGCGGTTAAATAGTCCTGTTACGGCATCTTTAATGCTTCGGTGCTCTAGGATTTTACGTACCCGAGTAAAGGCTAAGAAAACAATACCGCCGTTGGCTAATATAATGAGTAAGGCTAGCGGATATAACCAGATTAAATGAGTGACATTATTTTCGGTGACATGCTGTGCACTTAATACGGCGGTATCGGCAATATTCCATGCCTGCTCACTTAATTCCATGATCTGCTGGTGATTATCAGGCGTTTGATAAGCAAGCTTAAGGGCTTCCCATAATGGTTTAAGCTTTTGCATGTTGATGACAATGTCATTATCGGTGGCGGGTTGTTCGAGTGTTTTGGCTAACTTTATAATGTCTTCAATTTTGTGGTCAACATCGTTGATTAGTTGAGCACAGTGCTGTTGGCAGTCGCCGGTTTTTAGCTTGCTAATACGCTGTATACCGCCACGAATTTGGCCTGTGGTATTGATAATGTAAGGGCTGTTGAGTAGTGACACATTGGACTGATGCGCAATATAGAGTAATGCAGCCATGGCGCCTAGAAGCGTTACCGCAGCAACGATAATTAATGTTGATGTTTTGTTGTGTTGAATTACTTTAGCCATCAATCCATCTCTACGAATCTTACATAACGTTATCATTATTTATTAATGATTATGATTCAAATATTATAAAGTGATAATCATCTGCCTTTAAGCAAGCTTAAAACTATTCTAATGTGGCTAATTTTTGTTATGGTTAAAAAAGGTGTTAAATCAGTACTCAACTGAATTCACCCTTTTCACAATCGATCAGGTATTCAACAATGACACAATTAACTTTCCTTTTGCAGGGTCTTGAGCTTAAAAAGTTGAACGCATGGATGGCGGAATTTTATAAAGAGACTTCGGTGATGTTATTGGCGGCATTATGTAAGCTGTTGAATACCGCTGAAGCTGAAGAGGTGATGCAAGAAGCCTATCTGGAAGTCTATTTAAGTTTAAAAGCGAAGAAGCAAATCGAACCTCGACCTTTTTTATTTCGCGTTGCTAGAAATATTGCTATTAGTCGATTGCGGCATCGGCAAGTAGTAACTAAAAGCGCTAACGATGTATCCGGTATCTACGTAGGAACGCAGCGAGACCCATCGGCACAACAAATAAATAATGAAGATAAAGCCTTGCTGCTGGCAGCGGTGAATACCTTGCCTTACGCTTGCCGACAAGTATTTGTGATGCGTAAATTACAAGGTAAGTCTCATGCTGAAATAGCGCAGATTATGCATATCTCGGTAAAAACCGTAGAGAACCATTTGGCCACCGGCATGAAGTTATGCCGACAATTCATTATCGATTCAGCGGAACAATCTACAACCAATAAGTTAACCGGTACCCGTTAGTGTTTTTAGATGAATGGATAGGCTATGGTATTCCTGAGTCGGCAGTTCAAGAAGCCACTCAGTGGTTGGTTAAACTGGATTCAGGCAGTCTTAGCGAACAACAACAAGGGCAATTCAACCAATGGCTGGACTCTGACCCAACCCATCGTTGGGCCTTTGAAGAACTCGCCGAAGTGTGGGCAAAAATGGCCACCCTCAACGATGTACAGCATCAAATAGAATTGCCCGAAGTGGTGGCATTCCCAGTCATCCATTCTCCAGCAGACGAACCACAAGATGAGCGTGTCGCTACCGACCCTTATGCAGCCTTAATTAGTATCGCCATTATTGTCGCTGGCTTTGTGGCACTTATTGTTTTTTAAACCCTCACTATAATTTTTAACAAAAATTTCACATTGCTGTAGGGGTTTTTTACAACTCAAACGATGTAAGGGGGATACACAACAGGAATAACAAAAATGAATGCAATTACAAAAACTATACGTTCGCATTATCGCCGTGGCTATCGGGCAACACCTTACTTGCTTGGTTTAATGGTCGCGTTAACTCAGTTTCAAACCTCTGCTCAAGAATCAACCACTAGCGAAGATGAAAAAGCAGTAGAAAAAATTCAGGTGGTAGGTACCCAAATTCGCGGTGGAAAAATTAGCGAAGCGTTGGCGGTGTCATTAATTACGGCAGAAGATATCGCCGAGTTGGGCGTTGATTCGGGTGATGAATTATTAGATTTAATTCCAGAGAATGGCCAAAACTTTTTTAATGAAGCCGAAAATATCAGTGGCGGTGTCAATTCCGCCCGTGGTGATGTGGGGGCATTTAACTTACGTAACCTTGGCACCGGTAATACATTGGTGTTGCTCAATGGCCGCCGCATGGTTAACTCAGCAGCCTATCAAACCGAATCAGTGGGTGGTAGTTTTGTACCAGTCAACACGGTCAATTCAAACACCATTCCAGTCGCCGGACTGGAGCAGGTGGAAGTGTTACGTGACGGCGCGTCTGCCATTTACGGCGCTGATGCCGTTGCGGGTGTGGTCAATCATGTGATTAAAAGTGATTTTGTCGGGTTAAATGTTCGCGCCAAATTTGCCGGTTTCGAACACGTTGGCCGTAAAGACCAAACCCTGACCATTGAATGGGGTAAAGATTTTAACGGCGGTCGTACCAATGTTAGTACGTTCTTTAACTATTATGACCGAGATAGAGTCAATTCTTCTGAAGATCCTCGTTGGTCAAATTCAGATTTCAGAGATCGTATTCCAGAAGATTCACCATGGGCGGGGGATACTGCATTTCGTAATGACAGTGCTAACTCTATTTACGGTCAGTATGACCTAGTTAACAGTGCCAATAGTTCAGGATTGCGGGATGTCTTAACGGATTCAAGTGGTGAATTTGAAACCTATCCTGCTGGTGATGACCGTTGCGAGTATGATATTGGTTATGGCACTTGTGGTGCAATTGACGGGCAGGGAACCTATCGTCACAATCTTAATGAAAATCGTGATTTAATGTCGCAATTGGCCAGAACCAATCTGTTTACTTTTATTAATCATGAGTTTGAAAACGGTATTCAAAGTTTTACTGAATTCTCTTTTTACAATTCGAGCACTAATTTAGTTCGCCATACGACGGCTCCCTTTTCCACCTCTAAATTGACAGTGGCGGCGGATAATTATTGGAACCCGTTAGGGCCTTGCGGCTCACCTAATCGCTTACCCGATAGCGTTATCGGCACCGATGTACCTTGTGAAGGTATGGCGTTACTAATGGATAACTATCGTTTTACGGAAATCCCACGGGTTATCGATAATGACGGTCGTGCCTATCGTTTCTTACAAGGCTTCCGTGGCACTCTAGGTGATTGGGATTGGGAAAGTGCGGTGTCTTGGTCAAAAGCTGAAAAAACCGATATCACCCATAATCGTGTTTCTAATACTTTGATGCAAGAAGCTCTTAACGATACAACTGACGCTGCATATAACCCATTTAGTGGTGGTGTAAATAGTAATATTGAACGTGCTCTCATTGATGTCTCACGGATCAGTGAAACTAAGCTCACTACTTTTGATGGCAAAATATCCAACACTGATTTATTCAGCTTACCCGGCGGTACAGCCGGTATGTTAGTGGGTTTTGAATATCGTAAAGAATCCTTTAACGATGATCGTGATGACCGACTCGATGGCACCATCCAATTCGTCGACGGTGACGGTGATACCTATCCGTTTGTCGCCGATGTGGTGAATTCCAGCCCAACCCCAGATAACAGTGGTTCGCGCAGCGTGACATCATTATTTACCGAGTTACAGCTCCCCGTTTTAGATAATCTCGATGTACAAATGGCAGTGCGTTATGAAGATTTCTCTGATGTGAAAAATACCACAGTGGGGAAAGTGGCCTTTGGTTGGCGCCCCATTGACGAAGTGTTGGTCAGAGGTTCTTGGTCTGAAGCCTTTAGAGCGCCAAATTTGGTCACCATCAATGAAGAGATTGTTGCTCGAAATAATACTCGTATCGATTGGGCTTGTACTTATGCGGCGGAGAATGGCGGTGATCCTGATCAAGATGTACTTGATTGCGAATACGCGATGCAGCGGATTGCACAAGGGAGTGAGGATCTCATTCCGGAAGAATCCACGAATACCTCAGTGGGTTTGGTTTTTACTCCGACTCGTGATCTGTCGATTACTCTGGATTACTGGACCATTAAAAAAGAAAATACCATTGGTTTATTAGGGGAAGAAAACCACACCCTACTCGATTTGGTTTATCGTTTACAAAGTGGTGCTAGTAATTGTGATGCAGTAAATAGCAATCCTGCTGTGGTGCGTGATGAAATCGGTGCAGATGATGCCGCCATTTATACCGCTGCTGGTTTATGCCCTGCCGGTAACATTAAATATATTAATGATAATTATGCCAATTTGGATACGCGCACGGTATCTGGTCATGATATTGGCGTTTATTACAAATTCGACACAGCAATTGGTAAGTTTAACTTCCGCTATAACGGCGCGTTTCTCGATAAATTTGAGCAACAAGCGGGTGGCGATATAGCTGCGTTGGTTGATGCTCAAGAAAGCGGTGTTATCCCCTCTAACTATCCAGTTAATGGTTTTGCTGATTTAATCGGTATGGATGGTAATCAGGATGAACGCCATTCGGCTAAGTTGTCATGGCGTAAAGGCGGTTGGGGCGCATCGGTAAGTGGTTATAAAATTGGTGAATTTTATCAAAGCTCACTGACGTTAAGTGATGGTACCCGTTATATCATTCCATCCATGACCACCTTTGATGCTACCGTCGATTATCGTTTTGATGTGCAGGATACGCGTATGCGCATTCGTCTAGGCTTGAAAAACTTAACGGACGAGCGCGCGCCTTTGGCTGATGGATATTTTGGTTATTTCTCCGATGCCCATCGTGACTTAGGTCGAAATTACTATCTGGAATTTAAAGCGTTCCTTTAATAATGTGATCATCGCCGAGGCACTATGAGTGTTTTGGCGATACGCATATTTTAATGATACAGCTGTTCGGCAGTTATCAATAAGTGGTACCCATGACAAATGAAAATGTAGAACAACAATCCGTATATATGCGTGCTAATTACCAGAATATTGGCATGTTAGCGGGCCCGGCTATTTTTGCGTTAATGATGTTTTTTGATGGTGTGCAGCAAACTATGCCTACTGAAGCATGGCGCACCGCAGCGGTTGGTATATGGATGGCGTTATGGTGGGCAACGGAAGCGATTCCGGTACCCGTCACCGCTTTTATCCCGTTAGTGGTGTTTGATCTATTGGGCATTAGTTCAATTAAAGATGCCGCTGCACCCTATGCCAATCCGATCATCTATTTATTCCTAGGGGCTTTTTTATTAGCGATTGCGGTGGAACGTTGGAACTTACATAAACGCATTGCCTTGATGATCCTGACTAAAACCGGCACCGATGGCCAACGCCTAATTGCCGGTTTTATGCTGGTATCCGCGGTATTGTCGATGTGGATGACGAATACCTCTACCACCATGATGCTAATGCCCATTGGTCTGTCGGTGGTCAAAGTGATTATTGACCACGCCAGTGAATTAAACGCTAAACAGCAAACCGATTTTCAGGTGGCGATGTTACTTAGTCTTGCTTACGGTGCCACTATTGGCGGCTTATCGACCTTGGTGGGTACACCGCCTAATGCCTTGCTCGCCGCCTTTTTACAGGAAAGCTATGGTATTGAAATTAGCTTCGCAAGCTGGATGGCCGTTGGTGTACCGGTAATGATATTAATGTTGCCAATCACTTGGTTTGTACTTACTCGTTTGGCTTTTAAAGTCACCGTTAAAGAAAACCCCGCGGTGCAAGCACATCTCAGCAAACTACGTTCAGAGTTAGGGCCGATGCGTTCAGCAGAACGTCGCGTGGCAGTTATTTTCTGCTTAGTGATCTTTGCGTGGATGCTACGCCGGCCACTAGAAGCCGCACTAAACTTAGAAGGTGTATCCGATACCGGTATCGTTATGGTTGCGGCCTTGTTGTTGTTCCTTATGCCAAGCGGTGAAAAAGAGCAGCCACAACTACTTACCTGGCACGATGCTAATCGTTTGCCTTGGGCGGTATTGATTTTATTCGGAGGCGGATTGAGCTTAGCGGCTGCCGTGTCCAATACCGGTCTGGCTTTATGGTTGGGAGAAAGTTTGGCTCCACTAGGTAATATTGGTGTGGTGGCTTTGGTAATTGCAGCAGCAGGACTGGTGATATTTTTAACCGAACTGACGAGTAATCTAGCCACGGCGGCGACCTTTTTGCCGGTGATGGGGGCCATTGCCATACAAACCGGACTTGACCCTTTTATGCTCAGCGTACCTATTACCTTAGCGGCTAGTTGTGCCTTTATGTTGCCAGTGGCGACGCCACCAAATGCCATTGTCTTCGCATCCGGCGCGATCACTATTCCGCAAATGGTACGGGGTGGTTTGATGCTGAACATTGTCGGTATGTTTTTAATCTCCATCGTTTCTATTTGGTGGGCTCCTTATATTTTCTCTTCATAGCGCCACCCTTTTATTTAGGAATATGACATGAAACGCATTTTGGTAACCTTGGTCACTGTTGTTGGCCTAATTATAAATCTAGGAGTTGTGGCGGCTCCGTCAGCAGAACAAACCGCGCCACAGCCGAAAATTAAATCTATTGATGCCCCTAAACGAGTCATGTTTGTGGGTAATAGTTTTAGTTATTTTAATAATGGTATTGCTAATCATTATAGCAATTTAGTGCGAGCATCAGGCGCTTGGGAAAAGGGTGAGTATGGTTCTCGTTTAAAAACCATTTCTGGTGGTCGCTTACATGAACATGTACCGGGAGTGGCTAACTTGTTGAAGTTACCCGGCGATAACCATTGGGATGTGGTGGTGCTACAGGATTACAGTAATGGTCCCATTAAAAGCAAAAGCCGCAAAGCCTTCAAACAAGCCAGTGCTGAATTGAGCAAAATGGTTAGAGCACATGCTGCCAAGCCGGTATTCTTTATGACCTGGGGCTATAAAGGCAATGCAGCAATGACCACCGAGTTGCGGGATGCTTATGTTCGCCAAGGTAATGCTTTGAATATGTTGGTGGTGCCAGTGGGGCTCGCGTTTGCAGCAGCCCAGCAAAGTCATCCCGATATTGAATTGTACAGTAAAGATGTGCAAGGCTTTGGTGCAGAGGGTAAGGTGATTTATCGCAGCGTAGAAAAGCATCCTAGTGTGGCGGGAACCTATTTAGCGGCATGTACGTTTTATGCGTCCTTGCAGGGTAAAACCCCAGATGGATTACCCTACACTGCGGATTTACCCGCAAAGCAAGTTAAAGCCTTACAACAAATTGCTTGGCAAACTTCCCAGCAGTTTTATCAATAATTTTAATTAGTGGATACCAACCAATGCAGAAAGTAGTCAAGTTACTGAGTGTTATTGTCTATTTTTCTGCATTGTTAGTGTGGGCTGATGAAGGTAGCAAAGATTGCCAATCAGCCGAATATAAATTGGATAAGCAATTTGAAAGCGGCCGCTTTCATGATTGTCAGGTGTTATCCGATAATCAATTTACCCTGACCCTACAACCTGAAAATCAGCCCATTAACCCCAGTCCTTGGTACGCTTTTAAAGTGACCAAGCTGGGGCAGGGGCTATCACCGATAACCATCAATATTCGTTATCCTGAATTCCGTTTTAGATACTGGCCAAAAATGAGTGTGGATGGCAAGCAATGGTCATCGTTGCCAAAGTCTGATGTGGATGTCGACGTGCAACAATCTCAATTTAGCTTGCGCTTGAAAGTGACCGAAGCCACCACTTGGATTGCCGCCCAACCGCTGATCAGCAATAGCGACTATCAACTGTGGTTACAGCAATTGCTGCAACGGGATGCTAAGTTTGTTTTAAAAGAAATAGGGGAAAGTGTGCAAGGCCGGCCCATTTCTATGTTGTCTATGTCATCGCAAGTGAGCTATCCGACAATCGTATTATTAGGTCGTCAGCATCCGCCTGAAATAACCGGGGCGATGGCGATGCGCGCTTTTGTTGAACGTATCAGTGCTAATGATCCTTTGTCACTGCAATTTCGCCAGCAATTCAATCTGCTGGTTATGCCGAATATTAACCCAGACGGCGTGGCTGCCGGTAACTGGCGGTACAATGCTAATGGGATTGATCTGAATCGGGATTGGGGGCCATTTACTCAACCAGAAACCCAACATATTAAGCGCGTGATTGACGACATTGCCAAGGTTAGTGAGGTGTGGGGGATGTTGGATTTTCATTCCACTTGGTATGACGTTATGTATACCCAAGAAGATCAGCAGATGCAGAAATTAGCAGGTTTTGTGGCTAGCTGGTTACAGCAATTAGATGCAGCCAAAACTGATATATCCTTCAAACGAAAATCCAGCCATAACACCAGTAAACCAACCACTAAAAGTTACTTTTTTGAACGTTTTCACACGCCGTCGATTACTTTTGAACTCGGTGATGATAGCGACCCCCGAGCCATTGCAGAAGTTGCCACTATTGCCGCAGAGCTGTATATGCAAAATATGTTGCAACAACGTGCTAAGGTCGCCCAATAATAGGGCGACCATGTTATGCATATCAGTACTTATTTATGCCCAAAATGTCGAGGTAATATAATGTCCGCTATTATTCCTATAGTTACGGCTATAAGCTCTATTTTGGGAATTGCTGGCTAAATTAAGGTTGTTTAAACCATCCTGTTGTAACGTGTCTGATAATCCATATAGCTGGTATATTTTGTTTTCGCAGTGATCGAAATAGTTACTGTTTAAGGTTAGATTTCGATACCAAATAGTAACGCCCACCACTTTAGATGCCCCAGCTAAATTGTGGATGGTGTTTTGACTAAAATTAAGACTGTCATTACATAACGTGGTGTCGGTGTCCGACTGCCAACTGTTGTCACTCCAATCTTGTATGGATAGCGAAACGCCCCCTTCAAAGGTGTTACCAATAAGTGAAGTCTGATTACTTCTGTTGCTGTCCGCCGTTAGCGAACGTAGATAAAAGCTATTCGCTGTAGGCAGTAAGAACTGATTATTCAGGCATTGAAAATCACCTATGTCTATTTTTTGGATGACGCTGGAAGATGCATTGGTTGCGCAGGCAAATTGATTGTCACTAAGCTCAATGTGTTGTGCTTTGGCATAGTTGCAGTTTATTCCTCCACGTTGCGCATTGCCGGCAACGCCAAAGTTATTATAGGTGATCGTCAAGGGCATAGTACTTTTAGGCGCCGCTTCGGTCCCCACAATGAAAAGCGCACCATGAAATTGATTACCATTTACTTGCGCCCCGCCACGGTTATCACGAAGTTCATCATCAGGATAAATAATCAGCGATTGTCCCATTATCTGAGTATTGGTCACATGTAGTTGGGCATTACTCACAAATTCAATATTGTCGGTAACGTTGGTGTCCAGTGGTTTACGAATTTTAATACTGGGGTAGACATCAGGTAATTTCGCCGCCTTGCTAGAGTTGCTTTCGTATTCAGATAGCCAATAACTGCGGGAAATATCAAATTGATTAGCGGATATTTGGTTACCCATTGGTAAGCTACTAGCGCGATAAAAAATATCATCACCGCGATAATTAATGTGATTAGGATCGTCATATCCCAGTTCTGAAATGAGTGATTTCATCCGCACGTCAGCAGTGTGACTGCCTTCTTGTTCTTGGATAGCTGCTTGGAAAACATAAGGAATAGAGGGGGCAAATGCCGTCGAGGGTTTCATCCCCGATATGATGTTGGCACTGGCAGTATTGTGGCTAGCACCTTTGTCAAACTCGATGGCGGTACCACAACAATCGTAGAAACTGTTATAGCGAACTTGATTATGCTGATTGAGCTTACCGGCAAATTCAATGGCGCTATAAGCAGCATGTCGAAACTCACAACCAGTTACTTCACATTGGCTATTAGAAATATCGCTAGTCGCCTCAATACCAAACATGCTGTTTAAATATTCCTGAAGCAGTGTGTCGTTGGCAACATCACAGGTTTGATAGGTGGCATTGTAATCAAGCTCCGAACCACCGAGTGCTTCGCATTCAGCTAGTGAGGGGACGCCGGTTTCTGTGGTCGTCCATACATTACTAAAAGGCGCTTCAAAGCGCAGACAAAAACGCAGATCATTACCATTGCTCTGGGTGGCATTGAAATCACAGTTCTCTATAAGATGAGCGTTGTTACCAAAGGTATCACCAGTAACCAGTTGTATGGCTACTAGGCTGCCGTCAAAGATACAATCATGAATATGACACTGCTGTGCATCGCGTAAGCCGATGGCGTAATCAAAGTCTTGCAAAGCTAAGTCTGCAATCTCAATATTGGTCGCCGCGCCATGTGCCAGCATCGCGTTAGATATACAACTGCCATCGCTAGCATCACATTCATTGAGTATATCTAAACGGCTTTGCGGGCGTGTATACAACAAGCGGTATTGAGCGGGCAGTGATTGTGTACGATTTATAATTCGAGTTTGTGTTTTGCCAGCTCCAATTAATTTAAAGGTGGGTGGTAGATGAAAGGGATAATCCCCACGATCGTTATTAGCAATTTCATCAATGTAAAAGGTGCCAGCCGGAACTGAAATAACCGGTCTACGACCTTGTGGATCGAATAGCCATAATTGATAAGCCGATTCAAAAGCCTGTTGCAAATTGGTCGCAATGCTATCAGTGGGGGTTTGTAAAAATATCGTATTCGGATGATTGATTACAGTAGTGGCACTGGCGACGTTGCTAACAGTAGAGAGTAACATTGAGGTCGTAAGTGCATTCGTTGAAAAACGTAGAAATTGTCTTCTATTCATTGATTATATGCCTTAGCTATCCTCACCCCCTCCAGGACAAAAACTTATCGGCGACAATGACGTAATCGTTAGAATTTAATTTATATAATTCAATTGATTAGGTGTTTATTAATGAGTGTTTTACAGACCCAAACGCCTCGGTATACGAGGCGTTGTATGCAATAAAGCGGTGATGTGGGCTTGGATTATTTTTTATCCATAATATCCCGCTGGATTTGCTCGCGGGTAATGTGTCTAACATCTTTACCCTTAACAAAGTAAATCACATATTCGCAGATATTTTGACAACGATCACCGATACGTTCTAAAGAACGCGAAGACCATAAAACATCCATGACTTTCGGGATAGAGCGAGGATCTTCCATCATGTAAGTCATTAACTGGCGGGTCATCGCTTCATATTCACGGTCAATTTTTTGATCGTATTTATGCACTTTAAACGCCGCTTCTACATCCATGCGTACAAAGGCATCTAAGGTGTTGTGCAGCATTTTTAGCACGCGCTGACCCATGCTGTTTAAGCTGGTTAAGAAATCTTGTTGGGCGCTACTAAAGCTGGCAAGGGCGACCTTGGCAATACGTCCAGCTTCGTCACCAATACGTTCCAAATCGGAAACCGTTTTAGTAATCGCTAGAATAAGGCGTAAGTCACTGGCGGCAGGTTGACGCTTAGCAATAATTTTTGCGCATTCTTCATCAATAGATACTTCGAGCAAATTGACTTTATAGTCATTAGTTAACACTTGATGAGCGAGTTCTCGATCGGTGTTTTCAACCGCAGTTAAAGCATCGGCCAGCTGTTGCTCAACTAAGCCGCCCATTTTCAACACGTGATTGCGCAGGTTTTCCAGCTCATCATTGAACTGCCCTGAAATGTGTTTGTTTAAATTAAAATTTTCCATATTTTCAGTACCTTTAAGCGTCAAACGCTAATGTGTTCAATGTTAGCCGTAACGACCAGTAATATAGTCTTCAGTCTGTTTCTTACTGGGAGTGGTAAATAATGTATTGGTATCGGAATACTCAATCAAGTCACCCATATACATAAAGGCAGTCTGATCAGACACTCGCGCCGCCTGTTGCATATTATGGGTTACTATCACCACGGTGTATTGTTCTTTAAGTGAAGAAATTAATTCTTCAACCGTCAATGTTGAAATAGGATCAAGGGCCGAAGTTGGCTCATCCAGCAACATCACCTTAGGCTCAATGGCAATGGCACGGGCAATAACTAAACGCTGTTGTTGACCACCGGATAAGCCAAAAGCGCTGTCGTTTAAGCGATCTTTGACTTCATTCCATAAAGCCGCGCCTTTGAGGGCTTTTTCAACCGCTTCGTCCAGCACTCGCTTGTCATTTTTGCCTTGTAAGCGCAGACCGTAAACCACGTTTTCATAAATGGACTTAGGAAAAGGATTCGGGCGCTGGAACACCATGCCAATGTTGCGACGCAAGGCGGCAACATCCACAGATTTTTGATAAATATCCAAGCCGTTAAGTAAAATTTCACCTTCGATACGGCAGTTGTCAACCAAGTCATTCATACGATTGATACAGCGTAATAAGGTGGACTTACCACAACCACTGGGACCAATAAAGGCCGTTACCTGGTTTTTAGGTATGCGCATCGTGACGTCTTGCAGCGCCTGTTTCTCACCATAAAATAAACTAAGATTATTAATGGACAGTGCTGTTTGTTCTTCTGGTAAGTTCGCTAAATCCAGACTTTTGACATCTTTAAATTGTGTTTCTATCGAAATCATTATTCTAAAACCTCAGATCTCTGTTAATGCTCTAACGAACGGAATTTTTCACGTAAATGGTTGCGAATACCAATTGCAGTGATGTTCAATCCAATAATAACAGTTACTAATAAAAAGGCGGTGGCAAACACCAGCGGTCGTGCGGCTTCTACATTAGGACTTTGGAAGCCGACATCATAAATATGAAAGCCTAAGTGCATAAATTTACGCTCTAAATGGAAGAACGGGAAATTACCATCTAGCGGTAACATGGGGGCCGATTTAACCACGCCCACTAACATTAATGGCGCAACTTCACCGGCGGCGCGAGCTACGGCGAGTATTAAGCCAGTCATAATAGCTGGGCTGGCCATGGGGATAACAATGCGCCATAGGGTTTCGGCTTTGGTGGCACCTAAGGCTAAACTGCCTTGACGAACGGTTGATGGAATACGTGATAAACCTTCTTCCGTGGATACTATCACTACCGGCAAGGTTAAAATGGCCAAAGTAATGGCAGACCATAATACACCTGGAGTACCAAAGGTGGGGCCGGGTAGCGCTTCTGGATAGAATAAAGAATCTATTGAACCACCCAAAATATACACAAAGAAGCCCAAACCAAATACGCCATACACAATGGACGGCACACCCGCTAAATTGATAACTGCAATGCGCAACATTTTGGTAACCGGTCCTTTTTTGGCATATTCATGTAAGTAAATCGCCGCGACCACACCAAAGGGGGTGACGATTACTGCCATCAACATCACCATAAATACCGTACCAAAAATAGCAGGGAACACGCCGCCTTCGGTATTGGCTTCACGAGGGTCATCACTGATAAATTTATACAGTTGCTTAACGAAATGAGCCATTTTATTAAAAATGTTCATGTCATTAGGGAAGGTTACGTCCAGTACTTGATTTAATGGCAATTTAACCATTTCGCCGCGCATATCCCTGACCACAACATGATCCCGGCGTGCTTGTTTGCGGATGCCGAAAAGTTCATCTTCAAATACCTGATATTCCTGTTGTAAAGTCAGCTTGCTCTGTTTGAACTGGGCAATTTTGTCGTCCGTCAGATTACCTTGCAGAACGAGTGCTCGCTGGGCTAGGCGTTGACGTTCCAATTCATAGTTAATACTGCCAATTTCTGAATTTTGTAAACTAAGGGCATCGTCGGCCAACTCACTACTGCGATCAATCAGTCGAGCAAGAGCAGCATTTTTATCCCCTTTTACTGGATTACCATCTTCATTGACTGACTCGACATAGCCGTAAAAGTTACCGTTTTTACTGCGTTCAAATAACGCCAGTTCGGCCGGCTCGGTGCGGCTTAAAATGTTGGTTTCTAATACCCAACGAAAATCCAGATCAACAAACTCACGATTACCGGTTTTAATTAAGTAGCGAGTAACAAACTCACCGGTATGCTCAGTAAGAATAATACCTTGGTCAGTTAAGCGTTTGCTGGGGATAGATTCTTTATCATAGATCTCACCAATTAAGGTGCTGTTACCGATACCGGGTTGATGGATCTCAAATTCATAAATACTGGAGGGCCAAAAATAGATCAAGCCCTTCCATGCGATCATCAACAACAGCCCGAGTACTGAGATTAAGCTGATGCTAACTGCACCGGCTGTCATCCAAATCCAGGGTGAACCCGATTTAAACCAATTCTTCATCGTTAACCCTTATAGTGAACTGTATTTTTCACGTAGACGTTGACGCACAAATTCGGCCACCGTGTTAAACATGAAAGTAAAGATAAACAACACAAAGGCAGCTAAAAACAGAATGCGATAATGGGAACTGCCCACCTCCGATTCTGGCATTTCCACCGCAATATTGGCTGACAAGGTGCGCATGCCTTCAAAAATATTCCAATCCATAATCGGCGTATTACCGGTAGCCATCAGTACAATCATGGTTTCACCGACGGCGCGGCCTAAGCCCATCATCACCGCAGAGAAAATTCCTGGGCTGGCGGTAAGTAAAACCACTCGGACTAGGGTCTGCCAAGACGTTGCTCCTAAGGCTAGTGAGCCGTTAGATAGGTGTTTCGGCACACTGAATATGGCGTCTTCGGCAATCGAGAAAATAGTAGGAATAACCGCAAAACCCATGGCAATACCTACGACTAAGGAGTTACGTTGGTCAAAGCTAATACCTAATTCATTGGTTAAGAAACCACGGGTGTTACCATCAAACAACAATATTTCCAGCTCGTTACTAAAGCTAAATGCCAAATAACTAACAAATAATATAATCGGGATAAGTACGATGGAATCCCAACCTTCGGGGATTTTTTGTCGCCATTGCTTGGGGGCTTTATGCCATGCAAAAGCCGTGGTAATAATGGTGACAGGTAACACAATTAACAGCAGAACAATACCGGGCAAGTTGTCCTCAATTATCGGTGCTAGCCACAGGCCGGCTAAAAATCCCAAGATAACCGTGGGTAATGCTTCCATAATTTCAATGGTCGGTTTAACGGTTTTACGTAATCCTGACGACATAAAATAGGCGGTATAAATTGCGGAAGCGAGGGCAATAGGCACTGCGAATAACATTGCATAAAATGCTGCTTTTATGGTGCCAAATGCAATGGGTACTAAGCTGAATTTGGACTCGAAATCATCATCTGCTGAAGTGGACTGCCAAGTGTAACTTGGCTCTGGGTAACCTTCATACCAGACTTCCTGCCATAGGGCTTTCCAAGTGACTTCTGGATGTTCATTTTTTACTTCGTAAAGCTGCATGCCTTCCGCAGTTTGCACTAGCGCCGCATTAGAGCGAGGAGCAATAGCAATATGGCTGATGCTTTTTGATTTCAGCTTCTCATCAAATAGAGTGGCATCACTGGTGGTGAAATAAATACCTAAGTGGCCATTTTTACTCACAGTGAAAAAGCTTTTACGATAAAATTCGGGGACGATTTGCTCTATGGCATGACCACTTTTAAATTCACGGGCATTAACAAAAGTACGACCGCCATCAGCGCGAATTTCAAACCACTGACTGATCACGCCATTGTCATTACCCACCATGACCGAGCTGCCGCCAGATAACAAATTCATGGTCGTGACATTGGCATCTTGAGCATTGACGGCCATTTGTTGAGTTAGCTCAACCTCGTCAATGTCACGAATATTGTAGATGTATAACTGATTGCCGGATTGTAAAAATAAGTAGGCTAAATTGCTGGATATTTTTAAGGTATCGATTTGCTCAGGGGCATCGTCGATCTCAGCGGTTTGAGCGCTCCATTCAATCTCGTCGGTCATGAAGTTTTCTTCACCCAACAAATGACTGATCAGTAAACGACCATCCGCAGTGTGGGCGGCAATGGCAATAGTATCGGAGCTTTTCTCAATAGCCAATTGTGATAAAGCTTCGCCTTCACTATCAATTTCAATGGCTTGTTCACCGGCAACGAAATTAATTTCTGGTACCAGTTGGCGAATGTCATTGGGGAAACTGACTGCAAACTGCGGCCGAACAATCAGCACTTCACCATTATCGAAGCCGTAAGCAAATAGACGCTGCACCGACGATGATTGGGCAAAGCTGCTTAGCTCACCACTGTGTTCAAATTGTTGTTGATGTAAAACCTTGCCTGGGGTTTGCGACGTTTGTTCAATATGACGCAAGTTGAAAAAGGTCACGGCGATATCATCACTGAAGGCATAACCAATTTCGGTTTGCTCTTCCATGCCAATGGCTAAGGTATTGGCAGTTTGTGGTAGCGTGAATTGATCTTTGGCTTTCACTTCTGCCGGGTGGAAAATTGGCTCTACGACATAGAGTAAGTAGAAGAATATTAGCAGTAGCGCGACTAGCACCAGTAGACCACCAGTAGTCACGCTGTAGCGCGCCAATTGGTCTTTCACTTTTCTGGATGTATCGCTAGTCAGTGTGAAGTCGGACGACATTCATTACCTCTTAAAATTCAGTGCTGGCGCAATAGGGGCGCAGTATAGAGTTTAATTGTGACACTTTTATTACAATATAGAAGCTTAGCTATTGATAGCAACGAACAATATGGATTAAGTTATTTACCTTAAATATAAAACGGGCCACTCAGTGGCCCGTTTTAACATGTCGTGTCGTATTTATTATAAGCCAAGTTTTGCCAATTCAGCGTTAACAACCTTAGCAGGTAATGGAATATAGCCATCTTTTTCAACCACATGCTGACCGGTTTGTGACAGTATCATTTTGAGGAACTGTGCATCTTTTGGCGCTAAAGCATTGTTAGGATGCTTGTTGACATAAACGTACAAGAAGCGAGAAAGCGGATACTTACCGGTAACGGCATTTTCCATATTGGCGTCAATATAGTCAGTGCCTTTTTTGGCTAGTGGCACCGCTTTTACGCCTGATGTCATATAACCAATACCAGAATAACCAATGGCGTTAAGTGACGCAGATACCGATTGCACTACAGAAGCAGAACCGGGTTGTTCGTTAACACTATTTTTGAAATCGCCTTTACATAAAGCTTTTTGTTTAAAGTAACCATAAGTACCGGATACCGAGTTACGACCAAACAATTGCACGTCTTTATTTGCCCAATCTCCGGTTAAGCCAATATCGCTCCAACGCTCAACGGGGGTGTTACCACCACATTTAAGGGTTGAAGAGAAAATCGCATCAACTTGTGCAATTGTCAGACCTTCAATAGGGTTATCTTTATGGGCAAAAACTGCTAACGCATCAATGGCAACACGTACCGCAGTAGGTTTATAGCCAAAATGTTTTTCAAAAGATTCAATCTCTTTGGATTTCATTTTACGGCTCATTGGACCAAAGTTGGTCGTGCCTTCAGTTAATGCCGGCGGCGCAGTGGAAGAACCCGCAGCTTGAATCTGGAAGTTAACATTAGGGTAGGTGCGTTTAAATTCTTCCGCCCAAAAGGTCATCATGTTGGCCAAAGTGTCTGAGCCGACTGATGATAAGCTGCCAGAAATGCCGGATACTTTTTCGTATTCCGGTACATCGGCGTCCACTGCAAATGAGTTGGCAGCGAACGTGGTGGTTAACGTTAAGCCTAATGCGGTGATAAGTTGCTTTAATTTCATGGGTTTCTCCATTGATATATTGCTGTATTGGCGTACTGCCACATCTTCTTTAGGAGCAATATACAGAGCTTAGATGACACTTTTATTACACTGCGAATTTAGCTGTCATAAAAAAGAAATTAATTTGTCACACTTCGGTTTTATTGCCCTTAATTACACTTCTTTGGGGCTGTCTTCGGGGATCATATTGTCTGGAAGAACAAAGCTAAAGGTGCTGCCTTTACTTAATTGACTGGTAATTTTTAAGTCTGAATAATGGCGAGCTAAGACATGTTTAACAATAGATAAGCCCAAACCACTACCACCGGTTTTACGGGAGCGAGCCTTATCTACACGGTAAAAACGTTCGGTAATTCTGCTTAAATGAGTCTGTGAAATACCTTCGCCATTATCGGTGACCGAAAACAAAGCGCCTTTCGTGGTCTTTTTCCACACTACGTTAATTTCACCTTTATCTGCCGTATAGTTAATGGCGTTGAACACCAAGTTAGACATGGCACTTCTTAGCTCGAGCTCAATACCATAAACAATAAGACTGGGGTCAACATCAAAGCTGATTTGATGGTGCTTGGTTTGATTGAGAGAGCTGGCCTCTGCTTTTACTTGTGCCAACATTGAACCAATATTGACGGTATGTTTAAAAACATCATCGCCACTGGATTCAATTTTCGATAATACCAATAACTGCTCAACTAAATCACGCATGCGTTCGGTTTGCGAAGTCATTTCTTTGCAAGCTTTCTCAATCATCTTCGGCGGTGTTTGTTGTAGGTCTTCCATCATTTCTAAATAACCGAGCATGACCGTTAGCGGTGTGCGTAGCTCATGGGATACGTTGGCCACAAAGTCTTGACGCATACTTTCTAATTGCTTGAGTTTGGTGACATCTCTGGCAATAAACAGCATTTGCTCTGCATAGGGAATGATGCGAATTTCTAACACCGATTGAGAATTTAACGGAGACGGCAAAATAATCGGATCTTTAAAATCACCTTGTTGCTGATAGGCCTCAAATGCCGGACTGCGGATCAGGTTATTCAAACGCTGACCTACATCCGATGATTTTAATCCGAGTAATTGTCTAGCGAGTTTATTACACCAGATAATGGTGTTGTCATGGTCAAAAATGACAGTGGCATCAGGCATAGCTTGTGCCGCTTCGCGAAAGCGCTTAATTAAATCGCCTAACTGCCGGCGACGGCGGCGATTATCTTTTTGCTGCTTGTAAATACCATCGAAGATGGCACTCCAGACGCCAGTGGCATTGGGTGGATGAAGCTGCCGGGTACGCCATAACCAAGTAAACAATTGGCGTTGGTAATAATAATGCCAGGCGACTAAGGCCGATAAGCCAATAACCAAACTGAGCAGCAGTTTGCCTATAACCCAACCAAAAATGATCCAGAAAGCCAAATATAAAATCAGATTCTTAATGGGGGTGCGCCAAGAATAGTTATTAATCATATCTCGAAAAGCCGTGCTGCAGTCATGGTCAGAATACCCCAGAGCTGCACTAAAAGTGCCGACACTCTACCTGAGGAAAGTGGTGAGTGAAAATTCTATCGTAAAAATAAATTAAAAATAGTGGTTTGTTATCGGTTTAATAAAACTGTCACAAATTCCTCCTAGACTAGCCTTCGTTTTGAGTCCGACATCCCGTTGGTCTGTCAATGTAGGGTAAGAATAATGAGGTTAATGCAAACACTTTCCGTTGCCTGCTTGGCGTCTGCTTTAACAGTGGCGGTAAGCGTCAATGCTCAGGAAGATGCGTATTTAAAGCCGGTTGTTAAAGCGGCCGACAACATCAATCAGTCAGCGAACCAATCACAAAAAAAAATTGATGGTATAAGCAATACTATCGATTCCAAGTTACAACAGTTCAAAACCGTCAACAAAGAAACGGCGGGCTTAACGGTTTATAACAACCAGCTACGTAAGCAAATTCAAAATCAATTAGATGAAATGGCCGCACTTAATGAGTCTATTGATGAAGTCAGCGTTATTGAACGTCAAATAACGCCGTTGATGATCCGCATGGTTGATGGCTTAGAGCAGTTTGTACAACTGGATATGCCGTTTTTACCTGAAGAACGTCAAAAGCGGATTGCCGGTTTACGAGAAATGATGGACAGAGCCGACGTTGAGCCTTCTGAAAAATTTCGTCGCGTGATGGAAGCCTATCAGGTGGAAATGGACTACGGCCGTACTATTGAATCTTATAGCGGTTTACACAGCATTGAAGGTCAAGAGCGCGATGTAGATTTTCTACGTATCGGTCGTACCGCGCTGGTTTACCAAACCCGCGACGCTATGTTGCAGGGTATTTGGAATAAAAAATCCAATCAGTGGGAAACCCTAGATTCTTCCTACCGTACTCAAGTTACTAAAGGTCTGCGCATTGCTAAGAAGCAACTCGCGCCTAATTTATTAACCCTGCCAGTCGCATTGACGGATTAATTCAGCATGAAACAGATAACTCAAAAAATCAAAATGATCACCACCCTGATGGCGTTGCTAGTAAGCAGTAGTGCGATGGCACAAAGCAAACCATTAGATTTGGATGCGCTGTTAAAGCAATTAGAAAATGGTCAAACCCTTCAGGGTCAGCAAAACCAACAGCGTGAGCAAGAATTCGCGGCCAAGGTTAACGAACAAGACCGTTTATTAAAACAAGCCATTGCCGGTCGTGATGGTCAACTGGCTAGCAGTGAAAAACTAGAAACTCAGTTTGAAGAAAATGAATTTAAATTAGCCGATTTAAACGAAGCCCTAGGTAAGCGTTTAGGATCGTTGAAAGAGCTATTTGGTGTGCTGCAACAAGTGGCTGGCGATACCAAAAGTAAATTTCAGAACTCAGTTATTTCGGCGCAAATTCCGGGTCGTGCCGAGTTTTTAGATAACTTGGCGCAAAAAATGGGGCAAAGCTCAAAGCTAGCGTCTATTGAAGAGATCGAACGTGTGTGGTTTGAAATGCAGCGCGAAATGACCGCCTCGGGCAAAGTCACTAAATTCACTACCGATGTAGTGGAAGCCGATGGCAGTAAAGTGAATAAAGAAGTGGTACGTGTTGGTTCGTTCGCTTTAGTCGCCGATGGTAAGTACTTAGAGTACCTAATCGATAGCCAAAACGTCGCTGAATTGGTGCGCCAACCAGCCACTCGCTATGTGGATACCGCCGAAGCGATTCAACAATCCAATGGTGAGCTGGTGGAATTTGGTTTAGACCCAACGGGTGGCAGTATTTTACGTCTGAAAGTGCAAGAGCCTTCTTATCAAGAGCGTGTTGAGCAAGGCGGTGAAGTGGGTTACATCATCCTAATCGTTGGTGCTGTAGGTTTGTTTTTATCACTAGAGCGTTTAATCAGCCTGACTATTGCCCGCAATAAAGTAAATCGTCAATTGAAACAATCAAAGGCGCAAAGTGACAACCCACTAGGCCGTGTGATTAAGGTTAAGGAAGAATTCCCTCAAGCGGATACCGAAACCTTAGAGCTGAAACTCACCGAAGCGATATTGCGAGAAGTGCCTAAGCTAGGTCGTAGTTTAACCGCGATTAAGATTATCTCTGTTGTAGCGCCGTTAATGGGCTTACTAGGTACAGTAACCGGCATGATCCGCGTATTCCAAGACATTACCTTATACGGTACCGGTGACCCCAAAATCATGGCGGGTGGTATTTCAACAGCACTAGTGACTACGGTACTGGGCTTGGTTGTGGCCATTCCAACGACGTTACTTTATGCGATGTTAAATACCCGCAGTAAAAACATCGTGTTTATTTTGCAAGAACAAGCCTCGGGCATCATTGCCGAGCGTGCTGAGCAAGGCTAATTGTGATGATTGAGTTTTTAGAAGCCATTCGCGACTTTACCGAAACCGGCGGCCAAGTGCTGCTGGTGATCGGAGTACTGATATTTGTGATGTGGTTACTGATCCTCGAACGCGCTTTGTATGTGTTTATTGGTCATCGGCAGATGAAGCAGCAAACACTGGCGCTATGGCAGGCCAGAACGGACAAATCTTCATGGAATGCCGAGCAAATTCGGCAAATGCTGATTTCGCGTTTAACCATCCGCTTGAATCAAAGTATTCCGGTGATTCAGGCATTAGTGGCGTTATGTCCGTTGTTGGGGTTGATGGGAACAGTAACCGGCATGATCGAAGTTTTTGATGGTATGGCTAGTTTAGGTTCGGGCAATGCCAGAGCCATGGCATCGGGAGTGTCAAAAGCCACTATCCCGACTATGGCCGGCATGGTGGGTGCGTTATCTGGGGTGTTTGCCTCGGCATGGTTAGCCCGCCGCGTGAAAACCGAGAAAACCCATATTGAAGATGCCCTGAGCTTGGAACATTAAGTCTGAAACATTACGTTTAAAATATGAACAACTAAATTAGACCGAGCCAGTTAATTCACACAGCATGATTGAATGAGAATAAGTAAATGAAACAGCATTTTCAGAATTTAGTAGATGAAGAAGAAGCCACCATCGATTTAACGCCCATGCTCGACGTGGTGTTTATTATGTTGATCTTCTTCATTGTTACCGCCTCTTTTGTTAAAGAGTCTGGTATTGACGTCAATCGCCCAGAAGCCGCTACCGCGGTTAAAAAAGAGCGCGCCAATATTTTAGTGGCGATTAGCGATAAAGGTGAAATTTGGATCAACAAACGTCGCATTGATACCCGTGCGGTACAAGCGAATATCGAGCGCCTGCATGCGGAAAATCCGCAAGGTACTGTGGTGATCCAAGCTGACAAAAAAGCCACCACTGAGGTGTTAATTAAAGTGATGGATTCAGCGCGGGCGGCCGGTGTGTTTGATGTATCGATTGCTGCACAAGAGCCGTAAATCATGTCAAGAATTCTGATAGCCCTAATACTGGCGGCAGCCATCACCCTTGGATTGTTTTACCTGATGCAGGCATTGATCCAAAGTGGTGGCGGTGAATCTGTGGAGCCGGCCCAAGGTAACGTACTGGATTTTATTCGTTTAAAGCAAGACGAAGAAGCAATGACCAAAGACCGTAAGCCGAAAAAACCACCTAAGCCAAAAGAGCCACCACCACCGATGGAGCAACCGCAGATGCAGTCGCCTACAGAGGATGGTGCGGGTACTGGTATGTCGTTCTCGGCAGAAATGAGTATTGCCGCTGGCTTGGAAGGCGGCATGTCGTTGCAGTCTTCTGATGGTGAATATTTACCTATTGTTAAAGTTGCACCGGTGTATCCACGCCGCGCACAGCAACGGGGTATTGAAGGTTACGTGATTGTTGAATTTACCGTGACTAAGCAAGGCACTGTCAAGGACCCGCAGGTAATTGAATCCGATCCTCAAGGCATGTTTGAAGATGCAGCCGTCGAAGCCGCATTGAAGTTCAAATATAAACCTCGGGTGATTAATGGCGAAGAAGCGGAAGTGGCCGGGGTACAGAACCGCATCACTTTCAAGATGAATTAAGGGGCGTAACATGAATAGTAAAAAACAATTAAGTCACTTCGTTGCGGTATTGATGTTGATGTCAGGCTTATCCATATTATTGCCAATTTGCGTTAATGCCGCAGAATCGGATGCTTCTAACGTTAAAACCAAACAGGTACCAGCTGTTCGTGCCAAGGTCTACGATCAATTTGCCCGAGCGCAAACATTGGCCGATGAAGACAAGGTAGGTGAAGCGATTTTGGCACTGGACAATGTGCAGGCAAAGATAAGCTCCATGAACAGTTATGAGCGCGCCATGCTGTGGAATTTCTATGCCTTTATTTACTATCAACAAGAAAATTACCCACAAGCCCTGAACTTTTTTGAAAAAGTGGTAGAAGAAGACCCTATTCCGCAGCCCTTTGAACTGACTACCTTGTTTAGTTTGTCGCAACTACACATGATGCAAGGCAACTTCGACAAAACTATTGATTATTTAGATCGTTGGGAAAAACTGAATACCGGCGAAATACCCGCCAGCAATTACTATTTAAAAGCTCAGGCCATGTATCAACAAAAAAGCTACGCTAAAGCCGAGGGTTACATTAGCAAAGCCATTGCACTGATGGAGCAACAGCCTGATGGTGTTGCCGATGAAAATTGGTATATATTGCAACGTGCAGTTTATTACGAGTTAAAACAACCGGAAAAAGTCAAAGATGTATTGGTGAAAATGCTCAAGCACTATGACCAACCACAATATTGGACACAGCTGGCCGGCATGTATGGCGAGTTAGGTGAAGAGAAAAAACAGCTGGCCATTTTAGAAAGTGCCTATCAACAGGGTTATATTAAAAGTGCCAGCGATATCTATAACTTAGCCCAATTGTATTACTACCATGGTGCGCCGTTTAAAGGTGCTAGCCTGATCACCCAGGCAATGGACGAAGGTGTGTTAGAGCGTAATTTACGTAACTTGAAGTTTTTAGCGCAATCATGGACATTGGCACAAGAAAACGAAAAAGCCATTCCGGTACTCATGGCCGCTGCTTCACTAGCCGACAACGGCGAACTGCATGCGCAGTTAGGGCAATTACATCTTAATCTAGAAAACTGGACAGCAGCGATTCAAGCCACCGAACAAGCTTTAGAAAAAGGCGAGTTAGCCAACCCCGGTAATGCTTATTTGGTTTTAGGTTTAGCGCTGTTTAATCAAGAACGTTACAAAGATTCCATCGATGCGCTAGCCTTAGCTGAAAGCTACAAACAAAGCGAGCGCATGGCTAAGCAATGGAAGAAGTACGTGAATACTGAGCAGCAAAATGCATTGTTGTTGAATGGGGTAGGTAGTTAAGTTGCGCCTTGCGGCGCTGTTTTTATTGGCAGCGCCAACGTCATTCATTTTACCTCGGGACATCCACTAAAGCGTTCGTCCTGAGTTTATCGAAGGATGGACGATGATTGCTGTAGGCAATCATATGGGCGTGGAATGTAGGTCGGTGTTTACGCCGACATTTTTTATTGGCTTCGCTAACCGCCATTCCATGGCTTTTTTTCGATCCCCTCCCAAGGGCCCGAGTTACTTTCTTAGGGATAAGAAAGTAACCCAAGAATCCTCACTCCGGCAACTTGCTTAATCCATTTTTAAATTATTCTGCCAATGTCGACCTGTGATTTTTCCAATCTTGATCCGCTTTTAATATTGCTAACTGTATAGGGAATAAAACCATACAGCGGCTTGAATATAGGTAAATTAGTTCGGCGGTTATTCTACATATATTCCGAATACCTTGGGAAAATAAGGGGTACTAGTCTGCGCCGAAGTGGTCTTATATGGATGTATCAAAGGTCAAATTTTGCAATTGGCTGATAATATATTTGAAGAAGTGATTATGAAGTGTAGAATCTTTTTATCAACAAATATGGATTCTAAAGAGTAGTTGTTATGCGTGGTAATTTAATACATGGATGTTTGTTAGTCATGTTGTTGTCCTCTTGCGGCGGTGGAAATGGAGGTAATAGTACAAATCAACCTCCTATTCAGATTACACCCCCGCCTCCCCCCGCTATTGATTGGATTGAAGTTATTAGCCAAGACCCACTCACGTTAGATGAAGCTGAACTTCAGGAAAACTATTGGGGATACGCGCAACACCTCTACCAAGGAATGACAGAGCCTGCGGCATTAGGACCTAGGCCAATACAAGAAGTTACAAGGCAACTATTAGGGACTGGAACTCCCTCGATACCTTATTCTTTACCTCTATTTTTCGAAAATATAAATTCGAATCCAACTCCAAGAAATTTGAGTTTGTTTACTCGAATTACTAGGTTGTTACAACATCAAACAAAATCTGAAAATAAAGCGAATAAATCTGCTGTCGTTACAAAAAGGATTTTATCAGCTGTTAATCTTTCTGAGGAATGTCAGGTGTCTGGCAGTATAGATCTCATTGGTGAATTGGACCAAAATGGTGTTGGCATCCTTGATGTAAATTATAATCAATGTAATCAAGGATATGGCACACTCACAGGTACCGGCGCAGCTAGTCTGCATGAATCGAGCAACTCAGTATTCCAAGGGGTACTTTTCTTTAAAGAAGTTAGTTTGTCAGAATATAATGAAGAGTGGACAATAACTGGCCATTATCTATATGGTACAGAAGAAAGTAATGAAGGCTCATTTGACATTTATTTTTCATCTGAATACTTATTATTTGAAGCGCAATCAACCGGTATTCAACAATTGGTACATTTAGATTGGCGTGCAGATGGTAATCGCGGTGAAGAAGATGGCACAAGTTACTCAGGTGAAATAGCTATTGAGTCACTTGGCTCAGTTCAATTTACCACAGAAAGTAAATTCTCCAGCGACAATAATCCGCTATATGCCAAGCTGGTTTTTTCCTTGAAAAATGGTGCTATTGCATCTTTAGAATTTGAAAGAGCGGTTAAGTTATTAATTGATCAAAATTCCGATGGTGAACCTGATTCTGGCAAGTATTTTATTTCACTAGATCATTTCCTTGATACTGATTTTACGCTCACACCTTTAGTTCAGATTGCGGAAATGAATCAACCCCCTCAAGTTTTAAAGCCCTATATAGCCCCTGATTTTGCATTTGAAGGGGACCAATTAGAAATTTATGGCATTCGTTACAATGATCCAGATACCCCCGAAAATGAATTAACAGTTTCTTACCAATGGACAAAAGGGAATGAGGTTATTCCTGACCAAAATGAAAGTATTTTGCCTGCAGTTTTTGCGACTGCTGGAGACAGAATAAAAGCATATATAATTGTGTCTGACGGTGAATTTACCGTATCTAGCCAACCTGCAGAAATCTACATCAATTTTAATTAATAATTGTAAGTATATAAAGTTAAAAGGGGTCAGACATTGACCCCGAGTATTTCTTTTAAATATACGTTCCCCTGAATATCCCGAACGTCACACGTCTAAACCTATGTAACGTCAATACATAAAGACTCTAAAAAAAACTATACACCAACGTCACTGCCGTCTGGGTATCTAGGTTGTCGATATCTTCAGCTACATCGGAGTTATGATCGAGGATAAGAGACACTTTAAGGGATAAACCGCCGCTGAGTTGGGCAGATACAGATGTCTCTGATTTAGATTTGGTATTATCGCTACCGACCTCAGTACTGAGTAATTGTTTGAAGTTGGCAGTATCAGAAATTTTCCATTGGTAGTCTAGGGCAGCCCTAACAATAAAGCCGTTTTGTTCTACACCTTCAGCGGTTTCAGAAAAAGAATAACCAGGACCGATGCTGTAATTAAATTTACTGGTATTGTCTTGCCATAATTTTTGCGACCAACCCGCTGCTAATGTTGCTTGGTAGTTGTAGCTACTAAATTTGTCATCTGCATAGGAAGCGAAGCCGAATAAGCGATGATCAGGATTTGCTAATTTGTAGTTACCTTGACCGGATAGAAAGAATTTTTGCGCTGTGGTTTTGTCTTCTCCATTGATTTCGTCTTTTTTGTACAAGGCTTCTATGGCGAAGTCATTGCTCCACTGAGTCAGTTCCTGATGGGCAGACAACTTACCTTTAATAGAGGTGGTTTCAGTATTACCTGTGGTTGCAATAAATCCAAATTCGCCGTCCATTGAGAAAGGTTTTACTTCGTCTGCTGCGAATACATTTCCTGCGGCACACAGCCCAAGTAAAATTAAAGATTTCTTCATTTGTATATCCTTTGATGTATAAATAATTCAGTAGCCATGACTAGACTTTCGATATAACGCTGCACTAATGGAGATTGGGTTGTTTGCGCGTTACTGACATCATTTGTTTGCTAGGTGCATTTTTACTGTATTCCGTGAGTCCTTTAATGTTAGCTCATTTCCTAACTTGTTGATTAGCAATATCAGTTCTCAATTCTGAAAAATTGTTTGGCTAAAATATGGGAAACTTCCTTATCTTGCATATACCTCGCATTACTTATGCAGCGAGAATAAAAGCACGGATGCTAGTTGGCACCATCATAACGCTAAAAACGGCTGTCATTCTCACAAGGTATCCCATCATTGTCCCCATCCATCTTAGTATCTGGACAATGCTTGATAAAATACTCTGCTTCCGCCCTTGATGTCATTTGGCTGCAATGTTGGCGACCGTCACAGCTGAAGTTGTAAGGGACAATTGGTTCTACTTTGGGGGTTGGCAGAGACTGGGGAGCGCTGTAAGTTGGTGTGGAAACTACCAATGGTTGTGTTGATTTTTGATAGTAATGCCATCCGCCAATAAAAATTAAGGCGATGATCAGTAGTTTTTTTAACATAAATATCCTTATTAGTGTTTAAAATCCTAATCTGCAATTGATTGACGAAGATGTCAATAATCCGGTCGATTATTGTAATGGATAGCGCGACCTGTGTTGCTTGTTTGGGTTAAAATGACATTTTTGAGTAGTAGATAAAATCATAGTATTAGCTAAAAAACTTACCTTAGATTAAGGTTTTAACACTTGCTGTCATATTAGTGTCATAAAAAGTCATGATAATTTACACAGATTTGTAACCTTAGGAAGTATTATGTCAACGCGCATTCTAGTCGTCGAAGACGAAGCACCTATTCGAGAAATGCTCGGTTTTATTGTGGAGCAACATGGCTTTGAAGCTATCGAAGCGGAAGACTATGAGAGCGGCTTAGAAAAGGTCGTCGATCCGTTGCCTGATCTTATTCTATTAGATTGGATGTTACCCGGTGGTAATGGCATCCAGTTTGCTAAAAAACTTAAAAGTAATGAGTTTACCCGTAATATCCCTGTGATCATGTTGACCGCTCGTGGTGAAGAAGACGATAAAATCAAAGGGCTGGAAGTGGGCGCCGATGATTATATTACTAAGCCGTTTTCACCTAAAGAGTTGATGGCCAGAATCAAGGCGGTGTTACGCCGAGTTTCACCCACCAGTTTGGATGATGAAGTAGAATTTAATGGTTTGAAATTGGATCCGGTATCTCATCGCGTGAGCGCGAATGAGGAATCATTAGACATGGGGCCAACGGAATTTAAGCTGCTACATTTTTTCATGACTCACCCAGAGCGGGTTTATAGCCGTGAGCGTTTGTTAGATTATGTGTGGGGCACCAATGTGTATGTGGAAGACCGCACCGTCGATGTGCATATTCGTCGTCTGCGCAAAGCCATTTCACTGCACGGTCATGACAAGTTAATTCAAACCGTGCGCGGTTCAGGATACCGCTTTTCGGTAAAGTAAGAATTTGCACTGAATAAATTTTTATTTATTGATTTATAAAAAGGCAGAATTGGTTGATGAACCATTCTGCTTTTTTATTGGGTTTAAAAAAGGTTTTGGGCTGAGTTTGGATTACTTTAAATTGATTTCGACCACGAGGTCGTTGGCAATGGCTTCAAGGTTATCCGTTACATCATCTATATCCAATTCAGCCGGTAAGCTAATTAGTATATCCGCCTTAAATAATTCACCGCCCCAGTTAGGCGCGCTCTCACACACGGACTGCAATTTAACCACATTGGCACCTGCGTGGTTAATGGCACTGGTCACTTCTTGGATAATGCCGGGTTTATCGTTGCCGACGATACTAATTGATACTCGACGGTCTTCGGCGTCGTTTTTAATATTAGCTTCTTCATTAACAATACAGCGTAAACCTTTGAGTTTGGTTAATTCAGTTTCGAAGCCTTCTAGGTTTTCATCGGGGATCATTATTTCTATAATGCCGGCAAATTGCCCCGCCATTTTACTTAAATTGGAGGCTAACCAGTTGCCGTTAAATTTAAAAATCAGTGATGAGACGTTTTCTACTATGCCGGTTCTGTCGGCGCCGACTAGTGTGATTACAATATGTTTCATTGAAAATTTACCTAATGTTATTCGTTGAACTATCTTTAGCAACTGTGTTGGTAAAAGTCCATATTTTCACATTTTTTGATTAATCACTTCGTTTATTAGGTCAATGCTGTATCATTCGCGCCAAAAGTGACTGTCATTTCGGAGGCTATTATGCCGAGCAATTCGTTTCTTGGGGTGTTTGCTAAATCACCCCTTAAACCCTTAGAAAAGCACATCAATACCGTTCACAAGTGCAGTCAGGGGTTAGTTCCCTTCTTCGAAGCTGTATTTCAAAATGATTGGAAAGAGGCGCAAAAGCAACAAAAGTCTATTTCCATGCTCGAGAAAAAAGCCGATACCATCAAACGCGAACTACGCATTAATTTGCCTGGTGGCATTTTCATGCCTATCAATCGCCAAGATTTACTCGATTTGCTGACTCAGCAAGACAAAATTGCTAATAAATCCAAAGATATTTCGGGGCGTATTTTAGGTCGTGAATTGGAGATACCTGTAAAAATGCAGGATCAATTTATGGCTTATTTAGGACGTTGTTTGGATGCCACTATGCAAGCCAAACTGGTGATAAATGAACTTGATGAATTGTTGGAAACCGGTTTTAAAGGACGTGAAGTGCGTTTGGTTGAAGGCATGCTCAAAGAGTTAGATAAAATTGAAGATGATACGGACGTCATGCAAGTCAAAATGCGCAGGCAATTGCGCGAATTGGAATCTGAGCTTAATCCAGTTGATGTCATGTTTTTGTATAACATTATTGAATGGGTGGGTGACTTAGCCGATATCTCTGAGCGCGTCGGTGCTCGACTCGAATTAATGTTAGCCAATTAAGGGGCGTTTTAAGCAATGGATATAATATCTACTTACGGCACGATGTTAATTGTTATCGCCGCATTTGTGGGCTTTTTAATGGCGTGGGGTATTGGTGCAAATGATGTTGCCAATGCAATGGGTACATCTGTAGGGTCTAAAGCGCTTACTATTAAGCAGGCTATTTTTATTGCCATGATCTTTGAATTTGCTGGCGCTTATTTGGCCGGTGGTGAGGTTACCTCAACCATTCGCAAAGGCATTATTGATAGCGCCTATTTTGTCGACCAGCCTGAATTGTTGGTATACGGCATGCTGTCGGCGTTGTTATCCGCAGGCATTTGGCTGGCGGTAGCGTCCTACCTTGGTTGGCCGGTATCCACTACTCATTCTATTATTGGTGCGATTGTTGGCTTTGCTGCTGTTGGCGTCAGTGCTGATGCGGTTGAGTGGAGTAAGGTTGGTGGCATTGTCGGTAGTTGGATTGTCACTCCCGCTATTTCTGGTTTTATTGCTTATCTGATTTTTATGAGCGCGCAAAAACTAATTTTTGATACCGATAAACCCTTTGATAATGCTAAGCGTTACGCGCCGTTTTACATGGGTATTGCTGGTTTCGTTTTAAGTTTGGTAACCATTAAAAAGGGCTTGAAGCATGTGGGTGTGGATATTCCTGCAGATAGCGGTTATTACATCGCCATTGGTTTAGCGGTAGTGGTTGGTGTAGTCGGTCGTTTGTTTATTAGCCGCATTCAGTTTGACCCTAAAAGTAATAAAAAGATGCACTTTGCCAGCGTAGAGAAAGTGTTTGCAGTGCTTATGGTCGTCACCGCCTGTTGTATGGCCTTTGCTCATGGTTCAAATGATGTAGCTAATGCTATTGGACCGCTGGCAGCCGTGGTTAGCGTAGTGGATAGTGGAGGCATTATCACAGCTAAAGCCACTTTAGTGTGGTGGATTTTACCTCTAGGCGGCTTAGGTATTGTTGCTGGTTTAGCCTTATTCGGTCATCGTGTGATCCAAACCATAGGTAAAGGTATTACCCACTTAACGCCAAGTCGAGGGTTTGCTGCTGAATTAGCCGCTGCCTGTACGGTGGTTATTGCCTCTGGTACCGGTTTACCTATATCGACCACACAAACCCTAGTCGGTGGCGTATTAGGTGTAGGTATGGCGCGTGGTATCGCTGCATTGAATTTAGGTGTGGTGCGCAATATCGTTGTGTCTTGGGTGATCACATTACCGGTGGGCGCCGGATTATCGATTGTATTTTTCTATATGTTTAAAGGCTTATTATCAGCCTAAACATCTGAAAAATTAAATAGAAAGTTGAATTGCCGGTTAAAGTAGCCGGCTTTTTTATGCCTTTTATGTGACCTCAGCTATTATTCAAACAGCGTGAAATATCGTCACTGTCACAATAAAGTCATTAAACTGTCAAAAAAATAACAAATAACTGTCACAATGTAATAAAACTGTCATAAAAAGAATGCATAGTGCCATGCATCAACGAACTATTATTCTTCACAACAGAGATCTGAGGAAATTCCTTATGCAAAATCAACGCTTACTACTTTCTGCCATTATGCTGGCTTTTGTTTCTGCCAATGCTACTGCGGATCCGCTTACGGTTTACGGTAAAGGTAATGTTACTTTGCAAAGCACTGATGATGGCGAAGGATCCTTTTCTGAGGTAAAAAGCAATAATTCCCGACTTGGCTTTAAAGGGGATTACGATCTTGAAGATGGCTTAACAGCATTCTACGTTTTTGAATTTGGCGTTGACTTGGCTGACAGCTCTGATGGCGATAACGTTAAATCTCGTAATCAGTACATTGGTTTAAAAGGCAATGCCGGTAGCATCATGATTGGCCGCAACGACACCATGTTGAAAAGGTCACAAGGCAAGATTGATCAATTTAATGATTATGAAGCTGATTTTAAAAACTTGTGGGCAGGTGAGAACCGCATGAGTGATAGCGTGACCTATATATCACCGTCGTTTAATGGTTTTAGTGTTGGTATCACCTATGTTGCTGAAGATGAAAAAGGCGGCGAAGACGCTCAATCAATTTCGGTATCCTATGGTGATAGCAATTTAAAGAAAAGCCAGTTTTATGTTGCGCTCGCCACAGAGATGGATATGAAAGGTTACGATTCCACTCGAGTGTCAGCCCAGGCCAAATTTGATGACTTAACCGTTGGTGCGGTTATTCATAAGCAAGAAGCAGTGGCTAGTGGAGTGAGTGAAGATGGTGTACTAGTGAGCGCTGCTTATGCCATGGGCAAGATCACATTGAAAGGTCAGTATCAAACCCTAGAAGATGACAGCACCGCATCCATCGGTGTCGATTACAAGCTAGGTAAAAATACTAAAGCCTTGGCGTGGTATACCTCACAAGACTTGGACAACGCCAACGATAAGAGTTGGTTAGCGGTTGGTTTAGAGCACAAATTTTAAACTTTACTGCTTTTGTATTGTAAACAAAGCCGGCCTTGAGCCGGTTTTTGTATATGGGCTATGAGCATTGTTGTTGCTGACAGCATTTGTTAGGCTAAGCCTCACAGCTCAATTTATGTTTATTAGTTACGTTTAACAGCAATAAGGAGATTTTTGATGATTGTAATGACCACCCTACGGGCGCGCCGTTACTAAAAACGTATAGCGTTTTTAAGCGTGCCCGGTTTTTCAATCGGGGCGTGAAGTTATTCAGCCCTAGCTTTTACTCAGTTTTGACGCCGCTTTGGTGTCAGGGGGCTATTATGTCTAGTACTTTTTCATTATCTCAATTGGGATGGTCTGCATTTTTTCAACAACAAGTTAATTTTGACGAATGGCAAGGGGTTACCGCAGCGCGGGTAATGGCGGTACAACGTTCGCATATTACTCTGGCCTGTGATGCTAAGCCCTTATTCACTTTAGCTGTAACGTCTGCTTTAACGGAAGCGACAGTCGGTGATTGGTTGCTACTTGATCAAAAATTTGCTTTTGTTCGGCTTTTATCCCGCTCGTCATTATTTTCCCGCAAAGCAGCGGGTAGCAAAGTCGAACGGCAGCTAATTGCGGCCAATATTAATACTGTGTTTGTGGTGTGCTCGTTGGATAACAACTTTAATCTTAGCCGGATTGAACGTTATTTGGCCTTAGCTCATGAAGCCGAGGTTGATCCCGTAATAGTGTTAACCAAAGCCGATTGCTGTGCTGATGTGGCTGAAAAAGTCAGTGAGGTGCAACAACTGGATTCCATGTTAATGGTGGAAGCCGTTAATGGTTTGGATGCCGACAGTGTAGCGCGGTTATTACCATGGTGCGGAGTAGGTAAAACCGTGGCGGTATTGGGATCATCTGGAGTGGGTAAATCCACTTTGATTAATAGTTTAATCGGTGATGATATTCAACATACGGGGTCGGCCAGAGAGCAAGACAGTCGCGGCCGTCATACTACCACTTCGCGCTCTATGCATTTAATGGCTCAAGGCGCGTTGTTACTTGATACGCCGGGCATGCGTGAACTGCAGTTAGCTGATTGTGAAAGCGGTGTGGTGGCAACGTTCGCCGATGTGGAAACACTAGCGCAGCAATGTCGCTTTGCTGATTGCCAGCATCAATCAGAGCCAGGATGCGCTGTGCAAGCGGCGATAGCTAATGATGATTTACCGTTAAGGCGGTTGCAGAATTATCAGAAATTATTGCGCGAGCAAAGTCGTAATTCGGCGAGTTTGGCAGAACGACGGCAGCAGGAGAAACAACTACATCGTTATTATCGTTCGGTGATCAAACAGACCACGCATCATAAAAAAGGCGATTAAAACGTGGGTGTTAGCCTAGGGGCTAACACCTTTTTCTATTACCCCGACTTTAAGTCAGGCTTATTCCTATTTTTACTTCACCTGCGCAGTATTATTAGTATCGCGGCTTTTACGTATTAGTTCATCGCCGCTGACAATATCTGCAGATTTACTCAAGCGGTCATATAACACAACGTTTACAGTGGCAGCCAAATTCAAGCAACCCTTGGTGGGGATGTACACCACCGCATGACATTGATTAACTTGTTTTTGAGTGAGCGAACCATCTTCTGGGCCAAAAATATAATAGGCATTATCGGGATGTTGAAATTCTATAAGAGATTGTGCACCTTCTACCAGTTCCACACCCACAATTTTAGCTCCCTTAGGGGCATGGCTGAATAGTTCATCAACATGCGTCAAGGTAACCGCTTTATTACTATTTTGGGTGTCGGTATAAAAGGCTTTAGCGCGATCGTAACGCTCGCCACTATAGAATATCTGCTGGGCATTCATGCAGCCTGCGGCACGTAATACACTACCAACATTAGTCGGGCTTTTGGGATTCATTAGGCCAATAGCGGCTCTTTTTTGTGTCATGATTAAGGTCTCAGCTTCGCCTTAACAATAGGTGTGGTGATTATACGTTTTTACGCTGCTTGAAAAATAAAATTAAAAATATTTATTTTCAGGCAAACTATTTTTAAACCCCGGTCGACTTAAACAACAAGAAATGACAAAAACAAATATGGGAACACCTATTAGTGTTTGAACAAACGGATGAGAAGCTGATCCAAAAAGCCGTGAAGGGAAATAAAAGTGCCTGGCTGAAGCTGATTAAACGCTATGAAAAGCAAATGTACAACTATGCCTTGCGTATGGTGGGCAATGCTGACGATGCCTTGGATGTGATGCAAGAAGTGTTTATTTCAGTGTTTCGTAATTTGGCTAGTTATCGTGGTGAAGGGGCGTTTAAAAGTTGGTTGTATCGTATTGCGCATTTTCGGGTCATCGAGTTTTATCGACGTAAACGGCCAATGCAAAGTCTTGATGATACGCCGGAACAAGTCAGTGAACCGCATTTTTGCCCAGAAAATAATTTGCAATATAGCCAGCAAGGACAGCAGTTAGCTATGGCAATGCAGTCTCTGCCATTAGCGCAAAAATCGGTGGTGGAGTTAAAGTTTTTTGGTGAATTTACCTTTGATGAAATAGCCGAGCAATTGGGTATTTCCAGTAACACCGCGAAATCCCGCCTTTATAGCGGTTTAGATAAATTGAAAGTAGTAATGGAGATGGATTATGTCTGATCTCGAACAACAAATGGCACAGTGGCTTGATGGTAAGTTAAGTCCAGAGCAACAACAGCAATTTGAACAACAATGTCAAAGCGATCCGCAAATGCGTGAACGGTTAACTGTGGCCAAACAAGCACAACGTAGCGCTAGCTCTTTTGAGCCGCGGCAAGTGCCACAATGGAATGCTGCTGCCACATTTTCATCGTCGGTGACAAACTCTGGCTGGTTTAATTGGTCAGGGTCGTTATCCATGGCGATGTCGGTGGCTGCCATATTAATGGTGCTGTTTAAGGTAGAAGTGCAAATCGACGATGGCTCTATGACATTGAGTTTTGCCGGTAAACAGCAACAACATAATATTCAGAAAATTGTCGATGAGCAGTTGTTGGCGTTTAAACAGGACCAACAGCTGGTGTTAGCCAGTTTTGCCGAGAATGTGCAACAGCAACAGCAACTGAATAATGCGCAGTTATCTACTTATTTATTGAGTTCCAGCAGACAAGAGCGCAAAGAAGATTTCGGCGAGTTGATTAAGTTTGTTAATCAACAGCGGAGTGATGATCAAATGTTCTACACCCGCCAGCTAGGCAAGTTACAGGAAGAGATGTATACCACCCCAGTGAAGACGCAGTGGCAGCCTGCACAGCTGAGTAATGGTGGTTAGTAGTGGAATTTATAGAGGATAAATCATGAGAAAATCGTTATTAGCAATTGCCTTAGGGGCAATGACATTGAGTGCGGCCAATGCCGCGACCAACATGACGGAATTGAGTAAAGACTTAGACATTATGTCGAATATTATGCAGACAGTACTTAGCCAAAATGGTGATAAGAAAGGTATCCGTTTCCGTAATCTTGATGTGAGTTATTTAGCCGACCAAGGTGTAGTGTTTAAAATCGATACCCGTCAGCGGGGTTTTAATTTTGACTTTAGTTTCGGTGACTTTAACTTAAGGGAATTTATTGGCCAAGTGCCAAGTGTTCCGCCAGTGCCTCCAGTACATGATGTAAATACCCAAGTGGTTATGGACTTTGATATGGAGGACGGAGAAGTCGAACAGCACGTACGCCATGCCATGGAAAAAATGCAAGAAGCCATGAGTGAATCCCGCGATCATCTACGTTCATTGCGTGAACAGGAACGTGAAATCAGTTGGGAGCAGCGCGAATACGAGCGTCGATTCCGTGATATTGAGTTTGAAAAGCGTCATGCTTCTGATGATGACAAAAAGGAAATGGCGCAAGAACTGAAAGAGCTTGAAAAAGAAAAGTTAAAATTAGAAGCCAAGCGCGCCGAAATTGAAAAGTATGTGAATACTCTTGAAGAAAAGCAAAGAACGCAACTTAAAGCACAGCGTGAAGCCCGTAGTCAACAAACTAAAGCGTTTCTCATTCATTTTGAGGACAGCATCGCCGATGTTCTGTGTAAGTATGGCGCCGGGATTAAGTCGATGCCCGATAGTGAACACGTCAGTTTTGTCTTAAGTGATTTTGGTGATGAGAATCAAGAATCGAAAAAAGATAAGGTTTATGTCTTCAAGAATAAAGATATTAAGGCCTGTGTTGCGGAGAAAATCGACACTAATAAATTGTTGTCGAACGCCAATACCTATTTGTTTTAAGTTTTACGCCGGTGATAGAGCAATCTGTCACCGGTTTTAGCTTACTTATCCCGAGTTCAGGTGACTTATAATTGCTCTGCAATATCAGACATCACGCGGCGTAACCAAATATGCCCAGCATCATGTTGCAATAAAGCACTCCAGGCCATTTTTAATTCAATTTCAGGCACAGCAAAGGGCGGTGGCAAAATAACTACCGCTGGATCATCTGCGTATATTTTGGCTGCTCGACTTGGCAGCGTTGCGACCAGGTTTTGCGCTTTGGCTAATTGTAATGCCACGTGGTAATGGCGGGTAAATACCCGAATATGACGTTTTTGCCCCACCTTATTGAGTTCGGTATCTACCCAGCCTAATTTTTGTACGGCTTGCGGATCCACTCCGACACCGATACCGAAGCCGGTTTTACTCACCCAAATGTGTTGTGCACTGAGGTAGCTATCGAGGGTAAAGTCGCGACAAATTGGGTTTGTATGAGACATTACACAAGAAAAAGCATCTCGCCAGAGTAGTTTTTGATGGAAGGACTGTGGCAAATCATCAAAGCGATTGATGGCCATATCGACCTTGCCTTGTTCCACATCATGAAAACTGACGTCGCTGGGGGTCATCACATCCAGCACAATATTGGGCGCAATACTCGCCAACCGTTCAATTACTTTTAATAATAATGTTGATTCCGCATAGTCACTGGCCATAATCCGAAACGTACGCTCACTGGTGACCGGATTGAAATCAATCTCTGGTTGCATAACCGATTCCAAACGGGACAGCACATCGCGCACCACGGGCTGTAATTCTAATGCTCGTTGGGTTGGTGTCATGCCATCGGTTGTACGTACCAATAGGGGGTCATTAAATAGGTTGCGTAGACGTTTTAGGCCATTACTCATAGCCGGTTGGGTAATATTTAAGTGGTTGGCAGCGCGAGTGACACTGCGTTCACGGAGTAGTACATCAAAGTACACTAAGAGATTTAAATCGACCTTGGCTATATTCATTAAACAAATACTATTTAAAAAATCATAAACTATATGAATTGTATCAGTATCGGTTAACAAACTGAAATATAAGTAAATTAACTATATTTTTTATTTATAACAGGGGATACTCGATCATTATAGTGACTAGCTGGTTAATCCTTTGTGGGCAAAGCAAATTTAAAGTCGTCGGATTGTAGCTATTCTTAAATTATTTGCTTAGGAATTGGATTAAGCATGTCAGGAATTCTAGCCGCTGTTGATCAGCGTACTAAACTCGTTGGTGAGAATCGCTTAGAGCTACTGTTGTTTCGATTAAACTCGCAGCAAGTGTTTGCTATTAACGTGTTTAAAGTCAAAGAGGTCATCACCTTACCTAAGCTCAGCAGCATGCCTGGATCCCATCCGCATATATGTGGCGTGACCAATTATCGTGGTTCATCTATTCCCATCATTGATTTACGTTCTGCAATTAAAATGACCCGCAAAGATCCCTCTGAAAGTTCGAATGTGATCATTACCGAATACAATCGTACGGTGCAGGGGTTTTTAATTGGTAGTGTACTGAACATCGTCAATACCTCATGGGCGCAGATTCAACCACCGCCCTCTAATGTAGGTAAAGCCGCTTATTTAACTGCAATAACTCAGGCGGATATTGAAGACAAGAATACCTTAGTTGAAATTATTGATGTGGAGAAAGTACTGGCTGAGATTATTTCTTACGATATTGAAATTTCCAAAGAGTTACTTGATCAAGATATTACCCCGCAATTAAAAGGCCAAAAGGTGTTGATTGTCGACGACTCGAATACTGCACGGGCACAAATAAGGGCGACATTAGAGCAGCTTGGGTTGGTTATTATTGAAGAGCAAGATGGTTTACGGGCACTTAAACGCTTAAAACGCTGGGCTGATGAAGGCAAAAAAGTCACGGATGAGATCTTGATGATGTTCACCGATGCTGAAATGCCGGAAATGGATGGCTATAGTTTAACCTCGGAAGTGCGTAGTGATCCGCGTATGAGTGACTTATTCATTGCTTTGAATACGTCACTGAGCGGTAGTTTCAATGATGCCATGGTGGAAAAGGTGGGTTGTGATCGTTTCATTTCTAAATTTCAGCCAGACTTATTGGTTGAAGTTGTGTTACAACGTATGGCGCAGCTTTTGGAAAGTAAGCCTTAAACTAGACTTATTCTGTTTTTGGCGATGAGCTAGCCCAAAACTTAGCCGCCACTATTCCTGCAATAAAACCAAATAGATGAAACTCCCAAGAAACATAGGTACGTAAGCTGGGTAGTACACCAATAATCAAACCACCGTAAATTACCGCGATAAAAATGGAAATGGCGATGAGTTTAATTTGTTTAGTGATAAATCCCGCTAAAATTAAGAATCCGAAATAGCCATAAAGTAATCCACTCGCTCCTACATGCACAGCACTTCTGCCGAAAAACCACACCGCAATACCCGACACTAATACAATCCACAAACTAACTAATACAAACTTTTTAGTGCCGTATTGCAGCATTAAAAAACTAAACACCCCAAAGGGAACGATATTCGATAAAAAATGCCAAAAGTTAGCATGCAGTAATGGTGAAATAACAATACCGCTTAGATGTGACACATTTCGTGGTAATAGGCCAAACTGGTTCAGCCAGCGACCACTGAGTAGATTAAGGAGTTCAATAATGCTGATGACAAGCATCATACTAATAACGATTTTAATTTGCTGTTTCAAAGACATTGGATTGTTTATGGGCATGCTCACCGGATTGGGTTGTGCTTGAGTTAATGAGCAATATGGCGTAAATAATGTTTCAATGCATCATCTAAATGTGACAAATTACGTCGGGCATTTAAAATGAGTAGGGATTGGTGGGAGTAGAATGAAGTTTAAGTGGTATAGACAATTAATGCTTAGCCTGACGTTAGGCACAATTTCAATGCCGTTGTTAGCGGTGTCGCTGCAACAAGGATTATCGCTGGAAGTGGTTGAACCTTGCTATGTACTTAAAAGCCATGACAGTTCATTGGCATTATTTAATCAGCAGCAAAACCGTATGCAGGGATGGAGTCATATCCAACCTAATATGCCGTTATATAAACCACTACAACACGCTGCCGATTATTATCAAATAACTCCACAGAATATTCATAGTTCTGCCGAATGTGAGGGGCAACGCCATTATCAAGCGGTGCTGGTTAAGCGTTATCGTGATTGGAGCCAACAACATGCCAATGGTATTGAACCCCTAGTTAATAGCGAAAATGCCACTTTTGAAGATTTTCCTTACATCGATATGTTAGTGCGCTTTAATGCTAGTGATAGTCATTTATTATCACCTAAAGAACTGATCACCCACTTTGGGCCATGGCTTAGCGACGGGCAAATTCAGCAATGGGATAGAGGCCAGATTAACGTTGAATTGACCTTATTTAGCTTACAAGATGACGGCATTAGTTTTGCGGCAGGTAGCATTTTGAACTTGCCAACTCAGTATTTTGATCAATGGTTACACCTGCGTATTGATGCCCGTAAACTCACTTTGTACCGTGAGCAACACTATCAGCGTACACCTATTGAATGGGCAGAATTAAAAGCCAAGAAAATTACTGGGGTCAGAATTAATCCAGAAACGGCCAATGGTAAAACCTTACGCCATTACCAGTTGGATGCTTTTGATCCAGACCAACCTGAATTTTTTAAGGAAACCGGTTTATCTATTCGTGGTTTGTATCTTAACTCTGCCAAATAGGCTTGGGGAAGGCCATGTTTTCGCGGCTTAATTAGTAAATTACGGGCTTCAGGTTTGTGCCCATTGGCGCAATAGATTGTGGTAAACCCCAGTCAATTGCACAATTTCTGGGCTATCTTGTACTTTTTCCCTAAGGGCCTGAATCGCCATATCCATATCAAACAATAATGCACGCTTTTCATCACTGGCAACCATGCTTTGCAACCAGAAAAACGAAGCCATGCGCCGGCCTTTGGTTACCGGAGTCACTCTGTGCAAACTGGTAGAGGGATAGATCACTAAATCACCAGCAGGTAGTTTTACCTTATGGGAACCATAAGTATCTTCCATAATCAGTTCGCCACCTTCATATTCATCCGGTTCGGAAATAAATAACGTCATGGAAATATCCGTGCGCACTTTTACTGGCGTGCCCGGTACTTGGCGAATGGCGTTATCGATGTGTGTTCCAAAGGCTTGCCCGCCTTGATAACAGTTAAACAAGGGGGGAAATATTTTTAAGGGTAGTGCCGCAGACATAAATAAATTGGACTGAGCCAATGCTTGTAAAATCATATCGCCCAGTAGCCGCCCGGCTTCACTATTGTCTGGTAGTTGCAGATTGTTTTTAGTTTGCGATGATTGATAACCAGCAGTAATATTACCGTCCATCCAGTCTGCTTTTAGCAGTAGATCCTTGGCTTGCGCTATTTGATCCTGATTGAGTATTTCTGGAATTTTTAACAGCATAATTTTTATCTTTTCGGTTTGATGAAACAAATATGCCTCACACCGTGGTGTGAGGCAATATGACTCAATGTTAAAACAGTAACGATTTAGAAACTGTAGTTAGCACTTAGAGATAAATGACGGCCTACACCCGGAATAAAGTGTCCACCACCGAGTTGGTCAATGTAATCTTCATCGGTAAGGTTGCTACCATTCACGCGAAGGGCTAACTTTTCTGTGGCCTGATAAGTCACCATCATGTCGAAAATAGTGTAAGAATCTGCGTAACGGCGGGTGTCACTATTACCGTTGTAACGTTCACCCACATATTCCAAACCTAAACCAGCAGACAATTCTTTGTTGAAGTCATAACGGCCCCATAAGCTAGCGGAATGTTTAGGCGCTCTGGCAAAGGCGAAGCCAATGGTGTTTTCGGCACCTGCAACAATTTCGCTGTCTTGATAGGTATAACCAGCGGTAATTGATAGCGCTTCAGATAAACGTCCGGTTGCACCTAGTTCCCAACCAGTGACTTTTTCTTCACCATCAAAGTGATAAAGGTTGCGGTCGTCTGGATCTCTGTATTGGCCATCGGTTTTAACCGTGCGAAAAATAGCAGCGTTAACCAATAGCATTTTGTTGAGTAATTCCCACTTAGTACCTAACTCAAGGCTTTCATTTTTCTCTGGATCTAAAGTACTTTGATTGCCACCCGAACCACCAGTAAGATTAGTGGAAGCTGGGGTAAAGGAGGTACCATGAGCAAGATAAATACTGCCATTTTCTGCAGGTTTATAATTGACGCTGGCGTTCCAACTGATATCACTGCTAGATATTTCTACGAAGGAGGATAAGTCTTCGTCATCGTTATGATATTGGGTTTCAAAGTCATCCCAACGTAGTCCTAATCCCACTATCCATTGGCTATTGAGTTGAATATTATCCAGTACAAAAACCGCTTTAGTATCACCGTCGGCGTAGGTCATACTGCCGTCACGGCCATATTCGCCAGTGAAATCCATATAGGGATCTGGATTATACAAATCATTTAAACCTGGCTCATCATTGAGGTTATCAGGGACTAAGGCTACATAACCCCAACGCTCAAATTTTTCCTGAGAAATTTCGACACCAGCAACCACATTGTGGATTACTGAGCCAGTTTGATAGGTGCCTTCAAGATCAAGCTGAACGATGTTGATACTGTTGCTGGTATCACGGGTTTTTTCATCACTCATACGAATATCCGTCGAGCTACTGACATCGATAAAGCGCGGTGCGGTAACGAGATTTAAACGGTCAACCGATGCGCTTCTCGCTTGGGCTCGAAGTTTAGTCGATTCACTCAGTTGATGTTCCACTTTTACAGTGACGGATTTTGCGTCCACATCTTCAAAGTCACGGTGTAAGTTTCCATAGAAGTTATCAAAATCAGCGGGTGGCGCGGTGCCTGCGTAATCCGCTAATGGCCCTTCGGTAACGCTGGCACTCACCCAAGGAATACCATAATCGGGGGTATTATCTTGTTTAATCATGTCTGCATTAACCGTTAATAAGGTTTCCGCTGATAATTGGCTGGATAAAGATGCGGCAATGGCATTGCTGCCGTTATTCACATCATTACGTCCGGGAACGTCACCATCTTCAGTGAGTGCATTAATACGTAGCGCGGTGCTTGCGCTGATTTGGGTATTGAAGTCTAAGGTGGCGCGATAATCACCTTCTGAACCTATGCGAGCAGTGATATCAGCAAATTCTTCTAATTTAGCCGTTTTCGTTTGTAGGTTGATGCTACCACCGGCGCTTCCGCGTCCTGTACTGGTTGAGCCAGGGCCTTTGCTCACTTCGACGGCTTCGGTATTAAACATATCACGGCTGTAACCGGCCAAATCACGAATACCATCGATAAAAATATCGTTACTGGCATCAAAACCTCGAATAGTCATGCTATCCCCTGGAGGAGCACCGCCTTCACCAGCTGCCATTGAAATGCCTGGCACACTGCGTAATGCATCACGAAGGTTATCGACGTTGCGATCTTTCATCACCGATTGCGGCACGATGTTAATGGTTTTGGCAGTATCAACGAGCGCAAGGGGATTTTTATGGGAAGTGGATTGATCCACTTTGTAATCTTGTTCTGTTTGTGCCTGAGCTTGGGCAACGGGTAATTCCCTGACATCTTCAGCGGCATAAACAAATGACGGTATAGATGCCGTTACTGCTAATGCTAAAGCGGATTTTTGGAAGTTAGTTAAACGGCTGAAATGCCTCATTATTTTCTCCATAATTAAAGTGTTGTGTGTTATTTGGTGGGGGAGTTGATAGCGTACTTATGTCGCTTTCATATCACCTTTGTGCCAAACGAACCCGTATTTGAGTGGTTGAAAGGCTATTATAAAAATAATCTAAATGCAAACAGTTATCATTTGTAATTCAGTTTTGTTTGTGCGATATTTACGGCCTGATATGGTTGGCATTCGCTCTTTGTTCCAAGAGCGCTCATTGCACAGGAAATGATAGTGATAGTGTTATTGCAGAAATATTCCGTTATTCCTCAAATAGGCGGTTTACTCTTTTGTTTGTTAATTAGTCCGACTCAGGCTCAAACAGCTAATGAAACCGAAAAACTGGTTACTCAGTGGATTAATATCGAACGTCAAACAGCGGCGTTGCAAGATGAGTGGCAGCAACAGCAACCGTTATTACTTCAGCGTTTAGACTTGCTCGCAGCTGAAAATGAGCAGTTACAGTCGGTGTTGAATAAAAGTCAGGGCAATAACTCAGAGGTTGACCAGCAACGGGCCAAATTGCTGGCAGAGCAAACCACATTGGAAGTAGAGCAGCAGCAAACAGAGAGTTTTCTCGATAAGCTAACGATTCAACTTCAGGTATTGGAAGCGCAGTTACCGCCAGTATTATTAAGCAGTTGGCAACAGCAAAGTATGGCTGTTGATGCCACTGCCGACACTTCAAATCAGCTGCAAGTGGCGCTGGCAAAATTATCTAAGTTAATGGAATTTAGTCAACGCATCGTCCTTAACGAAGCATCGATTACAAGCCCAGAAGGCCAGCAAATAATGGTTAAACAACTTTATTTGGGCGTATCCATGGCATGGTTTGCCAGTGCGGATCAGTCCTATGCCGGTGTTGGTTTTGCTACTGATAACGGCTGGCAATGGCAATTTAAGCCGGATGTGGATAAAGCGCAGATTGCTAAAGCTATCGCCATTTATGAAAAACAACAGCAAGCGGAGTTTGTGCAATTGTCATTACCGCTTAATCGAAATGGAGCAGGTCAATGAAATTAACGGCAGTCTTCATTTTGTTGGTAGGTGTGGTGGGTATTATTGGCAGTGCACCTATTGCAGCCCAAGAGAATATTCAAGCCTCGTTATTGGCCGACATCAAAACCGCACAGCTGAACTTGCAGCGCACGCAAAAAAGTGTGGCTAATGAGCGGAGTCAGTTAGCTAAAAAACTCAGAGCAATGCAAGATAAAGTGCTGGCACTGCGCGAGAAAACTGCAGTTACTCGTCGCTTGGCAGATGAAAATACCTTAGGTTTGAGCCAATTAGAAAAGCGTTTAGATGGTTGGCGTCAGCAGCACAATTACCAACAAAATTTACTCACGCGATTCGTCCGACAACAGCATCTGTCAGAAAATAGCGCAGCAGCTGCCAGCGAAATTTTGCAGTTAGTTGCAAGTGTGCAAAGCACTCTGTCCCCTCAGTGGCAATCACAATCGGTGATCTTACCCTCTGGCATTATTCAACCAGTCAGTGTGCTACAACTTGGGCCATTGAGTTGGTATGTCGACGATAACAGCGCTGGCGTATTAGAAAAAACCGCCAACGGCTTAAAAGTCGTGCTGGAGTTTGATGGTGCACAACAGCAAGGCTTAGAAACGTTAAAGCAATCAGCACACGGTAGCGTGACCTTTGATCCCAGTAACAGTAAAGCCATTGCCATGGCGCAACATCAAGAGTCTGCCCTTGAGCATGTGAGTAAAGGCGGCTTGTGGGCGGTGCCGATTTTGTTCTTCGCGTTATTTGCCTTGGTGATCGCCATTGCTAAGTCTTGGCAGTTATTCCGTTTGCCTAGAATACAGGCACTTTCCAGCCTTAAATTACAACAGTTACTCACGCAAAAGACGAGTGCAGCCGCGGTTGCGGGTATCACTGGTGTGCAAAAGTCATTAATCCAGATTGCTCATGGCGAAGATAATGTGTCTCATCGTGATGATTTACTCTTCAATTGCTTGCAAAGTAATAAGTTTACCTTGGAACGTTGGCTTGGCGCGATTGCCGTGGTGGCGTCTATTTCACCCTTGTTAGGTCTACTTGGCACGGTGAGTGGCATGATCGAAACCTTCAAAATGATGACCTTATTTGGTTCTGGGGATCCAGAAGTGGTTTCTGGTGGTATTGCGCAAGCACTGATCACTACCGAATTAGGTTTAGTGGTGGCTATTCCTGCGCTGATTTTGAACGCTTTGTTGTCTAGACGAGCTAAATCTTATTATCAACAATTAGAAAGTTTTGCCCTGCAAATTAGCCAATTAAGTGCGAAAAATATCCAGCCTATTGCTGCGCCTGTTACCGACACAACCCAGAGGGCCTCAGCATGATCAACGAGTTACTTGCAAATTGGGTGTGTTGGGCGATTGCGCTACTGACCATCGCTTGTTATCAGCAATTGTTTGTTAAGTTCTTACAACTTAAAACGGATGTTTATACTGACGATGCTAGCCAAGAGGATTTCATTCTAATACTGATTGGTGCACTGCCATTATTGGGGTTACTCGGCACTATTATTGGTTTACTGGCTTGTTTTGCTGGTATTGCTACACAAGGTGCCAGCGGCGCATTACTTAGTGGCGGTATATCCGATGCATTACTCACCACCCAGATGGGATTAGTGTGCGCAGTACCTGCTTGGTTATTACACAATTTACTGCGTGGCTATCGTAATCAATTAGACAACTGCAACCCATTGCAAGACCGGAATAGCTGACATGCAGAATCGCTTGCAACAAAAAATTGAGCAGAGCCAGCAAAGCGGCATCGACATGTCACCGTTGCTGGATGTGGTATTTATTCTGTTGATTTTCTTTATTGTGACCACGGTATTTGTGCGAGAAACCGGCGTAGAGGTAGATAAACCGCAATCCATTACCGCCCAACAGTTAGAGCAGACCGTAATTTTATTGGCGATAACCGATGACGGACAAGTGTTTTTCGATGGTAACCAAATTGGTGTTGCCGGTGTACGTGGCACCCTAGAGCAGTTATTGCGTAATGATGAGCGTCCTGTGGTGGTGCAAGCCGATAAAAATGTGTCGGCACAACAGCTTATTGAAGTTATCGATGAAGCAAAATTAGCCGGTGCTAAAACCGTCAACTTGGCGACTAAAAACGGATGAGTCAAAAACACCCCATGAGGCTGCAAGGGCTGGCGATGCTATTCAGTATTGTGTTGTTGAGTTTGGCATTATGCGTGATGTGGCTAGGTCGAGGATTAATCGAAATGCCAGATGATTCACTGACTATCCGTGAAGTGTCCATTTCCTCACCTCCGCCGCCACCTCCGCCACCGCCGCAAGTGCAGCAAGCTCAGACAAATCAAAATATGACTTTGCAGGTGCAAGGTTTGGGAGCGCAATTGCAGGTGATTGATGTGCCACAACCTGATATCGATATTGAATTGCCCGATGAGCCACAAATTACCTCGAGTCAACCACAATGGCAGACGCTAAATGTTGATTGGCAAGCGTTTGAACTCAATGATTTGGATAGTTTTCCGAGCTTATTAACGCCATTGCGAGTCAAGTTACCGGCGAGTTTATCCCGCCGTGGTATCGACAAAGTATTAATTAAGCTGGATGTGGTGATCGATGTGGATGGCAAAATTAGCTTGCTGGATATTATTGAAAACCCTTATCCAGAACTGGTATTAGCAATAAATAAAATGGTACGGGATAGTCGTTTTAGCGCCCCTCAGAAAGATGGAGCCCCAGTACGGGCACGTTTTATCTGGCCGATAGAAATTAAATCGTGAGTTAAGTAAATGAAAAAATCGTTAATCAAGGCCTGCAGCCTGTTGCTACTTTTGACTGCCACTAAGGTGAGCGCCGCTGAGGTTGCTATTCACTTTGGTGAGCCGAAATGGCAATTCTTAATTGCCAATCAGCCTTTAGGTAATACCACTGCACAATTGCAAACCAATGAAAGTAGTTTTGCTCGTTCAATTCAACCATTGCTGGAAAATAAAGACTATGCCGGCGTGCTGAAGGCTTTTGCAAACCGGCCCTTAGCTGAAGACAGTGCAGCGTTGCAGTTATTACGTGGGCAAGTGTTATTGAGCGAAAAGGATTATGCCAACGCCGCTGATGCATTAACGGCCGCCTTACAAAAAATGCCCGATTTAGCCTTAGCTCATCGTACTTTAAGCATGGTGTATATGTTGCAAAAGCAATATAAAAACGCCCGTCCTCATTTAGTGCGCAGTATTGAACTAGGCGTGGCGGATGATCAGTTATATGGGCAGTTAGCCTATATTAATCTGCAAAGTGATCAGCCTTTCAGTGCTGTTGCTGGCTATCAACAAGCGTTATTTTTAGCCCCAGACAATCAGCAATGGCAGCAAGGAATGTTATACGCTTTGATGCAATCTCGCGCTTGGGATCAAGCGGGGGCGTTATTGGAACAGCAACTTTTTGCTCGTCCTAAAGATGCGCAGTTGTGGTTAATGCGTAGTCAAATAGCGTTGCAACAGCAACATGAAGGATCCGCATTAGCCAGCCTTGAAACTGCTATTCGTTTAGGCGATGACGATACTGCCAACTTGTTAACTGCCGCCCGATTACATTTACGCCATGGCAGTGTGCCGCGAGCGATTAGCTTACTTGAAAGTAGTTTAACAACGGTTACCACAACTCATTCAGATCAAGTGTTTGCAGCCTTAGATCAAATTTTGCCGTGGCTACTTAGTCAGGGCAAAGAGCAGGGGGCTGCTCGATTACTTAAAGTCACTGAATCCCTTAAACCTGTGGAGGCGCAACAGGCGAAATTGAATTTGTATCGTGGGCAGTTGGCGGTGCAGCAAAACCATAATAAAGATGCGATGACGTATTTAACCCAAGCGATTGAGCAAAATCCAGTGCTAGGCGAGGCGTTATTGGCGCTAGCTAAACTTTATCAGCAGCAAAATAAAGTTCAGCAAGCACAGTTGTATTTTGTTCGCGCCAGTGCGCTGAGTGAAGTAAAACAACGTGCCTTGTTAGCCCATGCGCAATTACAAATCGATCAAAAAAACTATTCTCAAGCCTTAGGTTTATTACACAAAGTATTACGTGATGATCCTAATCGCCGGGACATTCAGCACAATATTCGTGAGTTACAACAGTTAGTGAGGCAGGACCAATATGCGTCGTAAATGGTCGATAGGCAGTATTCGTCAATGGCACTGGATCAGCTCGGCAGTGAGTTTATTCGGCATGCTGATGTTTGCGATTACTGGTATTACTTTAAATCATGCGGCAGATATTCCAGCTACTGTGACGGTAACCACCATTGAATTAGTGGTACCGAGTCATTTGTTCAATGAAACGCCGGCACAAACCAAAGCGCCTTTACCCGAGCGATTGCGCCAATGGCTTGCTGATGAAAAACAACTTTATATCAGTGCTGACGATACTGGCGAATGGGCTGATGGTGAAGTGTATATCTCCTTACCCCGTCCCGGTGGTGATGCATGGTTAAGTCTAGATCTTGAAAGTGGCGACTTACTTTACGAGCGAACAGAGCGTGGGGTGGTGTCTTATATCAACGATTTACATAAAGGCCGCAATACCGGCAAAACCTGGTTTTGGTTTATTGATGTGTTTGCCGTGGCATGTGTGGTTTTTTGTATAACGGGCTTGGTGTTGCTTTATCGCTATGCCAACCCAAGGCCAACTACGTGGCCGCTGGTAGGGTTGGGAGTTATTCTCCCGGTGTTGTTAGTGATTGTATTTGTACATCCGTAAATAATGGAAATATAGAAATGAGAAAGACTGGAATAAAAAAGTTACTGCCACTGCTGTTGTGCACCTTGCCAATGGCGTCGGTGCAAGCGTTAACCTTGGAAGTACAGATGGAGCTGCCACAAATGAAAGTGGCGGAATATCATGCACCTTATGTGGCTATGTGGTTGCAGGGCCAAGATAAGCGTCAACTGACTAATTTGGCGTTATGGTACGACCATGAAATGAAGAATGACGAAGGCCAGCAATGGTTGAAGGATATTCGTCAATGGTGGCGTCGTAGCGGCCGCAGTTTATCGTTGCCAGTTGATGGTATTACTGGTGCTACACGTACTGCGGGTCATCACACTTTGCAGTTTGATGATAAGCAATTTGCCTTTTCGTCGCTGCCTGCTGGCGAGTATCAGTTTTTTATTGAAGCGGTACGCGAAGTCGGTGGCCGGGAATTATTAAGCATTCCGGTAACCTTGCCCTTCGAAAAAGCGCAAACTTTTAAAGCCTCAGGTAACAACGAATTAGGTCAAGTTCAATTAGTGGTTATGCCTTAGTGCGTTACTGATTTTTAATAGATTAATTAATAGAGAGAATAATATGAAATTTACATTATCAACTTTGCTTTTAACTTCACTGGCACTGACATTACCTTTTACTTCACAAGCTCACCGAGCGTGGATTGTTCCTGCGGCCACGGTACTTTCTGCTGAAGATCCATGGGTGACTTTTGATGCAGCGGTATCCAATGATATTTTTCATGCCGACCATGCCCCTTATCGATTGAATATGGTGGAAGTATTGGCGCCTCAAGGTGGAGAAGTGAAATTACAAAATGAAAGTACTGGCAAATACCGTAGTACCTTCGATTTACAATTAAGCCAACAAGGTACTTATAAAGTATTTAGTGCTAGTAGTGGCTTACGTGCCCGTTGGGTGGATGCCGAAGGTAAACGTCAGGGTTGGCCAAAGCGTGGTCAACAGGCCGATGTTAACGATTTTGCTACTGCGGTACCTAAAGACGCTAAAGATTTATCCGTAAGCCAAGGTTCGCGCCGTATTGAAACCTTTGTTACCGCAGGCTCGCCAACAACAGAAGTGTTTGCACCGACTAACCAAGGTTTGGAATTAGTCCCTGTTACCCATCCTAATGATTTATTTGCTGGCGAAACCGCGCAGTTTAAGTTGTTGATTGATGGTGAAGCGGCGGTTGCTGCCAAGGTGATGGTATTAGCCGGTGGTATGCGCTATCGCAATAGTCAGGATGAAATTGAAACCACTACTGATGACCAAGGCCTATTTACTATCTCCTGGCCAAAAGCGGGTATGTATTGGTTGAGCGCGAGCTATAAAGATAATAAAGCCAACGCCCCAGCAACGGAGCGAACAGGTAGTTACACGGCTTCTTTTGAAGTCTTACCTCAGTAAAGTGTTGTTGAAACGCTGAGTTAATGGGTTAGGTTTTATGTCGTTGTTTGAACGTATTGCTTTAGTTGTCGCGGTGTTAGTGGGTTATTCGCTGCTATGTCTCTATTGCGGATGGCGATATCGGCGTAAGCAAATACTCGAACAGGGTACTCTCACTCAGGGTACTCTTACTCAGGGGACTCTCGTTCAGGGGACTTTCGCCCAGGATGCTGTCGATCAGGGGCTTAGTAGTAAAAGTGAAGCTGGGACTTTTCTGGTGGCCTATGCTAGCCAAAGTGGCACCGCCGCTACGATTGCAAAACGCAGTGCCGCTTCGTTAGCGGGTCACCATGATTACCAGTTACTACCCTTGAATAAAGTGACTGAGGATGTGTTAAAGCACAGTCATCAAGCATTGTTTGTGGTGAGTACCTATGGCGAAGGTGAGGCGCCAGATAATGGCGTCGCTTTTGCCAAGCGTTATCTGCATGCTGCCGGTGGGATTGACTTGTCACATCTGCAGTTTTCTGTTTTGGCCTTGGGCGATAAGCTCTATCAGCAGTTTTGTGCCTTTGGTCATCAATTGCATGTAGGTCTTTGTCAGCTTGGGGCAATCCCGTTATTTGATCCCATGGAGGCCTGTGCCACTGAGGGCTATAGTCAGGATTTGTTGATTAACCAGTGGCGTAATCAGCTAGGCTTGTTTGAATTGGATGAGCAAAGTGACGAGCAGTTAAATGCGCTGTGGCAAGACACAGAACTAGAACAATGGCAGCTAATGAGTCGTGATTGTTTAAACCCACTTAGCCCCGGTGCCCCAGCCTATCATCTACGTCTTTGTCATCCAGATATTAATCACAAGCGTTGGCAAGCCGGTGATATTGTCGAAATTACGATACCTGAAGAAGTCGCTGCAATCCATCATGAATCACAACCTGAAATAGTGAAACGCAAATACAGCATTGCCTCTATTCCGGAAGATGGCAGCATTGATCTTGTGGTGCGGCAGCATCGCAATGCAGCCGGGCATTTGGGTCTAGGCTCTGGTTGGTTGACTAAAGGGGCTGATATTCAAAGCGAAATCCGCCTACGACTGTGTGATAACCCAAGCTTCCACGGTATTGCTACATCACAGCCGATGATCTTAATTGGCAGTGGCACGGGCATGGCCGGTTTGCGTGCTCATATTAAAGCGAGAGCTTTACAAAAAGGCTCACAGAATTGGTTACTTTTTGGTGAGCGCAGTCGTCAGCATGATGGTTTTTTTGCGGAAGAAATAAAGGCATGGCAGCAATCGAAGGTGCTCGCCCGTGTCGATTTAGCTTTTTCACGGGAGCCAGAAGCCATTCGCTATGTGCAGGACTTATTACTTGATAACGCAGAAGAAGTAAGGCGTTGGCTTGCAAATGACGCAGTGATCTTTGTGTGTGGTAATCGTCAAGGCATGGCACAAGGCGTGGATCAGGTACTTCGAGAGATCCTCGGACAGACAGGTTATGACAAGCTAATCGAAAACGATGGTTATCGTCGAGATGTGTATTGATCATCTCGAATACTGGTTAATCACCTCTTACAAAATAATATGCGGTAAATAGCGCGACATATCTTGCGTTATGGCGTGCTTATCTTCACGAATGGATATTCCTGCAGGTTGGTCGTCCACCAGCCAAGAGCCAATCAAGGTATGGTTATCGCCAAACTGGGGTAACGGATACCAAGCTTGATAAATAAAGCCTTCTTCACCATAGGGGCCGTCAGCATGTAGTATGGTTTTACCTTTTTCTAGCACACTAATATTCGCGCCTTCGCGAGAAAATATCGGCTTTTTTACCAGCTTTGATTCATCTGCCAAATGTAATTCATCTTCAAACCAAGATGGCAGTAAATTAGGATGCTGGGGGAAAAGCTTCCACAGCATTGGCATTAGTGCTTTGTTGGATAAGATGGACTTCCACAATGGCTCAAGCCAATTGACCTCGGCGGCTTGAATATGTGGGGCAAAGTCTTCACGTTGCATAAACTCCCACGGATAGAGCTTAAACAAGCTTTGAATAGGCTGGTCGACTAGATCAGTAAAATCGCCGGATTCCCCTAAACCAATATCTTCGATGAACACAAACTTATCCAGTAAGCCGGCTTCACGGGCGCAATCTTGCAGATATTGTACGGTGCCCCGATCTTCATCGGTATCTTTGCAACAGGCGAAGTGCATATTATTAATCTGATAATGTTCAGCAATGGCGGTGAAGCGGTGTACGAGTTTTTCTTGCAGCGAGTTAAATTGGTCAGATTGTCGCGGCAACTGACCGTTATCCACTAACTCTTCCAACCATAGCCACTGCCAAAACCCGGATTCATACAAACTGGTGGGAGTATCGGCGTTATTCTCGTAAAGTTTGGCGGGGCCATTACCGTTGTAGGCCAAGTCTAAACGTGAATAAAGGCTTGGGTCACGGTGCTGCCAAGAGTCTGCAATGGGTTGCCAGAAACTTTCGGGGATTGAAAAGCGTTTTAGTAACTCATCATCGCTGACCACGGCATCGACAACCTGCAAACACATTTGATGCAATTCAGCGGTGGGGTCTTCTAAGTCTTGTTCAATTTGTTTAAGGCTAAATTGATAGTAGGCCGACTCATCCCAATAGGGCTCGCCATGCATGGTATGGAAATTAAAACCAAATTCATGGGCACGAGTTTGCCAATCGGGTCTTGGCGTGGACAGCTGTCTTAGCATAGTTGGCTCACTACAATTGAGGTTGGCGTTAGGCAATGGGAGTAAGAGAAAAAGCAGTCATGTTGCTACTTTTACTCTTACAAATTTTAATTATTTAAAGGACATAAATAATTAAATAAATTAATGAAAAATTCTAACCGCCCCAACTGCTTTTGCTTGAACTGCCCCAACTGGACTTCGCTCGCACTGATGAACCAAAGCCACCGCGTTGCATGGTTTTAGTCACTGCTGGTTTAGGTTTATAAGCATTTTGCCCAACCCGTAAATTACGATTGCGTAAATCACCATAATCACGACCATCGGCAGTGATCCAACGGCTATTGTAAGGGGAATTACGAGAATAGGAGGTGTACATGGGTTGGGTATGGTATGGCCCCGGGCTTAAAAAGCTGCTGAGCATGTAACCCGCCATAAACGGCATAAAGAATGAGCCACCGCTACTATTATATTGACGACATTGGCTGGCACCGAACTCGTATTCACAATCGCGCTGACTGTTGTATTTAGGGCCGGTACGCTCGGCTTCTGCTACGGCATCTTTATAGGCCGCACGGCATTCTTGCTCATGGCCAGGGTTAGCGCTGACACAGTCATTTTCGTTGGTATAAACTGTCGCTTGTTGTTTTTCAGCCCCACAGGCGCTGAGTAACACACCAGCCATGCCAATAACTAAAGGCTTGAGGGTGAAATGTTTACGCATGCTGTGTAGGTTAATATTGCTGCTACGCTTTCTCTGAATAGTCATCACAGCTCCCGCTAGTAGCTCATACAGGCGGCGTTTAACAAACCGACTGCAACTGACATTCCCGCTAACATAATACCGGCTGACGTTTCATTGTTATTGATACGCTCGGCAATTTTCGGCATAAAGGTAAAGCGCAAAATAGCAAAGGCAAATAGCTGGGCAATTAATGCTACTAAGCCCCAAATAGCAAAATCAATCAATGATGCTGAGTTGGTTGCTGCGCCAGCTAAGGCAATGGCGAAACCAATAATCGCGCCAGCAAAGCCAATGGCGGCCGCATCACTTTTTTCTTCTTTAACCAGTTTCCATTCGTCATGCGGGGTAACAAAGGCGTAAAGCACTTTGAAAACAAATAGTAGAATGATGGATACCGCAAAATACATGGCGAAATTGCCTAAACCGCTGATTGAGCTCATTATCGATTCCATGATGTTCCTCTTATTTAATTATTTTAAGTTAACCGTTAATTCTTATATCTGCTGCTTGCAAATTAAAGCCGGTGCTGATCACCAAGCAACGGTCAAAATTATTGCCTATTAGTTTCTCTTCGGCACTGATCATTAATGATTCAAATTCGTCCTCGCCAATGGCGCGCTCATATAACATCACAAACTGATCAGTTTCGCTAATATCATTGTCTTCTTCGATGGTTTTTTCGGTCATGGCGACTGGTGGTGATTCATCACCCACCGCATTCCATACCCGGCTAAAGGTTTCTCCAGCCAGTGTATATTCGGGTTGAGATACTTGCTGTTTTAGGGTTTGTTGCCACTGACTGTCATTGCCGATGGTTTGAGTATCAAAAAAGTACCAGAGTTTGACGTCGGTAATATGGTTTTCAGTATCGCCGCCATCGAGCACCACTTGTAAGAAGGCATCATCATCGGTGTAAAAACGCAGAATCTTGCCGCCTGAATCCAAATGTGCTTCACCCACGGCTTGAATAAGGTGGGTGGTTGCTGCTTTTTCAATGAGTAATTTAGGCTCTATTAAACGTAATTTAAGGGCATCGATTTCAAAAGAGCCACCCAAATGTAATCCCATTACTTCGGGGGCACTGGGTTTTTTAGGTTCTTCTTTGCGACCAAATAACTTACTGAACATGGAAGGTCTCCCAGTCGATGTGCTTCAAGCGCACCGGCGCAATGTAGTAAATTTTATCGCCAGTCGCTACCAAGGTGGATAATGTTGGATTGAGTTCAATTTCTTTGCGCTGATTGCCTAAGCCGATAAAAGTGGCGTCGTGTTGTTTTTTTAAGCCGATGAACAACTGTTCTACGGTTAATGGCTGTTCCAGTGCTGGTACATTGGCTGAGTATTGGGCTTGACCATCATCTTCTACATTGAGTAAGTCGTGATGCAGCATACTGGAACCGGGGTCGAAGGCCGATTTTGCTAACATTTCGACGGCAACACTAGGAGTGCACTCCACATTAGCGCAATGTTGTTTGAGTAATTTACTTAAGCTTTCATCTTCAAAATATACTAGTAGATGATTAGTGGTATTGCGTTGGTGGCAATATAACGCCGTGGTCATGGTCTCATCATCACGGGGGTTATCAACAATGATTACAGCTGCATCGGCGATGCAGGCTCTGTCCATATCCACGTCACGATTGAAGGAACTCACTCTTACAAACTCAATCTGTCCGGGGAGAGGGTTGTCAATATCCGCCCTGACGCATAGCACTATGGGTTGTTGTTTATTGGCGTCATTACGTTCACGTATTAATAATTTGAGCAGATGCATAGTGCGATCACCATGCCAGCCAATGACTAAAATATGTTGAGAAACCTGAATTGCTTTCAAACCTTTCACTCCTTTTTGCCATTGTTGTGAAATCCAAGCCGCTACTCGTCCGACGATAAGGGCAAAGATACTCAGGCCGAAGGGAATTACAAAAATACTAGTAATGTATTTACCAGCATCGGTGCTGGGCGACATATCGCCGTAACCGACTGTGGAGCCGGTGACCATGATCCAGTACAGAAAGTCTGGCCATTGGGTGAGTGCTACTTCATTACTGAAATGCAGCATTATCCAACTTAATGCCGCATAAATAACAAGCGCCAGTACTATAGAGTACCAGCGCATATGGATAAAATGTTTCAGAACCAGCACTCTGATTTTCTGAATCATTTGCATAATGAGATTACTTCCCTAGGATTCGGCTTAACTCGTCATCCGCTGAGGCGTTGCCACCCTTAATGCCAGCACTGGCCAAGCGTTTTTCCAAATCATCGGTGGATTCATCGGCAGCTAACTCTTGTGCTGCTTGTAATTCAGCGGAACGCATATTTTGTTTGTCTTGAATGCGTTGCAATGATTCGGTGGCGGTTTTCATTTTGCTGTTGGCACCCATATGTCTGGATGACACTGCAACCTGCGCTTTTTGCACTGATTCGGTTGCTTTGACCATATCTACTTGTTGCTCAAGGCGACGTAGATTGGCTTTAGCTTGAGTAATATTTACCGCTAGCTGTTGCTCGGATTGCTTAAACTGATCCAAAATTTGCTGTTCTGAATCTTGTTCAGCACGTAAGTCGGCGACTTTCTGAGCACAATCTAACGCTAATTGACGATCGGTATCTATCGCCTTGCGAGCATGCTCTTCGTATTGGCTAATAGAACCTTGCAGACTGTCGACTTTTTGTTTGGCTAGTTTACATTTCGCCAAAATCTGTGTGCGTGCATGGTCTGATTTACGCAATTCGTCTTTGGCATCGCGGATTTCTTGTTCAAGAATACGGATGGCCTGACTATCGGCAACTGCTTCTGCCGCTTCGGTAACACCACCTTTAACGGCGGTCACTAATTTTCTCCAAACAGACATATTCGTTCTCCTATGAACTTATGCTTATGCGTATTTACGCAGTCTTACTTTAAATGAACTTGGTAAGCATCTAAAAAGCCTTCGACATTTTGAAACAATGTCTCGACTTCAATTAAAATACTTTGTTCTTTCGATTGTGAGCTTAAGGCTCCGAAAGCGGTGTAATACTCTTCATCGACTATGGTCGAAATACCCACGGTGCTAAGTGGAAACAGCATATGGGTTTTTAATATTTCAGCATTTAATGCGGCAGTGTCTTTCACTTCTTTAGTGGAAAACAATAATGATTCCACCAAGATTTGTTCGCCACTAATGGCCAACCACGCATCTATTCCATCAGTATTAGCAATGAGTAAACAGTTGTCTTCACGGGTGACAACATAATCATCATGTTTACTAATAAGGGTCTCAAGCTGATTAAGATCCCAAGTCATGGTAACTCTCCTGTTATGCATCTGACCTTGTTGCTGCGTATAATAGCCAAGCAAAAACAAAATAGTCAAATAGTTTTTTATTTAATTGAATAAAATAACAAGCAAATGTAACTTATACGTCACGTTTGAGTGTTGAGAATATAATATGCAAGCAAGTCAAAATGCCCCAGAATGGCGACAGTTAGTGCAACGTTTATTAAAGGCAGAAATGTCTAAACGTGGCGTTAAGTATCAAGACCTTAGTACTCGCTTATGCAGTATCGGGGTAAATCAAAGCGCAGACAACCTTAGAAATAAAGTGAATAAGGGTATTTTAGGGGCGGACTTATTGTTACAAATTATGTTTGTGCTGAATGTGCGGCATATTGCCCGCGAAGATATGTTGGATATTTTTGCGGATATGGGTGTGGATCTACAGGAATAGACCTTAAGCAATAGATAAAAAAAACCCGGCAAGCGCCGGGTTAAAAGTTTAGGACAGGGACATAACCTGTACAAAGTTCAATGGAAGAAACTGAATAAATAATAGCCGATAAATTCATTGTGATCGGTATCAAATCTGCATTGCAGGTATAAAAAAATATACGTAAAATGCGCTTCCTTTTTAGTTGGTGATGCTATGAAACTGTCTGATTTCGACTTTGATTTACCTGAAGAGCTAATTGCACGCTACCCTATGGAACAGCGTTCAGGCAGCAGGTTACTTAGCCTAGATGGCAAAACCGGTGCGGTTGAGCATCTTCATTTTACCGATATTGTGGCATTGCTCAACCCCGGCGACCTGTTGGTGTTTAATAATACACGGGTTATTCCCGCACGTTTATTAGGAAAAAAAGCATCCGGCGGTAAAATAGAAGTGTTGATCGAACGAATTATTGATGACCATCGTGTACTAGCCCATGTGCGTTCCAGTAAATCCCCCAAAGAAGACAGTATTCTTATTTTAGAAAATGCAGTAGAAGTCAAAATGCTCGGCCGCCACGATGCTTTATTTGAATTAGAATTTTTAACGGAAGAGCCGGTATTAACCGTATTAGAGCAATATGGCCATATGCCGTTGCCACCCTATATCGATCGCCCAGATGAAGAGTCGGATAAAGAACGTTATCAAACCGTGTATAACCAAAAACCGGGCGCAGTGGCGGCACCAACGGCAGGTTTACATTTTGATGATGGTATTCTGCAGCAACTTAAAGATAAAGGTGTACAACAAGCCTTTGTTACCTTGCATGTAGGCGCGGGAACTTTTCAGCCGGTGCGAGTAGAGAATATTCTTGAACATACTATGCATGCCGAATACGCCGAAGTACCCCAAGAGGTAGTAGATGCTATTTTGCAAACCAAGGCCGCAGGTAAGCGCGTGGTGGCAGTGGGTACCACATCGGTACGGTCATTGGAATCTGCTGCGCAGACGTCGTTAAAAGCTAATCAAGGATTGCAGCCCTTTTATGCGGATACCGAAATATTCATTTATCCCGGATATGAATTCCAAGTTGTTGATGCCATGCTGACCAATTTTCACTTGCCAGAATCCACATTGTTAATGCTGATCAGTGCTTTTGCCGGTAGGGATAATGTAATGGCGGCTTATCAGCAAGCGATTGATGAGCAATATCGCTTTTTTAGTTATGGTGATGCGATGTTTATTCAAGCCAATCAACAGTCATTAGCTCGCAGTTAAGCTTATTCATAATGGTGTAATTGAATCGTGGCTAAGCTCGTATTTCTGAGTAGTTTCGGTATAATCGCCGCTCTTTTATGTCAGCATCAGACTGTTTTCTGAGCCGCTGTTTAGGTGTGATATGCAATTTGAATTAATAAAGACCGATGGCAAAGCCCGTCGGGGACGAATGATTTTTGACCGCGGTGTGGTTGAAACACCGGCGTTTATGCCTGTGGGCACTTACGGTACGGTTAAAGGCATGACGCCAGAAGAGCTGGACGAAACCGGTGCACATATTTGTCTTGGTAATACTTTCCACCTGATGCTGCGCCCAGGTACGGAAATCATGAAGCTACACGGGGACTTACATGATTTTATGCATTGGCATAAACCTATTCTAACCGACTCTGGTGGTTTTCAGGTGTTTAGCCTTGGTGATTTACGCAAAATTACCGAAGAAGGCGTGACCTTCCGTTCGCCTATTAATGGCGAAAAAATATTACTGACACCTGAAAAATCCATCGCAGTACAGCGTGATTTGGGTTCAGACATCGTGATGATATTTGATGAATGTACGCCTTACCCCGCTACTGAAAATGAAGCCAGCAAATCCATGCAGTTATCGCTACGTTGGGCTCAGCGCAGTAAAGATGAACATGGCGATAGCCCGTCGGCCTTATTTGGTATTGTTCAAGGTGGTATGTATGAAGAGCTACGTGATGTGTCGCTAGACGGTTTAGAAAAAATTGGCTTTGACGGTTACGCTATTGGCGGTTTGTCGGTCGGTGAGCCAAAAGAAGACATGATCCGTATTTTAAACCATACCGCAGATAAATTACCGCCAGCGAAGCCTCGCTATTTAATGGGCGTGGGTCGTCCCGAAGATATCGTTGAAGCGGTGCGCCGTGGCATTGATATGTTTGATTGCGTGATGCCAACCCGGAATGCTCGAAATGGTCATTTGTTTGTTACCGATGGTGTGATCAAAATTCGTAACGCTAAGCATAAGACCGATATCGGTCCTTTAGACGAAAAATGTGATTGTTACGCTTGTAAAAATTATTCCCGGTCATATCTACACCATTTAGATAAGTGTAATGAGATACTCGGCGCTCGCTTAAACACCATTCATAATCTGCGCTATTACCAGTTGGTCATGCAAGGGTTACGCAGTGCCATTGAAGCTGGTGAGTTGCAACTATTTGTTGAGTCGTTTTATCAACAAAAAGGGATGGTGGTGCCATCGCTGGATAGCGAATAAAAATGAGTGAATGACTATTCGTAAATAACGATTAGTACATAACAATGAGATTCAGGCTTTTTGTGGTCAATATCATGAAGGGTCAACTTTAAAACACAATAACAATAACCTAATTAGGGGTAAGTAAGATGAGTTTGTTTATTTCCAATGCCTACGCGCAAGCTGCACCAGGTGGTGCTCAAGACAGCGGTTTCTCAATGTTAATCATGTTGGGTATTTTTGGTTTAATTTTCTATTTCATGCTTTATCGTCCACAAGCAAAGCGTGTTAAAGAGCATAAAAACCTAGTTTCATCTTTGGGTAAAGGTGATGAAGTGCTGACGCAAGGCGGCATGGTAGGCAAAATTAGTAAAGTTTCTGAAGAAAAAGACTTTGTTGAATTAGCTCTCAATGACACTACTAACATCGTTGTGCAAAAGTCTGCCATTTCTGCAGTGTTGCCTAAAGGAACGATGAAGAGCCTGTAATCTTTTCATTGCCGGTAAATACAACCAAGTAGAATGACTCTACCTCGACAACGAAGGGTTAACTCGTGTTAAATCATACTCCTTTATGGAAGTACCTTATGGTGATAGTGATTATTGCCATTGGTACTTTATATGCCTCACCTAATTTATACGGTGAAGACCATGCCATCCAAATCTCTGCTGGTCGTAACGCCTTGGTGGATAACACCACATTGGCGCAGGTTGAAGCTGATTTGCAAAGCGCAGGCATCAATATTAAGCGGATTGTCTTTGAAGATGGGCAAATATTAGTTCGTCTTAACGATTCTGATAGCCAACTGCTCGCCAAAGAATTACTCGAAGAGAAAATGGGTGATGACTATTTCGTGGCCATGAATTTGGCTCCGGATACACCTGAGTGGTTATCTGCATTAGGTGGCTCGCCCATGAAATTGGGCTTGGACTTGCGTGGTGGTGTGCACTTCCTAATGGAAGTGGATATGAATTCAGCGATATCTAAATCTATTGAAGATTTAGTTGGCGATTTCAAAACCTCTTTACGTGGTGAAAAAATTCGTTATCGCACGGTTCGTGAAGGTACGAATACTAATGGTGACCCTGGTGTTGAAGTGCAGTTTCGTGACGAACAAACTCTAGCCGATGCTGAAAATTTCTTAAAGAGCCGCAACGGCGATTTAGTGTTTACCGAAAAAGACAATATGGTGCTGTTTGCCACTTTGTCAGAAGCTAAATTACTAGAAATCCGTGATTACGCGATTAAGCAAAACATTACTATTATGCGTAATCGGGTTAATCAATTGGGCGTTGCCGAACCGTTAATTCAACGTCAAGGTGCCGACCGTATTGTGGTGCAATTGCCAGGTATTCAAGATACCGCCCGTGCGAAAGAGATCCTAAACGCGACGGCAACCTTAGAATTACGTTTGTTGGATACCGAGCATGATGTCAGTGCTGCAATTAATGGCCGCGTGCCTCCGGGTTCGCAATTGATCAATGATGACAATGGCGTACCGCAGTTACTGCTTAAAAAAGTCATGCTGACCGGTAATCATATTATTGATGCTACTACCAGCTTAGATGAATACGGACGTCCACAAGTTAATATTTCATTGGACTCGGAAGGCGGTAATAAAATGTCTGCCGGTACCAAGGGTAATATTGGTAAACCAATGGCGACCGTCTTTATAGAATACAAACCACTTGAAGAACGTGATGCAAATGACAAACCGCAATTTGAAAAAATTGAGGAAGTGATCAGTGTTGCTACCATTCAAGCGCGTTTGGGTCGTGACTTCCGTGTTACTGGTAGTGGTAGTCAGGCCGATGCCCAGAAGTTTGCCTTATTATTACGTGCTGGTGCATTGATTGCGCCCATCCAGATTGTAGAAGAACGTACGGTGGGGCCGAGTTTAGGTCAAGAAAATATCGATTTAGGCATTCAAGCCATTGTATGGGGCTTCGGGCTGATACTGATCTTCATGACCATCTACTACAAAAAATTCGGTCTAGTCGCTAACTTCGCTTTGGCAACTAACCTCGTAATGATTGTTGGTGTGATGTCATTGATACCGGGCGCGACGTTAACTTTGCCAGGAATGGCCGGTATCGTGTTAACCGTTGGTATGGCGGTAGATGCTAATGTACTTATTTTTGAACGTATTCGTGAAGAACTGCGTGAAGGAAGAAGTCCACAGCAAGCCATTCATCATGGTTATGATAGTGCGTTCTCGACCATTATGGATGCCAATATCACCACTTTGATTGCCGCTATTATCCTGTTCGCTATCGGTACTGGTCCTATTAAAGGATTCTCGGTTACTTTAGCCATCGGTATTATCACTTCGATGTTTACTGCCATTGTAGTAACGCGCGCTATTGTTAATGGTGTTTGGGGTGGTAAACGTATCGATAAATTGTCGATTTAGGCGGAGTACAGATAATGCAAATATTTAAAATGAAAGAAAATGTGGCATTTATGTCGGTACGCATACCTGCAATGATTTTTTCAATCTTGTTGGTTGTTGCCTCTATCGTGTCTTTGTCGGTGAATAAATTGAACTTCGGGCTCGACTTTACCGGTGGTACTTTGATTGAAGTGGGTTACGATCACGCGGCTAAACTCGATAACATTCGTCAGCAGATGAATGATGCGGGTTTTGGTGATGCTATTGTACAAAACTTTGGTACCAGTGAAGATGTATTGATTCGCTTAGCGCCACGAGAAGGTGTAAAAGCCGCTACCTTAGGCGATAACGTCTTAGCCGTATTGCGTGCCAGTGGTGACAATGTGGATATGCGCCGCATTGAATTCGTTGGTCCTAACGTAGGTGATGAGTTAGCCGAACAGGGTGGCTTAGCAATGCTAACGGCGTTGTTATGTATTCTTATCTATGTAGCCCTGCGCTTTGAATGGCGCTTTGCTGTGGGTTCAGTAGTAGCATTAGCCCATGATGTCATTATTACCTTGGGTTTGTTCTCGGTATTACAGCTGGAGTTTGACCTAACGGTATTAGCCGCAGTATTGGCGGTTATCGGTTATTCACTCAATGATACTATTGTTGTTTCAGACCGCATCCGTGAAAACTTCCGTAAATTACGTAAAGGTGAGCCAGAGGACATTATCAATACCTCACTGACGCAAACCTTCAGCCGTACTATTATTACGTCACTAACGACCATATTTGTGTTGTTCGCGTTGTTTTATAAAGGTGGTGCGTTGATCCATGGTTTTGCTACTGCGTTATTATTTGGGGTGTTTATAGGTACTTACTCGTCGATTTATATTGCTAGTAGTGTGGCCTTAATGCTCGGTATTAGTAAAGAAGACTTAATGCCTGCTGTAGTGGAAAAAGAAGGTGCGGATCAAGATCCAATGATGTAGCCATCTCCATGTTAAGTAAAAACAAAAGCCAGTGACTTCACTGGCTTTTTTATGTTCAAAAGGCGAGAGTAAACGTTTAGGGACAGCTTAGGGCTACGCCGGTATTAGTTTCATAAACCCCATCATTGTTAGTATCACGGCTAGTTTTAACGCGACCTTGCAGGCTTATTGTCAATGCCCGTGCAAATTTGGCCTCATTATCAATGTGGCAAATTTTAATTGTTGAGGGTGACGCGGTGACGCCCGTGGCAGAAAAACTAATCAGATTATTGGGCCCGGTAATATTTAATGAGTTTTCACCGATTTCGGTACCGGCCAGTATGTCTTCATTAGCATTGCGAGTATTGTCGTTATTGGCGTCGATAAAAACTATCTTGGCGTTATTCCAATTTGTAGTGCAGTCAGTAAAATTTACAGTAGGGCAGACGACCGTAGTGGTTTGTTCGGTAATAGAATTGGAACGAGCAAATTGAATCATACTGCTAATTTCATTGAGTTGTGAGATAAGGCGATTGCTGGTAACCATGTCACGCATATTCGGGGCAACTACAGTAAGTAGAATGGCCACAATGGAAATGGTGATTAACATTTCAATGAGCGTGACGCCTTGTTGTTTAATCATATGCATGTCGCCTGCTTTTAAGCCAATGTGATAGAGTTTACCATACACCCATTTGGCAACTGTTGGGTATTGTAGTATAGGTGTGTGTAGTATTATTAATACCAAATTTAGAACCCGATAATTCAAGACTAGTAGATTATAAATTGAGAGAAACAATGGACGCCAAACAGATTATTAATGAAATGCGGGTTTTAGCCACAATAGATGTTGAGTTTGAAATCCACCGCCGAGTGGAATTTATTAAAGCACAATTGCTCGCGTCCGGCTTACGTACCTTGGTGTTGGGGATTAGCGGTGGCATCGATTCCTGTACATTAGGGCGTTTGGCTCAGCTTGCTGTAGATGAATTAAATCAGCAAGGTTCGTCGAAATTTCAATTTGTTGCAGTGCGCTTACCTTATAATATTCAAGCCGATGAAGCCGATGCTCAGGTATCAATTGATTTTATTCAGCCTACTCACAGCGTAACGGTGAATATCCAGCCGGGTGCCGATGCAATTCATCAGCAAACTTGCCAAGCGTTAGGGGATTTATTACCTACGGATGATAATAAAATCGATTTTGTAAAAGGTAATGTAAAGGCGCGTAGCCGTATGGTGATCCAGTTTGAAATTGCTGGCTTACTGGATGGTTTAGTCTTAGGTACCGACCATTCTGCGGAAAACATCACCGGCTTTTATACTAAGTATGGTGACGGCGCTTGTGACTTAGCACCACTATTTGGTTTGAATAAACGCCAAGTGCGCGAAGTTGCGGCGTATTTAGGCGCTCCCGATATTGTGATCAGTAAAGCCCCCACCGCAGATTTAGAAAGTTTGTCACCGCAAAAGACCGATGAGGACGCGTTAGGCTTAAGTTATGAGCAAATAGATGACTTTTTAGAAGGTAAGCCGGTAGCTGATTTTGTAAGTGAAAAGCTCTGCAGGATTTATTTGCGTACTCAGCATAAGCGCCAACCTATCCCGACTATTTATGATTAGGGTTAATAGACCTGAATAGTAACTATAAAAAAAGCGCCTAAGGCGCTTTTTTTTGATTCAAATATTTTTTTTCAGGCTATGAAAGTTTAGCTATCAACGTTTGAATTAGGGAAATTTAATTTCAGCGTTTGTAATACATTCTCTTTAAGTTTAGGTAATTCAAGCTGATCATAGCATTCGACCATTAATTCTAAGGCTTCTTGTAGCTGTGGTGTATCTGAAAAATATTCCAACACATATTGGCCACGGTTAGCTGCAGCGACATAAGCCTGACGGCTCATATAGTAGCGAGCGATAGATAATTCGTGGTCAGCCAACTGTGACTTGATATACACCATGCGCTGCTTGGCGTCATCGGCGTATTTACTTTCGGGAAATTTTTCAATCAGAGTGCGAAAATCTTCAAACGCTTTACGAGCAGGAGTAGGATCACGATCCGATCGATTAATCCCCACCGCTTCTTGAAATAAGTTTTTATTGGAATCTAAATTCACCAAACCACGCATGTAAAAAGCATAATCTACATCAGAATGATTGGGGTTTAAGCGAACAAAACGGTCAATGGTAGCCATCGCTTGGTCGGCCTTACCTGATTTGTAATAGGCATAAATCAAATCAAGTTGCACCTGATGTGATAACGGACCGAAGGGGTAGCGGGAATCCAGCGAACTGAGTATTTCGGCTGCGCCATTGAAATTGCCATTTTCCAATCGTTGCTTGGCATCAAGGTAAATTGTTTGTGGCCCTCGTTCATCGACCAATTTTTCTGCATCTGGTGAGCTTGAACAAGCTGATAACACTAGCGCGCTAAAGGCAGCTGTCAGGAAATAAAGGTTAAATTTTTTACTCATTGTGACTCTTATTGTTTATCGAGTTAGGGTGCGCCGTAAAATTCCGTTAGAATATACAGAATAATGCTTCGCATTCTACCCCAGTGTATGGGCCTATGCACATTTTAATCCACCAATTGGTGACATAATACATGCAAGAAAAAATTGAATTGAGCGCAATTGTACCTGAACACTTGTTCGGTAAACGATTAGATCAGGGATTAGCGGAAATGTTCCCCGATTATTCGCGATCGCGCATAAAAGAGTGGATCACCGCTGGCCAAGTGAGTGTTGACGGCGTGGTTGTTGATAAACCCCGTGAAAAAATCAACGGTGGCGAAGTAATAGACGTTGTCACTTTTTTTGAAAAACTTCAACGCCATCAAGCCGAAGATATTGATCTTAATGTGATATATGAAGATGAATTTATTTTGGTGATTGATAAGCCCGCTGGCTTAGTTGTGCACCCCGGTGCCGGTAATAGCCAAGGTACGGTACTTAACGCATTGTTAGCCCATGCCCCGGAAATAGACTTAGTGCCCAGAGCGGGGATCGTACATCGCTTAGATAAAGACACTACCGGCTTGATGGTGGTGGCCAAAACCATTGCGGCGCAAACTCATTTGGTAGAACAATTACAGGCTCGGGAAATTAGCCGAGAATATGAAGCGGTTGTTTGCGGAACTATGGTGGCGGGTGGCACTGTCGATGCGCCAATTGGTCGACATGCAACAAAGCGCACTAGCATGGCTGTCCGTGAAACGGGTAAACCTGCGACGACTCATTATCGAGTTAAAGAAAAGTTTCGTGCTCACACCTATTTACGTTTGAAGTTGGAATCCGGTCGTACTCATCAAATTCGTGTACATATGTCGCATTTGACTTACCCTCTGGTGGGTGACCCGCTATACGGTGGTCGTCCGCGTCCGCCCAAAGCGGCTAGTGCTGAATTTATTGAATTGCTCAGAGGTTTTCGTCGTCAGGCATTACATGCTGTGCAACTGGAGCTAACTCATCCTATTACTGGGGAGTGGTTATCGTGGAAATCTCCATTACCTGCCGATTTTGTAGAGTTATTAGCAGCGATGCGTGCGGATAATAAATTACATTTTAACGGCTAAATCATCCAATTTATTAAGCCAGATTGGCCCATTGCAGATCTCGTAAAGGCTTACACAACCACACGTGTGAATGGTGTAAGCCTACCACCCTATGCTGGTTTAAATTTGGGTGCTCACGTTGGTGATAATCCATTACATGTGCAATATAATCGCCAACAACTCCCCAATGCTAGTGATATTCGGTGGTTAAATCAGACCCATAGCTCCAACGTTATTGAGATAAATAGTCAAACACCGCTACAAATAGAATCACCAACCGATGCTAGTATTAGTCGTGAAGCGCATGTTGCTTGCGCAGTAATGACCGCCGATTGTTTACCGGTATTAATCGCTGCACCAAAAGAAAAAGTGGTGGCCGCCGTGCATGCTGGTTGGCGGGGCTTAGCGGCGGGTATTATTGAAAAAACCATTAGCCAAATGAATGCAAATCCCGAACAGCTTTATGTGTGGTTAGGGCCTGCTATCAGTGCAAAAGCATTTGAGGTAGGAGCGGAAGTATTGCCCTTTTTTAAGCAACAAGAGCAAGCTTGTTTTGTTGCTACTACCCAGCATAAATTTATGGCTGACTTGTATGCCATCGCTCGCCATCGCTTAATATCAATAGGAGTTAAGCAAGTATCTGGTGGCGAATACTGCACTTATGCTCAGCCTGAGCTGTTTTATTCTTATCGTCGTGATGGTCAAACTGGCCGAATGTTGTCCTGCATTAGCTTATGTTAAAAGTTCGCTATTGTTTTCTAGTTAGACGAACGGTTGTTTGTTACCCACTTGAATAATGCTGTTACTGCACCCATTTCATTCTTAAGTTAGTGTTAATAGGTAAAAATTATGCGTTCCGATAAATTAACCAGTAAATTTCAAATGGCAATTTCTGAAGCTCAGTCTTTAGCGCTTGGTCGTGATCATCAATATATTGAGCCCGTTCATTTGATGATGGCCATGATGAATCAGGAAGGCGGCTCTATCCGCAGTTTAATGGATAAAGCCGGTGTCAATGTTAACGGGTTGCGTTCAGCATTATCCGAAGCAATTGAACGATTGCCTCGTGTTGACGGCACTGGTGGGGACGTGCAGTTTGGCAAAGAGACTGTGGTGCTGATTAATTTAACCGATAAATTGGCGCAAAAACGTAAAGATGTTTACGTTAGTTCAGAAATTTTCGTACTGGCGGCTACCGAAGACAAAGGAAAACTGGGCGATATTTTACGCCAAGCGGGAGCAACCTCAACGAATATGACTAAAGCCATCGACGATATGCGTGGTGGCCAAAATGTGACAGACCCCAATGCTGAGGATGTACGCCAAGCATTAGAAAAATTTACCATGGATTTAACCGAGCGTGCTGAGCAAGGTAAGTTGGACCCCGTTATCGGTAGAGATGAAGAAATTCGTCGCACTATACAAGTATTACAACGCCGTACTAAAAATAACCCTGTATTAATTGGTGAGCCTGGTGTGGGTAAAACAGCCATCGTAGAAGGGCTTGCACAACGGATTATTAATGGTGAAGTGCCTGAGGGTTTAAAAAATAAACGGGTTCTATCGTTGGATATGGGCTCATTAGTGGCGGGTGCTAAATATCGGGGTGAATTTGAAGAACGGCTAAAAGCTGTATTAAATGAATTATCCAAGGAAGAGGGCAAGGTTATCCTCTTCATTGATGAGCTGCATACTATGGTCGGCGCGGGTAAAGGTGAAGGCGCGATGGATGCCGGTAACATGCTCAAACCAGCACTTGCGCGAGGTGAATTGCATTGTGTCGGTGCAACTACCTTAGATGAATACCGACAGTACATTGAAAAAGACGCGGCGTTAGAGCGCCGTTTCCAAAAAGTGCAGGTTGATGAGCCAAATGTTGAAGATACCATTGCCATCTTGCGTGGCCTGAAAGAGCGTTATGAATTACATCATTCGGTGAATATTACCGATCCGGCCATAGTTGCCGCCGCCACGTTGTCTCATCGTTATATTAGTGACCGCCAATTACCGGATAAAGCCATCGATTTGATTGATGAAGCTGCATCCAGTATCCGTATACAAATTGACTCTAAGCCTGAGGAAATGGACCGCTATGAGCGCCGTATTATTCAGCTTAAGTTGGAAGAGCAAGCCTTAGCCAAAGAAACCGATGAAGCCAGTCACAAACGTTTGGAAGTCATCGAACATGAGCGTGAGCAATTAGAATTTAAATTCGCCGATTTAGAAAAAATCTGGCTAGCTGAGAAATCAGCAATGCAAGGCACACAACATATTAAGTCTGAACTTGAGCAGGCTAAGCTAGACCTTGAAATTGCTCGCCGTGCTAGCGATTTAAGCCGTATGTCGGAACTGCAATATGGGCGAATTCCTGAGCTAGAAATGAAGTTAGAACACGCTTCTGAAGCGCAGAATCATGACTTGCAGTTGCTTAAAAATAAAGTGACAGAGAATGAAATTGCTGATGTGTTATCCCGTTGGACGGGCATCCCTGTTTCTAAAATGCTCGAAGGCGAAGTCGATAAGCTACTGCGTATGGAGGAGGCTCTACATGACCGAGTCGTCGGTCAAGCTGAAGCGGTAAACGCGGTATCGAATGCGATACGACGTACTCGCGCAGGCTTAGCCGATCCGAATCGTCCTATTGGCTCATTTCTCTTCCTTGGGCCGACGGGGGTGGGTAAAACTGAGCTCTGTAAAGCCTTGGCGGGTTTCATGTTTGACACTGAAGATGCGATGGTGCGTATTGATATGTCGGAGTTTATGGAAAAACACTCAGTCTCCCGTTTAGTGGGGGCGCCTCCCGGTTATGTCGGCTATGAGGAAGGTGGCTATCTAACCGAAGCGGTGCGTAGAAAACCCTACTCGGTCATTTTGTTAGATGAAGTGGAAAAGGCTCATCCCGATGTGTTTAATATCTTATTACAAGTGTTGGATGATGGCCGCTTAACAGATGGGCAGGGGCGTACCGTTGATTTTAAAAATACCGTAGTGATTATGACTTCGAATCTAGGGTCGGATGTGATTCAAGAATTGAATACCGAGTCACAGTATGCGCAAATGAAGCAAAGAGTCATGGATGTGGTTGCACATAACTTTAGGCCTGAATTTATCAATCGTATTGATGATACGGTAGTTTTCCATCCATTAAATGCGGGGCAGATTAAACAAATAGCCAAAATTCAATTACAGTCGTTAATGGCAAGATTAAATACTAAAGGTTATCAAATGGAAGTGACAGACGACGCGTTGACAAGAATCGCTGAAGCGGGGTTTGACCCTGTATATGGTGCTCGTCCACTTAGACGTGCCATTCAAAATCAAATTGAAAACCCATTGGCACAACAAATTCTGTCAGGGAAAATATTGCCTAACAGCACTATCTCGCTAGATGCAGATGAAAGTGGTTTGATTATTAGTTGAGTCAAATGTGCCTGCGTTTTTAAGAGCGCAGGTATAATTATTGTTGTAGATTGTTTAACAGTATTACGGCATCTTCGTATTCGGTAAAGTTATCCACTTTTACTGCCGCTTTTAATTGTTCTACAGCTTCAGTAGTGCGATCCAAATGAAATAGTACATAACCTAAATGGTAGCGAGTTTCAGCGTTTTTGGAATTTAGTGAGTAAGCTTCACGTAAATAGCCTAATGCCTCAGAATAATTTTTCTCTTTCGCCAAAATCCAGCCCATGGTATCCAATATGGCTGCGCTTTTGTTGCCACCATTTTCAATAGCTGTTAGCGCGGTATTGCGAGCTTTGACCAGATCTGTTTTTGCATAGATATTCGCCAAGTTATTAAGAATAGAGGGTGATTGTGCGTATTGTTCAGAAGTGGTTAGTAATAGCTGGTAGTGCTTTTCTGCTTCAGCCCAATTACCTGAATCTAAATATAAATCAGCAAGTAGTTTCCTGCACCAGTGCAAGTCGGGTTCTAATTCTAGTAATTCTTCAATATGTGTTATGAATTTATTGGTCGCTATATTTTGTTGCGCTAAACCATAAGATTCGAGAATTGCTATGGGTGACTTTGGATAAAGTGCGAGTGTTTTGTGAAATAATTTAGCAGCAGTAACAAGTTGCCCCATTTGTTTAGCTAACTGCCCTTGTAATAAATAGAACTCTTCTGTATTCACATCCTTTTTCTTTAGTTCTTTTATCACTTTTTTTACAAAATCAAACTGGTTTAAACTCAGCTTTACTTTAGCTAATTCAATTTTTAAGGCGTTGTTATCCTGTGTTATCTCTAATGCTTTTAAAATACTTTTTTCAGCTCCAGATTTATCATCAGCAGATAATTGGTATTGTGCTAGAGTTTTGAGTTTATTGGCATCGTCTAACCATAGCTCATAGACCAAATTAAAGTTTCTAACGGCGCCTTGTTGATCTCGTGTTTCGTGTAGAAGTAATGCTTTTTGAATTAATAGACTGGCGTCGAGTCTATCGTTTGTAAGCAAAAAAGAATTAATATTTAAGGCTTCATCCCATCGTTTTTGTGACACATAAATCTTGAACAACTCTTGATTAGCGACTCTATGAGAAGGGTTGTAAGCCAATAATTTATTTAGCCAATTTTCTGCATTTTTAATATCTCCGTTATTCAAATCTATATTGGCTAACTGTAATAAAGTAGGGGAATGTGATGGCGCTGTCTCTAATGACTTTTCTAAAATGTCTTTTGCACCTTTGAAGTCAGTTTGTTTTAATAAAATTAACGCCGCATTATAATTTGCTGTTAAGTTTTCAGGAGACAGATCTAGTACTTGTTGAATATATTTTTGAGCTTTTGGAAAATCTTTTTCAGCGATCCAAATGGCTGACATTAAATTCACTACATCCGTATTAGCTTTATTTGTATTATATAAACTTTGGGCAATTAATTTAGCTTGGTCTATTTTTCCTGATTGGATTAGTAGTTTTCCCTTCAATAAAGAATATTGAAGATTAGGTTTAGTTAGTTTAATACCATTTAACATAGCTAATGCTGCAGCCGAGTCACCCCGTAAATCATAAATCTTAGCTCTAATAACATTCAGATAGGGAGTGTCTGGAAAGTGTTGGTCTAATTCATTAAAAGTTTTTTCAGCCCTAAATATATTGTCTTGCTGTATATAGAGATTAATTAGTAATATACCTAAATTTAGATTACGCATAACTGCTAGATCATGTGATTCTAATAGTTTTAAAGCTTCATCTAATTGCTCTGATTCGATATAAATATTGGCTAGTACTTGTATTGATTTTACATCTTGTTCAAATTTCCCCAAATGTTTGAGTAATGCATTTTCAGCAACTTTGAAATTACCCAGCATATATTCGGTAACACCTTGCACATAATTATGATTTCCAATTAGCGATGTGTCTGATGAGTCGATTAAAGTAAGATTTTGACTTAGTTCGGTTAATATTGCCTCTGCTTCTTTAGATTTACTTTGATTTTTTAAGAACCAAGCTTTAATTAAATTTGCGGTAAGATCATTGGGGGATTGTTCTATAATTTTTTCGTTATAAATATTAGCTTTTTCAACGTCATTATTACTTAAGTAGAGAGATGTTAAGTTGCGCAATATTTTTGGATCATCAGGGGCTAAATTATAACCATTTAAAAAACTTTCTAGTGCATCATTTGGGTTCTTCTGCGTTAAGAATAATTCCCCTTGAAGTTGCCATGTTTTTTCATTTTGGCTATTCAATGCTAATGATTTTTTAACTAAGAGTTCTGCTTTATCAAACTGATTCAACTTAATATAAAGCGAACTTAAAGTATTTAAAGCACGTGGTTTGTTAGGAAATAAATTAATAGCCTCACGGAATTCAAAATCAGCTAAGTCAGCTTTAGATTCGATTAAGTAAGCTTGCCCTCGTAATAAATGCCATTCGAATTTATTATCTTGGTCTAATTGGTAGTATTTATCTTCAAATTGTAAAAGTTCATCAACTTTTTTCTGTAATATTAAACTAGTGCCTAATAAAGGTAGAATCAAATTGATATCAGCTCCTAGTTTATAAGCTTCCTGTAACTCTTTTTCGGCTGCGGGAATATTACCAACTTCAAAAAATATTTTACCTAATAATAACTTAGAGGGGAGGTGGGCGGGATTAAGCTGTATGGCATTTTTTAAATAGATATAGGCTTCATCATTTTTACCCGCTGAATGTGACTTGATTGCGAGTTCATAATGACTAACGGCTTCAATTGAAAAGGCCTGACCACATATTAATATTGTCAGGCCGAAAAATAAGATTCTTAGTTTCATTAACATCAATAATTTAACGAGGGTTAAGTACACATATCATGTACTTATATCATAAAATAATCAAAGGCTAATGTGTTTCTCTTTGCGCATACGTACCAATGAAAACAGTCCGAAGGCAAACATTGCAATTGTACTTGGTTCGGGTATACCCGGTGGTTTTTCTTGTTCTTCTTTCTTTGTATATTCAGAGCTCAATCCGGTTAATTTGAAACCATCATTTTCTGAACCTGCATATGACGAATAATCACCAAAGAGTGGATTATATGCACTCACTAACCAATATTTAGATGTAACAGTACCAGTATCAATTGCATGGTAAGTATAATCTTCCATGTCTAAAAAATCGTCATCGCTATTGTTATTAACCGTGTTCACACCTTTCCAACCATTACTTAGTAGTTCACCCCAAGTATTCGTGTTTGTATTGTAAAAGTTAGTATAGTCGGCGTTAGAACCAGTATAGGCCGCAATTGAAATATCAACAGCACCAGAGCCTCCACCAGAACCATCCGTAGCCCAACCTATGCCTAAATGATCTAAATTTACTGCTTTATTAAATTCCAATAAAATGGCATCAACATTAGAGTTATAGAAACTATCAATTGAATGATCAGGAGACCAAGTCCCTTCATCTCGGTTTTTTAAAGTTAGGCCATACCCATTATCGTAACCTAAAGTCCCAGTCTCTAACGTGTTATAGCGGCCAGTATTCGACCAGCCCGTTATAGTTAACGTAACATCACCGCTCGCTAAATTGATAGAGTTCCCATTTCCATTACCGGAAATATTTGAACCATTAAATGTCCAATTTTGAGTTTCTGTTCCGGCATAAGCCTGTGCGGCTAGTAAGCTTACTATTACTATTAAGGAATTTCTCAGCATAACTACATTTCCTAAATCAATATATCTAATATTACCCAATATAAAGCAAAAAGCATTCCATTTTATTTTTTTTCATATAATACAATTGGTTATGTTTTTTTTACTGATCGGCTATTCGTGTTTGTGTAAAAAAAACCGACACATTTAATTGTCAATTTTCAAATAGACTCAAAGTTTAACATAGCGGCCGTTGTATTGTCATTTTCAGGGGTGAGAATCAACATTATCTTATGTTATTATCTCGCTCCCAATATTGAGGAATCTATTTTAATGACTGACGGCAAGCGTAAAGGTATTTACTTATTACCTAATTTATTAACAACGGCAGGTCTGTTTTCAGGTTTCTATGCCATTGTTTCTTCAATGAATGGTCAGTTTGAGGCGGCGGCTGTTGCCATCTTCATTGCAATGATTTTTGATGGCCTTGATGGTCGAGTTGCACGCATTACCAATACTCAAAGCGAGTTTGGCGCGGAATACGACTCTATGGCTGACATGGTTTCTTTCGGCATAGCTCCAGCTATTGTTGCTTATAATTGGGGCCTTACTGATATGGGGAAGCTTGGTTGGTTAGCTTCTTTTGTATACGTTGCCGGTGGGGCATTAAGGCTTGCTCGATTTAACACACAATTAGGCGTTGCAGATAATCGCTTTTTCCAAGGGCTGGCAAGTCCTGCTGCGGCAGCTTTAGTTGCTGGACTTGTTTGGGTGGGTGTCGATTATGATGTCGATGGTAAAGACTATGCCGTTATTGTTGCTTTCGTTACAGGTATCGCCGGCTTATTAATGGTGAGTAACTTTAAGTACAATTCCTTTAAAGAAGTGAATTGGCATGGAAAGGTTCCTTTCGTCGCTATATTAGTCGTTCTACTCATTTTTGTTGTTGTTGCTACTGAACCCGCTTTAGTTTTATTTTTAGTCTTTACCTTATATGCATTGGCTGGGCCGGTGAATACCATAAGAAGTGTGCAGAAATTAAAACTTGAAGATGTTGTCGGTGATCCCGAGGAAGATATTGACTTCGCAGACGTTGAATCGACGTCTACAGAGAAATCAAAGCAAGATAAGTCGGATAAATAGCCGCTTTAACCATAAAACGTTTATAAAGCGAGCAAACGGACAGAAAAGGTAAAATAGTAGTTGACGATTTTGGGGTGGGATGTAGAATGCGCCCTCGCTTCGGGGAGAGCCAGTTGGCCGACTTGAAGTGAGATGAAAACAGAAAATATTTTGAAGATAATTTAGAATAAATTCTTGACATAGAAACAGGGTTGCGTAGAATGCGCGTCCCGCTTCAGGGGAGACTTAGAGCTCATTTGAAGCAACGTTCTTTAACAATTTGCAACAAGACATATCTGTGTGGGCACTCGATGTTTGAGTGTCAA
>JAUHQD010000013.1 GCA_030418115.1 Alteromonadaceae bacterium BrNp21-10 | reverse complement strand
ATTAGCTGCATCTATTCTAAATTCTGCTGAATATTTTCGTTGAGTCTTCATCATGTTGTACACCGTTTTATATTAAGGGAAGTTTACCTCGTATCGGTGTACAGATTCATTAAGCCACATCAAACGTCATGGATGACGGTTGGCGCAGCCAATAAAACATTGCCTATCCTTCGACAAGCTCAGGACGAACGGGAGATAAGTTGACCGGAGCCATAGGCTCTCAGGACGAACGGGAAATCACAATGGGGTTGTCGAAGAATATAAAACATTGCCGGTGTAAACACCGATCTACAACGTTTTGGATCCCGGCTAAAAAACTGCTGGAATGGCGGCTCAGTTTAGTAGGTACAGTTTCTCAATGTTTAGCCTTCGATGGCTAAGGGGCTATGAGTTAATTGCATGTTGTCTGCGGAGACCGTTAATACGCTGCCTTGTTCGTACCAATCGCCGAGAACAACGCGTTGGACGTCTTCGCCATTAATGCCGAATTGATGAATGGCAGGTCGGTGGGTATGGCCGTGGATCAGTAGGTTAACGCCAAAAGCTTGCATCTGTTGAATCACTTCTGCTTGGGTGACATCCATAATTTCTTCAGACTTGTATTGATTAATTTGCTGACTTTTTTGCCGGGCTTTGGCACCCATGTGTTGGCGTATTTTTAGCGGTAAGCATAGAACCGCGGTTTGCCACCACCAGCTACGGGATTGTCGACGGAATTTTTGATAGTCGATATCGGCAGTGCATAGAGTGTCGCCGTGCATAATCAATGCGGTTTTGCCATACAGGTCAATCAGTGAATGCTCTGGGAGTATTTGCACGCCGGTACGCTGTGAAAAGCGTTTGCCGATTAAAAAATCCCGATTACCGTGAATGAAAAAGACCGGTACTTTACTGTCGGTTAAGTGCTTAAAGCACTGCATAACTTGGCGGTGTAGTGGGGCATCTTCATCATCGCCGACCCAGACTTCAAATAAATCGCCTAATACATACAAGGCATCTGCATGAATGGCTTGGGTCTCGACAAAATGCACGAAAGCCGCCGTAATATCGGGGCGGCTTTCACTAAGATGCAGGTCGGCAATAAACAGAGTGTTCAAAATAACGCCGTTTTATTCTGCAATTTCAACCTTTTCGATAATGACATCATCGACGGGAACATCTTGATGACCACCAGCATTACCGGTTTTAACCACTTTGATTTTATCGATGACGTCCATACCTTCGCTTACTTCAGCAAACACGCAATAACCCCAACCGTCGGGTGATTCACTACGGAAGTTAAGGAAGTTGTTATCAGATACATTAATAAAGAATTGGCATGTGGCTGAATGAGGATCGCTAGTACGCGCCATAGCCAAGGTGCCTTTATTATTGGCCAGACCGTTATTCGCTTCATTTTCAATGGTGTCTTTAGTTGGCTTTTGAGTTAAGCCTGATTCAAAACCACCACCTTGGATCATAAAACCGTCGATAACGCGGTGAAAAATGGTGTTATCGTAAAAGCCTTCACGGGCATAAGACAGGAAATTTTCGACGGTTTTGGGCGCTTCATCGCTAAGCATTTTAATACTGATAGTGCCAAAATTAGTGTGCAATTTAACCATGTTGAGTTCCAGTTAATAAAAAAGAGCCATAGTTTAGCGTACTTTTTATCGAGGGTGTTAAATTTCAATATTACTCACGGTAGCGGTAATTTGTAGGTGAAGATCGTGCGCTTATTGCTGGTTGCTGATAGAATCCGGCCTTTCAATTTTTTGCTATTTGGTATTTCGCCTATGCTACACATTTTCAACACCTTATCCCGTCAAAAAGAAGTCTTTAAGCCTATTCAACAGGGTAAAGTCGGGCTGTATGTGTGTGGTATTACGGTGTATGACTTATGTCATATGGGGCATGCTAGAACCTATTTAAATTTTGACTTGATGGTGCGTTACTTACGCCACTCTGGTTACGATGTGACTTATGTGCGTAACATTACCGATGTTGACGACAAAATTATTAAGCGCGCTAATGAAAACAATGAAAGTTGTGAGGTATTAACCGAGCGCACTATTGCCATGATGCATGAAGATTTTGCTGCCATTGGTTTAGCTCCTGCGGATATCGAACCGCGGGTGACCACTCACATTGATGACATTATTGATGTTATTCAGCGCCTTATCGATAAAGGCCATGCCTATGTGGCCGATGATGGTGATGTGCTTTTTGAAGTTAGCACTTTTGCCCAATACGGCGAATTAAGCCGTCAGGATCTTGAACAGTTGAATACTGGCGCGCGTGTTGGCGTTAATGAAGCTAAGCGCGATCAAATGGACTTTGTGTTGTGGAAGTTAGCTAAACCCGATGAACCTAAGTGGAATTCGCCGTGGGGTGAAGGGCGTCCTGGCTGGCATATAGAATGTTCAGCCATGAACAGCAAACATTTAGGTGTGCATTTTGATATTCATGGCGGCGGCTCTGATTTGATCTTCCCCCATCATGAAAACGAAGTCGCCCAATCCTGCTGTGCCTTTGATACCCCTTATGTGAATTACTGGATCCATTCGGGCATGGTGCAGGTGAACGAAGAAAAAATGTCTAAATCGCTGGGCAACTTCTTTACCTTGCGCGAAGTGCTTAAGCAGCATGATGCTGAGACCATTCGCTATTTCCTGATGTCGGCCCATTATCGTAGTCAGCTAAATTATACCGAAGATAACCTCAAGCAGGCTCGTTCCAGTTTAGAGCGCTTGTATACCGCACTGCGTGGCGTGACCGCTAATGCGGTTAATACCGATGACGACAATGAATATATGAGTCGTTTTAACGCGGCTATGGATGATGACTTTAATAGCCCAGAAGCGTTCTCAGTGCTGTTTGATTTAGCTCGTGAAATCAATATTGCCAAAGTGCAGGACATGCCCGCCGCGCAAAAATTGGCGGGTATATTGATTTACTTGGGTAGCGTGATTGGTTTACTGCAACAAAGCCCTGAAGAATACTTACAAGGCGATGACGTAGATGTGGTTGAAATTGAACGGCTAATTAAAGTACGTAATGATTCTCGCGCATCAAAAAATTGGGCGGCAGCAGATGAAGCCCGCGATGCGTTAACCAATATGGGTATCGTATTGGAAGACAGCGCCAATGGTACGGTTTGGCGTAAAGCTTAATTTTTATCACAGGTTAGCATCAACATCATTTACAAAAAAGTCGGCAATCTGCCGACTTTTTTTATTCAATTTTTTTTTGGTAAATCTGCTAGCGCTACATGCCGTAGCTGATTTTAATCAGCAATAGCACAATGCTCGAATAGACAATGGATACTGGTAGGCCCATTTTTACAAAGTGACTGAATTTGTAATTGGTGGCACTAAATACCAATAAGTTGGTTTGATAACCATAGGGTGAAATAAAGCTGGCACTGGCAGCAAAGGCCACAGCTAACGCAAACGGCAGTATCGGTGCGCCAATGGCGTTACATATTCCCCAAGCGAAGGGGAACATCAATGCGGCGGCGGCATTATTGGTAACCACCTCGGTTAACAGTAACGTCAGAATATACACACACAATAACGCATAGAATGGACTGCTATCGATTAATATTGGCGCCAGAGTGTGGTTGATATTGTCGATAATTCCCGAGCTTTCTAATGCAGTAGCTAAACTTAACGCGCCGACAATCACCACAATTAAATGTACGGGCAAATGGCGCTTAAGCTCATCGGGGTTGACCACATTAGTTATTACTAACAATGCGGCTAACATCAATAAGCCTAACGGTAACGGCACAACCGAAGTGGCAGCTAACAATACGGTGAGCACGAAACCACCGAGGGTTAAGGCTTCCTGCGCACTGTTGAGCTTTTTACTAATATTATGTTCACTGACAATAAAGAAGTTTTTGGCAAGATTATGTCGAGCGGCAAAGTCAGGGCCAGTAGCGAGTACTAAAAAATCGCCGGATTGTAAGCGCACTTCTCCAAGCTTACCGGATAACGCTTCACCATCGCGGCGAATTGCCACTACAGCGGCATCGAACAACGCTCGAAACCCTACTTCTTTTAAGGTTTTACCGACTAACTTGGCGCGATTAGAAACCACCACTTCGGTGAGGTTGTCATGCAACAAGCCATTACATTCAGCAAATAGATTTAAACCTTCAACATGCTGCAGACTATCCACACGTTGCATATTACCAGTGAAAATCAATTTATCGTTAGCTTCGATGACTAGGTCAGGCGCGACAGGGCTTATGAGTTTGCCGCTGCGGACAAGTTCTGCTAAAAATAGCTCAGGTAAATTTCGTAGATGATTTTGCTCAACGGTTTTACCGACAAGTACCGAATCTTGTTGTACGTCGGCTTCAATAAAGTAGTCATCATAACCTTTGGCACCGGATTGAATCGTCGGTAACAACGGGCTGAGGATAAACATCACCACGCCACAGGCTAAACCAGCCACTAATCCATAAAGGGTGAAATCCCAAAATTTGAATCCCGCATGCCCATGTTCGACCAAAAAGCTATCGACAATCAGGTTGGTGGAGGTACCGATTAAGGTTAGGGTGCCGCCTAAAATGGCTGCATAGGACAAAGGTATTAACAGTCTTGATGCTGGATGATGCTGATTCTGTTTTACCGGGCCAATTAAGGTGGCGACGACAGCGGTATTGTTGAGCAGTGCCGAAGACGTAAAGGCTAAACCAAACAGCTTCCAATAACTCTTGGTATAGCTTGCACCGACTATCTTGGTAGCAAGGCGCTTAATTAAGGAGGTTTTATCCACTGCCGCGCTGACCATTAATAATAGTACTAAGGTTAGCAGGCCTTGGTTGGTAAAGTGGTGAGTGACTTGATCTAGGGAGAGTAAATTGCCAAAAAGTAAGGCTAAAACGGTAGCCGAGAATATAAGAGAAGGACGCTTGTCGGTAAGGACAAGCGCCAGAATCGTTAAGGCAAAAATACCTAAAACCAATAATTGGTCAACTACCATGTTGTGGGGTATCTATATCAATTCAAAGCTTATTAATATCAAGCGCTTGCCAATGAGGGAAGTGCTTTCTGACTAATTGGTTAAATTCGACCTCAAACTCAGAGAATTGTTGATTTTTGACCTGTTCCACTTGTGATTGGATCATGCCTGCACCCACTGTACCGTTGGTGAGTCTGTCAATAATAATAAAGCCACCGGTGTCGCGATTTTTGGTGTAAGCATCGCAGGCAACGGGGTGGTTTAGTTTAATATCGCAAACGGCTATTTCATTCAGTTGTAAATGGGTAGCATCACCATGTTCTAATGTGTTCACATCGATGCGATAGTTAATATCATTCACACTACCGGGCACCACTTTGGTAGCAAATTTAAAGTCATATTGCTTGTTAGGCATCATGCTATCTTCAGCCATCCAGACCAACGTTGCTTTAAAGTTACCGCCCACTAAAGGCAGGTTGTCACTTTTCACAATCATATCGCCGCGAGAAATATCAATTTCATCTTCAAGGGTTAAGGTTACCGCTAAAGGAGGATGCGCCTCAGACAATTGGCCTTCAAAGGTTTCAATGGCTTTTACTTTAGAGGTTTTACCTGAAGGTAATGCGATGATTTCATCACCAGGTTTAATGGTGCCAGACACCACCGTACCGGCAAAACCACGGAAGTTAAGGTCTGGGCGATTAACGTATTGCACCGGGAAACGAAAATCATCGATGTTCATGTCTGCGGCAATTTCAATGTTTTCCAGCATTTCCATCAAGGTTTCACCTTGATACCAAGGGGTGTTGTCGCTGCGATTAACAACGTTATCGCCCTCTAAAGCTGAAATTGGCACAAAGTGGATATTAGGAATATCTAACTGTGCAGAGAAACGCAAATAGTCGGTTTTAATTTCTTCGTAGACTTTTTGATCGTAGTTTTTTAGGTCCATTTTATTAATGGCAACAATAATATGTTTGATACCCAATAACGACACCAAGAACGAATGACGTTTGGTTTGGGTTTTTACACCGCCACGAGCATCCACTAAAATGATGGCTAAATCACAGGTAGAAGCACCCGTTACCATGTTACGGGTGTATTGCTCGTGCCCCGGGGTGTCGGCAATAATAAATTTACGTTTATCGGTGGAGTAGTAGCGATAGGCTACATCAATGGTAATACCTTGCTCACGCTCGGATTGTAAGCCATCAACTAATAACGCTAAATCTACTCGCTCACCAGTGGTGCCGACTTTTTTACTGTCTTTGGTAATGGCCGCTAATTGGTCTTCAAAGATCATCTTTGAGTCGTGTAACAACCGACCAATCAGGGTACTTTTACCATCATCAACACTGCCGCAGGTTAAAAAACGCAGCATGTCTTTTTTCTCGTGTTGATCTAAGTAGCCTAAAATATCAGACTGAAGTAATTGATTATCGCTATTCATGTTTAGCAGCTCACTACAAAATAAGGGTTTAAAACGGATTCTTTCTGGTTGTAACGCAAGGCTTCGGCACTGTCATGGATGGTAACTTTACCACCCGCCGCTTCAACTACTGCCTGCGCTGCGCCGGTGTCCCACTCTGAAGTGGGGCCTAAACGAGGATAAACATGGGCTACGCCTTCGGCGACTAGACATAATTTTAACGAACTGCCCATGGCCACTAAGTTAGTTTCACCACCTAGCGCATCCAAATAGGCTTGAATTTCTGGGCTTTGGTGTGAACGGCTGCCGACAACTTGCCATGTCTCACCGGATTGATGGGGCTGTACCTTGATGACTTTCTGCTCACCATTTTCAATGACATAAGCACCTTGATTCGCATTACCTACGTAGGTTTTTTCCAATACTGGAGCATACACCACACCAAAAACGGGAACGCCATTATCGATGAGGGCGATATTTACCGTGAACTCACCGTTCTTTTTGATAAATTCTTTAGTACCGTCTAGAGGATCCACTAACCAATATTGTTGCCATGTCTGGCGTTCCTGCCAACTAATACTGGCAGACTCTTCAGATAAAATCGGCAACTCGGAAATGCTTTTTAAACCATCAACAATAATATGGTGGGCGGCTAAGTCAGCTTCGGTTAGTGGACTGGTATCGGCCTTTTCTTCAATATTAAAATCGCGGCTGTAAATTTCCATGATCGCAGCGCCAGCTTTATGAGCGATATCAATAACCTGCTGGATTTGTTGAGAGGTTATCATTAACCCAAATATCCTTTTTGCTGTAACTGTTCGATGAGTATGTCCGCGGATTGCTCGGCAGTCTCACCGTTGTAGACCAAGTGACATTCTGCAGCCGTAGGGGCTTCATAAGCTGAGCCAATGCCAGTAAAGTCTTTGATATCACCTTTGCGTGCTTTTTCATACAAGCCTTTTGGATCACGTTGTTCACAGACATCTAAAGGGGTATCGACAAACACTTCCACAAACTCACCTTGCTCTAAGGTTTGTCGTGCTGAGTTGCGATCGGTACGGAAAGGCGAAATAAATGCGGTGATGACAATAAGCCCTGCATCTACAAATAATTTGGATACTTCACTGATACGGCGGATATTCTCGACGCGGTCTTTATCGCTGAAACTTAAATCGCCACACAAACCATGGCGGACATTATCGCCATCAAGAAGATAGGTTTGTTTACCTAAAGCATGTAATTTTTGCTCAAGGACATTGGCGATAGTTGATTTACCAGAACCACTTAAGCCGGTTAACCAGATCACGCAAGGCTTTTGATTTTTAGCTTGGGCGCGTTGTTGTTTATCAACTTTATGATCGTGCCAGACAACATTGTTTGATGGGGTATTAGCCATTAGAAATATCCTTCCATTTTTTTCTTCTCCATCGAACCGGCTTCATCGTGATCGATGACGCGGCCCTGACGTTCAGATGTTTTGGTTAGTAGCATTTCTTGAATAATTTCCGGCAAGGTACTGGCGGTAGATTCCACTGCACCCGTTAGCGGGTAACATCCTAGTGTACGGAAGCGCACGGACTTCATTGCCGGTACTTCACCATTAAGTGGCATTCTGTCGTCATCCACCATAATCAATACGCCATCACGTTCCACTACTGGACGAGGCTTAGCAAGATACAGGTCAGGAATTTCAATGCCTTCCAGATAGATATATTGCCAGATATCTAATTCGGTCCAGTTAGACATAGGGAATACACGAATGCTTTCGCCTTTGTTAATTTTGGAGTTGTAGATATTCCATAATTCGGGACGCTGATTTTTTGGATCCCAGCGGTGATTGCTGTCACGGAAGGAATATACCCGTTCTTTTGCACGAGACTTTTCTTCGTCACGGCGAGCACCACCAAAAGCCGCATCAAATTTATATTTGTTTAACGCTTGTTTTAGGCCTTCGGTTTTCATAATGTCGGTGTGCTTAGCACTACCATGTACAAAAGGGCTAATGCCCATATCTATGCCATCTTGATTTTTATGTACGATAAGCTCGAATTTATGCTTCTCGGCCATTTTATCGCGAAAGGAGATCATCTCCTGAAATTTCCAGGTGGTATCCACATGCATGAGAGGGAATGGAATTTTCCCTGGGGCAAAGGCTTTACGCGCTAAATGCAACAGTACCGACGAATCTTTACCCACGGAGTAGAGCATCACGGGATTATCAAATTCGGCAGCTACTTCACGAAAAATATGAATACTTTCGGCTTCCAACTGTTTTAGATGGGTGACGGATGGGATTTTATTTGACATTAATATTTCCGAAAAAGGTGACAAAAATCAGTATGCCCATTGGCGTTATTCCAATTAAGCCTATGTTTAGAACATTAACATGAATCAACAAAACTGAGAATATAATAAGCGGCTTTAATTACTATATGAAAGCATAGAAAAGCATAAGATTAGCCGATTGGAATTGAGATATTTATCCACTAACATGAGTGATTTACGTGAGGTTCTCCCGCTCAGCTGCCCAAGCTAATGCTAATTGGTATTGCTCATTAACGTCTTCTTCACTCAAACCAATATTCGCTGAGCAGGTTTTAACCGCTGGCCAATCGCCTTTTTCTAGCGCTTGCACTAATTGTAAATACTCACCTAAAACGCCCTGTTTATCACATAAAATGTGTTTTACATCATCGGAGAGGGGAAGCTTTTCTAATAGTGACTCCAATGTGGAATCAAGTAAGGCGTCCAGTAATGATAAAAGTCCCACCAAAAAGGCGGTCTCGCCGCGCGTTTGCTGCCCCGACAACTCAGCTAACTGTTCACAAAAACGCGCACGAATTTGCGACATACTCACTAACACTAACGGTTTAGTATCACTGAATTGGGCGGCAAACAATAACGATACAAAGCGTCTTAACTCTTGTTGCCCCAATACCACTAGTGCTTGTTTTATGGTGGAAATATCGGCACGACGTTTAAAAATGGCTGATTGTGCATAGCGCAATAATTTGAATGATAAATTAACGTCGTTTTCAAACACTTTACTGACCGCATCGGTATCAGGGTCAGTTTTACTTAACTCGGTCATTAATTGGGTTAAAGCGAACTGTGATGGGCTGATGGTAGGGCTTTCAATAACTTCAGGTTTACTAAAAAAGTAACCCTGGAAGTAAGTAAATCCTAAATCTAACGCCAGTTTAAACTCGTCATAGCTTTCTATTTTTTCGGCCAACAATCTAATATGAGGGTATAACCGAATCGCATTAATAATTTCTTTAATGGTCTCTAAAGTCGTAACCGGCCAATCGACTTTGATAATGTCTATATAAGGATAAAAATGCTTCCACACATCCTCATGAATATAGTCGTCGAGGGCGATAATGTAGCCTTTTTCTTTTAATTCTTGCACCACCGCGAGCACTTTTTTACCCGGTTTAACGGTTTCTAATATCTCTATTACTACCTGATCATTGGGTAATAACAGCGGGTATTTATTCATTAATGTGTCATAGGTGAAGTTAATAAAAGCGAGTTTATTTTTAGTTAGGGTATCTAGGCCTAAATTGAATTGTAGTCCTTCAATTATTTTGGTTGTAGCGACATTGTCATTGAAGCCTTTAGGAAAGACATTTTCTAGACTTTCTCTAAATAATAATTCGTAAGCAAATAAGTTTTTATCTATATCTAATATAGGCTGTCGTGCTGCAAAAAGAGCCATAATTGTTATAATTCCTGGCTAAAATAAAATGAGATTTCCAATACCTTATACCGTTAATGGTTTTTCATACAGGTTAAGGTGAAACTATCGTGCAAAAAATCTTCTTCTTTTTCTATACTTTAACTTTATTTTTTTAAATTATACAAATTATTAACCGGGAAAGTGCCAGCAGTGTCTCAATAAGTCGTTTTTATTTAAATTAATGTTTAAAAAGATAACTTATAAATCATTTTTTAAAATGAGCATGAAAGTGTACTTTTATTAACCAAAAACAAGTATTTAGCTTTTTCAGTGCTCGACTTTACAAGTGCAAATGCTATGCTTGAGTTATCCATTATTTTCTGTAGTTACCATTATAATGCCTAATTTCCGGTGGCTTAAATTCAATGCTATTGATCAGTACTTGCTACAGGCGATCTTACGCCTGAGGCAGAATATTTTCATTATTGAGCAACAAAGTATCTATGCTGATATTGATGGCTATGATGAGAATTGTTGGCATCTACTGATGCAAGATGAACAAAAACTCGCGGGATATTTACGTATTCGACCTACCAATGATGTGCTTAAAATTGAGCGTGTGGCTCTTGAAGTTGCTTGGAGAGATCAACAATTAGGTAAAGGATTAATGCAGCGTGCAATGCAAAAATGCCAGCAAATTGATCCGGTCGGTAAGAAGGCCATTGAATTAGCGGCGCAAACTAGTGCGTTAAGTTTTTACCAACGATTTGGTTTTGAACCTATAGGTGAGCCATTTGATGATGGCGGTATCAAGCATCAAATGATGCGCTTTAGTAAATAATCTCAGCTTGGGATAAAAAACGCCTTACAGCACTGAGGTTAAATAGTTTCTATAAAGCGCAGTTTTACACAAGATTGAGTTGAATTAAGCCGAAAACAATAAATGCTTTTGTAGCTTTTCCGTGGTTTTAAACAACGGTTCTGTTTTTTCACCTACCACTAACAATGTGGCCTTGCCTATATCAATGCCTTGACCAATGAAACGGCTATCGGCGAAGTGACTTTTTAATGCAAATTGCGGGTTATGGGGCACAATAAATACCGTTACTCGACCTTGTTCACCTTTAAGTACCACATGTAAGCTGCGGACTTGATCAAAGTCACAATAGTTGGCGAAATAAATTTCGCCAATATCATCATCGAATTTGCCACCCATGCTAGCTAATTTGGCATTAAGTTGCTGCAGGTTCACATGTTCATTTGCGTTTAATGCTGAATCACCTTCGAGATTGACATGGGTTAATGCATGCTCTGCAAGATCTATTGGCTGTGCATTGAGTAATGTGAAGCTAATGCCAATCATCAACGCTACAGAAGCGGCCATTGCAACGTACCAAGGTTGGCGTGATTTAAGTTGTTGATGCTGTTGCAAAGATTGCTGTAGTACAATGCGATGGGCTAAATCTTGCGGCACCTCAGCATGGAGTTGTTGCTTAATATCAGCATCAAGTTTTTTGACCTCATTCCAAAATTGTTGTTTTTTGGGATCTTGCTTAGCCGCAACTTTAAGGGCTTCATCTTTGCTATTCGGATCAGCATAAATGGTGCGACGAAATTCTAAATCATCCATTTTTGCTACCTCTCGATTGATTATTACTGTCGGCATTTTCCAACAGATCTTTTAACTGGTTACGGGCTCTAAACAAACGAGTCATTACCGTATTTTTATTCAGGCCTAATTGAGCTGATATTTCTTCACCACTCATACCAAACATCACTTGTAAAACTAAGGGTTCACGATATTCATCTGCTAGGCTGGCAATATGTCGATGCAATTCATTGTCTGCTAACCCTGCTTCATGGGAGGGCGCATCGTCGGTTACCGAGACATCATCAATATCCACTAAATCAAATTGCTTACGCTCAAAACGTCGGGCATTTTCTCTGCGTAAAATGGTGATCAACCAAGACTTCGCGGCTTTTTCATCTTTTAATGAGTCCAATGAACGCCACGCTCGTAAAAAGGTTTCTTGGACAATATCCTCAGCCACGGACTTATCTCTTACCAGCCAGTATGCGTATCGGAATATGTCACCATGTAACGCATGCACCAGCGTCTCATAGCGTTTTTGTTTTGTCGCCATGATGGTAGAGACCTTGCTACTGTCTGCTTTATTTCGCGTAAACAACATTATTTCCGATATTCCATTAGCTGTATTGATCAATTGCTAGGCAGTGAATAGCCTGAGCACTCCGCCGTTAACTAAGGGTGAAGTGGTTTAAGTGCTGATCCATTGTTTGGTTTTTGTTGTCGATTAGCAATCAATTTCTTGATACTAAGGGCTAATTGCTGGCTATTCCAAGAGCTTGATTGTTGGCTATAAACACTACCCAGCATCTCGCTAATGGCAGCATTAAGTTCGTTGTCAGCCAGTTGTTGTTGGCTGCTGGCTAAGGATTGCTGTGGATTGTTGCAATATTCAGCTAACCATTGTGTGAGTACTGGCAATATTATTGTTGGCGAATTGGATTTTAATACGCTGTTGATATCAGTTTGAGGAGCAGAAGTACTCTTCTTGCGCGGTGATACCTTTGCCGATTTTAACCGCGATACATGCCACCACCAAGCGCCAAGAGTTAATAACCAAAGGGCTAATAATGCACTGTGAATGTGTGTCCAACTGGCTGTTTGTTCAATAATAATAGGTTGTGATGTAGCTGCTGGTTCTGCCGCCACAGGTGTGACGGATGCTGGCACATTCACCGGATAGTTTACGGCATTGCTTGGCTCTCCGGCGACAATGGTTAGAGTTTTCGCTGGGAGTGTGGCGTATTCGGTTTGTTTGGTCACAATGTTAAACCAAGGTACTTTGACCTCAGGAATAACTAATTCCCCGGCTTGGGAAGGGATAATGGCGATGACTTCGGTACGCTGTGCGATCAAATTGTCATCGCGCTCCACAGTAACGGTATTGGCTTGATCCGGATAGGTTTTCGCCGAGTCTGGATATTGGCTGTTAATTTCCGGCAGTTGCTCTTCAACTAAGCCGACAGCGGTTAATGTCAGCGTACGGGTGATCGGTTCACCGACCTTGTATTCGCCACTAGCGGATTGCCATTCTTCGTTGAGCTGCACAAAGTCACTGGGTAGCCAGTGTTGGCTAAAGCTGCTGGGTACCGGCAGCACTTCAATATCTATATTCGGCCCCACGCGATTTATGGTTTTAGTGCGTTTAAAGAAGCCAAAAGACTGGTTGCTATTATCGACCACTTCGCCCTCAAATAGCGGCCCATTGATGGTGAAACGTCCGCTTTTTTGCGGAATGATGGCGAAGGTACGCTCTATGACGCGATAGCGACGGCCATTTTCAATTTGACTGAATTCTCTGTCTTTACCAATTTGACGTACATCGGCATCGGCGACTACCGGGGTGGCTAAACTACCTCGCTGTAAATCCACCGCTAGATGTAGTTGGGTGGTATAGCGAATTTGTTGCTGCAAATAAACCTGATTGGCATCCACGCTGGTCGCGACAAACAAGTCTCGAGATACGCTTTGATTACTGGATGAAACCGGAATGACCATGACATTGATTGGTTGCGTCGTCACTCCTGCAACTGTCAAAGCTGGGATGGTAAAACGCCCTTGTTTACGGGGGATCAGCACTGTTGACCAGCGGGTGGTGCGGGTGGTATCAAAATTAATCATTTGAGTCTGGCGACTGACCGACGTACGGCCGACAACAAAGTCTTGCATTAGCGGTGAGGGGTCAAAACCGTCTGCGGTTAGGTCATCATCGGCAACTATACTTAGAGTAAAGGATTCATCCATCATCACCGGATTTTTATCGACGGTAGCGGTAACCTCTAATGCTTGAGCTGAAAAGGCGAGGAGTAACGAGCTTATTAAAAGCACAGTAGAAAAACGGCTATGACCCATAAGAGTATATTGCTTCATTTGTTTAATTAAGTTGTTGTACATTGTCTAAATTAACCTCAGTACGGGATAAAAAATGTCGTGAGTATAAATATAATTTTGTATTTTAATTGGTTACTTATCCCGCACTAAATTACCAGTCACTCTGATTAGGGGGATAGCGGTCCTGACGCTTGCGCTGTTGGTGTTCTAACTGCATCTTACGTTTGAGTAAGAATGCGGGATCATCAGGAATTTTACGCAACAAGTTCTGCATTTTGAGCATCTGTTCTTTTTCTTCTTCCGTCATTTCGGCTTCTTGAGCCTGTTGCTCCTGTGCAGATTGCTCTTCATCCGACGGTTGCTGTTCCTCAGATTGTTGTTGTTCTTCAGCCTGTTTATCTTGCTCTTGTTGCTGCTCAGATTCTTGTTCGGCGTTTTGCTGCTGATCTTGTTCCGATTCCTCAGAGTTTTCGCCTGACTCGCCGGATTGCTGATCCTGTTGCTGATCCTGTTGCTGATCTTGCTGCTGTTCCTGATCCTTATCTTGTTCCTGTTGATCCTGATTTTGTTGGTCTTGATCTTGCTGTTCCTGCTGCTGTTTTAATTTTTCCAACAGCGCCTTATTGGCAGCCGCATCTTGATGTTCAGCGTCTTTACTCAATGCTTGGGAATAAGCTTCTATGGCGGCGTCCAACTCGCCTAACTTGGCCAATGCATTGCCTAAATTATAAGCCCCTTCGGCGGTATCAACTTGACTAAAGGTATCAGCAGCGGCTTGGTAATCTTCATTTTTGAATTGGGCACTGCCACGCCAGAGCAAATCATCAAAATGTTCTGCGGCGGTAGCATAGTCTTGTTGTTCAAAGGCTTGTTGACCTTGTTGGTCGGAACGTTGCCACATATCCTGCCAGATGCCCGCTTCGGCAGTCGGTGTCATTATTGGTAATATCAACATAACTGCCAGCACACTGACGACACCGCGGCGGAATCCATACGCTGCCAGTGGTAACAACAATAGCAGTAATAGCGGTCCCATTTCTCGCCATTGGTCGCCAGACTGCTGTTCTTCCTCGGTCTCTTCGGTGTCGCGATCGATTAAGGTTTGTGAGGTTAAGTAGTCAATATCGCCGTCATTACTTTGTAACTGGGCAAAACGACCATTGCCAAGAGCAGCCAGTTCTTGAAGTTGTCCTGCATTGACCTTGGGCACGACCACCGCACCGCGATGATCTTTAAGCAGATCGCCATTGACTTGAGTGATAGGCGCGCCATCCTCGGTACCTACGGCTAAAATGGATACGCGATAGGGAGTGTCTACTAAGAAATCACGAATGGCTTTGATTTGCGAACTTTCGGTACCATCGGTGATCCAAAATATTTCACCTTTGGTAAAACCAGCATTGGTCAGTAATTCCACCGCGGATTGTAAACCTAACAACGGATCACTGCCTTTAACCGGCATAATCTCAGGGGTTAGACTGGGTAACAATGCAGTTAAGTTTTGCCCGTCGGTACTTAATGGGCTAATGGTAAATGCATCACCTGCATAAGCGATCAAACCGGTTTCACCTTCGGCAATTTTTTTGACTAAATCAATGGCTTTGTATTTAGCGCGGGTAAGTCTGTCCGGTTTAACATCGGTGGCGCGCATAGAGAGCGACATATCAATCAACACCACTTTACCGGTATTAAGTTGATACACCGGTTGCGGTAAACGTTCCCAAGTTGGACCCGCTAACGCAACCACCACGATGATCCAGCCCAGCGCTAATAAAAGCCAATTGGGTTTAGATTTGCTTGCGGACTGACTGCTAATTAAATGCTGATATAAATGGCTGGCGAGTACCGATTGCCAACCTGATTTGCGCTTATTAGCCGCTTGCATAATAACCAGCATGATAGCTAAGGGTAGTAATGCCCAGAACCATTCAGGTCGCAGAAAATGCAATAAAGAGAAATCAATATTCATACTGTCAAAATTCATTGAGCTCTCCTTAATTGACGTGCAAAGCTGCTTATGGCACTAAATATGGCGGGGATGGCCATGAGTACGCTTAGCAGCAACGCTAAGGAGAGGGGATAAAAATATAACGCTTGTAAGGGCCGCATTTGTCTTGTTTCTCGGGCAATCGGCTCTAATTCATCAAGGGTGGCATAAATGCTGGCCAAGGATTGCGCATCGCGAGCGCGGAAGTACTGGCCACCGGTTTGCTTGGCAATGTCGGTCAACATGTTTTCATCCAATTCTTGGGATGGGTTAACCGTCCGTGTACCGAAAAAGCTTTGTACTTGCATTTGATCCGCACCCACACCGATGGTGTAAACCGTTACCCCTTCGGACTTTGCCAATTCAGTAGCTTGGGCTGGAGTGATATTCCCCGCGGTATTCTGACCATCGGTTAATAGCACTAGTACTTTGTTGGATTCTTTTTTCTCACCAAAGCGTTTTACCGCTAGGCCAATGGCATCGCCAATGGCGGTTTGTTCGCCCACCAAGCCGATAACCGATTCTTGCAGTAATTGCTCTACGGTATTGCGGTCATAAGTTAACGGAGCTTGTAAATAAGCGGTATCGGCAAACAATATTAAGCCGAGGCGATCACCAACACGGCGTTGGATAAAATCACTGAGCACGTATTTGATCATCATTAGGCGGTCAACTTGGCGGCCATTGACCTGCATATCATCAATTTTCATACTGCCGGACAAATCTACTGCCACCATTAAGTCACGACCTTCGGCAGGAATGCTTACCGGTTCGCCCAACCACTGTGGGCGGGCGGCCGCCATGACGATACATAACCAAATGATCAGCATCAGCAGCCATTGTAGTTTGTGTCGGCCGCCTTGTTGAAAATCAGTGTGTAAGTCGCCAGTTAGGTTGGGCACTTTTAAAGCAGCACCTTGCGGTTGTTGCTTCGGCGGCAGCAACCAGAATAACAGTGGTAACGGTAGTGTCAGTAATACCCAGAACCATTCAAATTCAAACATGCTGCACACTCCTTTTTTTCGGTGGCAGTACCTGTTTGATCCATTGGCTGACGGTGCTCTCTAACTGCTGGTGATCTAACTCATTGGTAACTGGGCTGTACAAACTGTTGAGCAGTGGTTGATAATTTTCGGCAAACAACTCGCGCTTTTTGCTCGGTAATTGCTGACATAAAAAGTCCAACCAAGCTTGTTGATGCAGTTGCGCAATTTGCTCACGATCGTAATAACTTAGGCTGAGGCGTTTAAGCAAACGATTCAGCTGCTGTGGATAATCCCCTTGGGTTTTATCCAGTTGCTTTAATAATTGTAAAGCTTGGCGTATGGCCAAACGTTTTTGATGGCGTTTTACGAACCAACGAATGAGTGCAGCACACAGCAGCACGATAAATATAGCTAGCAACCACCAACCCCAAGCAGGAGGCCAGTTACTAACGGCCTGTGGTAAATGTATATCTTTTAATTCGGCTAACGGGTCCATGGTTTACCTCCCATCTGTTGCTCTAATGGCAGAGCTGCACTGATAGGGAATACCTGACAACGACATTGTTTTAACATATGTTCTATACGGGCAAAATGTTGTTGATGTTGCTCGGCATATTGCTGTTCGGTTTTACTTTCACCCAAGACAATCTGTTGGGTTTGTTTACCATCGGTGAGCGCTACCTGTTGGGCGATACTGACTTTGGGTAAGGCGTGTTCAAAGGGGTCGCTAATGGGGTAGGCCATGACTTCGCAGTGGCGACTCATACGACTAATATGTTGCTTACTGACTTCATCTAGATTTTCAAAATCACTGATTAAAAAGATTAAGCTACCAGGGCGTGCAAGACGACGAATACGTGCACAGGCATCGGCAAAGGTAAATTGGGTTGTTGAGGTTTGCGGTTGTTGAAATTCCATCAAACCATGCAAAAACGACAACACCGCTTTGCTACGAGTATAGGGTTTAAATTCTCGGTGCTGATGTTGATTAAATACGATGCCGCCAATACGGTCACCACGCTGCTGCGCTCCCCATGCAATCAATGAGCTTAAATGTGCAGCTTGTACAGATTTGAATAATAACTGTGTACCAAAATGCATAGTAGAAGACATATCGGCCAGCACGAAAACCGGCCGTTCTTTTTCTTCGCGATACAGTTTGGTATGAGTTTTACCTGTGCGTGCAGTTACCCGCCAATCAATGGCGCGGATATCATCACCTTGTTGGTAATGACGGGCCTCGTCAAACTCCATCCCACGACCTTTGGTTTTGGCTAAATAACTGCCAGCCAGTTTGGCTTGGATGGTCAGCTTGGGCGTGAGATCTAACAGGCCGGTTTTATTTTGATAGTGCAATAACTCTTTAATACCGATAGTGACACCGTCACAATGGTGTTGAGTTAACCACGTTGCTGCTTCAATCATCATATTCTTGGTTTTCGCAATACACTGTTAGGGGATAGCGACCAGCTGTAAAATCTTATCCAGCACTTTATTACTGGTAATGCCTTCCGCTTCGGCTTCATAGCTGAGTAACAAACGATGACGTAATACATTATGAAATACCGCCTGAATGTCGTCGGGGCCGACAAAGTCACGGCCATTTAGCCAGGCATGAGCACGGGCACAACGGTCCAATGCAATAGTCGCCCTTGGGCTAGCACCAAACTCAATCCAAGTGGCTAACTGCGGATCGTATTTTTCGGGTTCACGGGTGGCAATAATCAATTGCACTAAATATTCTTCTAGCGCATCGGCTAGGTGAATTTTTAATATTTGTTTACGGGCGTCGAATAAATCCTGCTGAGTAAGCTCTGATGGTTTCTCTACCGGCACACTTAATTCTTCATCGCGGGTCAAATGCAATATTTTGAGTTCGGTGGCGGCATTAGGGTAGTCAATTTCTACATGCATCAAGAAACGGTCTAATTGCGCTTCTGGTAACGGATAAGTACCTTCTTGCTCAATGGGGTTTTGGGTTGCCATAACCAAGAATAGTTCGGGCAGTTTGTAGGTTTTATTACCTACGGTAATTTGTCGTTCGGCCATGGCTTCGAGCAATGCTGACTGTACTTTTGCAGGTGCACGGTTAATTTCATCGGCTAATACTAAGTTATGAAAGAGTGGCCCTGACTGGAAAACAAAAGTACCGTCTTCCGGGCGATAGATATCGGTACCGGTTAAATCTGCTGGTAATAGGTCTGGGGTAAATTGTACCCGATGAAAATCCCCTTCTAAGCCATGGGCAAGTGCCGTCACCGCTCTGGTTTTAGCCAATCCTGGTGGCCCTTCTACTAATAAATGGCCGTTCGCTAACAGCGCAATAAGAATATTTTTGGTTAATGAAGGTTGGCCAATAACCTGAGAATCAAGGTAACGTTGAAGTTTTCTGAATTGTTCTGCTGCCATGTTATTCAATGTTCCTGCATTTTTGCGATTAATAAAATTCAAAGAGGGGTTCGTCGTCACTGGGACAACCGTGCGACAACCCTAATCTATATAAGGTTCAATGCAATAAAAACAATGTTACAGAATTTAAATAACTTGAATTCGGGTTAAAAGATTAAATTTAAACACTAAAGCGCAACATGCCCTAAGCTAATAATTGAAATTTTGCCGCTTATAGGTACAATCTAGATAACAGGTCTGACCACTAATAGGATAGGTTATGTCAAAACTCCAAAAATTAACCACCGCTAGCGGCGATCGCATTGCGATTGTTACTGGTTTACGTACGCCCTTTGCAAAAATGGCTACTCACTTTCATGGAGTGCCCGCTGTTGATCTTGGCAAAATGGTGGTCAACGAAATGTTGGTGCGCAATAACATCGATGTGGGTTTGATTGAGCAGTTGGTTTATGGACAAGTAGTGCAAATGCCGGCGGCGCCAAATATTGCCCGTGAAATTGTATTGGGTACAGGCATGAACGTACACACTGATGCTTATAGCGTATCCCGTGCTTGTGCGACCAGTTTTCAGGCTACAGTGAATGTGGCTGAATCGATGCTGGTGGGCAATATTGAAGTGGGTATCGCCGGCGGTGCCGATTCGACATCGGTATCACCTATTGGCGTGTCTAAGAATTTAGCTAGAGCATTAGTGGATTTACAAAAGACCAAAACCTTAGGGCAAAAATGGGCGGTGTTGAAAAAGCTCGGTCTTAAAGATTTACTGCCAGTTCCTCCTGCTGTAGCAGAATATTCTACCGGTATATCTATGGGGCAAACTGCCGAACAAATGGCCAAGACTCACCAGATAAGCCGTGCCGACCAAGATGCGCTAGCTCATCGTTCTCATTCCCTGGCTGCGCAAAGTTGGAATGAGGGTAAATTATCTTCTGAAGTCATGACCGCTTATTCCGAGCCCTACAAAGGGGCATTAGAAAAAGACAACAATGTACGTTTTGATTCAACCTCGGAAGGTTATGCCAAATTACGTCCGGTATTTGATCGCAAATACGGTACGGTGACTGCCGCCAATGCTACGCCATTGACCGATGGCGCATCAGCGGTATTGATGATGACTGAGAGTAAGGCTAAAGCCTTGGGTTATCAGCCGATAGGCTATTTGAAAAGCTATGCTTTTGCTGCAATTGATGTCTGGGAAGACATGCTAATGGGGCCATCTTATGCGACACCAATGGCGTTAGAACGGGCCGGTATGCAGTTATCAGATTTAACCTTAATTGAAATGCACGAAGCCTTTGCCGCACAAACGTTGGCCAATATTAAAATGTTTGCCAGTGACAAATTTGCTCAAGAGAAACTCGATCGCGCCAAAGCCACTGGTGAGATTGATATGGATAAGTTTAATGTGATGGGCAGTTCGATTGCCTATGGACATCCTTTTGCGGCAACCGGCACGCGTATGATTACCCAAATGCTGAATGAATTAAACCGTCGTGGCGGCGGAACAGGCTTATTAACCGCTTGTGCTGCAGGTGGACTCGGTGCCGCCATGATCGTTGAAACGGAATAGGAATGAACAGCATGACTAACGAAAACATGAACAACGAAAAAGACAGTCCATTTTCATTACAAGTGAATGATCAGGGCATAGCGACTATCACTATGGATGTAGTGGGTGAGTCGATGAATACCCTAAAAGCGGAATTTGGTGGACAAATTGCTGCGGTGTTAGATCAGATTGCCGCCAATAAAGACATTAAAGGCGTTATCCTCGCCAGCGGCAAAGACAATTCGTTTGTCGCCGGTGCCGACATTAGTATGCTTGATGCCTGTACTACTGCATTAGAAGCGCAGACGTTGTCTGCGGATGGTCAAGCCATCATGCAGCGTATTGAAGATATGACAATACCCTTTGTTGCAGCAATTCATGGCCCGGCATTAGGTGGTGGCTTGGAGTTGGCATTGTGTTGTCATTATCGTGTGTGTAGTGATAGCGATAGCACAATTATGGGTGTGCCTGAAGTACAGTTAGGATTATTACCAGGTAGCGGTGGTACTCAGCGTTTACCAAGGTTAATTGGAATTCAGCAAGCTATGACCATGATGTTAACCGGTAAGCAACTCCGTCCAAAGCAAGCGAAAAAATGTGGCTTAGTGGATGATGTGGTGCCTAAATCGGTATTGTTAGATGTTGCGGCTATTTATGCAGCTAAAGGCAAGCCTAAACCACAGCCAGTTAAACTTAACCTTGTGGGTAAGGTATTGGAAAAAACGCCATTCGGCCGTCAGCTATTGTTCAAGCAGGCGCGTAAGCAAACAGTCGGCAAAACTCGCGGAAATTACCCTGCACCAGAACGTATTATCGATGTGATTGAAGCCGGTGTCGGTAATATCGTCAAAGGTTATAAGTTGGAATCCCATTATTTCGGCAATTTAGTGATGACCCCTGAATCTAAACAGTTGCGTAATATCTTCTTTGCCACCACGGAAATGAAGAAAGAGCAGGGCGTGGCTGGGGTTGAGCCGCAAAAAGTACAGAAGGCGGGTATTCTTGGTGGTGGTTTGATGGGCGGTGGTATCGCTTTTGTTACCGGTAAAGCCAAGGTGCCGGTACGCATCAAAGATATTCGTTCTGAAGGTATCGCCAATGCTATTAAATACAGCTACGATATTTTGAATACGCGAGTGAAGCGCAGAATCATCAGCCGCACACAAATGCAAAAGCAGTTGGCCATGTTGACCGGTGGTACTGACTATAAAGGTTTTGAAAATGCCGATATTGTTATTGAAGCGGTATTTGAAGATCTTGAATTAAAACAACAAATGGTTGCCGATGTGGAACAAAGTTGCCGCGAGACGACAATCTTTGCCTCCAATACTTCATCTATTCCTATTACTCAGATTGCGGCGAAAGCGGCACGCCCTGAACAAGTAATAGGCCTACATTACTTTTCGCCGGTAGATAAAATGCCATTGGCAGAAGTTATTGCTCATGAAAAAACCTCTGATCAAACTATTTCTACTACAGTGGCCTTTGCCCGTAAGCAAGGTAAAACGCCCATAGTAGTTAAAGACGGTGCTGGCTTTTATGTTAACCGTATTTTGGCACCCTATATGAATGAAGCCGCCTGTATCTTATTGGCGGGTGAGCCCATTGAGCATATCGACAAAGCGTTACTTAACTTTGGTTTTCCAGTTGGCCCTATGAAGTTACTAGATGAAGTGGGCATTGATGTGGGCTCTAAGATTAGCCCGATTTTGGTGGCCGATTTGGGTCCGCGTTTTGAAGCCCCAGATGCTTTTACTAAGTTACTAGCAGATGATCGCAAGGGTAAAAAGAACCAGCGTGGCCTTTATGACTATATCGGTAAAAAGTCGGGTAAAAATGTCGATGAATCGGTTTATTCGTTGTTGGGCATTAACCCAAGCCAGAAATTGAGCCATGATCAAATTGCTGAGCGTTGTGTATTGTTGATGTTAAACGAAGCGGCAATGTGTTTGGATGAAGGCGTTATCCGCAATGCCAGAGATGGCGACATTGCTACTATCTTTGGTATTGGTTTTCCGCCATTTTTAGGTGGACCATTTCGCTATATGGACAGTTTAGGCATTGATCACGTAGTAGCGCGTTTAACACATTATCAGAAATTGTTGGGGGCAAAATTCACACCGGCAGCCATATTAACCAAAATGGCTAACGATAACGCTACCTTCTATTAACAAGTCGTCAAATATCACCTACAAATGCCGGCTCAGTTCGGCATTTTTTTGTTTAGCCGTAGCTGGACATTTTATGTGAGGTGCTTAGTATGCGTGGCACATTAGTTAGGTGAATTAGCGTTAGTGGGGGATTTTATGTTGTTTGCGCTAGGCGTATTATTGTTAAGTTCTATCTATTACTACACACAATCTTTTAAACATGCGTTGAATGCCAAACGCTGGGCTGTTGCTGGGCTTATTGCTGGGCCACTGTTGTTACCTCTGTTCAACGTCAAAAAGCGCATGGCTTATCGTAAGGTCACTTGCTTTCATAATATTTTCTTACAGGCATAAAAAAAGAGAGCAATCTCTCTTTTTTTGTAACTCTTATTTACTAACATGCAATTTGTTTGAAAATTAGCTATCCATACACAAGAGCTAGTTCTAGCGAGTACGACCAACACCACCACGCGGCTTTAATACTTGAGTTGTTGGAGCTGCTTCTTTTAATTGTTCTTTGGCACCATCATTCGCTTTGTCAGCAACAGGAGCAGATGTAGATAGTACCAGAGCGATAGCATAAGCTTTTAACATGATATTTTTCCTCTTTTGTTTTTATAAGGTACGAACCTTGACAAATTGTCGAAGCTCGACATGTACTAAGCGACTATCGTGCCAACTTTATAAATTAAATTTTTGTTAGGCTAGAAATTGAAAGTTTTAGATCATAAATGTCACTAAACCTCGCATAATTAATAGGATTCAGTGCAATAAAGGTCGATAAATGATATTTAATTATCAGAAATAAGAGAGATGTTTACTAAACTTTCACTGGGTTTTAGAGAGCGTCAATTTCTTGGCGATACCCTAGTTACCTGAACTGACAAGGGGGGCTTTACGCCGAGCTCAGGTTACTTATACTTTGTGTTTGATCATTTTTTTCATGGTGTGGCTTTCGGATAGTAATCGATGAAAACGTTCTTTATTGAGGGGTTTGCTGTACAAAAAGCCTTGGATCATTTCACATTGATAACGACGTAATATTGCCAACTGCTTCTCATCTTCCACCCCTTCTGCTACCACCGATAAACCAAGATTATGCGCAATGGTAATGATAGCGGATGCCATATGTCTATCGGTTTCACTGGTGACAATATCGTCAATAAAGGCCTTATCAATTTTTAAGGTATTAAGTGGGAATTTCTTTAAATAGGCTAATGAGGAATAGCCGGTACCAAAGTCATCAAGGGCTAAATGAATACCCATATCCCGCAAGCGCTGCATTAGCCCTAAAGCTTGCTCAGGATTTTGCATCAAGGTGCCTTCGGTGATCTCTAGTTCTATATAACGTGGTGATAAACCGGTTTTGCGAAGTATGGCGGCAATACGTTCGTCAAGATCGGGCAGTTCAAATTGGCGAGCGGATAAATTAACCGCCACGCGACCGGCAAACATGCCCTGATCAACCCAATGTTTGGTGTCAGTACAAGCTTTGAGTAACACCCTCTCGCCAATGGCAATAATTTGGCCTGTGTTCTCCGCTAACGGTATAAACTGACTGGGACTAATAATGCCCTTATCTGGGTGTTCAAAGCGTACCAGCGCCTCCATGCTGACTAAATCGCCAGAGGCAACGTCTACCTTCGGTTGATAGAAAACACTGAATAGATCTTCTTTTAAGCCATGACGTATCAACGTTTCAATTTGTAACTGGCGAACCGCATTCTGGTTCATCTCACCGGAGAAGAATTGGTACTTATTACCGCCGGCATTTTTAGCGAAATACATCGCAGTATCGGCATTTTTAAGTAATTCCTGCGGGGTTTCACCATCATTCGGGTAAAAGGCAATCCCCACACTACAACCTAATACAAATTCCTGGCGGTTGAGGTTAAAGGGTCGCATCATTTCCGAAAGAATACCTTGCGCTAAATGGGTAACCTTGTGCATATCCGTATTGTTTTCAATAAGTATGCTGAATTCGTCACCCCCAAGGCGGTAGCAGGTTTCATTATTACCGACTAAATGTTGCAGGCGTATGGCAATGTGCTTAATCAGTTTATCACCAGTCTGATGGCCTAAGGAGTCGTTAATTTTCTTAAAGTTATCCATATCCATACAAATTAATACGTGGTCAATATTCTTACGTACTAGGTTTTTCATGGTGGCAAGAAAGAAAGAACGATTAGGTAACTCGGTAAGGGTGTCGGAATTGGCTAATTTTAGTAATTCTTTTTCGGTCTCTTTACGCGCGGTAATATCCGAGAACACCCCTACGAAATGGGATATCTTATTGTCTTCGTCAAAAATAGCATCGATATTTAATTCGATTTGATATTGTTCACCATTAATTCTGACGGAATCAATTTCGCCTAACCAATTACGTTTTTGTAATAGGGCTTTTTTGATCTGTAGGGTGAAGGATTCTGGATACTGATGGAATGATAAGTAGCTGGCCAGTGCCTGCGCTTTGGTTTCACCAGTAATATTGCAATAGGATTGATTGACAGAGATAAACTTAAAGTCACGCCCTGTAATAAATACCCCATCAGAAATATTTTCAATGGAACGTTTAAATAAATGTAGCTGTTCTTCGGCTTGTTTTAAGTGATTGATATTCTTTAAGGTACCCGACATACGCAACGGTTGCTTCTCATTCCAGGATACCACTTTGCCGCGATCTAATATCCACATCCAACTACCGTCTTCATCTTTGACTCGGTAGGTGACTTCGTAGTAGTCAGACTTCTGACGTAAGTGCGCGCGCAGTGTTTCTTGCACTCTGGAGATATCATTTTCATGAATATTAGACGCGGTTTTGATCATCGCGCGTTGATTATCTTGTGGAAAGGCGATGGTTCCCCAAGTGTTGGCTCGAATAATTTCATTCTTGCCGATATCCCAGTCCCATAACTCATCACCACTGCTCCACAATGACATTTTTAGACGTTCTTCACTTTCACTTAACCGTTGTTGTGCAGCACGGCGAATATGGAATTGTCTCAGCCAATAGATGATTAATAGCGCTATAAATATACCGTAGGCAACTAACGCATAAAAGTTAAGCCAAAAAGGCGCAGCGACGTGAATGTCAATTTCGCTTGTTTGTGACCAAGGACCACCTGGTTCCCGTGATTGCACACGTAATTGATAGGAGCCGAAGCCAAGATTGGTAAAAGTTGCCTGACGGATTTTACTATCGGCGTTTAACCATTGATCGGATAGTCCCATCATTTGATAGCGGTATTCTACGGTAGCTGGATCAACCGTATCAAGTTGAGCAAATTTTAATGAAAACGGCGAGTCGGAATTTTGCAGGCTCACTTTGTCAGTCAAAAAAACGGGTTCTGTCGATCGGCTGGATAGTTCATTAAATGGCACGGATTGGTTGAATATTAGCAAGTCGGTAAAAACCGGCTTTTTACTTTGCAAAAGTTTAACTTTATTTTCAAATAATTTTGGTGATATTGCCCAAATGCCATTGGCTCCACCTATCAATACTTTTTCATCGGATGTGATTAATAAAGCACCTTCATTAATATCATTTTCATCCAGTACTTCTTGAGGAATATGTAACTTAACGCGGCCATCTGTTAATGAAATTCGGCTGAGGCTATTACGTGTAGTTAACCACATATCGTCACCGCGTCGGCGTAAAGACATCACCACATTATTGTTGATTAGCTTTTCAATATTGTATTCGCGTTGGAACGCTAATGTTTTTTTATCTAACTTAATAATTTCGTTGTTAACACTCGTCAGCCAAAAAGAATCAATCCCTTCAGTCATCGAATTAGGTTGAATACTGCCGATGGGTATTTGCTTAGGGGGGACACTTTTGTTATTTAAATCTAGTTGCAACAAGCCTTTTTCCGTGGCTACCCATAGGTAATGGTTACTGTCTGCGAGTAATGGAAAACCAGAGGTGATTTTTGCATCACCAAGGGATAATGTAGTTTCTTCGAAAGTATTGGTGTCAATGCCAACAATTTCGCCTTTACCACCGGTCCAAACTTGCCCAGCATAAAGGTTAATATTTGGCACTAACATTTCAGGGAAGAAGCTATTTACTAGCTCTAGGGTATTTTGTTGGTAGACATAAACTAAAATGCCTTTATCGGTGGCGATCCAAATTTTATTGTCTGCATCAATTGCCAGATCCCAAATGTTAGAATCCAACTCATTCAAAAAATGCGTGAAGGTAATATTGGTCTTATCAAATAAATTCAAGCCACCGGATTGTGTGGCAATCCAAATATTACCGTCATTTGATTCGTCAATGGCCCAGATTACATTATCCGACAATGAAATTGTTGTGTCGTTCTGAGAACGATAATGTTTTACGGCTGCGGAGTGCTGATTATATTTATGCATCCCACCGGTGAGTGTGCCAATCCAAATTGTTTGCGAAGAGTCTAGGTAAATCTTAAGAATATGATCGTTTTTTAAGGAAATCAGTTCTTGAACATCTTGGTTAATGGAAAAGCTCGTTTGCTTTTGGATATTCAGAATGGTGATGCCGCTTTCAGTGCCGAACCATACATCACCTCTATGATCCATCTCTATCGTTCGGACAATATCGTATACCAGAGCTGGTTTGGTCTCGGTATTGTATTGATTGACTACAGTGCCAAATTTATCTAAAACCAAAACGCCAAGCTCTGTTGCTAACCAATATTGCTCATTAAATATTTTAAAGTCAAAAAGATAGCGCGCGGTAATATTTATACCCCAAGGATTATCGGCATCTTCTAAAGCCCATAATTTATTGGTTGCTTTATCCAAAACGAAAATACCCTCGCCATGGCTGCCAATCCAAATTCGATTTTGTTCAGCATGCATGACGGTGATGTTTTTAGGGATAATGGCAGGGCCAGAGAAAGATAATTCGCTAAACTTATTTTGGTTTTCGACGAACTCAAATAGCCCAGCGTGCACTGCTACTAATAAATTCCCATTAATATCTTCAGTGATATAGCTAATGTTGTTGGATTTTAATTGACTATTGTTTTGATTGAAGCGGATGAAGCTATCTTTTGCTCGATTATAACGATATAAGCCTTCATTACTCGCTACCCATAGGGTGCCGCGCTTATCAATATATAACTGATGGATTAATTGGTTGGTTATACCTTCTGCTGTAGAAGCACGTGCAGAGTAGTTTTTAAATTCATAGCCATCAAAGCGATTTAACCCGCCTTCTGTAGCTATCCATAAAAAACCTTGGTTATCTTCAACAATATCAATAACACTATTTTGTGAGAGGCCATTGGCCGTTGTGAAGTTTTCAAACTGAATATCAGATATAGTGGCGGTCGCTGGAGCCTGCAGCATCAAGCTACAAAAAAGCACCAGTAGGTATGTAATCACACCTCGTCGTTTGATAAATAATTTAAAGCGCACTTAACACCTGTAGACAGTCTTACGCCGTCTTCTTTTATATTGATGCTTTGAGATGCTTCAATTCCATTTGTTCTTATATGGCTCAAAGCCGCATTAACTTTGATAATCTAACCTAAATCTAGGGGATTAAAAAGCGCTAATTACGTTGATGTTAACGGAAGATTAAATTAATCCAAAGAGTTGGTTAATTATTGAACTAAAGTGCGGAAAAGTCTCAATGACGGCACCCGATGGCCGCTATAGGCTTAATATAAATAATGAGCCTGTTTTTTAAAGCGATCAATGGCGTCAATCTTCTCGCCGTTGATGGGTAACGCATCGGGAGAAGTGTGCTTACCTTTACTGTATAAAATCAACTCGCCGAAATGATTGCGGGTTATTAAGTCTTGGCAAAATGTGAACAAGGTCGCAATACTCAATTCGTTAATGCACTGTACCAGTCGACTTTGATGATTAAAAAATTCATCTTTATTAGCAATCGCCATCCACAAGCGTTGGCTCTTCATTGCTAAATTTTGGTCGTGTTCAATCAATTGCTTTTGCACCGCCAATTTAACTTTTTGCCAATGACTAGACGGTAGGTTGGGGAGTTCGTTAACCGATTTTTGTAGGAAATGATGGATGGCGTCAATAAGTTGAGTCACATCTGCTGTGGGGGATTGTACGTAAAACGCCATGCCCGGATGGGTGTTAAAAGGTACATAACCACTGCCTACCATGTAGCCTAGCTTTTTGTGCATACGGATTTCATTGAAAAAAGCCCCTTCCCACAATTGTTCCGCTAATATGGTCATGGCAATGTCACTGACTGAATGGCTGGGTGCTTGAAAATAAAATACTACCGCAGCGTCATCATGATTGCTTTCAATTTCAAGATGATAGGCTTGTTGATGTCTTAAATCGACAATATGTCGCTTGATTTCACTGCAGGTGGTAGCATTTTTCGTCAGCTTCTGTTGCAGTGTCGTGGCAAAATCAGCTGCGATTTTAGTTGCCCAATTACCATGCAAAAAAGCTGTGCAATGGTATTGGCTCAAAAGCTGCTCACCAACAAGATTAACCTGCTCCAGGGTGGCATTTTGAATAATTGGCGTCATGTCGGTGGGGGAGTAAGCATTACGCTGAATGAGTATCGACATTTTGTTGAACAGGCGGTTGATAGGTTTATTTAATAAGGTATTTTCCACGCTGTGTAGTTGCCGTTGTTTTACCTGTTCAAAGCGTTGGCTATCAATTTTACATTGAAATAAGGTATTAATGAGTTCGCCTGCAAACAGTAATTGTTTTTCTGAAAAACCACTGGTGTGCAGGGTAAATCCGCATTGATGTGGGTAAAGGTGAAAGTTCAAGCCGGCAATGTCGGCCTGATAAAATGTTTCATTTAATTGTTCTTGCACTACCGCAACCCACAATTTTTTGAGGGTATTATTACCCACCCCACCTAAAGCATAGGGGCAATCAAAGGATAGAAAAAAATCCCCTTTGGGTAGTTGGAAATTATCGTCTTGAGCAAACCAACATTCAAAGGCGTCGGAATGTATTAGCCGAGTGGGTAGTGGATTTTTTTCTTCAATAGGGAATACGCTGGTGTTGTCCACAATATAAGGGTTAGCCGTTGGTAACTGCAATTCGTGAATGGAGGGGGGGGCAGTCCATTCTTTGAGTTGTGCTTCAGCTATGGGCTGCACACTATAGGCGGTGTTATACCACTGCGCGATGCGGTCGGTAACAACGTGTGGATGGATGAGCTTAATACGCATGTTGTCTGGGCGTAAAAAAGTTAAAACATCCGCAAAATCTTCTGGTGAATAGTGATCTACCAGATATTCCCCGCTCAGCACATCATGTTCATTGTAGTATTGCAGTTGTGCGGCAATATGTTGCGCATAATCAATATTTTTCGGAAACTCTTGAAAGTCGAAGGCCAGTTGGTTTAAGCGTTGTTTTTCTTGAAAACGCCACTGTAGGCAACCTTGTTCACGCATTAATTGAATAAACAAAAATAATGCAGAGATCACTTGTTGGTAATGTTTCACTCCGCTGCTAGTGAGCTGCAGATTGATATTAAAATCTTTAAAATTGCTGCCGTGTATTCCACCTCCGGCACTTAAACTGGTTGCCCAGTCCTTTTCTTTCAGGTACCACAATAAACCGCCTTTACTTTCATCACCTAACAAGTGGCTAATCATTTCCAGTGGTTTGGAACGATGGTACGGGTGCATGTCAGGTAACGCGAAGGTAACAATGAGTCGCCTGGCTTTTTTAACCGGCTGGATTTGTATGCTGATACCCACCTGTTCCGGTAAGTATAAAGGCGGGAAAGATATTGCTTGGGCTGGCGCTTTGGTTATCGGCTGTAATAAACAACTGGCCAAAGTTTCAAGAGTATCCAGAGGCTCATTTCCGATTAGACTGAAGGTCATATTTGAAGCGCAATAATGCTGTGTGTGCATCTCAATTAGCGCGGCTTGAGTGTCTTGTACACTGAGTGTCATCAGTGATTGCGCATTACCAACCGAAAATTTGCTAAAGGGGTGTAACGGATTACAGGTTTCTTTGTGTACTTGATAAAGTCGCCGCAGGTCATCATTGCGCTTCATCTTAAACTCGGCATCGATAGTGTGTATTTCACTTTCAAGTCGTTCAATGTCGAACAGCGGTTCCCTTAGCATGGCTAAAAAGTGATCTAGAGCTTGAGGAAATTGGGCATTTAATACATCAAAATAAAAACTCGAATGTTCTGTGCCGGTCCAGGCATTGCAGTTACCACCATATTGACTAAGAAACGTCTGCAGATGATTAATTTCATTAAAACGCTGGCAGCCAAGAAATAACATATGCTCGAGTAAGTGGGCTAAACCTTGCTGTTGAATAGGATCGTTAAAGTGGCCACATTTTATGGTAACGGCGGCGGCGGATTTTTTCGCGTTATTATCACTGACCAATACCACCCTAGCCCCATTCTCTAAAGTGAGGTGGCGATATTGTCTGTGATCATATTGGCTTTTTAGCAATCTGGTACTCATGTTTTAAAAATGTCACACTGTAAGCATAACGTAAAATAGTCTGTTTACACCGTTGAGTGAACAAAAATTTAAGCCCCTCAGTCACTTAAAATAAATATAGCTGCCTGATTTTGAAAGTTATTTCCATGCTAATTGGTTCTTTTGGTAGAGATGTGATGAATAAGTTCATCTATTCAAGTGGGTGAGTTATAATTTTTATGACCGTCGTTGAATTAAAACGTACGCTACAAGAATATTTAAAATTTATTAACTCTGAGAGTCCAATGGCAAGGCGCACGTTGGCAATTAGTGATATTGGTGGTAATTTTCTTAAATGAATTTGTACATTATGCGACATGGTGAAGCTGAACAGGTCGCGAGCAATGATAGTCAGCGTGCACTCACCTCAAGAGGGGTTCAAGAAGCCTATTCTGCGGGGCAATGGTTAGCCTCCGAGCAAAACAATATTAGCTTGGCCTTGGTTAGCCCTTTTACACGCACACAACAAACTTACGACAGTGTGATCAAAGCGCAGACCGTGCAGAAAACCTTAACCCTCGATTTGTTACGCCCCGATGAACAGGCTGAACAGGTACAAGATTATATTGACGGTTTACTCGCTGATGACGCTAATATTAATTCAATATTGCTGGTGAGCCATATGCCACTAGTGTGTTATTTGGTGGAATCTTTTACCGGCGAGCATGGGCCACTGTTTGCCACGGCATCCATAGTTGAGATTGACTATGATGCTAAAACACATCGCGGGCAGTTATTAAAATGTTTCCATGTACCAACCATTGATTAACCGCGTTTTTTGACGTACTTACAATAGGTTGACTGAGCCATATAGGTAGGGGGAAGAGCGTTAGTTAAAGGCGGTATTTTTGCTCTGTCGATATCAAACGTGCAATTACTGACCTCGCTGCTCTATTTATTATTTTTCGCTAACCGCGGCAAAAAGATCCATAAAACATTCATCTTTTTTTATTCACAACCGATATCTATCTGTGAGTAAAGAGGTGAGGTATGGCAAATAAAAGTCTTCCGGCATATTTAAAAGAAGCACTTGAAAATCATGTTGCGCAGTCTGATTTGACCCATGATGATGAGCTGCAAACCATTATTGATCGATTGTCGAAGTTAAATCACAGCGTTGAAAAACTGAAAGCCGTTATAATGCAAAAGAAAATGGCGAAGTAGTTTTTCAATCGTCCGCCTATACCGTTACGTTTTTAATTGCCCCATACCTTATTTTATATCCTAGAATCCCCATTGAACTAAGCAATTGCAAGTTTTACCTCAGGGTTTAATTGCTGTCGTTTTTTTCTTGTTTTATATACAGCTTTGGCATGATGCGCACGGTTTTGACCATGTTGTCGGATATTTCGACTATCTCAATGGGGTAACCAGCTAATCTAAAACTGATATTAGTTTGTGGTATCTCTTCTAAAAATTCCACGATGAGGCCGTTAAGGGTTTTTGGGCCTTCAGTGGGAAAATGCCAATGCATTTCTTTATTCAGCTCACGAATGTTAGCTGTGCCATCAACTAAAATACTGCCATCTTGCTGAGCATGTACTTCTTTGCTGTGGGTGGGTTGAATGCTAGTCGTAAAGTCGCCGACAATTTCTTCAAGTATGTCTTCGAAGGTCACTAGCCCTTGAATATCACCGTATTCATCCACCACTAAGCCAATGCGTTCTTTGGCATTTTGTAGTTTTACCATTAGGGTATTTAATGGTGTTGATTCCGGCGTGAAGTAAATTTCGCGTACCGCTCTTAACAAGGTGGCTTTGCTAAATTGATCTTTAGATAATAACCGCAAGGCGTCGCGCACGTGAATAAAACCAACTGCGTCATCAATGCTGTCACGATAAAGCAAAACACGGGTGTGTTGCGAATAGGTCAGTTGCTTTTGAATGTTCTTCCAGTCGTCATTGATATCAATAGATACGATATCATTGCGCGGCACCATAATATCTTCCGCGGTAACGTTTTCTAATTCAAAAATACTTTTCAGCATTTCTTGGTGTTGTTTGGGGATCATGACCCCCGCTTCGTGAACTACGGTGCGTAATTCTTCGGTACTCAGATTATGGCCATCGTTATTCTCAGGGCTAATACGTAATAACGCCAAAATGCCGTTAGTAATGCCGTTAACCACATACACTAATGGATACATCACCGTCAGCATGGGTAATAAAATGATCGAAGTTGGAAAGGATATTTTTTCTGGGTATAACGCGGCTAAGGTTTTCGGCGTGACTTCGGCAAAAACTAAAATAACCAAAGTTAAACTGAAGGTCGCCACTATGGGACCCATTACGTCACCGTAATAACGTTCGGCAATAATACCCGCTAGCATGGCCGCGCCAATATTTACCATATTATTGCCGATAAGGATTAGGCCAATTAAGCGATCGGGGCGTTTCAATAATTCATGTACACGCTTGGCGCCGGGGTGTTTTTGTTTCACCAAATGCTTCAACCGATAGCGATTGATCGACATCATACCGGTTTCGGAGCTGGAGAAAAAAGCAGAGAGAAAGATTAAAATGCCAAGAATGATGAGCAAACTGCTCGTGGAAATGTCGTCCAACTAGAAATTCCTACCTAGGTAACTAATTTTAAAGTGAAAAAGGATACGTAATTCACTTTTGTGAAAATCTATTATAGCTAGATGTGGCCTAAAATCACCTCTTTAACGAAGCGACTGCCAAAATAAGCTAATGTTAGCAAAATAGCACCTATGCTGGCATTGACAATAATCAGCTTACCGCGCCAACCAAACTGGTAATGTCCGATTAAGGTTGCCACATAAATCACCCATGCAATACAAGATAAAATTGTTTTGTGTGCTTGACCATCAGCAAACATATTATCCAGAAAAACAAAGCCGCTGACCAAAGACATAAGTAGCAAGATGGTGCCAACCAACAATAATTTAATCAACACGGCTTCCACCCGCATTAATGGCGGCAGGGATGAATGCAGCATTGAAGCTTGTTTGCGCTTTAAACGGTAATTAATGTAGCTCAATTGTAAGGCATATAAAAAGGCAATGATTAAACAACCATAGGCGACCAGAGCAATAGTAATGTGACTGATCAGTGCCGGTTGATATTGTAAATGCATCATGTGGACGCTGGGCAATAGCCAATTGATCAGTACTACCAGAGCACTAAAGCCATACACCATAGGTAATAATAATGCGCTCGATAAGGAAAATGAGGCAACGGTCATACTTAAACTGATTAGCCAAGCGATGAGCGAAGCCACATTGGTCATGCTCATATTTTGGTCGGGAGCGGCGAAAATGGATTGATTCAACAATACAAAATGAGCGATCAGGGCAATGGTTCCCGTCAATGTAGACCACCTTGGCTGAGGACCTTGATGGTGAAATAAGCGTGCTGAAATAGCAGATGCCGCGATCACATACAATAAGATCACAACTAAGCTTATCCACTGCATTGTTTTTTCCTTCTTTTCCCGAAAACAAAGTGTATATAACCTGTTGTCTAGGTAGAAGGCAAGTGTTGCTCTCATTTTCCTAGATGATTATTGTTCTCATTCACTTATCTGTGAAGGGAATGCCAGCTGGATAACATTTCCTCGATGATGCTTGAATTAATAAAGCTTTATAATCACTTCAGGATAAAGGTGAAAGATGAGCTAAGGCTAGGTATAATCCGCAGTAATTATTTTGAGGTATCCCATGTTTGAAAATCTATCCGAACGATTAGGTAAAACGTTAAAGAATATCAGCGGACGCGGTCGTCTTAGTGAAGACAACATTAAAGACACCCTACGTGAAGTGCGTATGGCGTTGCTGGAGGCCGATGTAGCATTGCCAGTAGTACGTGATTTTATTGGTAAAGTAAAAGAGCGTGCGGTTGGCACCGAAGTGACTAAAAGCCTTACCCCCGGACAGGTATTCGTTAAAATTGTTCAATCCGAACTTGAACAAGTTATGGGAGCCGAGAACGAAACCCTCGACCTTGCTGCGCAACCGCCAGCGGTAGTGTTAATGGCAGGTTTACAAGGTGCAGGTAAAACCACCAGTGTCGGTAAACTCGCTAAATTCCTTAAAGAACGCGAAAAGAAAAAGGTATTGGTGGTCAGTGCGGATGTCTATCGTCCTGCGGCTATCAAGCAGCTAGAGACGTTAGCAACAGAAGTGGATGTTGGATTTTTCCCCTCAACTGCAGATCAGAAACCCATAGATATCGTTAACAGTGCTATTGAGTTTGCTAAAAAGCAGTTCTTTGACGTGTTGCTAGTTGATACCGCCGGTCGTTTACATGTTGATAGCGACATGATGGACGAGATCAAAGCGCTGCATCAGGCGGTTAAACCGGTTGAAACCTTGTTCGTGGTTGATGCCATGACCGGTCAAGACGCAGCCAATACCGCCAAGGCCTTTAACGAAGCCCTGCCATTAACCGGTGTAATCTTAACTAAAGCTGACGGTGATGCCCGTGGCGGTGCGGCGTTATCGGTACGTCACATTACTGGCAAGCCGATTAAATTTATCGGTATGGGCGAAAAAATTGACGCTCTAGAGCCGTTCCATCCTGAGCGTATCGCCTCACGTATTTTGGGCATGGGTGATGTTCTTAGCTTAGTGGAAGAAATTGAACGTAAAGTTGATAAAGAAAAAGCCGCCAAGCTCGCCAGTAAAGTACAAAAAGGTAAAGGTTTCGATTTACAAGATTTCAAAGAGCAGTTAGAGCAAATGCGCAACATGGGCGGCATGATGTCGATGATGGATAAGTTACCGGGTATGGGTGACATGAGCGCGCAAATCAAAGATAAAGCCAATGACAAATCGTTCAATCAAATGGAAGCCATTATCAATTCCATGACAGCCGGTGAACGTCAACGCCCCGATGTGATTAATGGCTCCAGAAAACGCCGTATTGCCACAGGGTCGGGTACCAATATCCAAGATGTAAATCGTGTTTTGAAACAATTTAACCAAATGCAAAAGATGATGAAAAAAATGTCCGGTGGCGGTATGGGTAAAATGATGAAAAAAATGAAAGGCATGATGCCACCAGGTGGCGGCGGCGGAATGGGTGGCCCTGGTGGGCCAGGCGGCATGTTCCCGGGCCGATAAGTCATGAATCGTTCACTATTGAGAAAAACACTACTACTGCTTGGCGGTGTAGTGTTTTTTGTTTTTGCGTTACTGCAAATTAATGACGCCAGCCAGTACGGTAATTACGATGCTTGGGCATGGATCGGCCTTTATGGCATTACCAGTGGCATTAGTTTCTGGATGCTGCGCAAGTCAATTAGCGCGAGTTGGTTGACGGCATGGACGGGGTTTTCTGCCGGCAGTTTGTTTTTTCGCTTGCAGGATGATTTCGGTAACTTTCACTTTTCCCGTTTAGATTTTTCCACGTTGTGGAATGAGCAACAAACACAGATGATTCAGAATACCAATGAGTCTGGTGGATTATTGATAATGTTGATTTGGTGCTTGGTATTGCTAAGGGTGAATCGACAAAGGTCGATTTAATCTTTTTGAAAACTATAGGCTTCGCCTACCGTCATCCATGACGTTTTTCACGCGGCTCCTTTCGCTCCGGCAACTTGCTTAATCCATTTTTAAATTACCCTGCTAATGTCGAACCGGCGTGATGCAGCGTCCCTGCAAAGTGCACGCCTTGGCGAAACTTCCTGTTTCGCCATTCGACGCAGAATAATTTAAAAATGGGCAAATTGAGTCGCAGACCCGCCGACCTGTAAATCTCGAATAGCGGTCAGCTAATCTGAATCAGAATATTGTTAACTGTGAAAGGGGAATAGAGCCATGCTTCTCTTGGTTGGGGGAAATGTTTGTGGCTAGTGTTATTTCTAATTTAATGTATATCTGCTCCTTTATTCTTTTATTTTAGGGCGAGCGCATTAATTTCATTCGCCACATTTAGTTGTACTTGCTTTAGTTTTAAATTGATCTCACGAGCTAACACGTAGTCACGATCATATTCGAAGACAAACTCGAATACTTCAGTCAATATTCCTAAGCACTCATCAGGACTAAAGAAATCTGCAGCCTTCTTGTAATTAATAAAATCTGCACTCTTATTATGAGCCCAGTGGGTTCTGGTTTTATCAAGTTGTGTGATCTTATTCAGCAGTTTATCAATTTTCTCGGAACTAACCTTTAGCAGTTCATAGTAAATAAATTTAAATCTTTCAGGGGGAGTACGTCGCTTATTTACCTGATTTTTTGATTTTTTATTTTGTATATAATCATAATAAAATGCTTCAAGTGACATGGCCGTAAATGTTTGAGCTACAATCCAGCGACCAAAATAATTTGGGCATTCTGCCTCAATTTGCTCTCTGGTCAGCTTATTTAACTGGTTAGCACCAAACTTCTTATATAAAAATTTGAAATCATTTAACTTATCAAAATTTTGTAGGATAACAATTCTTACTAACTCACCAATCGCAGAAGCTCTTTCTTGTCGAATAATACCCCCGTCGTCTATTAACATAGTTAAGTCCTATAACAGCTTAATAGAAGGAATTAATCCCGTATTTGTACCGAGTGAAATTCTTTCCTGATTTATTTTTTAACATTACGCCGCAAAGTGATTTAAATCAACGGGTTCAACTTGTTCCTAGATAAGCTCGGCTTGGCGTTTGTCCCTTTTCAGTTTGTAAATGGCTTATTCAGAATAGTTAGCCGCTATTCGAGACAGGGACGTCGAGAAAACAACAGCAGAAGGGACGTGGATTTGTTGTGGTAGCGGCTAGCCTGAATAAGTCATTTACGTAGTAAACTGGCAAGGGCGCCGAGGGGTTCCAAGGGGACTTCGGCGAAAAGTCCCCTTGGGCGTTGGCGCCGCCACGCCGCCCAAACTAACAATCACTACAAATACCCAAATCGCGTAGCGATAAACTGAGTAAATACAAGTAAACTTCAGCGGCTGAATACCGCGTGAAAAAGAACATGGATGCTAGAGCTGGCGTAGCCAGTTAAAAAAGAGTTGGTGCTTCCAATATCTACCCTTCGACTACGCGTCCCACGCGCTCAGGGCGAACGGATTTTCATCGTTAGTTGACGCACTGCTTACAATATTGCAGGTTAATCGGCGTTAACGCCAATTAACCGCTACTATTCCTTGCAAAAAACCTCAGGATCCGTACAATACGGCGGCCTTCGATCAAGGTCGGAGCACTAAGTTAACGTTAACGCTGCGGGTGAAGCTGTTTTTGGGGTTCTTTGAGGTTCTTCACAGAGCACATTGACTCATCAGAAGCGGTAAATCCCCTAACGAGTTTGAGGCACAACATGGTTACTATTCGTTTACAGCGTGGTGGAGCTAAAAAGCGTCCATTTTATCAAGTAGTGGTTGCAGATAGCCGTCGTGCACGCGATGGTCGTTTCATCGAGAACATCGGTTTCTTCAACCCAACAGCAGCTGGTAAAGAAGAAAGACTTCGTCTTGATCTTGACCGGGTAAATCACTGGGTTGGTGTAGGCGCAGGCCTATCTGATCGCGTGAAGCGCTTGGTTAAAGATGCAACAGCAGCTGCTTAATTAAACAGCAAAATAGGTATGAGTAGATTGAGTAATGCGTCTGAATCGTTAATTGTTGGTCAGTTTGGAGCACCTTATGGTGTGAAGGGCTGGGTAAAAGTTACCACTTATACCGATGATATTACTGGAATTTTTGATTACGCTCCTTGGTATGTTGAACAAGCTGGGGAAGTAGTTGAGTTTCAGGTTGAACAATGGCGTACACACGGTAAATCTGTTGTCGCTAAAATGGTGGGTGTGGAATCGCGGGATGAAGCAGATAGCCTTAAGAATCTATCTATTTCTATTCGTTCTTCACAATTACCGGCTTTAGCTGATGGCGATTTTTACTGGCGTGACTTGATTGGGATGAAGGTAGTAACTGACAAAGGTTACGACTTAGGGACTGTCAAAGAGTTATTTGAAACCGGTGCTAATGACGTGTTGTTGGTGCAGGCGAATCATAATGACGCTTTTGGGCAAAAAGAAAGAATGGTGCCGTACTTACTTGAGCAAGTAGTTAAGTCAGTCGACCGCCAGGCAAATACCATTGAGGTAGATTGGGACCCAGGCTTTTAATGGGCGATACACGCTGGTTCGGTTTGGTTAGTTTATTTCCTGAGATGTTTCAGGCGTTTACTGAGCAGGGCGTAACTGGTAGAGCAGTGAAAAAGGGTTTGTTGCAGGTAGAGTGTTTTAATCCAAGAGACTTTACCCATGATAAATACCGCACTGTTGATGATCGTCCTTACGGTGGTGGACCCGGTATGCTGATGATGGTGCAGCCATTAACAGACGCTATCCACGCGGCCAAACAGGCGGCGGGAAAAAAAGTTAAAGTGATTTATCTGTCTCCACAAGGGAAACGGTTAGATCAGGCAGGGGTGAAACAGCTTTCTGAAAATGAAAGTTTGATCCTCATCGCCGGGCGCTACGAAGGCATTGATGAACGTGTGATTCAAGCTGAAGTAGATGAGGAATGGTCGATAGGTGATTATGTACTTAGCGGCGGTGAACTCCCAGCCATGGTGTTGATGGATGCGATTGCGCGTCATGTACCCGGAGTATTGGGGCATGAACAGTCGGCCAATCAAGATTCATTTATTGATGGATTACTTGATTGCCCACATTACACGCGGCCTGAAGTCCTGAATGATCAACAAGTACCGGAAATTTTGTTGAGCGGTAATCACGATAAAATTAGACAGTGGCGGTTAAAACAGTCGTTAGGTAGAACCTGGCAACGACGCCCTGAATTATTAAATGATCTGGCTCTGACTAAGGAGCAACAAAAATTGTTGAAAGAATTTCAACAGGAAGCGTTGCAGCAAAATGATAGTTACCCAGAAGTGAGGATATGATGAGTAAAGTCAGTCAAGATATCATCAAACAAATTGAGCAAGAGCAACTTAAGTCTGATGTTCCTGCCTTTGGACCTGGTGATACAGTAGTAGTACACGTACGTGTTAAAGAAGGCGAGAAAGAACGTCTTCAGGCGTACGAAGGTGTTGTAATTGCAAAACGTAACCGTGGTTTACATTCTGCATTCACCGTACGTAAAATTTCTAGCGGTGAAGGTGTAGAGCGTGTTTTCCAAACACATAGCCCTGCTGTTGCTTCAATTGAAGTGAAGCGCCGTGGTGCAGTTCGTCGAGCTAAACTTTATTACTTGCGAGACCGTTCAGGTCGTTCTGCACGTATCAGAGAAAAGCTTAACTAATATTATTTTTTTTGTGTTGACGTTAACTTGTAGAAAAGCTCGCATTTGCGGGCTTTTTTATTGCCTGAAATCCGCATTACATCAAACCACTACAAATCCCGACGAAATTATTATAGTTTTTGCTTGTGGTTAAACATCAAGGCGGCTGCTAAATGGTTTATCATCGTTGAATAATTTTATTTCTTCCTACATCAACAGTCGCTGCTGTGGTGTTTATGGATAACGTTGAGGCAAAAAATGAAAAAAATAAACTCTCTATTAGTCGTATCGGTAACCGCATTGTTAAGTGCTTGCGGTCAAAATAATGCACCGAGTGCCATGTCGCAGGTGGCAGAGATGTCGCCAACGTTCCCTGCTTATTGTTCAGCCAATGGGGGCAAGGCTATTGGTAATGATGCTGAAGTGGTTAAAGTTGCTGATGGCTACGTCTTTTTAGAAGGTCCGGTATGGAGTGCTGCAACCGAGAGTTTTTATTTTTCGGAGATGGATTTTGCCGGCCCCCAGCAGGATGGCCCTCGGGCAATTATTCATCGTTTACAACTACCTGACACCGTCGATGTGTTTATTGATAACAGCGGTAGTAACGGCTTAGCCATCGACGGTGATGCGTTGATTGCTATGACTCATGATGATCAGACCATCTCCAAATATGACTTGGCCACGAAGGAGCGCAGTACTTGGGTTACTGATTACCATGGCAAACATTATAATTCCCCTAACGATGGTGCTTTGCACTCACAAGGCCATTTCTATTTTAGTGATCCCAACTGGCAATTAGGTGAGCGTGAAAATGAAACTGGGGTAACCGGTTTATACTGGCGTGATCCACAAGGCCAAGTCACTTTGGTTGATGGTGAGCGAGAGAATCCCAACGGCGTCACCTTATCACCAGATGAAAAATGGCTATATGTGGGGGATAAAAATGGCGCAGTAATGCGTTACGCGGTTAATGCCGATGGTAGTGTTGGTGATAAACAGTTGTTTGCTACGGTAGATAACCCAGATGGTATGGCAGTGGATTGTGCAGGTAATTTATATGTTACCAGTCATGGGCCTGGAAAATTACATGTGTTGGCTCCAGACGGCAATGAACTGGCTAATATCAACATTGCCCCGCAGACTACTAATATTGCTTTTGGTGGGCCGGAGCATAAAACCATATTGATTACTGCCGGTGGCGGGTTGTATCGCATTCAAAGCCCAATTGCTGGCTCACCTTATTAAGTCACCTCAGGTTAAGTAAACACTCTTACCCTTCTACATCGCAACAGTCGTTGTGGAAGGGTATACTGCTTGGCTCATGGGTTTTGTTAACGTAGATTGCGTTGGTAAGTTGTAAATCGATAAAGACCGCTTTGGTATTGCCCTTTACAGTTTTTCAAAGAAAGAGCCTGCATTGCTTATATTTTGTGCATTCCGATGCTATTTTCAAAATAAAACTTGCCTATATCTCCCCATGTTGTTAAAAAGTCAATCCGCAAGGTTAATTTAATTCAATAGCTATTTGTAATTTTAACTTTACGTTTTCGGATTTCCAAATCACGGCTGTTTGTTAGGTCATTCTCAAAGTGAAAGTAATCCTTTTTTAATTTTTTAAGTAGGTAATCAAAGTTATGTATAAGGATTCTTTAAATAACCGCAATATCATCGGCGAACAAGTCATTATTACGCCGGAACAGCTACAACAAGAGTTACCCACAAAGGCCAGTGCATTAGAAGTAATTGGCCAATCTAGAAAAGTGATCAGCGATATTATCCATCGCCGAGATCCAAGATTATTAGTCATTAGCGGCCCTTGTTCTATTCATGATGTTGAAGCGGCAAAAGAATATGCGCTTAAACTAAAAAAGCTCCACGATGAAAGCAAAGATACCTTGTTTATTGTTATGCGGGTGTATTTTGAAAAGCCGCGTACTACGGTTGGCTGGAAAGGCTTGATCAACGATCCTCATCTAGACGGCAGTTTTGATATTGAAAGTGGTTTGCGCAAAGCGCGCGAACTATTGAACTGGTTAGCTGAATTAGAGCTGCCAGTGGCTACAGAAGCCCTCGATCCAATTAGTCCACAGTATTTAGCCGAGTTATTTAGTTGGGTGGCCATTGGTGCTAGAACCGCCGAGTCGCAAACTCACCGTGAAATGGCTAGTGGTTTGTCTATGCCAGTGGGCTTTAAGAACGGTACAGACGGCAGTTTAGATATTGCAGTCAATGCTTTGCGTTCAGCGGCATCTGCGCATAATTTTATGGGTATTAATAAACAAGGGCAGGTGGCGCTTATTAAAAGCAGCGGCAACCCTGATGGTCATGTGATTTTGCGTGGTGGTAAACAGCCCAATTATGATTCAGTCTGCGTAGCTGATTGTGAAGCACAGTTACTTAAAGCGGGGCTTAAAGCGGGTTTAGTGGTTGATTGTAGTCATGCCAACTCTAGTAAGGATTATCGCCGTCAGCCTTTAGTGGCCGAGAACGTGGTTAATCAGATTTTAGAAGGTAATCAGTCGATCATTGGTATTATGCTGGAAAGTCACCTAAATGCCGGTAGTCAAAGTACCGATAATAAAAAGCCTGCAGAGCTTGATTATGGTGTATCGATAACAGATGGTTGTATTGATTGGACACAAACCTATAAAGTGTTAAGCGAATCGTGCGATAAACTAAAGGCAGTGCTTCCACAACGTCTTCAAGGATAACAGGCTTAATACAAAATATGAGTGATGGGTCCAATATAGAGCAGCTTAGACAACAGATTGACCAGCTTGATAGTGAGCTGGTGAATATTTTGGCGAAAAGAGCGCAGGTTACCAAGCAAATTGGCGAGCTTAAGAGTAAGACCGGCACGCCTATTTATGTACCTGAGCGTGAAGCTGAGTTATTGAAGAAGCGCCGCTTACAGGGGAAACAAGCTGGTATTTCCCCTGACTTGATTGAAGATACCTTACGCCGCGTTATGCGCGAGTCTTATCAAACCCAAACTCATCAATATACTTGTGTGAATCCGTCGATCCAGAAAATTGTCATTATTGGTGGTGATGGCGCCTTAGGTAAGGTATTTGTTGACTTGTTTACACGCAGTCAATATCCCGTACTTAAGTTGGAAAAGAATGATTGGCCGCAGGCCGAACAAATATTAGCCGATGCCGACTTGGTGATTGTTGCAGTACCTATTGCGGTTACTGAAACCATTATTAGCCAGTTACAAAACTTACCAGAGCATTGTATTTTGGCGGATATCACCAGTATTAAACAAAAGCCATTTAAAGCCATGATGGCGGTGCATAATGGCCCTGTTGTTGGTTTACATCCGATGTTTGGGCCGGATGTATCAAGTTTAGTTAAGCAGGTGGTAGTAGTCTGTCATGGTAAGCAACAGCAGCATTATTCTTGGTTACTGGAACAGATGGTGATTTGGGGGGCAACGCTGTATGAAACCTCGCCTAAATCTCATGATCAAGCGATGGCTTTTATTCAGGTAATGCGTCACTTCTCGAGTTTTGTTTACGGTAATCATTTACGTGGTGAAGATCCCAAACTACAAGAATTGATTGCGCTTAGCTCGCCGATATATCGTTTGGAATTGGCTATGGTTGGGCGTTTATTTGCTCAGGATCCCTCCCTTTACGCGGACATTATTTTTAGTAATAAAGATAGTTTTGCATTATTGAAGCGTTTTCGTGACCGCTTTGATCAAGCATTGAGTTTACTAGAAAAGGGCGATAAAGCGGAGTTTATTAAGCAATTTTTTCTGACTGGAAACTGGTTTGGTGATTATGCCAAACAATGCCTCAAAGATAGCAAAAAACTACTGCTTAAAGCGGATGATAGTCGGCTTTAAGCTTAGCGCTAAATTAAGCGTTGAGGTAGGCTGTAAAGCGCTCCCGGATATGGACTTCATCAACGCGAATTTGTGCCAATAGATCGGATAATTCCTGCAACTTATGCTGTTGTGCCAATTGTTGCATTTGTGCCGCATTATTAAGTAAAGCATTCGCGCCTAAATTACCCGCCACGCCTTTAATTGAATGGGCTGTACTGGCCACTTGGTCGTATTGCTCATTTTCGATAGCTTGTTGCAGTTTTGCGATATCTTCCGGTATTTGTTGTAAAAATAACACCATGACTTTTTTAAGTAATTCTTCATTACCTGCAAGGCGAGATAACGCCCCACTTTTGTCCCATATCATTGATTCTTCTGGCATCCTTTTCACCTCGTTGGTTCTCGTCACAGTAACCTTAGCCGTTAATGGCTTCTCAGTAAATACATGAAGTTTCTCAGCGAACAAGTAATACGCTAATAGCCTGTTCTAGATAATACAGTGTTGATGACGAGTGTAATATAACTGGCTATTTTTCTGATTTTGACAGGTATTATTTAGGTCGAAATTAAGCACCAATTTTAATGTGGTGTTAGTCATTTCTAAGGCTCTGTAGAAAATGCATGTAGATGGGACTTCGAATGTTCACCAAACGAAATTTAATTGTCGGTATGGGCATTTACACTTTTGCTAACTAATCTGCAACACGTCCTTATGTTGCCTTTAATCTGAGCGGATAATTACATATCTTGGAGCGCGCGAGCGGCTTCTACTTTGGTGGGGATAACCTGCTCTGATGGATAACAACCTAATACTTTAAGGTAACGAGTAATGGCTTGCAGTTGCTGTAACGCATTCTGTAGGGGACCATCCTGAATGTTGCCTTCCACATCGATATAAAAAAGCTCTTCCCAAGGATTACCAGTAATGGGACGAGATTCTAATTTTGTCATATTGATATTGTTATCGCGCAATACCAATAAGGTTTCTACTAACGCGCCAGGCTTTTGTACGGTTGACATAACCAAGGTGGTTTTGGCCGGTATCTGCAAAGGCACCTTAACGGTTTTGCGTGCCACCACGATAAAGCGGCTATGATTTTCTTTTTGATTGGCTAAGTTGCTTCTTATAACGCTTAGATCGTATAAGGCACCACCGGCGGCACTACCAATGGCCGCAGAATGTGGGTCTTGCAACTCATTCACCAATACCATGGCGGCAGAAGTGCTGTCGCAAGTTTTGACTTCGATATTGCTTAACTCAGCTAAAAAGTGGCTGCACTGGGCAAAGACCTGCGGGTGAGCATACAGTGTTTTAATTTGCTTAAGTTCGCTAGGCACAGCAACCAATAGAGCATGCTCAACCGGATGAGTCAGTTCGCCTATAATCGACAAACTGGTGTGCTGCAATTGGTCATACACTTCGTTAATACTACCTGATGACGTATTTTCAATGGGCAAAACCGCAAAGTCAGCCTGATTGGATTCCACTTTGTGGATGACTTCGTTGAAGCTTTGGCAGCCTATTTCTAATAACTCACCCGCACGACGGGAGAAATACTTTTGCGTCGCTAGATAGCTATAGGAGCCTTTATTACCCAAAAAGGCAACACGGTTTAAAGGTTGAGTATTCTCGGGGTTGGCGCGTTGTGCCAGTAATGCTTGTTGGTTTAGTACTGAATCTTCAATAATTACATGAAACAGTTGGGTAATATAATGGGGATCTAAACCCTGTGGTTGCCCGAGTTTAATTAACTTAACCAATAATTGTTCTTCGCGACGCTGATCTCGTACTGGCTTATCTGTTTGAATTTTGGCTTCAGCAACCTGATTGGTTAATGCACGGCGTTTAGCAAATAATTCAAGTAATTGGCTATCGACTTGATTAATACTTTCTCTGATTGGTGTCAGTAAATCATTTTCGTCCGACATGAACATCCTTAAAAATGGTGGTAACAATAAAAACGAAAAAACCTCCCAAGGGGGAGGTTGCACACATACTCACACAACTCTCCCTAGGTGGGGAGTCTAAAAAAAATAACTTGTTGAAAGAGAGTATGTTTCATGGCCAAGAATTTAAGTTTTTGCGCTGACTCTGTCAACCGCTAATTTATTATAAGCAATATTTAGATCAACAGACTTTAGTTACCTAAAAGACGGATCAGCATACGCCTGACCTCCGCCGATTCGAATGGCTTGTCGCATAATGCATTAACTCCCGTTTGTTGAATATTACTCATATGGGCACTATTCGCCTCCGAGGTAACCATAATAATCGGAATATGCGTGGTATCAGGGTTAAAGCGAATGAACTCAGCGAGTTCTCGACCATCCATTTCCGGCATGTTGTAGTCCGTTACCACTAAATCAAAGGTATCATCTTTAAGTAGGGTTAAGGCAAAGGCACCGTTTTCGGCTTCTTTAATTTTTTTCAGTCCCATGTTTTCCAACACCCGACGAATATGGTTACGGGCTAGACGACTGTCATCAACCAGTAATACTCTAACGTCATGTACGTCAAATAACTCTAGTTCCACTTCGTCGGTGTTGATGATGTCTAGGGTGGCATTAAGTGCACGGGTTAAGTGTACGGGTTCGAAAGGTTTGGGAAGAATAGCCACCACACCAGATTGTTTAAACTCTTCGAGCTTTGCTGGTCTGAATTCACTGGAAATGAGCATGAAAGGGATTGAATTTTTAGCCGTGTCGTTTTTCATGGCTTTTAACAGTTCTAAGCCAGTACCATCGCCAAAGTACATTGCACTAATAACGAGGTCTACACTGTGTTTATCTAGCTCAGCTAGCGCCTCTTCGACGGAACCCACGGCATCAATTTGGCCAATGTTTTCTTTGTAGAGCATGGATGAAATGATTTTTTGCTGAGTTTCCGATGGCTCTACCAATAGGATACTGAGGTCCGACAATGCAATATGATGATCCATTAATACTTCCTGTTAAAAATTAACTAATTAGCCACCAGCTAGTTTAACGGTAAAACCGCGTTGCTGCAGAATTTGCGCAATTTTTTCACGGTTGTCACCTTGAATTTCGATGAGTTGTTGTTTTACTGCTCCACCAGTACCACAATTTTTTTTCAAATCGGTGCATAGTTTTTTAAGTTCTTCGGCTGATAATGACAAACCATCGATGGTCGTCACGCCTTTGCCTTTACGCCCTTTGGTTTCTCGTCTAAGACGAACAATACCGTCACCTTTGGGGATATTATGTTGTTGTTTTTGGGGAGTTATCCTACCGCCATCAGTGGAGTACACTAGTTGGCTGTTATGATTACGCATAATGATTACCGTACCAATATGATAATTGCCAATTTACTCATAGTTAAAATGGCCTACTTAGATAAAAACACACTTTCGAAAAAGCCCAATAAGTATAGTAGCAAGAAAGTATGAATTATTGTCATGTAGTTGTATTCTATAGCGCAATAATAATAAAAAAAGCTAGGTGTTGAATTATGCTACTAGATAGAAATATGTCCGATGATGGCAAAGTATTAACCATTGTGATGGCAAATAAATTTGATTTTGAAATAGTGCAGCAATTTAGAGAGCATTATGCAGAGATTGATACTGGCGTGGAAGAAGTTATCGTCGACTTGCGCCTGACTCAATATATGGATAGCTCTGCGCTGGGTATGTTATTGAATATGGAAAAATCATTGTCGGGTAAAGTGGCACGAATTCGATTAATCAATTGCAAAACCGCTATTCTCAATATATTTAAGATTTCTCGTTTTGATAAAAAATTTATTATTGAATAATTACTAATGCGAATTCTGGTTGTAGATGAGGAGTCGTTGAATCGTTTCTTGCTGCTGTATATGCTAAAGCAAGAAGGATACACCGAAGTACGTGAAGCGCAGAACGGAAAGGATGCGCTGTTACTTCAGGAAGAATTTAACCCCGATATAATACTGATTGATGTTGTGCTGCCCGATGGCAATGGCTACGATATTGTGAAAACAATGAAAAGCCGTGCAGGCAGTATGCATTTACCGGTGATTTTTCTTAGTGCTATGGATGATCACGATACCCTAGTTAAATGCTTTGAGTCAGCTGATGATGTGGTGTGCAAACCCTTTGACCAAACCATCTTGGCAGCTAAAATTCGCGCTCATGCGCGATCGCGGCAATTAAGTCGTGATTTTGAAGCGCAGCATCAGGAATTATTGATCCATCAGCAAAAAATAGAGCGTGAACATACCATTGTTGAGCATATTTTTAATAATGCCCTGAAGATGTCACCACGACGGCAACAATTGATGCAATATCATATTGCCCCGGCCAGCAATTTTAATGGTGATTTGTTTCTGGTCAACACCTCACAATTAGGCAGTTTGTATTTTCTTATTGGTGATTTTACCGGACATGGATTAGCCTCCGCCATTGGTGCGTTACCGGTTGCCAAAGCTTTTATTGCGACCAGTAAAAAAGGCCTGCCTATTGATGAAATTGCTACCACACTTAATAGTACCTTGTTGGATTTGTTACCGAGCGATATGTTTTTTGCTGCCATTTTGGTGGAAATTGACCCCTCGGGACAAAAATTAACTATCTGGAATGGCGGTAGTCCCGACTTACTTCTACTTAGCTCCGATGGTGAAATTCGTCGGCATTTTACAGCCCAACATATGGCGTTAGGTATTCTTGAACAAGAAGAGTTCGAGAGTAGTGTTATTCGCTACACCGCAAATGTAGGAGATCGCCTGTTCGCCTTTACTGACGGTGTTATCGAAGTAAAAAATACTCAGGGTAAAATGCTAGGAATGCGTTGTTTAGAAAATTGGTTAATGGCCGAACCCGATATTGATATTAATAAACTGGTCACTAAGTTGGGCATTTTTAAAGGGCCAGGTAAGCAAACCGATGATATAACCGTTGCCAGTTTTACCTGCCAGCCTTTAGCCAATCAGCAGGTAGATATTACCCCCTCATTACCTTGGAAGATAAGTACGGTTGTCGAAGCAAACGATATTCGACAAACCAATCCGGTTATATTATTGGTGGAAGCACTCTCTACACAACCTGCGCTACATCGCCATGGGGGTTATATATTTACGATTTTATCGGAATTGTATAGCAACTCTTTGGAGCATGGATTACTAGGGTTGGACTCTAGTATTAAAAGTACCGATGAGGGTTTTTTGCAATATTATGAGCTTAGAAAACAACGTCTGAATGAGCTTATTCAAGGTCAAATCGAGTTGGAGGTGGAGTTTATAGCGCAACAAGGTCTGTTAAATATTGCCATTACCGATTCAGGGTCTGGTTATGACTATAATAAGGCGGGGGAAGGTAAGGGCAATGTAAGTGATTCTTATGGCCGCGGGCTTGAGCTGTTACAACGATTATCCACACAAATTGAATATTTTGCCGGTGGTCGGCGTGTTAAGGTTATTTATCATTTACATGATTAACATGGCTGAAAGGCTATGGAATGTTAGCCGCTGTAATACCCTTTATCTCCTAAGCTAGAGGGGAAAACCCAAACTCACCTCCTTTAATTCTGTTAAGAGAGGGAATGATGCCAATTAAAAGATGGTTGTGTTTACTGACAATATTCATGTCAGCTAATGTCTTTGCGTGGGGTGGCAAAGGCCACAAGGTAATTGCACAGATCGCATGGGATCATTTAACACCTCACAGTCAAGCTATAATTCAGCCACTACTCAAGCAAAAAGGCTTTCAGTCATTAGCCGAGGCCGCCAATTGGCCTGATTTGTTACGGGATGATCCCGCCTATCACCATACTAAAACCTGGCATTATGTGAATTTGCCACGGCAACAAACTAGCATTAAGCCATCACGAGATTGTATTCGAGGCTGCGTGTTAACGGCTTTGCAAACTAATCTTAATAGACTTACAGCAGTCAATAGTGACCTCAATACCAAAGCTCAAGCGCTAGCTTTTGTGGTGCATTTAGTCGGTGACATGCATCAGCCATTACATGTTAGTTTCGCTTTCGATAAAGGCGGAAATAGTCACTCAGTGTTGTTTGAAGGCAAATCAATTAATCTGCATTACTATTGGGATACTGCTGTTTTGGGTAACGATCAGCGCTGGTTAACATTGGCTGGAAAAATTCAGAAACAATTTAGTCATGTTCAGCAAGAGTTAGGACGATATGATGATTTTTATCAATGGGTAGCCGAGTCACATAAACTAACGCAAAAAATCTATGCCCAACCAGTAAAGATTATTGGTGCAGAAAAGGCCAGAACAGATCAAAACGTGGCCTATCAGCGGCTTGCGCAAGCGGGGTTTAGAACTGCGGTGTTATTGAATCGGGTTTTCGAATCGACATTGTGACTAAGCTTAAAAATACAGTCTGCAACAACTATTGAGGTCAGCATGCTTACAAAATTAATTACTTGGATTGAACAATCCTTATCGGTAGACGCCGAAAATACTACCAGCCCAAGCTTAGATCGAGTCTCGGCGGTATTATACGTAGAATTATTACGTGCCGATCATGTGATTGATGAGGCTGAATTGACCACGTTAGCAGAGGTACTCACATCACAGTTTGCATTGTCAGCGCAGGAAGTAGCCGATTTAGTCGATGACGCTCGCCAACGGGCCGAAGAGTCAGCCGACATTGTGCAGTACACCAGAATTATTAATGATCAATGTGATGCTAGTCAAAAGGGTCAACTTATTGAAAACCTGTGGCGATTAGCTTATGCAGATAATCGTTTAGATGGTCATGAGGAATATTTTATTCGCAAGGTGGCGGATCTAATTTATGTTAGTCACAGTGATTTTATTCGCAGTAAGCTCAAAGTACAGCCTCAATAATATCCTTTTATCTTATACATAGCTCACTAGCCTGCATACCTTGTGTTACCTACCTTCAAGTATGCATGGTGCCAATCATATACGGTTTAAGTCATTGATATTAATAGTAATGATAGGTAACTATTAGTTACTGTCTGTTATATGCGACAAAAATCTTAAAGTTTTAATCTGAAATATTCGTAACTAATTGAAAATTATATAAAAATAATCATGGCACCATTATTGTAATGTCCATATTAGTAGTTCCGTTAGTGTTGGTAGAGTGAGCCGGTATCTTTAGTGTTCGGTGTTCCTTTGCTTTAGTTTTTACCATCGTCAGGGACTCATCTGCTCAGGGCATAAAATGATAATTAACCCGAGTATTCAAATTTGGGAATGATAAATAATTGGAGAGAATCATGAGAAAATTAGTATTAGCGGTCAGTCTTTGTTTTGTTGGAACAGCATTGTATGCAGAAACTTCGCCAGAAACACCAGTTGAGTCTGCTAAGGTCACTGCGATGAAAAAAGTCGCCAGTGTTGAAAAAAAGGTCTTGATTGAAAAGCTCGACCAAGACAAAGACGGTAATTTAACTATCAAGGAAGTAATGGGTGTACCAGAGTTATTGGCAGCATTTGGTCAAATTGATACAAATGGAGATGGACTTATTAGCCAAAAGGAACTGAATTCAGCCAATTTTGACGAAAATAAGCAAGGTTCCTAATTCTAACTACATCCAATTTTAAAAGGCCGGTTCTCCGGCCTTTTCATTGTTTAAAAGAGTATTGTCTAATAAGCTCCGCATTTAGTTTTTAACCATGTTGCAATAGGAATAATGTGCGTTTAGGGTCTTTAAAACAATTAACCTTATGCAGTTTTATTATCGCGTTAATGCCTTTAGCGGTATTACTCTGGCAAAACCAACAAACCTTAACGGAATTAGGTGACTTAGCCGTGTCACAAGCCCGTCAGGCGGTAGACATAACACGCTCTGTTGAATCGCTACAATCCAATGGGGTTGATTTAGAAAGATTGATCCGCCAATACCGCATTGTAAAAACTGATGATTTATTGCCACTAATGAGCAATATAGGCGACAGTTTTAAACTGGCGTTGCGGGCTAGCTGCGATAAACGGGATTTACTCAGTCAGTGCCAAAATGTAGAAAAGCAGTTTAATCAACTGTCGGTTACTAACAGAAATTTTACTGATGAACAATTAGACCAACAGCTGGTCGCGTTTCGAGGAGTGTTAAAGGACTTCGCCACATCCTCGGCCACCCAATTAGATCACAGTCTGCATGCGCAAAAGCAATATGTGCAGGATGTGCAGTTTCATATCACCTGGCAAACTTTGGTGTTGGTGAGTATTACCCTGATGTTAGTGTGGGCCGCTGGCCATGTGGTGCTTAAACCCATAGTTCATTTACAAGCATTAATTCGTGCTATTGGCGATCAAAATCAATCCTTGCCTGACAGCGGTTTTGGCTATCCGCGGGAGTTTGTAGATTTAGACACAAGATTGCGGTGGTTGGCAAAACGCTTGAATCACCTTGAAGAGCTACGTTTATCGATGTTGCGCCATGCATCCCATGAGTTAAAAACACCCCTTGCCAGTATTCGTGAAGGTTGTTCGTTGCTCAGCGAGCAAGTCGTTGGGCCGCTAAATTCCAAGCAGGCTGAGGTGTTAAGTTTGCTTGAGGTCAGTGCTAAGCGATTAACTCAACTGGTGGAACAACTGTTGGATTATAATCGTTTGCTACAGGATGCGAATCCCAAACTACAACGATTTGATCTGTGCCCCTTGGTTGACAATGTGGCTCAACAACATCGATTAGCTTTACAACAAAACTCACAGCAACTTCGCCAAAAAATCGAGGTGAGTGAAATCTATGCCGATCCGGTGTTATTGCAACGGATATTAGATAATTTGATCAATAATGCCATCGCCTATGGCAAAGGTAATAGTACGGTCACGTTAAAAGCAAAGATTGTACAAGGTAAATTATTTATTGATGTCGAAAATCACTGTGAAACAAAACCGCAGTTGGACAACCGCTCATTATTTTTGCCGTTTCAACGGGGTAATCAACAACGTCAAGATGGCTTAATGGGCTCTGGATTAGGTTTATCTGTGGTGGATGAATGCGCTCGGATAATGAAGGGCAAGGCCAGTATTGTCGCAGAAGCCGACAAACTATTTCATGTGCGGGTGATGATCCCGCAAGTAGAGGATACACAATGAACAGGCTTTATTTGAGCTTAATAGTGTTGAGCTTAAGTGGTTGTCAATTAATGCAAGAAGGCTTACAAAATCGCGGTTATATGCAACCCGATTGTCAGACCGAGGACGTACAGCTGTATATTTCAGACGCCCCCTGTGACGTGATTAATTGGTTACAATATTGGGCTGAACAAGATCAGCTTGAATGGCAATTCCGTAAAGAGTCACTTGCTGAGCTGACAACCAGTGAGGTTGACAATTTAAAGGCAATTATTTTAAGCCAACCTATGGATACTCCTTACCAGAATCGACTACGGGCGCAGAATAACTGGCTATTGGTGGCCGACAAATTAACCCCCAAATTGGCGCTGTTGTTATCGCACCTTATGAGTAAAACCAGTCAAAAATTATTGGAATATGAATCGGCTTTAGTGACCATTGGCCGGATAAATTCACGCCAAGCACAAACTATTCAACAACAAGATCAAGAGCTGGAGCAATTGACATTGGTGCTTGAGCAACAACAACATAAAATTGAACAATTATTAAATATTGAAACCCAGTTGGGTAATGGAGAAAAACAAAATGGCAGCAACTAGTGCTCGTATTCTTATTGTTGATGATGATCCTAGCTTACTGCGTTTATTAAGCTTGCGTCTTGAAGCTGAAGGCCACGAAGTGGTGGCGGTGGATGAGCCTGAAAAAGCATTACGCAAACTCGAAGATGAATCTTTTGATTTATTGATGAGTGATTTGCGCATGCCTGGCATGAATGGCATGGCATTATTTGATGAAGTGTCCCGTAAACACACAGGCTTGCCGGTGATTATTATGACCGCTCATGGTTCAATTGCTGAAGCCGTCACTGCCACGCAACGGGGTGTACATGGTTTTATTACTAAACCGATTGATCATGATGAATTGCGCCAAACTATACAGTCGGCGATGAATCTCAGCCATGTGTCGGCGTCACCATCGTGGCGAGAAGAGATCATTACCCGCAGTAGCTTGATGGAATCGCTACTAGAACAGACCTATCGGATTGCTCAGCGTAATGTCAGTATTTTGCTGACAGGTGCTAGCGGTACCGGTAAAGAGTTGTTGGCGCGCGCCATTCATAAAGCTAGCCCCCGTGCCAGTGGCCCTTTTGTCGGAATAAACTGTGGCGCCATCCCCGAAAACTTGTTGGAATCCGAATTGTTTGGCCATGCAAAAGGTGCATTTACCGGTGCCGTCCATGAACATAAAGGTTTGTTTCTACAAGCGGATAAAGGCACCTTGTTGCTTGATGAAATTGGCGATATGCCAGTACATCTACAAGTAAAATTACTGCGTGCATTACAAGAGCAAAAAATTCGCCCTGTGGGCAGTAGTCAGCATATTGATATTAACGTGCGAGTGATATCGGCCACTCATAAAGATCTCAATCAATGCATGAAAGATGGCCAATTCCGTGAAGACCTTTACTATCGTTTGAATGTGGTGAATTTACATTTACCTTCGTTATCCGAGCGCGCTGAAGATATCCCAGTACTAGCACGTCACTTATTAAAAACCAGTGCTGAACGTCACGAAATTAAAATCAGTCGTTTCTCCGATGATGCCATGCAAATGCTAACCACCTCAGATTGGCCGGGTAATGTGCGGCAATTAGTGAACGTGGTTGAGCAGTGCGTTGCTTTAACACAAAGCCCGGTGATTGCTTTACACATGGTGGAACAGGCGTTATCTGAATCTAATTATGTATGGCCGACCTTAACCGAAGCCAGAGATGCCTTTGAGCGTCAATATTTGCAAAAAGTCTTGAAAATGGCGGATGGCAACGTTACTCGCGCAGCTGAATTTGCCGGACGTAACCGCACCGATTTACATAAGTTGCTTAAAAAACACGAACTCAATGCCGCCGATATCAAAGCGCAGAATGACTAAAATGATTTACGCTACAGCGCGAATTTCCTAGCGTTGTAACTCGCATTTTAAGCATCGATAGGTATAATGTGCGCCTTTCATTTTAACTGCCATCATGGCACTTAGCCGGTTATTGGTACCGGTGACAATTGGGTAGAATTCATGCGCACAGATTATTGCGGCAACATTAACGCATCTTATATTGGACAAACGGTTACCTTATGCGGCTGGGTAAATCGTCGCCGTGATTTAGGCGGGGTTATCTTCTTGGATCTACGTGACCGTGAAGGCATTGTGCAAGTGGTTTATGATCCAGACTTGCCAGAAGCCTTTGATGGTGCCAATAAAACCCGTAATGAATTTTGTGTGCAACTGACCGGTTTGGTTCGCGCCCGTCCCGAAGGCCAAGTAAATAAAGATATGTCTACTGGTGAAATTGAGATTTTGGGTAAAGATATCACTATCCTAAATAAATCTGCGCCACTACCACTGGATAGTAATCAAGAAAACAGTGAAGAGCAGCGTCTTAAATATCGTTACTTAGATTTACGTCGTCCAGTAATGGCTGACCGTTTAAAGTTTCGTGCCAAAGTAACCAGTGCGGTACGCAGCTATTTGGAACAGCAAGGCTTTTTAGATATTGAAACGCCGATGTTAACCAAAGCGACCCCAGAAGGCGCGAGGGATTATTTAGTACCAAGCCGTACTCATAAAGGTCAGTTTTTTGCATTGCCACAATCACCACAATTGTTTAAGCAATTGCTGATGATGTCAGGCATGGATCGTTATTATCAAATCGTAAAATGTTTCCGTGATGAAGATTTACGTGCAGATCGCCAGCCAGAATTTACCCAGATCGATATTGAAACCACTTTTTTAGATGCCGATGGCGTAATGGCCATCACCGAAGGGTTAATGCGCGATCTATTCCAAAAACAACTCAATGTGGATTTAGGTGACTTCCCGCGTATGACGTACGCCGAGGCCATGCGTTTATATGGTAGCGATAAGCCCGATTTACGTAACCCACTATTATTAACCGATGTTGCTGACTTACTAAAAGACGTTGATTTCAAGGTGTTCTCAGGGCCTGCTAATGATCCTAAAGGTCGCGTTGCCGTTATTCGAGTTCCCGGTGGTGCTAGTTTGTCCCGTAAGAACATTGATGATTACGCTAGCTACGCCGGTATATACGGCGCCAAAGGCTTAGCTTGGTTAAAAGTTAATGATATCGATGCCGGTATGGATGGTCTACAGTCACCTATTTTGAAATTCCTGAATGAGCAAGTAGCAAAAGATATTTTGCAGCGCACAGCAGCACAAAGCGGCGATATTTTATTATTCGGCGCGGATTCAAACACTGTCGTTACTGAAAGTTTGGGCGCGTTACGTTTGAAAATTGGTGAAGATTTAAATCTGTTGCAAGGTGAATGGAAACCGTTGTGGGTTGTAGACTTCCCAATGTTCGAAGAAGTGGATGGCCAGTTCCATGCGCTACATCATCCGTTTACGGCACCGCGTGATTTAACCCCGCAACAGCTGGCTGAAAATCCTGCTGTAGCAATTTCAGATGCTTACGACATGGTGCTTAATGGTGTCGAATTAGGCGGTGGCTCAGTACGTATTCATAATCAAGATATGCAATCCACGGTATTTGAAATTTTGGGTATCGGTGAAGAAGAAGCACAAAGTAAATTTGGTTTCTTGCTTGAGGCATTACAATTCGGCGCTCCACCTCATGCTGGTTTGGCTTTTGGCTTAGACCGGATGGTAATGCTGATGACTGGTGCCAGCTCAATTCGCGATGTGATGGCATTTCCAAAAACCACCACTGCGGCTTGTCCGTTAACTAACGCTCCAGGATTTGCCAATGCACAGCAGTTAGAAGAATTAGCCATTCGAACTGTAATCAAAGAAGAAAAGTAGGTATTAGCAATTGGTGCTGTTATTGTCATTGTTAATTTACTTTTAATAACAGCACAGAACTGACGCATGCCCATAATCCTCGGTATTGATCCCGGCTCACGCCTAACCGGCTATGGTGTTATTAAACAAACCGGTAATAAGTTTGAGTATTTGGGCAGTGGCTGTATCCGTTTAGGCACCGATGCGTTGCCTGAGCGTTTACAAAAAATTCATGCCGGTGTCAGTGAAATCATCAGTCAATTTCATCCCGATATGTTTGCGATTGAACAAGTCTTTATGGCCCATAATCCCGATTCAGCGTTAAAGCTGGGCCAAGCCCGTGGCGCGGCAATTGTGGCTGCGACTAACCAGCAATTGCCGGTGGCAGAATATTCTGCAAGGCAAATTAAGCAATCTGTAGTAGGTAATGGCGCCGCTGATAAAACTCAAGTTCAGCATATGGTGAAAACCATTCTAAAGTTACCCGGTACGCCGCAGGCGGATGCGGCCGATGCCCTTGCGGTAGCGTTATGTCACGCTCATAGTTATCAAAGTCTAATAAAAATGTCGGGTCAAGCCAGCAAAATTGTACGCGGACGTCTGCGTAAATAAATTTCATTTTTAAACCTGACTAAACCAGCCATATTAATATTGACAAGGTTACTTTATACAGTAGTCTATACAGTAATAATGAGTGGTGGGATAATTAGCTGCATCGATAGCGTTTATCGCGACTCAATAACCATTACAATAAGTAGGTAACGCAGTGATAGGCAGAATTCGCGGCATCTTAGTCGAAAAGCAAGCTCCTGAAGTATTAGTTGAAGCCAATGGTGTTGGTTATGAAATTCAGGTGCCAATGACCAGTTTTTACCAGTTACCTGAAGTAGGTAGCGAAGCCATTATTTATACCCACTTTGTTGTTCGTGAAGATGCGCAATTACTCTTTGGTTTTATTAACAAAACGGAGCGTAGTCTGTTCCGTGAGTTAATTAAAGCCAATGGAGTCGGGCCTAAATTGGCATTGACCATTATGTCCGGTATGAGTACTGAGCAGTTTGTACACTGTGTAAATTGTGATGATGTGACCTCGTTAGTGAAGTTACCCGGTGTCGGTAAAAAAACCGCCGAACGTTTGTTGATTGAAATGCGTGATCGCTTAAAGAATATTTTCACAGGCGACAGTGCCGGTACTGGCAACGCAACGCAAAATACAGTGGTGACAGCGTCATTTATTAGTACGCCAAATAGCAAAGATGAAGCATTAAGTGCCTTAGTGGCGTTAGGCTATAAACCTGCGTTGGCGCAAAAAGTAATCAACAGCGTGTATGTTAAAGATATGCAAAGTGAACAACTCATTCGTGAGTCACTGAGGGCTATGGTGTGATAGAAGCTGATCGTCTTATACAGCCACAAGAAGTGAGTGAGGACGAACTTGTTGATCGTGCTATCCGCCCTAAATTGTTGTCGGAATATACTGGACAGGCACATGTTTGCCAGCAAATGGACATTTTTATTCAGGCCGCCCGAGAACGCAAAGAGCCACTCGATCATTTATTGATTTTTGGTCCCCCAGGGCTAGGTAAAACGACGTTAGCCTATATTGTTGCTAACGAGATGGGAGTAAATATTAAAACCACCTCCGGACCTGTACTTGAAAAAGCAGGCGATTTAGCGGCGTTGCTAACCAATCTTGAACAAAACGATGTACTGTTTATTGATGAGATCCACCGATTAAGCCCGGTGGTTGAAGAGATTCTGTACCCCGCCCTTGAGGATTACCAATTGGATATCATGATTGGTGAAGGCCCGGCGGCTCGTTCTATTAAGTTAGATTTACCGCCATTTACTTTGGTGGGCGCAACAACTCGTGCGGGCTCATTAACCTCGCCGTTACGTGACCGCTTTGGTATTGTTCAGCGACTCGAGTTTTATAATATTAAGGACTTAACGACGATAGTGCAGCGCTCTGCACATCATCTTAATCAACCGATGGATAAGGACGGTGCGGTAGAAATCGCCCGTCGTTCGCGGGGTACTCCGCGAATAGCGAACAGACTACTACGTCGGGTACGTGACTATGCCCAAGTTAAATCTAATGGCGTAGTGACCGCCGACGTCGCTGCTAGCGCACTAGATATGTTAGATGTGGATAATGAAGGTTTTGATTATATGGATCGTAAATTACTCACTGCCATTATCGAGAAATTTAATGGGGGGCCAGTCGGTCTTGAAAACGTAGCGGCGGCAATTGGTGAAGAAAAGGAAACCATTGAAGACGTTATTGAACCCTATTTGATCCAACAAGGCTTTTTGCAACGAACCCCCCGAGGACGAGTGGCAACTCAACGGGCCTTTTTACATTTTGGCTTTGATTATTCGCCACAAAGTTAATTAGCTTTGGATAGGCAAAAAAAAGCCTGCAAAAATGCAGGCTAAAACAACTATCAGTTGGAATGGATAAAAATCCAGGGTACATGTCTGTTGACCAAATAACTTTGATGAACAATTGAATCTGGTTGGAAATGAAGTTTCATCATAGGGGCAACACAGAAAACCCCGCTATTGTATGGTTACGGCATGCATAATCAACCTATAAAAATATATTTAATGCATTAGAAAAACTAATGAAAATAATATGTTAATTTATTATTAATATTTCCTTAATGAATTTAAATCCTTTATAGACTTGCTGCGTAGAGTGTTTTTGTCGATTTTTATTTTTCATTAAGATTAATATAAGTAATTAATTTTCTGGTGTTTATATTAAAATAAGCGGCATGTTAATTTATTGTCAATCAAGCATAGTTATTACTGTTTGTTGAAGCTGTTGCTCTTGACACCCTTATGTCGGTCAATGAATATTCCTTAATAGTTTGATAATTAAGACTTTAACTTAAACTTATAGAACAATTCATGGTCACTATAGCGTCAGCAAAAAAATCTTTAAAAAGATTTAATATTGCAGCGTTGTGCTATCCCATTTAGTTAGTAAATTATGCTACCTTATGTGCAACTAATTCCTTTGTTTATAGGTCATATGAGCTCGATACATCATTTTCCGGTTAGAGTTTACTATGAAGACACCGATGCTGGTGGCGTAGTGTATTACGCTAATTATTTAAAATTTTTAGAGCGAGCCAGAACCGAGTGGTTACGAGAACTGAAAATTGAGCAGGATGCGTTATTGAAACAGGCTGTTGGTTTTGTTGTTAGGCATGTTGAAATGGATAATTTACGTCCGGCTAAATTTAATGAGCTTATAACCGTGTCTTCAAAAATACTGTCGTTAAAGAAGGCTAGTTTGGTTTTCGTGCAAGAAATTAAGAACCACAAAGAACAGTTATTGGTTAGTGCAACCATTAAGGTTGCTTGCGTAAATTTACAAAAAATGCGCGCCATTGCCATACCCCCATTTATTTTAGAGGAAATATCACGTGTCTGCTGAAATGTCATTTTTTGATTTGTTCTGGCAAGCCAGTTTAATAGTTAAGTTGGTTATGCTTCTTTTGTTAATGGCGTCCATTATTTCTTGGACTTTTATTTTTCAGCGCAGTCGAGTATTGCGCAAAGCGCAAAATGACATTCATAAGTTTGAAGATCGTTTTTGGTCTGGTGGTGATCTCAATCGTCTCTATCAGGAATTATCCGCACGGCAAATTTTATCGGGTATGGAAAGTTTATTTTGTGCTGGTTTTAAAGAGTTCATACGTTTACGCAAAAGCCCATCAACGGCCTCTAACGAGGTGATGGATGGTACTTATCGAGCAATGCGCGTGGCTTTGTCGCGTGAAGTGGATGAGTTGGAAAAACATTTATCATTTTTAGCCACAACCGGCTCTATTAGTCCTTACATTGGCCTTTTTGGTACGGTGTGGGGAATTATGAATGCCTTTATCTCTTTAGGTGCTGTGCAACAAGCAACGTTAGCCATGGTGGCTCCGGGTATTGCGGAAGCATTGATTGCTACTGCCATGGGCTTATTTGCCGCCATTCCAGCGGTTATCGCCTACAACAAGTTCAGTCATCAGGTTGAAAAGTTGGAAAACAATCTTGGTAACTTTATGGAAGAGTTTTCCAGTATTTTACATCGTCAAACCCTGTCTTCTCACAAAGAAGGTGAGGAGAAAAGGGGCTAATTATGTATACACGTAAAAAACGTCGTCCCGTTTCAGAGATTAATGTGGTGCCGTATATCGACGTCATGTTGGTGTTGCTGATTATTTTCATGGTCACCGCCCCTTTGGTTACTCAAGGAGTGAAAGTCGAACTACCTAAAGCACAAGCTCAGGCTTTAGCTGATGATAGTAAACCACCGTTGATTGCTTCGGTGGATAGCCAAGGCCAATATTTTTTAAATATTGGCGACAACCAGGATAAGGTGCTTTCCGGCGTTGATTTAGCAACCTTGGTGGCAGCTCAGTTGAAAATGGAACCAACTACACCAGTAGTGGTAAAAGGGGATGGGGCTGTAGCTTATAATGAAGTGGTGCAATTGATGGTGCTGTTACAAAGAGCAGGTGTGCCTTCAGTGGGATTAATGACGGACTCTACGGACGTTAAATGAAGCCTTTTTTCGGAGCTATCGGTAAATCCACCTTGTTGCATATTGCGCTTGGCGTAATGTTGTTACTCAGTGTTGACTTTGATTCGTTAAAGCCGCAACCAGAGCTTAATAGTCAGCCCATAGTACAAGCTGTGGCAATTGATCAAAAAGTGGTTGATGAATATTTTAAACGCATTGAAGATGATAAAATGGCTAAACGTAAAGCAGAAGAGAAGCGTATCGAAGACGTTAAGAAAAAACGTCAACAGCAGAAAGATGCATTACGTAAGATAGAACAAGATAAAAAGCAGAAGCTAAAGGAAAAACAAGAAGCTGAAGCAGCGGCAATCGCCGCGAAGAAAAAGCGTGAAAAAGATAAAGCGGCAGAAGATAAGAAAAAACGCGATGAGAAAGCAGCTAAAGATAAGGCGGAACAAGAGCGCTTTATGGAAGAACAATTGCAAAGCGAAATGGCGGAACGTCAAAAACGTCGAAGTGCACAAGTATTAACAGAAGTGCAAAAATACCAATCGCTTATTCGAAGTACTATTCAGCGTAATCTAATCGTTGATGATTCAATGAACGGCAAAAAATGTAGACTAAATATTCGACTCGCTTCAAACGGCTTGGTAACACAAGTAAAAATATTGGGTGGGGATAAAATTGTTTGTGAAGCAGCCCATCGAGCAGTATTCAAATCAGACACATTACCTGTATCATCAGAGCCTGATGTGTACGAACAGTTACGTGATATAAATTTAACAGTTGAACCGGAGTTATAATGTTCAAAACCTTTAATAGAGTCTTGGCAATTGTATTGTTACTGAGCAGTACGGTTACTCATGCTGCGTTAGAAATTGTCATTACTGATGGCATGAATAACGCTAGACCCATTGCCGTGGTGCCGTTTAAATTTGAAGGGCAGGGGGCATTACCTAGTTCTATTGGTGATGTGATTGCTGCGGACTTATTACGTAGTGGTAAATTTAGCCCTATTCGTCAGTCCGCCATGCCGCAGTTGCCGAGTGTTGATGGTGAGATGGATTATGCTGCATGGGCATCTACTGGTGTTGAGGCGGTACTGGTAGGTAAAATTGAAGCCTATTCGCTGGACCGCTATACGGTTTCCTTTGAATTAATTGATGTGTTGCGAGGCCAAATAACTGGTGGTCAAACGCAAGTATTGAGCAATGGTAAATTGATTGCCGCCAAAGATCATATTTTAGCTTCTCGTCAGGTCACTATTGATGGCAGCCAGTTTAGAGATTATGCCCATCAAATTAGCGATATTGTTTATCAGCAATTAACCGGTGAACGTGGTGCCTTTGTTACGCGCATGGCCTACGTGATTGTGCGTGATCGTAACACCCATGAATATCCTTATCAGTTAGTAGTTGCAGATTATGATGGTTATAACGATACCGTATTACTACGTTCTCGCGAGCCACTTATGTCACCTGCATGGACGCCAGATGGTAGACAGTTAGCCTATGTTAGTTTTGAAAACAAAAAAGCTGAAATATATCTGCAAGATATTTACACCATGACCCGTAAAAAATTAACTACTTTTCCAGGTATAAACGGTGCACCGACCTTTTCACCAGATGGTAAAAAGTTAGCTATGGTGTTGTCTAAGGATGGCAATTCTGAGATATATGTGATGGATTTAGCTACTCAACAATTACGACGTTTAACGCGAAATCGTAATATTGATACGGAGCCAAGTTGGACGCCTGATGGACAAAGCCTCATTTTTAGTTCCGAACGGGGTGGTAAACCACAGATTTATCGAGTAAATTTAGCATCAGGGCAAGTTAGGCGCCTGACATTTGAAGGTGAAATGAATCTGGGTGGCACAATTACACCCGATGGCCAACAAATGGTGATGGTAAATCGTACACGTGGGAATTATCATATTGCGAGATTGGATCTTAAATCTGGCGCGATGCAAGTTTTAACAAGAACACAGCTGGATGAATCACCCAGTATTGCGCCAAATGGAAGCATGATCATATACAGTACGTTGCATGGCAGTAAACAAGGGTTATCCTTGGTGTCATTGGATGGGCGTTTTAAAGCACGCCTACCGGCAGCAGATGGTCAGGTGAAATCTCCAAGCTGGTCGCCTTTTTTGCGATAAGAATTTTATACACAGTTAGTAATTTAAAACTATAAGGATCAACAGGATGCAACTTAATAAAGTATTGAAAGGCTTAATGATTGCGTTACCGGTAATGACGATGATGGCATGTTCATCGAGTTCTAAGGTGGACGAGCAAGCCGAGTCGAATGTTTCAGCCGCACCAGCAGTTGAAGAAACCACTAAGTCCGATGTGCAAATGGGTACTGCAGCACCAGTATTGTCTGCCGCTGAACAAATTCGCGAAGATATTGCTGCGTTGCAAAATGATCAAGTTGTGTACTTCGATTTTGACCGCGCTAATATTCGTTCTGAGTTTTATTCAGTATTAGACAAGCATGCTGCATTTTTGGTTAAAAATGCGTCTCAATCTGTTGTTGTCGAAGGCCATAGTGATGAACGTGGTACTCCTGAGTACAACATCGCTCTAGGTGAAAGTCGTGCTAAGGCAGTAGCGACTTATTTACAAAACGCCGGTGTTAGTGCTAGTCAGATTTCAGTTGTATCCTACGGTGAAGAGAAACCTGCTAACCCTGCTCATAATGAAGCAGCTTTTGCAGAGAATCGTCGTGGCATTTTAGTTTACTAAAACTAAGAGAAGCTAATGAATAGAAGCAGTATAGGTATATTATCTCTACTGGTTATGGGAGCCGCAGTTAATGCGGCTCCTGCGCCTGTGGTAGATGTAAATAGTGATGGTTTAGATAAACGCATTACTGTTTTGGAACGCATGGTAAATACGCGTACCGACACGCAGCAACGTATGCAGCAACAACTTGACGAGGTGCAGAATGAAGTCAATGAACTGCGTGGTTCCGTTGAATTACATAGTCATAAATTAGAACAAATACTCGAACGTCAGCGTGAACTTTATTTAGAAATAGATAAACGTATTGAAGCGGTCGTTAAAAAGCCTTCCTTAACGCCACTAAGCACTAATCAAGCGATGATTGCGGCACAAGCTGCTCCTGTTGCGGTGGGTGAAAATGAAGCTTATGACCGTGCTGTTAATCTTATTTTAAAAGATAAACAATATGATCAAGCCATTCCTGAATTTGAAGCCTTTTTAAAGCTTTATCCTAACTCCTCATATGTGGCCAATGCCTATTATTGGTTAGGTCAGTTGTTATTTAATAAGCAAGAATGGGATCGTGCTGCTGAATATTTCAACTCTTTGGTCACTCAATTCACAGATTCAACAAAGCGTGCGGATTCGATGTTGAAGCTAGGAATGATCGCACAAAAGAAAAATAATATTGCTAATGCTCGTCAGACTTTTGAGAAAGTCATGCAAGAATATCCGGATTCATCTGCGGCAAAGTTAGCATCAAGTCGTTTGAAAAGTCTGAAGTAATGTAATAAGAATGTGTCGAAAGTGTCTTGACTTGTTAAAAAATAGACGCGCTTTGATGGTTATTTCGGCAGTTGGCACATTATCTTAGTTTTTATTGGAAATAGGGTTGCGCCGGGGTCATAAATAAGTATTATATGCCGCCGTCGCAGGGCATAAGGGTCGTTAGCTCAGTTGGTAGAGCAGTTGACTTTTAATCAATTGGTCGCTGGTTCGAATCCAGCACGACCCACCACTTTCCCCGGCGTCAGGTTAGTTAAAAACCAACATTGTTGGTCATCATTGAAATGGGTCGTTAGCTCAGTTGGTAGAGCAGTTGACTTTTAATCAATTGGTCGCTGGTTCGAATCCAGCACGACCCACCATTTCAAAATTTAATTCTTCTCATGCTAACCAGTCATTGTGACAAACATATGAAACGGTAACGGACTTCGTTATAATTTTCATTCTTGTAGAGTACAGAGCATCAGCATGAATCAAGCGCTTAACATTGATACCTTAGATTACCCATTTCCTGCAAAGCCCAAGTCATTAAGCCTTGAAGAGCAGCGTGCTTATAAGGATCGGATTAAAGCCTTATTGATTGAAAAAAATGCGGTGTTAGTGGCCCATTATTATACCGACCCAGAAATTCAAGCATTAGCAGAAGAAACTAATGGCTGTATATCAGACTCTCTTGAAATGGCGCGATTTGGCCGTGATGCAGAAGCTCAGACGTTAATCGTCGCTGGCGTGCGTTTTATGGGTGAAACGTCCAAAATTCTAAGTCCAAATAAAAAAGTGTTGATGCCAACCTTAGAAGCAACCTGCTCACTGGATTTAGGTTGTCCTGCGGATAAGTTTAGCGCTTTTTGTGATGAGCACCCTGATCATACCGTCGTGGTTTATGCGAATACCTCAGCCGCGGTGAAAGCGCGGGCGGATTGGGTAGTGACATCTAGTATTGCTTTGGAAATAGTAGAGCATCTTGATTCACAAGGTAAAAAGATTATCTGGGGACCGGACAGACACCTAGGCAATTACATTGCTAAGCAAACTGGCGCGGATATGTTGATGTGGCAGGGCGCTTGTGTGGTACATGATGAGTTTAAAGCTAAGGCGTTAATAGCTTTAAAACAGCAGTACCCCGAGGCCGCAGTATTAGTTCATCCTGAATCGCCGGCCAATATTATAGATCTGGCTGATGCTGTAGGTTCTACCACTCAGTTGATTAAAGCAGCGCAAACGTTGTCTAACGATATGTTTATCGTAGCAACCGATCGCGGTATTTTTTATAAGATGCAGCAACTCGAGCCAAACAAGACCTTTATTGAAGCTCCAACGGGCGGTGAAGGCGCTACATGTAAAAGTTGTGCTCATTGTCCTTGGATGGCAATGAACGGCTTACAGGCGATTGAGAAGGCCTTAAAAGATGGCCAAGGCCATGAGATTTTTGTTGAGGAAGCGTTACGTCAACAAGCTCTTATTCCGTTAAATCGTATGTTGGACTTCTCAGCCGAGTTACAACATCAGTTAAAAGGCAACGCTTAATCCATAGATTGCTGTTTTATTAGGCATTCACAGTTGTTTTGAGATATATCTCTTGATTCACCTCTTTGAATTCCCTAACATACGCGGCGCTTAATGACTGGCCAAAGTCATTAATGCAATGAAACTAATTTTAGAAGTAAGAATTTGGTGAGGTGGCTGAGCGGCTGACTATTTTGTCTGGAACAAAATAGCATTGTAGCGCGGAGCGATACGAACCTGAAAGGCGAAGGGCAGGAGCCCGGAGTAACGCGCACGATTAGTGCGCCAGTATTCGATATAGCAAATATCGATGCTCTTAAAGAAAAAAATTTGGTGAGGTGGCTGAGCGGCTGAAGGCGCACGCCTGGAAAGTGTGTTTAGGTTAATCCCTAACGAGGGTTCGAATCCCTCCCTCACCGCCATATAAACAAAAAGGCCTACGCGAAAGTGTGGGCCTTTTTGTTTATGGTGATGGCTTTAGGTAAAGTGCAGGAAGCGCTTTGTAATCCCTCCTTTATTGCCATTATTCGGGATAATAGCCCAGCGATTGTAGATGGGCTTATTTTTAAGAGCGGTCGAAATTTCTAATCATTCAAATAGGCATTCGTAAGTAAAAAAAACGGTTTGGCATAAATACAAATCGTGTTCAGTTTTTACACGAAAATGAAAACGTTATCATTTTCCCTTTGTATTTACGAAAAAACATAACGTTATTCGTTTATTTGAATAATGGAATTCGATTGATTATGTCAAAGGTTAATGTATTGTTAAGAAACCGGTTACACTAGGTTGATAGTTAGTGTAACCGGTAGAAATTACTCTAGTGTGTGGAGTATTTTCTTCCTAGGTCTTTGTGTTTTGGTGTGTTGGTGCAGCTTTTAGCTGCACCTTTTTTATTGACTGGACGCAGTCTGTCCGCTGGTAAAATTAAGCAATAGCTTTCTTCTAGTCAACTTCCCAAATTACTCGTTTTTGTCTCTATTACCCTTAGTTAAATAGGGGAAAAATTTGGCAATATCCTCTTGGCTTAACAATTCCATACGTTTAATATTTTGCATTGGAATATCATCAACATCAGGGTGGTAGCTAATGGCTTTTTCCACACTACTTTCCCGTAAAATATGCAGTATAGGGTAGGGGGCCTGATTCGTTAGATTTTGTTTGTCCTCGGGTAAGGTTCCGGAAAATTGATATTCGGGATGAAATGTCGCAATTTGAAAAGTACCTTGCCATTGATTGGTTGTAATGAGTGAATCCACTCTATTCAAAAATTGATTAAAATAGTAAAAATCGTCAAACCCCTTCGCGAGAATAAATAACCGAGTATCAATGTGTGGCTGATGCTGTAATTCGGCAGTAGCACGCTGGAATTGCTGTAAGACGTCAGTTTCTTGCTCTGCTGGGCAAATGACGATGTCTATTTGATTGTTGCGTCGAGGCTTCGCTGCAAATGGACATAAATTTAGCCCAATCACCACGTTATCTAACCACTGTTCAGTTTGTTTGCGAATGTCGTTTAATGTAGCCATATTCGATGATTATGCTAAATAGGTAGCTCTGTAGTGTACTTAACCTGTTTCAAGGCGAAAGTTGAACTTAGGTGATCAACATTGGGTAAATGGGTTAATTTGCTTTTTAATAGGTGCTCGTATTCTTCAATACTGGTGACAATGACTTTTAGTAAATAGTCACGATCGCCACTGGTCGTGTGGCATTCAACCACTTCATCTATATCCTGTACGGCGGTTTCAAAATCATCAAGTGCATTTTCATCGTGGTTTTTTAGTGAAACATAGATAAATACACTCACACTTAAATTCAATTTTTTGCTGTTTAGCAAAGTCACTTTACGTTGAATGTAGCCATCTGCTTCTAGCCGCTTAACCCGTCGCCAACAGGGGGTATGGGATAAACCGACTTGAAGACTTAAATCGGCCATGGAGATGGTGGCATTCTTTTGCAAGGTACGCAGAATTTGCGTATCGAACTTATCGAGTTTCATAAATTTGCAACGTAAAAAAAAGTGCGCCAAGAATGCGCAAAATCAACAGTGTTTACAATAGCGTTTATTAGGATAAAAATCCTAATATTCTGATTAATTTGGCACATTTAGTTGCCATTGATGTCGAACAACAGTGTAACAATGCAAGATGTGTCCCGTATAAATCGCGCTAATATAGTCTTTTATTTATTCACCTCGTTAGGATTAGATTTCGATGGTTTTATTTGAACATCACGCTTTTGATGACCACGAGCAAGTCGCTTTTATCAATGATCGTAAAACCGGACTGCAAGCCATTATTGCCGTACACAATACTCACTTAGGGCCAGCATTGGGAGGTTGTCGAATGTGGCCTTATCATTCAAGTGCTGAAGCCTTAAACGATGTTCTGCGACTATCGAAAGGCATGACTTATAAATCCGCACTGGCGAAATTACCTTTAGGTGGTGGTAAGTCGGTCATTATCGGTAATCCGCGCAATATTAAATCTAAAGAACTGATGTTGAAAATGGGCGAGTTTGTTAATTCCTTTGACGGCAGTTATATCGTTGCCGAAGATTCTGGTATTTCGGTGGAAGATATTCAACATATGGAGCAGCGTACAAAATTTGTTGGTGGTACGCATGCTTATTATCACTACAACAATGAAGCCGCCAATGGCAATCCCGCTCCTTCAACTGCTTACGGCGTTTTTGTGGGGCTGCAAGCTGCGGTGAAATTTAAACTTAAAAGTGACTTGCAAGGAGTGACGGTAGCAATACAAGGTTTGGGGCATGTGGGATATCGCTTGGCTGAGCATCTGTATAAAGCTGGGGCTAAATTAATTGTTACTGATATTTATCCTGATAACCTCGAAAAAGCACAGAGTAAATTTGCAGCGACTATCGTTAGCCCAGATGAAATCTATAATGTGCAGGCTGATGTGTTCTCTCCCTGCGCATTAGGTGCCATTATTGATGATGCATCTCTAGCACAATTGAAAGTGGCGGTGGTTGCCGGCGCAGCCAATAACCAATTGGCTGAAGAGCGGCATGGCTTAGTACTGTTAGATAAAGGTATTTTGTATGCACCGGACTACGTGATTAATGCCGGAGGTGTGATTGATATTTATCATCAAACACTTACCGATAGTAGCGCTGCCAAGATGCGTCAGCATATTGAGAATATTGGAGATACCCTAGGATCCATTTTTACTAGGGCGGATGTTGAGCAACTGCCTACCAATATTGTTGCCAACACCATGGCTGAAGAAATATTTAAACCCAATTGATGCAAATGGGTGGTGTTTTCGGCTTGCATAATTAATGGTGATTGTAGATAATGCGCGCCGCTCGCTTGAGCGTATCTATGGTGACCCTTTTGGTCCTCTCGCAATGATACTTTGTGAACTCGGTCAGACTCGGAAGGGAGCAGCCGTAGCAAAGAACTCATGTGCCGGGATGTGGCTGATTGGGTTGCCACCTAAATCCTGTTTAGTTCCCCTTTTCAATATTTTCATCCAAATATTTAATCGCTTTTTCTATTGCTGTTCTAACATTAAGTTCCATTTGCTGGCGTTCATTTTGTGAAAGGTAAAAGGACATATCAACTTCGTAACGAATATAGCGAGGTGGTGCCTGATTTAAAGCGAGGCAACAAAGATCGGCTATATAATCGGCAGATTTAGTTTTATCGATCTTTAATTCCTGAATCCGTTCTAATACAAGATGTTCACAATAATTATGAATGTCGTCATCGAGCTTCATTTTAAGTTTCTCCTAACTTATTGAAAATTATGATGCTATAGCCAGTATAGATGGTTTCTGTAATGTGCCAATGTAAACATTTAAAAATAATGACAGAGGTGAAAAATGAGGAAGAATCAACAGCCAGTCAACTATGCCGACTACTTGCAGTTAGATAAGTTATTAGCAGCACAGCAGCCAGAGAGTATTAAATATGGTGAAGAAGCCCATGATGAGACTCTGTTTATTATTATTCACCAAGTGTATGAATTGTGGTTTAAACAAATATTGCATGAACTGATGGCCGTGATTACGGTTTTTAAAAATAGCAAAGTGAAAGATCAGGAATTGAGTTTGGTTGTTCATCGATTAGAAAGAATTTGTGTCATTCAAAAATTGCTTAATGAACAAATTCAAATATTGGAAACCATGACGCCTCAGGATTTTTTGTCATTTCGAGATTATTTAATTCCAGCCTCGGGCTTTCAAAGTATTCAATTCAAGGTGTTGGAAATTACCTTAGGACTTAAACGACAGTTCCGCATTGAAGATGACAAGCAGTCTTTTTTATCGCGTTTATCTAATCCACAACGAGCGCATTTAACTGAATTAGAAAATCAACCTAGTTTATTTGAGTTGGTGGATGACTGGTTATCTAGGATGCCATTTCTACAAATGGATGATTTTGATTTCTGGCAGCTATATTCACAGGCAACATCTACGATGCTCGAAAGTGATCGCATGATTATTCAGACAAACAATCAATTAACCGAAGTTGAAAGAATGAAAGAGTTAGCCATACTAGATGAGACTGCAGATAATTTTGCAGCGTTATTGGATGTTGAAAAGTATCAAGTCGTTTTAACAACAGGGCAGTTTCGGTTATCCCATAAAGCGATGTTAGCAGCGTTGTTTATTAAACAGTATTCAGAAGAGCCTGCGTTTAATCTTGCCCATCAATTAATACAAAAATTGACGCAGATTGATGAAAATTTGACCCTCTGGCGATATCGGCATGCCATGATGGTGCAAAGGATGCTTGGGACTAAAATTGGAACCGGTGGGTCTAGTGGTCACGACTATTTAAAAAGAACAACGGAAGCGAACCGTATATTTACTGATTTTTTTAACATGTCGACATTTTTGTTACCTAAAGCGGTATTGCCTCAATTGCCTGAATCTATTCGTAAAAAGCTAGGATTTTATTTAAGTTAGTTGACTACGTAGATTGTAACATTGTGTAACGATAGTTTTACGAAAGGCTTGGCCAGTGCAAATAAAAAAGTCACTACAGGAGTACTAAGTGGCCATGGGTTTGGTTGACCCCCCTAAACAACTATGTATAGAATCAGTAGTCGAGGCTTATCACCTTGTTAATAAGAAGTCGCACAAGCGACACTATAATTAGTCACTAAATTATTAGTGGTCCAGGGAGAAAATACATGTATACATTTAAGAAAAGCGTAACGGCTTTAGCTGTTGCTGCGTCTATAGCTATATCAGCAAGTGCTTTTGCAGCATCAACCGGTGGTCTTAAGATCCACGTTGTCGATTCTCAAGGTAATCCTGTAGCTGGTGCAACCGTAATGGTAAAAACACCCGATAGTTTAACCAGTGGGGAAGGCGTCTCTGACGCAGATGGTTATGTAAACCTACGTGGTTTAGATCCTTCAAATAAATATGAAGTAACAATTAATGGCTCGGGTTTTCAGCCATTTATGTCAGACAACGTTCGTGTTTCTTCAGACAAAAGTTTAAATCTTAACTACGTAATGACTTCAGGCTCTGGCAGCATGGAAACAATTGAAGTGACTGGTCGTCAATTAGCTACAATTGATACAACCTCTTCACAAGCCGGTGTTGATATTACACTTGATATGACTGAATCCTTGCCAACAGCTCGTTCATACCAGTCTTATTTGCAACTAGCGCCTGGTACTAAGCCAAGTGACGGTGGTAACCCATCTTCTAAGTCTGGTGTTAACTATTCCGATGCAGTAGATTCAAAAGGTAATACATCAGGTAGCTCTTCTGACAATGTGTATTACATTGATGGAATTGATGTAACAGATGGTACTACTGGTACATACGGTGCAAACTTCAACTCTGAAATTATTCAAGAGCAACAGGTTATTACTGGCGGGATTCCTGCTAAGTATGCAGGTGGTTCTGGTCTAGTATCTCGAGTGGTGACTAAGTCAGGTAGTAACGAGTGGACAGGTTCAATTAACTACTATTTGCAAAATGATAGTTTAGTGTCTGACAATAAACATGAGCCAGACTCTTCTTTTTCAACGTATGACACAGCTTTTACCGTTGGTGGACCACTTATTAAGGATAAGCTGTGGTTCTTTGCATCTTATCAGAAGAAAAACAGAGCCGATGATGTATCTAACCCAGATACGGGAACGATACAGCGTTCTATTGATAATGATTCTGAGTATGGTTTCGCTAAGTTAACTTATCAAATGACTGATAATGACCGCTTTCAGTTAACGTACTTCAATGATCCAACTGATATAAGTGGGTCAAGTGATCCAACTGTTCTTAACAATCGTGATAGAGCTCAAAAGCAAGGTGGGGATAATTACAAGGTTGAATATACTCATACTTGGGATGATTTAATTATTTCATTAAATTATTACAATCATGAAGCTGAGATTTCAGGTTTTGCATCTGATGATTCTACAAGAAACGATGTTTTGTATGCTGCCGACAGTGGTGCAAGCTTAGAGCAACTAAGTAAAGGTGGCTATGGTTCTAACTCAATTCAGTTCCGTAATAAAAAATCTTATAGTATTGATTTGGAATATTACTTGGATACGAATTGGGGCGAGCACACAATTGAGTTCGGCTATAGCAAAATAACCAATACTCGTAAGACAGATCTGCTATATACAGGTGATGGTGCGCAGTATACCTCGTTAAGCAGTGATGCTTTGGGCATGAGCCTAGGTGACTATGTAAATAGTAATTTTACCGGTGATGCTGCATTTGTTAGTGACGATTACGTTAGAATTGTTGAAAATATTGAAAAAAGTAGTGAAAAAGCCTACTTTGTTGGGGTGTTGGATAGCAATGGTGATGGTACGGTGGATGCAGATGAAGCAAGTGCTATTGTCTTCGATAGCACTACGAATAATCCAAGCGGTGCAGTCAATTCATATCGCATTGCTCAAACTTCAGCTGCTCCTCTAGAATTCCAATCTGAAGGTGGAATTGTCTATGTTCAGGATGCTTGGACTTATAATGATTTAACTATTAACTTAGGCTTACGTGCTGAGCAGTGGAAACACTTCGGTACTGACGGTTCTAATATCTATACCTTCGACTGGGATATTGCTCCACGCTTAAGTGCTGTTTATGACATTAATGGTGATGGAGAAAGTAAGGTTTGGGCATTTGCCGGCCGCTATTACGATCCTATTCGTAACGATATGACATCATTCGCTGGTACATTGAATGGTTCAGTTCGTGAAGAGCAAATTTATATCGGTGAAAAATGGCTAACTTTCCGTACTCGTGGTGGTGCTCAAGTTCAAGACGCATTTTTTTCTCCTAATACCAAAACGCCATATACTGACGAAATATTATTAGGTTATTCACAATCACTTACCGATGATATGAGTATTGAAGCGACATACACAAAGCGTAAGTCTGGTGATATTTTAGAAGATTATGATCTTCACTTATATACCGAAACTTTAGCTGGTACTGATTATTACTTGCCGTTGAGCTATTTTGGTTATGATACTTTGCCAAATTCTAACTATGTTATCGGTACCTTAGCTGGTGGTGAACGTAAGTATCAGGGTTATGAATTGACATTCAATAAGCACCGCTCAGATAACTGGTTTATGTTAGCATCAATAACTTATAATGACGCTGAAGGTAATTCTAACTCTGATGGTAATGCTGACTTCCAAGGCGATGTTGTGTGGTTAGATCCGCGCGCTCCTGGTATGAACGGTAAACAACCTGGTAACATTGAGTGGTTAGCAAAAGTAGCGGGTTCTTATTATTTTGATAATGGTATCGAAATTGGTGCTATTTATAATTGGAATTCTGGTTTACGTTATAGTGAAACGTGGTCTGTTTCTGGTCGCCACTTGCCAATTCGTGTTGATTCAGCTTATGAAAATGGTGGAGTAGAATCACGGTGGGTAGCTGAAAACTCAGTAGGCGCACATACTGCAGATTCGTATGGCACTTTAGATGTTCGAGTTAAATATACCCATGACTTTGATGGTTATAAAGGAGAAGTGTTCTTGGACGTCTTCAACTTACTTGATGATCAAGCTGCAGATAGAGAACAAGATCTACTAGCGGGAGACGGTGCATACGCATTTGGTGAGGCAAGCCGTTGGGTTGACCCTCGCCGCATCTACTTAGGTGCTCGTATTTCTTTCTAAAAGAAATTGTTAATAGAAAGGCTCCCAATTGGGAGCTTTTTTTTGCCGCCAAGTAAATTTTTGTGACCGATGGATGACGAATTTCTTACTATTTTTAGCTACTTGGTCATATTAAGTATAAAGTGAGAAAGATCGTTTTTACGTCAATAAAAGTCATTAAACTTAATATGGGATATCTGTGAAGCAAAACTCAAGATTCTCTGCTGAAAAGCAGGTGAGATAGCTTAATAATATTAATGAGAATAATATTTCTTTAGTGGGTTATTTTTAGGTTGTAAGGAACATTTTGAAAATGTAGTAATTGTTACATTTTTTGATTATAGAAGCTAGGTGTTCAGCTTTTTCAATTTACCTCCTAATAAGGATGATATGAGTATTTCTTCTTATATTAATTCCAGATGACTGATCATCAAGATAGTATAATATTTTCACTTAATATAACTAAATTCTCATTATATTTATTTAATTTGTTTTTTAACGACATAACTACAAATTATTAACTTTGTTGGCTTAAGGTGGCTTGACTCAAGCCTATAATCCATGTGAATATTCGGCGGTCGTATTCATTGTATCTATCTATGAATGAATACATCTCTTATTACATATCGTATTTAAGCCCCTTGTCGCTTAGGCGTTGTTGCCAAAAGATGAGGATTCAATACTAAAAAATTGGTTGGGAACTATGTCCAAAGTAAGCAAAAGAAATGTCATTGCTGCTGCCGTAATCGGAGCTTTCGCTCTTGGTAGTAGCCAGATTGTTTCTGCAGATACGCTAAATGACCTTCATAAAGAAGAAGGTAAAATTCATGCCGCTGCAGCTCAGTCTCAGAAAAAAATTAATAGCATCTACGAGCAAACTCAGGAGTTATTGGCAGAGTATCGTCAAGTAACGGATGAAACTGAGAATTTGGAAGTTTATAACGATCACGTAGCGCGTTTGGTTGCTGACCAACAAGCAGGTATTGATTCACTTCAACGTCAAATAGATTCTATTGAAGAAACTAAACAAGGCGTTGTACCGTTGATGTACCGTATGATTGATGCGTTGGAACAATTTATTCAATTGGACGTACCAATTAATAAAGAAGAGCGTGAAGCTCGAGTTGTTCGTTTACGTGAGTTAATGACTCGTTCAAACGTATCTGTTTCTGAACAATTCCGTCAGGTATTGGAAGCATATCAAATTGAAAACGAATACGGTTCATTGATCCGTGCTTACCAAGGTAAGTTGAATTTCAACGGCACCGAAATCGCTGTTGATTTCTTCAATCTAGGTCGTACTGCACTAATGGCATTGTCATTAGATCAGAAAACAGCTTGGGTTTGGAATAATGATACACGCGCATGGGATGAGTTAGGTGATGAATACCTTGGCTCTGTAACTAAAGCGGTTAAGATGGCCAAGAAATTGGTACCTTATGACTTAATTAAACTACCAATTAAAGCTGCGGAGTAATCAGAATGAAAATTTTATTCAAATCTGTTTTGATTACAGCCGTATTGGCTGTAAGTTCGGTTCAAGCACAAACTGCTACAACGCTTGACCAATTACTTGAACAAGTAAAGAAAAATCGTGTGAGTGAAGCTCGCGTTAATACTCAACGTGAAGCCGAGTTCAATAGTGCTCGTGCGGACAAACAAGCTTTGTTGCGTAAAGCTCAAGCTGATTTGAAAGCTCAGCAGAAACGTGGTGATGATTTAGCAAAACAATTTGCTGCTAATGAAGTAACGTTAGCTAATAAAGAACAAGAGCTGAAAAATGCCCTTGGAACTTTAGGTGAAATGTTTGGTGTGGTACGTCAAGCCTCTGCAGAAGCTTATGGTCGTATTTCTACATCAATTGTTAGTGCTGAATTCCCTGGACGTTCTGATTTCTTAGCGGACATGGCCTCTGAATCTAAAGGCCTTCCAAACTTAAGTGAGTTGGAAGAATTATGGTTTGCAATGCAAACGGAAATGACTCAGTCAGGTAAAGTTTCACGCTTTAATACTGAAGTAGTTAGTCTTGATGGTGGTTCTAGTACGCAGTCGGTTGTACGTATAGGTTCTTTTAACCTAGTTGGTGAACAAGGTTATCTTGTCTATCAAGACAGCAGTAAACAAGTATTACCATTAGGTCGTCAACCTGATTCTTTCATGACAGATTCAGCTATTGATTTTTCTGAAGAAACTTCTGGCATTCAACCTTTCTATGTGGATCCATCAAAAGGTGGCATCTTAGGTCTGTTAATTTCTAAAGCAACTATGATGGAAAGATATCATGCAGGTGGTTTACCAGGTTATGTTATCACTGGTTTATTCTTCCTAGGTTTAATCATTGCTGTGTACAAAATTATTGCGCTTACATTAGTTGGCGGAAAAATGCGTGCACAACTTAAGAATATATCTAACCCATCAGCAGCTAACCCTCTTGGGCGAATTCTTAATGTTTACAATGAGAATAAGAATGCTGATGTTGAAAACTTAGAGCTTAAGTTAGATGAAGCAATCTTGCGCGAACTGCCTCGTATAGAAAGTGGTGTTAATATCATTAAGATTTTGGCTGCCATTGCCCCGTTATTGGGTCTACTAGGTACCGTAATAGGTATGATTGCGACCTTCCAACAAATTACTTTGTTTGGTACTGGCGACCCGAAAATTATGGCGGGTAGTATCTCAATGGCCTTGGTAACAACGGCTCAAGGTATTATTGCAGCATTACCACTTATTTTATTGCACAGCATTGTTGCTGGCCGTGCGAAAAGTATCGTTCACATTCTGGATGAGCAGACTGCGGGTATCGTAGCCACTCATGCAGAGGCGGAGAAAGCTTAATATGCTATACCTGATAGAGTTATGGGAATCTGTCAGGGATTTTATCGCTGCTGGCGGTGACGTTTTGTATGTCGTCGCTGGAGCGCTCTTCCTTATGTGGATATTAATGGTAGAGCGTTATTGGTTTTTGAATTCTGTATTTCCAAATATACAAAAACAAATTGTAGAAGATTGGGATAGCAGAACAGACACCAAATCATGGTATGCGCATAGAATCCGTGATACATGGATTTCACAAGCATCAGATAAACTTAGTGCGAGAATGTTATTAATTAAAACGCTCGTTGCCATGTGCCCACTTATTGGTCTTTTAGGCACAGTAACAGGCATGATCGGAGTATTTGAAGTGATGGCGGTTCAGGGTACTGGTAACCCTCGCTTAATGGCTGCAGGTATTTCCATGGCAACTATTCCTACAATGGCAGGAATGGTAGCAGCGTTATCCGGCGTGTTCTTTAGTTCACGTTTGGAAGCTAGAGTGAAGCTTTCCAAAGAAAAATTAATTGATAGCTTGCCTCATCATTAAAGAGAGAATTTTATGGCTCGTAAACATCGTGCAGAAGAAGAAGAAGCTAGTATTGACATGACACCGATGTTGGACATCGTGTTTATCATGTTGATCTTCTTTATTGTAACTACCTCTTTCGTTAAAGAAGCAGGTATAGAAGTAAATAAACCTAAGGCGCAACAAGCTACTAAACAAAAGTCTGCGAATATCTTTATTGCTATTAATGAGCATGGTGATATTTGGATGGACAAGCGTGAAGTAGATGTAGAACGTGTTCGTGCAAACTTAGAAAGAATGCTTGCAGAACAACCGACTGACGTTGTTATTCTTCAAGCTGACGTCAAAACTGAACATGGTGTTGTCGTTGAAGTTATGGATCAAATCAAGGCCGCGGGTATTGACAGGATCTCGGTAGCAGCAAAGGATAATTAATATGGGTCGTCTAATAGTATCAATACTTTTAGGTGCAGCTATAACCTTTGCGTTGTTTGTATTGATGGCAAAATTGATAGCCAATACAGGTAGAGCTCCAGATGAGTCTAAGCCTGTGCCGGTTATCGATATCGTCATGAACGAACCTGATTCAAGTACGCAAGTACGTAGTCGTGTACCGCCGCCGCCGCCGCCGCCGCCACAGCAGCCACCTAAAATGGAGCCCGTTGAACCAGAAACATCTGATGCGAATGCAGATAGTTTAAGTTTTAACATTCCAGGTGTGGATGTAGGTGGAGCATCGGTAGATATCGGTGCACCAGGTGCGATGATGCGTGATGGTGAAGCAACACCAATAGTACGGATTGAACCAAAATATCCAATGCAGGCCGCTCGTGATGGTAAAGAAGGCTGGGTACAATTGTCTTTTACTATTAACGAAGTCGGTGGCGTTGATGATATTGAAGTTATCGAAGCCGAACCTAAACGTGTCTTTGACCGTGAAGCTCGTCGTGCGCTAGGTCGCTGGAAATATAAACCAAAGATCGTGGATGGTAAGCCAGTTAAACAATTCAATATGAAAGTGCAGTTGGACTTTAAGTTGGAGGGTTCCTGATGAAATCTATGACTCATTTTTCAATTAAAAAAGCGGTTATCACTGCGGCATTGGTTGTTAGTGCTAGTTCTATTAGTACACAAGCTTTAGCGCAAAGTGCAGCTGTTGTTTGTCCAGGTTACACGCCTAAACCGACGGAAATCGTCGGTCAGCGTGCTGGTAAAAAAGCACAAAAGGCTTTTGAAGCGTATTCTGATGAAACCGTTGATGAAAAATTGCGCGTAAAAAATGCAATTGACATCTTGCTTGAAGTCGAAGCCGAAGGTTTTGATCAAGCTTATGTGGATAACTTCATTGGTCAGCTTTATGCCTCCTTTGATCAAGCTAAAGCATTAACCTACATTAAGCGTGCGGCTGATGCCAATGTGCTTAATGATGGTGAGCAAGCTAGTGCATTACGAACTACTGCCGATCTGTTATTGATGGATAAGCAGTATAAAAATGCCGTTGGCGCTTATAAAAAATGGATAGCTTTTACTTGTAAAGAAGACGCTGGTGTTTATTTGAGAATGGCGCAAGCATATTATGAATCTGGTGATTTAGCCGGTATTCTTGAGCCTGCAGACAAAGCCATTGAGTTAAATAAACAAGCGGGTAAATTGGATAAAAATCCTTATTTACTTAAGTTGACTTCATTTTATGAACGTAAACTTTATCCGCAAACTGTTAAAGTCGCTGAGGAATTAGTTCGAATTTTTCCTAGTGAAAAACAGTGGTGGGTACAGTTAGGTCAATTTTACTTTTTGGTCGAAAACTTTGACAAAGCGTTATCAACATTAGAGATTGCATATAATCAAGGGTATTTAGAAAAGCCTCAACAGGTTAAAATTTTAGCGCAATTGTACGCGCAGAATGATATTCCGTTTAAGGCTGCTACTTTACTTGAAAAGCATATAAAGTCTGGTTTTATCAAGCTTGATGATTCACTGACATCTTCAATGGCGAATAGTTTTCACCAAGCCCGTGACTATAAAAAAGCCGCTTACTATTATGGTAAAGTAGCTCAGTCATCAGGTGATCCTGAGTACTACCGTAAGCAAGGTACATTATTGCTTGCTGCTGAAGATTATAAAGGCGCTTTAGCCGCTTTAGAAAAATCCTTAAAAGGCACTGACAAAATTGGCCGTGTACATATGGCCATGATGGAAGCGAATTTTTATCAAGGTAATTTTAAAGAAGCACATAAGCACGTAGTCGAGGCGGGAAAAGATAAAAGTACCGCACGAAGTGCGCGTAGTTGGGAGCCTTATATTAAAGAAAAGGCTCGGAACCGCGGAATTCGAATCTAAATCTAATAGAAAGCCTCCAGTTGGAGGCTTTTTTTTGCCTAAAAGTACCCATTCTTACTTTCGAACATTTTTATTTTCAGCATTAAATTATACTTCGTTACAATCTTATATTTTGTTTTTTGCAATTAACTAAACTACTGTCTGTTAAAGATATTTATATTCAATAGTCAAAGATAATCTTGCCATTTGAAATTAATCATTCTTTGACTAGGTCTAACTAGCTAACTACCCTCTGGGTATTCAACATAGTCTACTTTGCAAATAGGAAACGAAAATGGAAAAGACCAATAAAAGCAAAATCGCAACAGTTGTAGGTGCAGTCGTAATCGGATCATTATCGACTATGACCTTTTCAGCGTCTGCCAATCCCTTTATGGCGGAAAGTTTAGATTCTGGTTACATGCAACTTGCCCCTGAAGGTAGTTGTGGTGGCGATAAGGCCAAAAAAGAAGGTAAATGCGGCGAAGGTAAATGTGGCGCCGATAAAGCCAAGAAAGAAGGTAAGTGCGGCGAAGGAAAATGCGGTGCTGACAAAGCTAAAAAAGAAGGTAAGTGCGGCGAAGGCAAATGTGGTGCTGATAAAGCTAAAAAAGAAGGTAAGTGCGGCGAAGGCAAATGCGGTGCTGATAAAGCCAAAAAAGAAGGCAAGTGTGGCGAAGGTAAATGTGGTGCCGATAAAGCTAAAAAAGAAGGCAAGTGTGGCGAAGGTAAATGTGGTGCCGATAAAGCTAAAAAAGAAGGTAAGTGCGGCGAAGGAAAATGCGGTGCTGATAAAAAATAGTCTTTGAATTATCTAAATTAAAAGGCCGGTTTTCCGGCCTTTATTCTTTGTAGTAATCCATATAGGCTAGTTTCATTGCTCTCGCCTATTAACGTTTATAAAGGTATTTTACATCTTCAAGGTTTTAACATTATGAACTTACCCTCACATTCAGTCGGCCTTGGCTTGCGTCGTGAAATGCTGCCAGAAATTGCGGAGTTAGGGCCGGTAAATATCGATTTCTGGGAAATCGCGCCAGAAAATTGGATCAAGCTAGGTGGAAAATACCAACAGTCTTTACGAACATTGACACAACAGTATCCTTTTATGACACACGGCTTGTCACTCTCCATTGGTAGTCCTGATGCTCTTGATATTACTTTTGTCAAAGAGGTAAAAGGCTTTTTAGATGAATACCAAATTGCAGGTTATAGCGAGCATTTAAGCTATTGCTCTGGGCAGGGACACTTGTATGACTTGTTACCCATTCCCTTTACATCACAAGCCGTAGATTATGTAGTCGATAGAATCAATCAAGTACAAGATATTTTGCAGCGACAACTGATCTTAGAAAATGTCTCTTATTATGCAGCGCCCGGTCAACAGCTTGCTGAGCAAGATTTTTTGTTAGAAGTGATAGATAAGTCAGATTGCCTATTGTTGTTAGATATTAATAATATTTACGTCAACTCAATTAATCATCAATATGATGCCCAGACGTTTTTAAAATCAATGCCCACTAAGCGTATCGCCTATATGCATATTGCGGGTCACTATAACGAAGCTGAAGACTTAATTGTGGATACTCATGGTGCAGATGTTATTGAGCCCGTCTGGCAGCTACTAGAACAGGCCTATGAGTATCATGGAGTACATCCAACCCTGTTGGAACGCGACTTTAATATTCCCCCTATTATTGAATTAATGAAAGAGGCACAGCGGATCCGGGATATTCAACAGCAGTTTTCAATCACTGATAACAAAGCGAGTGCATAACATGCCATCTTTTCAACAACAGCAGCAGCGTTTTGTTGATCACATACGTGATCCAGAACATTGTGCTATTCCCGATGGTATTGAAGATCGTAGAATGCAGATATATCGGGAGTTGTTTTTTAACAATATTCTCGGTTTTCTAGATAACGGTTTCCCAGTACTCAAAAGCCTTTATAGCGATAACAATTGGCAAAACCTAGCCCGTCAGTTTTTTGTAAAGCACTCATGTGTATCGCCGCACTTTGTGGATATCAGCGGTGAGTTTGTTAATTTCTTACAGCACGGTTATGAGCCTACAGATAGCGATCCACTGTTCTTACTAGAATTGGCACATTATGAATGGCTTGAATTGGATATTAGTATTCGCCAACACATAGATAAAATTGTTTTTTGGGAGCAAGAAGAGCATCTTGGGGCTATAGGATTTTCCCCCCTTGCAACATTAGTAAGTTATCAATTTCCCGTACACCGCATTAGTGTCGATTTTCAACCACAGCAAGCGACAGAGTATAGTTATCTGGTGGTTTATCGAAATAGCCAAGAGGAAGTCAACTTTACCGAAGTTAATGCACTCACGGCACACCTATTAACGCTAGTGCAGCAAACGCCCGGTAAATTGCTTCAGGATTATATCGAGCTAATTAAAGCAGCAACACCGAATATGCCAATTGAACAATTAACTCAAGGCACTCAGCAAATTGTCTGCAAATTATTGCTGCAGCAAATTCTAATACCATTAAAATGAATAACATGAGGTGTAATTCAAACGAAAATGCGCTGTTATTTCTGTGGTAATTACATTAAAATTTGCGGCCAAACTGCAACGGAATAGAAATAATGGCAGATCCTAATTTTAAAGATCCCTTCTCAATGAAACATGTGCTTATTGGCATAGTTACCTTGTTTGCTTTCCCTTTACTTCACGTTATTTGTGGCTGGTTGGTATTGTATCTCTAGCCCACGATTGAAGAAATACGCCACATTAGTGAATTGTTATTTCATCACTACATCCTAGCAACGACGGAACTCATCGTGTCTGTTATTGATATCAAAGCAATTATTAAAACGATCCCTGATTACCCTAAAGTGGGTATTCAATTTCGAGATGTCACTTCGTTAATGGCTGATGCTGCGGCATTTTCCGATACCATCACGCGTTTGGCCAATGAGTTTGGGCTTTATCAATTTACTAAAGTTGTCGGCACCGAAGCGCGAGGGTTTATCTTTGGTGCACCATTGGCAGTAGCCTTAGGTGTGGGTTTTGTACCAGTACGTAAGCCTAATAAACTTCCTGGAAAAGTGCTCAGTCAGAAATATCTGCTGGAGTATGGTGAGGATTGTTTGGAAATTCACCAAGATGCCATCGCTCAGGGGGATAAAGTCTTACTGATAGATGATTTATTGGCGACCGGTGGTACTATCGTGGCAACCGCAGCTTTAGTACGGCAATTGGGTGGTATCGTCACCCATGCCGGTTTTGTGGTGTCACTGCCGGACCTCGGTGGTGAGCAGCGCTTGCAAGATAACGGTATAGAGGTTTTTTCCCTATGCCAGTTTAGTGGAGAGTAAAACAGCATGAGTTATCAGGTATTGGCACGTAAATGGCGGCCGCAGAATTTTGCTCAGTTAGTCGGGCAAGAACATGTGGTGACCGCGATTTCCAATGCCTTAGTGAATAACCGTTTGCATCATGCTTACTTATTTACCGGCACCCGAGGTGTAGGTAAAACTACTATTGCGCGAATTTTTTCTAAAAGTTTAAATTGTGAAACCGGCATGACAGCCGAGCCCTGTGGTCAATGTGGTACCTGTCAGGATATCGACCAAGGGCGCTATATAGATTTATTAGAAATCGATGCGGCCTCTCGTACCAAAGTGGAAGACACCCGCGACTTACTCGACAACGTGCAATACAAGCCGACTCGCGGTGAGTATAAAGTGTATCTAATTGATGAAGTACACATGCTCTCTAAGCATAGCTTTAATGCGTTGCTGAAAACCTTAGAAGAGCCGCCCCCACACGTTAAGTTTTTATTGGCGACGACAGATCCGCAAAAATTACCGGTCACCATATTATCCCGCTGCTTACAGTTTAATCTCAAGGCCATGTCTCGTGAGCAGATCACCGGACAACTGCAGCATATTTTGCAACAAGAGCAGTTACCCTTTGATACACCCGCATTAGCGCAATTAGCTCGAGCTGCCAATGGCAGTATGCGAGACGCACTGAGTTTAACCGATCAGGCGATTGCCCAAGGCAACGGTCACGTTTCTCTTGATGTCGTCACTACCATGCTTGGTTTAATGGATAAAAATCAGGTATTGAAACTGCTTAATGCGGTACTCGAAGGTAACAGTCAGGAAAGCTTGGCGCAATTAGATGCGCTGGCGAGTCAGTCAGTAGATTACTCTCAATTGTTGGCCGAACTATTAAGTCTGTTGCATCAAATTGCCTTAACGCAAATTGTCCCCGACGCTTGTAAGTTAGAAACCATATCCGCTAAAGCAATCTACCATTTGGCGCAAAAGGTTCCCCCTGAGCATATACAACTGCAATATCAAATTGTATTGCAAGGCCGTAAAGATTTAGCCCATGCTATGGATGGACGCAGTGGTACCGAGATGACGTTGTTGCGCATGCTAGCCTTTAATCCGCAGCGACAACTGGCATCCCCAGCAGATATTGCCAATGCCAGCTTAAATGTGCCAGAAACCGCCATAGCGGCATCATCGTCATCAGAAATAGCACCAGCACCAGAATCTGCAACAGCGACGTCTGCAGAGGCTACATTAGGTCCTGATACTCAAGGGCAACTGGCGCAAGAATTAGCATTACAACAAGCTGAAATCATGCAGCAAGCCGAGGCCATGCAGCCTTCGTTAAATCAGCATGAGGCACTGCCTAGTCAAGCAGATGTAGAAGATACTGGTTCGGCAGAGCCTGCGTCAGCGGAAATACCCGCAGCAGCTTCCGATGATTTAGCGCAAGCGCCACAAACAGCGCACTTAACAGAGGCTCCAGAACAATCACCTAGTCAGTTAAGTCAAACCGAGTCCTTGTTAGCCATGCGTCGAGGATTGCGTCAAAGCAAAGAAGAAGCGCAAAACGTAAAAAAGTCTGAAAGCAGTGCTGCTGTACATGACCCTATTGGGTCTTTTGTTCGCGCTAGGGCTGCTGTGCCAGAACAAGCGCCAGCGATTAAAGAGCAACCGACAGTGCAAGGCAGTGATGACTTATTCTCATCACCAGTGGAGCAGGTAGCGGCAGAAAACCCAATCGCAGCATCCACGGATAATGCTCAACCAGTAACATCAGCAACTGATAACCAACCAGCGAGTGTCGAGGTCGGTGCTGATACCGCTAGTGAATTAAACCCACCTTGGGAAATGGAAGAGCAACATTATGCCCAGCAGCAATCTGATGATGCGCCCTTTGTTGATGAAACGGTCTTATCGCCACCAGAAGAAACTATTACTCAAGTACAACCGCAACAACAAACACCTGCTGCTGCCGAGTTAGAATCGGCTAACGAGCCACAGGCCGAAGCTGAAGTTGTAGATGACTATGCCGATATTTTAGCGGCCAATGTAGTGGAAACGGTTGAAGTTAATATAGAAGTCCCAACCTTTACTGCTGAGGGTGAAAAAGTTATCCACTCGCAACAATTAGATAGTTGGAGTCGAGATATAGAATTAAGTGGAGTGGGCGGGTTAACTAAACAGCTTGCCTTGCATTCATCTATGCAGCGCCTGCAGGGGCAATGTAAATTGACCTTATTGGCATCACAGCATCATCTCAATAATGAAGTTGCCGTACCGCAATTACAGCAGGCATTGTCCGATTTATGGCAGCAACCGGTCGAACTGGTAGTTGAATTGGGGCAGCCGCAAAATACGCCTTTTGGCATACAACAATCTATTAATGCCATGCGCCAGCAATATGCGGTGGATGTCATTAAAAATGACGAAAACATTAATCTTTTACAGCAACAGTTTGAAGGTCAAATTGTTGCCGGTAGTATTAAAGCAAATTAACACAGAGAGAGAATAAACATGTTCAAAGGTGGAATGGGTAATATGATGAAGCAGGCGCAGCAGATGCAAGAGCGCATGCAAAAGTCCCAAGAAGAACTAGCAACAATTGAAGTTACTGGTGAATCGGGCGCCGGTTTAGTGAAAGTGGTGATGACCTGTAACCATAACGTACGTCGTGTTGATATCGATCCTTCGTTGATGGAAGACGATAAAGAAATGATCGAAGACTTAGTGGCCGCAGCCATTAATAATGCAGTTAGTCGCGTGCAAGAAACCACTAAACAAAAAATGGAAGGCGTTACTGGCGGCATGCCTATGCCTCCCGGTTTCAAGATGCCTTTCTAAACAACCTATTAATATTGAAGTAGCCCACTATGCGTTTTAGCCCACTTATTACTGAATTAATCGATGCGTTTAAGTGCCTGCCAGGGGTGGGCCAAAAAAGCGCTCAGCGAATGGCGTTCCAGTTATTGGAGCGTAATCGTGATGGTGCGCTAACGCTTAGCAAAGCGTTGCATAATGCCATGGAGCATGTGCAACATTGCAGTCAGTGCCGCACGTTCACTGAAACCCACCTTTGTGACATTTGTGGTAATGGTAAGCGTCAGCAAAGTCGATTGTTGTGTGTGGTGGAATCGCCACAAGATTTACATGCAATTGAACAAACAGCAGAGTTCAAAGGCCGTTATTTTGTGCTAATGGGGCATCTGTCACCGATTGATGGTATTGGTCCAACTGATCTTGGCCTAGATGATTTTAACCTGTTATTAAAGGGCGGCGAAATCGATGAAGTTATTCTTGCTACTAACCCGACCGTAGAAGGTGAAGCAACCGCCCATTACATTGCGCAAATGTGCAGTGCTAATAATGTTGCTGCTAGTCGTATTGCTCACGGCGTCCCTTTTGGTGGCGAGCTTGAATATATCGACGGCAATACGTTGACCCATGCTTTTTCAGGCCGTAAAACCTTATAAGGTTTACGGCTGACACTGGAAACGCCTTTTTCTAACTAAATTTCCGCACTCACGCTTGAAAAGCCATTAAGCGCCCCTATCTCCTGTACAACATAATTAATTAAGCAATTTTCTAGCAGGAGATCTATTGCAATGGCTGAAACAGCGCAAAAAGAAACACATGGCTTTCAGACTGAAGTAAAGCAACTATTACATCTGATGATTCACTCTCTTTATTCTAATAAAGAGATCTTCCTTCGTGAATTAGTATCCAATGCCGCCGATGCCGCCGATAAATTGCGCTTTCGCGCGTTATCCAACGACAGCTTATATGAAGACGATGGTGACTTACGCGTACGTTTATCCATAGATAAAGACGCGGGCACCATCACTATTGCTGATAATGGCATCGGTATGAGCCGCGAAGAAGCAGTTGAAAACTTAGGGACTATTGCTAAATCCGGTACGGCTGATTTCTTCGGTCAACTGTCTGGTGATCAAGCTAAAGATTCGCAACTTATTGGCCAGTTCGGTATGGGGTTCTACTCCGCTTTTATTGTTGCCGATCATGTTACTGTGCGCACTCGTGCTGCCGGTGTACCTGCCGATCAAGGTGTGGAATGGTCATCTGCAGGTGAAGGTGAATTTTCTATTGCGGATATCGACGTACCCCAACGTGGTACGGAAATTATCTTGCACTTACGCGAAGAAGAGCAAGAGTTTCTAGACGATTGGCGCTTACGCTCCATCGTGGGTAAATATTCCGATCACGTTAATATCCCCGTGCAAATGTACAAAGAAGAAGTGCCAGAAAGTGAAGGCGCTGACGGTGAAAAAATCGAAGCCGTTGCCGGTCATTGGGAAGCCATTAACCGCGCCACCGCATTATGGACTCGCGATAAATCAGAAGTCAGTGAAGACGATTACAAAGAGTTTTATAAGCATATATCTCACGACTTTGGTGATCCGCTATTGTGGGCCCATAACCGTGTTGAAGGTAAAACGGAATACACTAGCTTGCTGTATATCCCCGCTAAAGCTCCTTTTGATATGTGGAACCGTGACCAGAAAAATGGTCTTAAGCTTTATGTACAGCGCGTATTCATTATGGATGATGCCGAACATTTCATGCCGACCTATCTGCGCTTCGTCAAAGGTTTATTGGATTCCAATGACTTACCGTTAAACGTATCTCGCGAAATCTTACAAGATAACAAGGTGACGCAATCTATTCGTCAGGGTTGCAGCAAACGTGTTCTACAAATGTTAGAGCGTTTAGCGAAAAATGAACCTGAGAAATATCAAACCTTCTGGGCCGAATTCGGTAATGTGTTAAAAGAAGGTCCATCTGAAGATTTTGCTAATAAAGACAAAATTGCCGGATTATTACGCTTTGCGTCAACTCATGAAGATACGGCCGCGCAAGTGGTGTCGTTAGAAGACTATATTGGCCGCATGAAAGAAGGTCAGGATAAGATTTACTACGTATCAGCAGATAGCTATGAAGCGGCTAAAAGTAGCCCGCATCTTGAAGTATTCCGCAAAAAAGGTATTGAAGTGTTGTTAATGACCGATCGTATTGACGAATGGTTAATGCAACATCTTACCGACTTTAACGAAAAATCCTTCCAGTCCATTAGTCGTGGTGACTTAGACTTAGGTGATTTGGATGACGAAGAGTCCAAGAAAGCCCAAGAAGAAGCAGAGAAGGTCGTTGAGAGCGTATTAGAGCGTGCTAAGAAGGTTTTAGGCGACAAAGTTAATGATGTGAAGTTTACTCATCGTTTAACCGACTCTCCTGCTTGTGTGGTTGCGGATGCCCATGGCATGAGTACACAAATGCTGAAATTGATGGAAGCGGCTGGCCAGCCAGTTCCAGAAATGAAGTACACGCTGGAGCTGAACCCTGAACATCAGTTAGTAAAACTAATGGCTGAAGAGCAGGATGAAGGTCGTTTCGCCCAATGGAGTGAAGTGTTGTTTGATCAAGCTTCATTATCAGAGCAGGGCAACCTGAAAGACCCAGCTAAATTTGTCAAAAAGCTGAATCAATTATTGTTAGATTTAGCCAAGTAAATTGCAATAGCGGGCTTTAGGGCCCGCTGTTTCTTCATTATTTACTGAATACTTACGGTTATATTGTCTTTTTTATCAGGGAAATATGCGTAATTAATAATCAATTTTCAAGTAATTGTCACTCAGGACAAAGAATGCACCATTATGCGGTGCAATATTCTTGTAACCTTTTGATTGAGTGTGTAAAGTTCCCGCTTTAAATTATTCGAATCTTTTAACGCAAGAGGAAAATAGGGCATGCGCATCATTCTTCTTGGCGCTCCCGGTGCTGGTAAAGGCACACAAGCTCAGTTTTTAATGGGCAAATACGGGATCCCACAAATATCTACTGGCGATATGTTACGCGCCGCAATTAAAGCCGGAACCGAGTTAGGTATCGCGGCTAAAAAAGTTATGGACGAAGGTAAGCTTGTGTCCGATGAACTGATTATTGGTTTAGTTAAAGAGCGCATTGCACAAGATGATTGTGCCGCAGGCTTTTTACTTGATGGTTTTCCAAGAACTATTCCACAAGCCGATGCCATGGTTGAAAATGGTGTGGTTATTGATCATGTTCTTGAATTTGATGTTCCTGATGATGTGATTGTTGCTCGTATGAGTGGCCGTCGTGTGCATCCTGGTTCGGGTCGGGTTTATCATGTTGAATACAATCCACCTGCAGTAGCTGGTAAAGATAATGAAACCGGTGAAGACTTAGTGATTCGTCCAGATGATGAAGAAGCCACAGTGCGTAAACGTCTTAGCGTTTATCATGAGCAAACTGAGCCACTTATTAAATATTACAACCAATATGCCAGTGCAGGTAATTGTCAGTATCTTAAATTAGACGGTACCCAAGATGTAGATAAAGTCAGCCAGCAGTTGGCTGCTCTATTAGGTTAGTTGCCTGATATTGCGATACCCGCAACAAATTATTAAAAAGCCCGCATAGCGGGCTTTTTTGATCATGATTAGTTATTACTGCATTAGGTAGTATGTAAGAGCGGTAATTGGTATTAGGAAATGTTGGATCATTCTGTCGGTGTACTTATCGCCGTGTCTTCAGAATAAGCTCTATTAGCGGAGTCGTTAGCCCTCTCTAAATCGCGTATTGTTTGCAGACGTGCTTGTTTGCCTCTTTGATAACCTTTGTTGTACTGTTCCCTTAATTCCAGCGGACAAATGCTAATTGAGGATAAATTCATTTCTCCTCTTTCATAACCTTTGTCGAAGTTACAGTGTTCAACAAGTCCATCTCTGTAGCCTTGAATATATTGCTCTTTTGCTGTGGTGGGTAGACTACTACCACATTGTTTAATATGTTGGTTAAAGTGCCGCACGGATCTTCCTTCTTCAACATTTTCTTTACCCTTGTTATACCAGTCCTGTGACTGACAATTGACTTGCTCTGTTGGGGTAGAGTTACAACCTAGTAACCCGCCGCTGATAAGAACAATAAGTGCAATTTTAATCATGTTTATAGCTCCATTAATGTATTTTTCTATTAACTACTTAGTTGAGTTTGCGCACGCACAATGTTTTCGATGGTGTCGATTTTTTCTTTTAATTCAAATAATTCGGGATACTTTAGCAGTGCTCGTTTTAGTTGAGTGAGAGCTGATGGAAAATCTTTTAGGTTAATATAAAGTTGTATCCTTCCCAAAATGGCTTGTTTTTCAGTTTCTTTGGTTGCTTCAGCTCGGACATAAAGTAATTCTGATTGAACATATTGCTTTTGCGCGGCGCTAAAGTCGGCAAAGCTCAATAATGTCTCACCATCAGCAGGATTTTTATCAAGAGCGAGGTTGTAGAAGTGTTCAGCTTGTTTGGGATTATTTTGCACCTGCTGGATGCGAGCTTTATGGGCATAGAATAGACATTGATCCGCTGTGCTCATAGTTGTTAATTGAGGAGCGACGTCGTCGAGCAGCTCATCCGCCTGCGTCCACATATTAATTTGTCCTAACCACATTAAATATTCATTCAGTACAGGCATTTCTAATTTAGTGCGGTTTATGTGTTGGGTAATGAGCTCAAGGGCGCGATCAAAACTATTCAGTTGTAGATGTAATTGGGCAGCAATTTTTATATTTTTACTATTATCTTCACCTAATAACATCGCCATTTCGATGGCAATCAGTGCCTCTTTAGATTCACCCATACTCAATGACAACGCCGCTTTATTTAGCCATAACTCTGGTAGTTCAGGATGCTGCTTTAATAAATCTTCTAGCATAGCCATTGCTGCCGGATACATCTTGGCTTGTGTCAAAGCCGCTAGTAATCCTTGTTGCCACTGGGGATTTTGAGGTTCTAAGGCAATGGCTTGCTGATATGCTGCTATTGCGCTAAATGAGCCATATTGCGTCAGGTTAATGTAGCCGAGTTGCCCATGAATGATGGCGGAGTTCGAACCAAACTCAATGGCCTTGGCAAAATGTTTTCTAGCATTTTCTAAATCGTTGCGAATTAAATAGAGTTGGCCAAGATCGGCATGAACCCTAACCAGTTCAGGTTTGCGCGAAAGCACTGCTTTATAGGTTGTAAGGGCTTCGTCATACATTTCTAATGTGAAGTATACCTGCGCTTTTAACGCCAACATGGCTGGGCTTAGCTCTATGTCGTAAAACTCAGCTAGTTGCTGTAATACTTGTTGTCGTTGATTATTTTCTAATAGGCTGCGTAATCGGTCGGCCATTTCATATTCTTCAGGGGCGACAGATGCCTCTCTTTCGCGATAGGGACCAGTAAACTGTGGTAGCACAAAGGTGGGTTTTGCCAATTCTATTTCCATTACGGCAGCATAACTGCTGACAGTAACGAAAAGACTTGTCACTAACAGTAATATCACCGTTATAGGTTTGAACAATAAGGGCATTCTGCAGTTCCTTGTTTTAAATAGCATGCTAGATCTTGTACTCAAATTGTAAGGTGTAGTCGTATATGGCTTGTACGGGTAAGCCATTCTTAGTGGGGATGGTAAAACGTGCATGTTTTGCCCATTTTCTTATCACCTCTATCATTTCTGGATAAACCGGGTCGGTAATTTTTTTGATATAAACACTACCTTTATCATCAATAATAATTTGTACTTTGGTGGGAACGGTTTTTATCCCTTTTTTAACTAAACTGTGTGGAAAGCTGACAAATTCAGATGACACCAGCCGCGGGCGTTTATCCAGATCGGTTACTTCCATTAAGGGGAAATCGACCGACATAGACTGACGCACACTCAGTGAATTAATATCAAATTTAGGCAAGTCGGCTTTTTCTAGATTATCTAACCCTAACGAAGGCGTTGTCGCAAAGTTCATGGTTGGCCCGCCACCCAAACCTATAACATTAATTGATGGTGATTCTGGGCTTGCCTGGGGTTGCTGCATTTCCAAAGGTGGCGGCGGTGGAGGTGGAGGAGGCAATACCACATCGACCTTTCTTATTGTTGCTTCGTTTTGCGGTTCAAAGACGGTTTGTTGTAAGAGTAACAACATACCCACAAAGAGCAGTGCTAATATCAGTGCTAATAGCCAAGATAACGCAGACATCATTAAACTGATGAAGTGACTGCGTTGTGATGTGTGAGCGTTAATATTGAGCTCTGCTGAATTACTTGCCATATTCATCGGGCATTACTCATTGAGGGTAGCAATACTGACACTTTCAACGCCCGCCAACTTTGCTTGATCAATGACTTCTACTAGTAATTCGGTGGATACTTTTTTGTCTGCTTGAATAACTAATGGTTTATTTTGTCTGCGAATTTCTTGGGCGATAGTCGCGCGTACACCTTTAACGCCAATAGTGGTACCGGCATACACCACCTCTTTGTTGGCGGTAATGGCAATCATCAAAATATTTTTTTGTAGTTCTTGAGTAGAAATTGCAGTCGGTTTATCCACTTCAACACCCGATTCGCGAACAAATACCGTGGTCACGATGAAGAAGATTAATAGTATAAACACCACATCCAATAGCGGTGCTAAATCCAGCTCTTGTGAGTGTGCTGCTTCTAACTTTTGTTCAATCAGTGATTTCATATTTGTTGTTCAACCATCCATGCAGTTGATCTACGGTTTAAATAACCAAACATAAGCAAGCCTGGAATGACCATCACCAGTCCTAGTTGGGTGGTAAATAACGCTTCAGCAATGCCGCCACTCATTAATTCTTGTAAGGCGAAACCGTTATCTAAGGCCATATGGTCAAAGGTTTTTAGTAGACCGCTAATGGTACCTAGTAAACCTAACAGCGGCAGTACCGCCAACATGGTTTTAATACTGTTAGACCACTGACTGGTTTTTTGATACCAGTTATCGCAGCGGGGCTTTAAAAAACACAAGTCAATCAGTAAGGCATAACAAACGACCGCTAATATGAAAATGGTCCAAATCACCAAATTATTTAGTAAAAATAAGTGGGAGTTAACCAGTGCCATTAACTTTCTCCCTTAGGAAATTCGATACGACTGAGCTTAATTGCCATGCTTTCTAATTGCGCATGATAATTTTTAATCTTACGACTTAATAATGCGCTGACAATCAACGACGGGATTGCCACAATCAATCCTAACTCTGTGGTAACAAGGGCTTCCGAGATACCACCAGATACGGTGGAAGCATCACCGGTGCCAAATATTTTCATCATCTGAAAGGTGGTAATCATACCTGAGACCGTTCCTAACAAGCCTAGTAACGGCGCAATCGCGGCACTGGTGGCAATAGCACCTAGGTACTTTTCTATACGATGTTTATATTCAAGGAGGTAGGCGACTAAATAATCGTCCCGCTGTTGTGAAATTGGTGTATCTAAGGCTATTTGCAGCAGTTTACGTTGCGCACCATGAGCTTGTTGCACACATTCGGCGATATGCTGATGGCGTTCAGCTGGCGATTGTGATTCCGATACTGTGAGTGCTGCGATTTTCTCCGCCAATAACGGCCGAATACGAGGTAAGCGGATTAATTGAATCGCCTTCAATAATGACACCACCAAGGATAATGCTGCAAAAATGAGAATAGGTATGGCCCAAACGCCACCGGTTTCTACATGGGAGAGTATGCCTTTGTCTTGTTTGAGTAATTTGTTGGCGTTACCTAATGTGGGATCAAAGGTAAGCGTACCAATGTTATTCGCTTTCAGTGATTGCAGTTGTTGTAGTGCATTTTCGTTATACACACTTGATTGTAATCTGGGCTCATCCGCGATATCACGAATAAGTGGTCCGGCTAACTGATTGTCATTATCTAATGCGACTTCTATCGGCCCCATTTTTAATACATCCATGGACTTTATTTGGCCACTATCGGTGACAATATTGGCCATTTCCCATTTGGGATGTAATTTATTTAATAAATCCTGATAGGCCACATTAACAATCGAGATATCAATGCTGGGCAAGGTCGAATCATTGCTGCTGTGTAAATTGGCATTTTCAGCGTAGCTACTTAATAGCTGGTGTTGATACTGACTTTGGCTAGACCATTTTTTAACCCGCTCTTGCAATTTATCTAGGCTTAAAAGGCGTTCATCAGCTAGCCGCTGAAGATTAGCTGCTTTTTGTCGCAATGCTTTAATTGACTGCTGTTGAGTACTGAGCTTTTTGGCGACGAGGCTGCTTTGACGAGCGATATCCTGCTGAATGTTTTGTAGTTCGGTTTGGGATTTACTAATGCGTTCAATTAGTGTTCTTTCAATATCCCTTTCCGCCGCTAATAGTGGTGACAGTGGCATCATGAGTAAAATGAAAACGATTACAGGGGAGGTGCTGAAAAAGGCCCATTTATTAATTACATCTAATTTCATTGTTATCACAATCCTTGAGTTTTAACAGGTAAAGCGAGGTAGGAGGCTGTTGTCGGCTCTTCTAGGGTGTTGCGTAATTTTACAATGGCTGCCGCCGATAATGGTGTTCCAAGCTCGGCGTCAGCATCTTGTTGGTGGTACCATTTCCAACCCATCTTATCGGCGCGACCATATCCGTAAATATTATCACTGTCATTAATGTACCAACCTTGGCTCAGGCCAAGATAAATCTGTGTCACCATCACTTGTTGATCGTCACTGCTATTATCATTGACTGCCATAGAAGTACGATGAATGGCAATGCGTTTATCAAAATCATCGGCTAATTTAAATAAACTTAAAAGACGCTCTAAGCGTTCGCTACTGCTGACGTTGGTATCCTTAATCAGTGCCAGTTTTTGTTGCCACTGCTGCTGTAGAGGCGGCGGTAGATGAAGTGAAAATTGCTCAATAGTATCAGCCATGGTGTGTAATTGAGCGGCGACCTGTTGTTGTTCCGCTTCCAATTCATTCTGCTTCGATAGCAAAGCTAAGCGTTGTTCATCGACATCAGATGTAACTTCCGACGATTTTTTAATGACTTGCTGCAACGCTTCCTGTTCTAGTTTAAATAAGCTAAGGCGCTGTTGTAACTGCTGTTGTCGTTGTGACCAGTCGGTTTGTAGCTTGCCTTTTTGGGTTTCTAAGGTAATCCATTGCTGCATCAATTCAGCTGAATTTTCAGCATTAACGGCAATTGTATGGGGGGAAAAGCTCAAAGTAATACTGGCTATAAAAACTAAAATCAAAACTTTTGTCACATCTACTTCCTGCGGTGGTGTTGAATAAAAAGTAAACCATCAGGTATTATTGTGACGTAGTACGAATAATTAATAAACAGCAATGTTAATTAAAAGTTAAAAAACATTGATTGATTAATCGACGGGACAAAAAAACGGCTCACTACAAAGGTGTAGGAGCCGCTAAAAAAATACAGGGAGACAACAATTTTAGAGAGGTGTTAGTCGGGTTTATTCTCCAATACGCTGTTACTGTGAGTATTGGCATTCGCACCGATGGCTATTTTTCTAGGTTTTTTAGCTTCGGGAATTACCCGCTCTAAATCAATGTGTAATAAGCCATTTTGTAAGTCAGCGCCGAGCACTTTAACGTGATCGCCTAGCTGAAACTTGCGTTCGAAATTGCGCTCGGATATACCTTTGTGTAAGAACTTACGCTCTTCGTCTTTACCGGGTTTGTTACCGGCAACAAATAAGGTATTTTCACGTGCTTCAATGTCGACTTCTTCAGGAGAAAATCCTGCAACAGCCATCGTAATGCGGTATTTGTCTTCTTCGATGAGTTCAATGTTATACGGCGGATAACCAGCCGGTTTTTCATTGCGAGAAGCGTTGTCTATCATGGATGCCAAGTGGTCAAAACCAATGAAAGAACGGTATAGTGGAGATAGATCGATGTTACGCATATTCATATCCTCTTTAATATAAGCAATATGTGATGTTTAACCCTAAGTTGGTGTTAAAGCATCTAGTTTTAAATTTGCCCCGATTATTCGGCGGCGGTTTGACGACCCTTTCGGCGTCGACAGTATAGATATGTGGTTAGCCCTTTCTTTTTCAACTGATTATTTTTAAATAAATTTAAAATAATTTTTAAGTTTATGAATTTAAAGGTTAATTTATTTTATATTTGATCTAAATTAATGGAGCTAATGTTCGTTCTGTGCGCGGTAAATAATAATTTTCGGCGTTCAAAGAATACAAAGTACGCGTCGCTTTGCCTTGCAATTCATGTTTGGGAACAAAGCCGATAAAGCGTGAATCCTTACTGTTGTTGCGGTTGTCACCCATAACAAAATAATGATCCGCTGGTACGATTACATCGGTGAAGCTACTGGCTGGACGAGGTGAATACACTAGTTGTATTGCATGGGGAGTATCTAATGCCTCGATGATATTCCGCGCATCTATTTGATACTTCAGTGCCTTGCCGTTAATGGTCAGACGATTGTCGCGCATACTAATATGATCGCCGGGCAAACCAATTAAACGCTTCACCAAACGTGTATCTTCTACAGCCGATTCAAACACCACTATGTCACCGCGCTCGGGCTCGGCAATATCCATTATCGAAATATTGGTAAAAGGCAACTGCAGTTGGTAAGCCAGCTTATCCACCAAAATCCGGTCACCTTCCATTATGGTCGGTTTCATCGATCCGGTAGGCACATGATTCCAATCCGCTAGGCTGCTACGACAAGCGAACATCAATACCAGAAAGCTGATAAAGCCAATATTGTTTTTTAATAACTTCAGAGCTGTTTTGGTTTGCATGTGTTGTCCTTAGTCGTGAAATAAGTGTTGATACTGATGGATATAGAGCCATGAATAGGGGAAATGTTCAAAAAGTAGTTGTAAGAAAGTATGACGTTGGCACTAGGCAAGTTGAATCGGAGGGGGTGACCTGAAACATCTTCAATAGCGGCCTGAAAATCTGCCGTAGAATATTGTTAACTGTGAAAAAGGCTGTTTCTATTTCATATTTTTGTCTACAAAGTTATTTAATTCAGAAACCGAGCGAATTACATATAGTGTTTTATTTGTCGATAGGTTTTGCAATTTTTGCATAAAATCATCATTCCAAAATTTAGGGCAAAGTTTTAGCACTTTATAGCTTTGCAATGTGCCTTTTAAAATGGAACTGCCATCAGGCCAGCCCTCTGGCTTAACAAACATCCCTTTTAAAAAGCGTTTTGTTACTAGCCAATAACTAACGGCATAAGGTAACTCTATGTAAATCAAGGTATCTGCTGCATCCAGCCGTTTAAAAAACGACTCAATGGGTCCAAAGCCGTCAATAATCCATCTGTCGGTGCTAAGTATATTGTGATGTGCTTCATCGTAAGTTTGCCGGTCAACTAGATCGCCATTGCTTTGATACACAATTGAATCTAGTGGGTGTAATTTAATGTTTGTCTCAGCGGCTAACTTTTTACTTAAGGTGGATTTACCACTACCGGGTTTACCAAAAACGGCTATTTTCTGCATACTACCTCCATTCATTAAGACCCAAGAAGCAGAATGACAAAACCCGCCTTTAGGGCGGGTTTGATAAATTAAAAAACGCATCAAAAATCCCACCATTCCTAAGGAATGATGATAATAATTCGAGCTATCTGTTGGGTAAGATTTAGTTTCATTTGCTCATGTTGTTAGAAGGTCAGATTAAAGTCAACTGCCGTGAGAGTGCTAAGGTGTTTAAGCATCTATTTGGCGTCAGTGGCATAGCCATGTAACACCATGTTCGTCTTTGAAGGCTAAGTCGGCTTTTGTTCGCTGACAAGCATGTCGATGAATTTTGCAAATCGCCTCTGTCTGGTTTCGGGTTTCTTCGCACTTGTTAATCCGTACGCGATGGCATAACGATGCGATTTAGTGAGGGTTTCAAAAAATTGTTTCGCCTTAGGTTTGCTATCGAGTGCGGCTAAGAAATCTGCTGGTACTGTCATTTCACTTGTCACATACGCATTTTCCCAGCGGCCATCTGCTTTGGCGGCACGAACGTGCACGAGTCCAGACTCCGTCATCCGGCCCTCGTTTATTAAACGCTCCACATGATCTCTGTTTCTTTTTGACCAATTACTTCGTACTTTTCTTGGAGTGATCCGCTGCAGATAGGCTTGGTCATTAATTGACTTCTTAATGCCATCGATCCAGCCCCAGCACAGCGACTCAATCACAACATCGTCCCAAGTCACGCTCGGGATCCCAGTCTTTATTTTGAATATCTTTACCCACAGCTCATTTTCAATAGCATGATTCGCCCTCAACCATTGGCCAAAATCTTTCGGTGAAGCAAAGGACATGATTCTCGCTGGGTCAGCTTCAGGCATAAAACTAGATTCTCTTAGGTGTAACAACGCTCCGTGCCAGCGTTGTTTGCTGGCGTTTTCGTTAAACGGCTTGTATACGCTTACGATAAACGGTTATATACCAAAAAACCACAGCACCCACACAACCACAAAAACTACAAAACAACGCTTGTTTTATTAAATCAATATTTGGATCATTCCCAAATGGCTTAAACCCATATATGAAAATAAAACTCGGAATAATTGCAGCCAAAAGATAATAAAAAAAACTCTCTTGATTTAATCTTTTTAGAATCAGATGCACCGGAATTGCCCAAACAACTAAAATAAATAATGACACAATTGCGGCAACGCTGGACATTAAAATTGGGGTCATGATAGTGGAATAATCATCTCCTATCGTAGCCAGTAATGTAACTACAAAAACAATTGCGAAAACAGATAGCACTGCAAATACACTTGCGCTCAATAGATGTTTCATATTTCTTTACGCATAACAATTTAATAGAAGGCGTGCCGCTTGTCTTCCTACCGAGCGTCACGCCTTTTAGTTTTCATTCGACCTCTTAAGTTAACGCCAAATCAACCTTAAAACAAGAAGTTAGAATCATCGGTTAATAATCTAAAAAGTGAAAGAAGGCGCTACGCCTGATAGTTATTTGAGACTTACAGGTCGGTAAATTGCGACTTAACTTGCCTTGTAAAAATGGCAATGGTTCAAATGACACCAAATTTCTGGGAGAGATTTTGAACAGCTTTAGCTGGCATGTAAGGCGAAGAACATGGATGCCCAGAGTAAAACAGGAGGTTCAGCCAAAGCGTGCCTTATAAATTGTTGGCGTAGCCAACCAACATCACCACAGCTTTTATTTCAAAACTCCGGTAAAATACCGCCAATTAAACTTCAACGAGACACCTCCATGATCCACAACGATATATTGCGTCGCCTGCGTTACGCTTTAGCTATTAACGATACTGCGGCGATATCGATATTCGAACTTGCTGGTTACGAGATGCAGATGGAATATCTGCACAGCATTATGAAGAAGGAAGAAGAAGCCGGTTTTGTATTGTGTCGTGATAAAATTTTATCGATATTCTTGGATGGATTGATTATTAAATTACGCGGTAAACAGGAGGGTAGAGAGCCTGTGATGTTAGCGCCAGGAGTTATTTTAACTAATAACGACATCCTGCGTAAAATGCGAATCGCCTTAACCTTAAAAGATGATGACATTCTAAATATCATGAAGTTGGCTGATTTCAAGGTGAGCAAAGGTGAAGTGTCGGCGTTCTTTAGAAACACCGAACACCGCAATTATAAGCCTTGTGGCAATCAGTTTTTACGCAACTTTTTACAGGGACTAACCAAAAGAGAACGCCCGCAAGATAGTCGCTGAATGGTGTTGTTGTCCTAAGGTTAGTTTTTAAGTGAGCGCTACCATAGCGCTCTTTTTGATAGAAAGAAGTCAATAAACCCTCGTACTTTAGGTTGCTCTAGCTTAACTTGCTGATAGTAAATAAATACCTCCGCTTCCGAAAACCAATAGGGCTCAAGTATAGGGACTAGCTTGCCGCTTTTGAGGTAATCTTTTATATCGTGGTTATCCACCAATGCATTGATTAACCCTAATCCTTGAACGGCTAAATATGATTGCCGGTTAACGGTTTTTACTGGTGCGTCTAACAAAATAGTTTCTGCATTTTTCTGCTGACTACTTGGCTGCATGTTAATAACTAAGGCGTTATTCGGTTTTGCATGGGGGTGACCAATCATGCGGTGGCCTGTGAGCTCAGTTGGCGTAATTGGAGTGCCAAATTCAGCTAAATAATCAGGCGAGGCAAAAATGCCATACTTCGCTTTCCATAACGAACGCCGTTTCAAACTGGGATATTGATGCCCTAAATAGTCCGACACTCCCCAATAAATATCAAATGCATCATGGTTGATATCGATAAGACTTTCTTGTACGTCAAATTCCAATTCGATGTCAGGATATAGCTGCTTAAACTCGGCTAACCAAGGAAATACGGTTTCGTCAAAGGTTTGTACATCCTGTGCGACTATTCTTAAGGTGCCTGAAATATTACCTTGGCGCGCGGACAACCATTGTTGCAGCGTCTCATGATGTTGCAATATTGATTGCACTTTTTCTAAAAACTCTTCACCAAACTGAGTGAGCCTAACCTTGCGGGTGCTGCGCTCAAACAACGGCTCCGCCAATTCGTTTTCCAGTAAGGATATTTGTTTACTCAAGGCCATGGGGGTTTTGCATTGTTCATTGGCGGCCCCGGTAAAGCTACGATGTTTTGCCACTAGGGTAAAAGCAATGAGGGATTCTATTTTTAACATAGGGTTAATTATAAATTAAAAGTTTACCTAAGTTAAAAGTGTATACCATTTGTAGGTGTCAATCCTTTCTTTAAGCTGTAGCAACATTAAATCAGGATTGAAGAGGTAAACTATGGCGATTTTAGAATACTTACTGTGGAGTTATTTTTTGGGTTATCCATTTTATATTTACTTCACTCATGAGGCAGAGAAGCAACGAGTATTGAAGCAGCCCGCTTTGCGTATTCGAGTCTATCGAGAAACCATGTTACACATTTGGGTGCCGGTATTGGTTTTGCTATTACTAGTGACTAACAATGTGATTTCACTGGGGGATATTGGTTGGCGTTGGCAGTGGAACTTAGCGAATCAGTTGGCCAGTGTTGGGCTGGTGGCACTAAGTGCTTATTTCCTCTACTCCATTGGGCAAGTAAAACGTAATCTTAATTTACATCCAGAGATTCGTAAGCAGTTTACTTTTATTCAATGGTTTATGCCGTCAAGTAAAAGGGAATTCCGTTACGTTTTTTTCGGCGTCTCGGTTTCTGCTGGGATTTGTGAAGAGCTGTTATTTCGCGGATATCTTATTTCACTGCTAAACGGTGTTATGCCGACCTATGCTAGCGTACTGCTTTCTAGCTTAGCTTTTGGTTTGATGCACATTTATCAAGGACCATTAAATGTACTGAGAACGGCAAGCTTAGGGGGAATATTGGCTGGTCTCTATTTGCTCACTGACTCAATAGTGATTCCTATAATTTTGCATGTATTGCTGGATATGTATGGTGCAGGCTTGGCCTATATAGTTTTCAAAAATGAACCGCAGAAGCATAACCCTAAGGCTGCGGGGATTGCTAAGCCTACTATTGCTAATTAGCGTAAAACCTTGAACAATACTGCTAAGTTAATATTGAAATAAGGTTTTGTATATGATTTGCAATAAATTAAAGCGCAGACTAATTCTACTGTGCTGCTGGTTAGTGGTATCGGCCTCTTCAATAGCCCAAGAAAATAACGCTTTTGTTGTTTATGACGATGAGCTTAAAAATGGCTGGGTTAATTGGAGTTGGGCGGATGTTACGTTATCGCATCCGGCGGGTGGGGCTACACCAATTAAAGTTGAAGGTGGGCCTTGGTCCGCGTTGGCTTTTCATCATGATGCTTTTTCTATTGAGTCGTATACCAAGTTGTCATTTTTTATCAATGGTGGCCTGGAAGGCGGGCAAATTCTGGCGGTTAAGTTGATTGTTGACGGCAAAGCCGTTGATTCCAATTATATTATTCAGCCAAAAGCAAAATCCTGGTTAATCGCTGAAGTGCCATTGGCGGAGATTGCCGGTGACAACAAAATGGTCGATGGCATATGGTTTCAAGCCCAAGCAGCTGCGTTAAAACCTTATTACATTACTCGTATTCAGTTTGAGTAATTAACCTCGATTTCAGTTCATTTACTTTTTACGGTTGTTTTTGTCGTAAATGCCCACAGGTATATTATGAGCTAGTTAAAAAATCACACTAGGCAACAAGAGGAAAGTAAATGAGCAACATCGATATTGGAATTAATCAAGAAAGTCGATTAAAAATTGCGGAAGGGTTAAAACGCCTATTGGCGGACTCTTACACTTTGTATTTACAAACTCACAATTTTCATTGGAATGTCACCGGGCCACAATTCCGTGAGCTGCATTTAATGTTTGAAGAGCATTATACCGAACTTGCCGTGGCCGTAGATGATATTGCCGAGCGTATACGCACGTTAGATGTCCCTGCACCGGGCACCTATAAACAGTTTGCCCAATTAACCTCAATTGAGGAAGTTGAAGGTGTTCCCCTTGCTTCTGAAATGGTAGTGCTACTCACTAAAGCTCATGAGCAAGTAATTAAAACTGCCAGAGAAGTGTTTAAAATAGCGCAACAAGTTGACGATGAATCCACCGCGGCGTTAGTGTCTGATCGTATGCGTATTCATGAGAAAACAGCTTGGATGTTAAGAGCAACGAAAATGTAACGCTTGTTACTTCTGTTTTTGCTCAACCGAGCCAAGACTCATTTAATAAAAAACGGCGATAATCATCGCCGTTTTTTATTTAGAAACAGTAATATGGCTACTGTTTTATGCCTTCAATGATTAAATCAAATTCAACTTTACCAAAATCCATTTTGACACCAAAGTCACCCATTTGGATACTGGTAGTGCCTTCAAAACCTGCACGATAACCACCCCATGGATCTTTACCTTCACCTATTTTAGTCGCATCAATAACGATAGGTTTAGTTACACCTAACAATGTCAGGTTGCCGTGGATGGCTAACTTATCATCACCTTTATCAACAACTTTAGTGCTAATAAATTGTGCTGTTGCAAAGTCATCGGCTTTTAAAAAGTCATCACCGCGAATATGTTGATTACGCTTGGCATGGTTACTATCAACGCTGGTGGTATCAATATTAACGCTGATGGTAGAGGCTTCTGGTTTGGCTGCATCATAGCTAAATTTGCCGTCAAAGGTATTAAAGCGGCCAGTGACGTAAGAGTAACCAAGATGGCTGACTTTGAATTGAATAGAGGCATGGGCACCTTTAGTGTCAATTACATAATCGGCCGCTGAAGCGACATGAGCACTGGCAAGTAATGCGGCAGCAAGTAGTAGTTTTTTCATTTATTATCTCCATTTAATTGTTTAGAAGGTTTAAGCATTCTGTTTAGGGTTTCATCTTTGTTAATAAAGTGATGTTTAAAGGCTGCTAATGCATGAATTAACGCTAAAGCAATTAACCCATAAGCAGCGAATTCATGGATATCGCCACTAAGCTGTTCTTGTTTTTCAAATAGTTCACCCATTGATGGTAGCGTAAACCAATTGAATACTTCTATACCGCGGCCATCAGCCGTTGTTAGTAAATAGCCTGCAGTAAAGAGCACGAACAGCAGTAAATATAAAATTGTATGGGCGGCGAAAGCCGCAATTTGTTCCCATTTTGCGCCTATGCCCTTTGGCGAGGGCTGACACCATCGCCATATCAATCTGAACACAGTGACCAGACAAAGTAGGATCCCAACACTGACATGCCAATGGGGTGCTGTTTGATACCATTCGCTATAGTAATCCAAATCAACCATCCACCAACCCACTGCAAAAAGTCCAACAATGGTAATAGCACTCAACCAATGAATGACAATGCTGACCCAACCAAAACTAAATTGATTATTGGCTAACCTCATAATGGCTTTCCTGACAGTGCGACGAAATCATAATATTAGCTTAATCGAAATTTCTTAATGAAACAGCGTTATTTATTGATAGTTTGTATCAAGAAATTTGATTAATACGGATTGATATAAAAAGGCGCCCTGAGCAGGCACCTTATTTTGAGATGGTATTATTTAATATTAGAAGGGAATTATTTACTGTGGCGAGCTTTAAGTACTTCAACCACATCTTGTAGACTCAAATCACTGGCTTGTAGCAATACAATTAAGTGATACAACAAATCGGCAGATTCGTTTTTCAACTCTTCTAAATCTTTGACGGTGGCGGCTAGTGCGGTTTCTACGCCTTCTTCACCCACTTTCTGAGCGATACGCTTGATGCCACTGGCATATAAACTGGCGGTATAGCTGCTTTTCGCATCAGCGCCTTTGCGGCTGGCAATCACTTGCTCTAATTGCGCAATAAAACTCAAAGAGGGAATTTGAGCGTCGGGCCAGCAAGTATCGGTGCCTTTATGGCAAGTCGGGCCGTGAGGATTGGCTAACACCAGAATCGAATCTAAATCACAATCAGCACTGATTTGTACTAGATCAAGTACGTTGCCAGAGCTTTCGCCCTTGGTCCATAATCGCTGTTTGGAACGACTGAAAAACGTTACATGGCCGCTGTTAAGGGTATGGGCCAAGGCTTCTTTATCCATATAACCTTGCATTTGTACGGTGCCAGATTGCGCATCCTGAACGATACAGGGCAGCAAGCCATCCATTTTGTCCCAGGCGAGTTGGTTGATGTTTTCTGAAGTAATAATCATGATCGGATCTCAATATTCTGCTGGCGTAAATACGCTTTTAAATCGGGGATGGGAATAATGCCTTTATGGAATACCGAGGCGGCTAATGCGCCATCCACGTCAGCCTGTTCAAACACATCTTTAAAGTGTGACATTTCACCAGCACCACCAGAGGCAATTAAAGGCACATGGCAAATGGCACGAATGGCGGCGAGTTGGGCGATATCATAACCTTTACGCACACCATCTTGGTTCATGCAGTTGAGTACTATTTCACCGGCACCGCGTTGTTGTACTTCGGCGACCCAGTCTTTGGTTTGCCAGCCAGTAGTTTTGGTACGACTTTCATCACCAGTAAATTGATGCACCTGATACTGGCCAGTTTCTTCGTTATAAAAGCTATCGATACCCACCACAATACATTGCTGACCATATTGGTCGTGCAATTGGGTGATTAGCTCAGGGTTAGATAAGGCTGGTGAATTTACCGAAATTTTATCTGCGCCCATTTCCAAAATGCGCCCCGCATCTTCAACGGATTTAATGCCGCCAGCGACACAGAAGGGGATATCGATCACTCGCGCAATACGGCTCACCCAGCTTTTATCGACCACGCGGGCATCGCTAGAGGCGGTAATGTCGTAAAACACTAACTCATCGGCACCGGCTTTAGCGTATTGCTCAGCTAAGGGCACAATATCACCGACGATCTCGTGGTTACGGAATTTAACTCCTTTGACCACCTTGCCGTCTTTAACGTCAAGGCAGGGGATAATACGTCTGGCTAACATTAGACTTTACCCCAGGTTTTAATGGCTTCTGTTAAGGTGAATTTACCTTCCAACAAAGCTCGGCCGAGAATCACGCCGTCCACATTGGTCGGGATCAAATTGGCAATATCTTGCAACTGACCAATACCGCCAGAGGCTTGCCATTGAATTTGCGGAAACTGTGCTTTCATTTCGCTGTAAAGGCTAGTGTTAGAGCCTTGTAAGGTGCCATCGCGGCTGATGTCGGTGCACAACACATGTTTAGCGCCAACACTCAAAAAGTCTTCTAGCAGCGCTTCTAAGGCTACACCGCTGTTTTCTTGCCAGCCATGGGTGGCAATGTGTTTGTTGCCATCGGCATCGATATTCACGTCCAGCGCTAGGACGATTTTCTCAGGGCCGTATTTTTGCATCCAGCCTTTCACCAATTCGGGATCTTTCACGGCTACCGAACCAATTACCACGCGGCTAACACCGGCTTCCAGTAGTTGCACTACATCTTGTTCATCACGAATACCACCACCAGCTTGGAATTGCATTTTGCCAGTCGCCACCATACGGCCAATTAATTCCAATTGGCGTTTGCTGGTGTCTTTCGCGCCCGTTAAATCAACAATATGTAACCAGGTTGCGCCTTCGCTAGCGTATTGATTAACCACGTCTACGGGGTCGAGTTGATATTCTGTTTTCTGTCCATAGTCACCTTGGTAAAGGCGAACTACTTTGCCGTCAATTAAGTCTATGGCAGGAATAATCATGGAACCGTTCTCCAGAGCTTAAAGCTCACGTATTTTTAATAAAGTTTTGCAGTAATGCTGCGCCTGCATCGGCGGAACGTTCCGGGTGGAACTGCACGCCATAAAAATTGTTTTGACCGATACTGGCAGAAAAATCCACGCCGTACTGGCAAGCGGCTAAGGTATGGCTGCCCACTTCTACTGCATAACCGTGCACGAAGTAGAAATAACTGCCATCGCTAATGCCTGCGAATAACGGATTATCTTTAGCCACCTTGATTTGATTCCAGCCCATATGCGGAAGACGTAATTCACCGACCTGCATTTTCTTTACTTGAGTATCGATTAAGCCAAGACAAGGGGTGTTACTACCCGCTACTGCGCTTTCTTCGGAACTTTGCGTCATTAACTGCATGCCAAGGCAAATGCCTAAGGTCGGCTGCGTTAAGCTTTGAATAACCGGCGCTAGCCCTTTGGCATTAATTTGTGCCATGGCCGCAGGGGCAGAACCCACACCGGGTAAAAAGACTTTATCAGCAGCTTGGATCACAGCAGCATCATCACTCACCACCGGTTGATAGCCCAAACGTTCAATGGCGAAGCGCACCGAGGATATATTGGCGCAACCGGTATTGACGATCACCAATTGCATCACAATGCTCCTTTAGACGAGGGTAACTCATTACCTTGCTTGCTGATGGCTTGGCGCAGCGCGCGGCCAAATACTTTAAACAAACTTTCCACCTGATGATGGGCATTGCCCTCGGTAGTGGATAAGTGCACGGAGATCCCCATGCTGTCTGATAGCGAACGGAAGAAATGCGGCACCATTTGCGTACCCATTTCACCTACACGTTCTTGGGTAAATTTGGCATCAAACTTCATCCACGGACGAGCAGAAATATCCAGCACACATTCGGCGCGGCATTCATCCATGGGCAGGGCAAAACCAAAGCGGCCAATACCGCGTTTGTTACCGAGGGCTTTACGTAGCGCGTCACCTAAGGCCAATGCGGTATCTTCAACACTGTGGTGATCGTCTATATGCAAATCGCCATTTACTTGCACATTCATATAAAAACCGCCGTGGGTGGCGATTTGATCAAGCATATGGTCGAAAAAGCCCATGCCTGTGTGAATGTCGGATTTCTTAGTGGAATCAAGATCAACCTTCACATAAATCTGTGTTTCTAAGGTATCGCGCTGTACTTCGGCTATACGGCTATTACTGGTAAGTTGTTTTTCAATATCTAACCAGTTATTGGTGCCTGGATGATATTGAATACCCACAATGCCCATATTTTCTGCAAGCTGAATATCGGTAATACGATCGCCAATTACAAATGAGCGACTGAAATCCACTTTACCTTGTTGTAAGTAGTCTTTAACCAAACCTAACTTAGGCTTACGGCAACTACAGTTGTCGGCATCAAAGTGCGGGCAAATTAGTACGTCGTCAAATTGCACGCCTTGGCTGCTAAAGAACTCCATCATCTTATTATGAGGCGCATCAAAATCTGCTTTGGGGAAACTGTCGGTACCTAAACCGTCTTGATTTGAGACCATTACCAAACGGAATCCAGCTTGCTGCAAACGCAACAATACCGGTAACACTTGCGGCTCAAATACCAGTTTTTCTAAGGTGTCGAGTTGCTTGTCGACAGGTGGCTCTTCAACTAGTGTGCCGTCTCTGTCTATAAATAATATGGCTTGTTGGCTCATGTTAACCCTTTTGTGCGTAAAACTGCTGAATGGCGTTCAGCAAGCGTAAATTTTGTTGTTCACTGCCAATGCTAATGCGCAGGCAGTTGGCAAGATTAAGTTGTTTGGACTGATCGCGAATGAGAATGCCGTTAGCCACTAAGTAATCCATCAAGGCTTGTTTATCGTCTAGGCGCATCAAAACAAAGTTGGCCGCGGTATCGCCGACTAAAGTAATGGCTGGCATTTCCCCAAGCTGCTGCTGTAACCAGTGCTTTTGCTGGTTGAGCAACGTCACTTGGGATTGCGTGCGTTTTACACCTTCGTCACTTAATGCCTGCACGGCAATTTGGATCACCGGCTCAGCAAGCGGATAAGGGGCAATTACTTTTAGCAGTTCTTGAATTATCTCGGGTGCGGCTAAGGTAAATCCACAACGAATACCGGCTAAGGCAAAGGCTTTGGATAGCGTACGTAAAATTACCAAATTCGGATAACTGGCTAGTTCTGCTGCCCAGCTTTGCTGCTGAGTAAACTCAATATAGGCTTCATCAACCACTACCAATGCGCTATCGGCGAACAATTCCAACACCTGTTGTAATTGCGCTTTGCCAACATCGGTACCGGTAGGGTTATTCGGCGAGCATATAAACACCACATTCACTTTACCGACATATTGGCTGATAGCATCAATATCTAAACTGAAGTCCGCTTTAAGTGGCGCTTGTTCAACACCCACGTTAAAGGTTTTAGCACTGATGGCATACATGCCGTAAGTTGGCGGGCAAATCAGTACGCTGTCTTGACCGGCTTCACAAAAGGCACGGATCAGCAGTTCAATCCCTTCATCGGCACCTCGGCTGACTAGAGTTTGTTCAGGCGTTACCCCAGAATAAGCGGCGTAGGCACTAATAACCGCAGGGGGCTGACAATCTGGATAGCGATTTAAGGTGTCGCAATCTAAGCTGTAATCATTAGTAAAGGGCGATTCATTGGCATTCATCCATGCCTGTTCGCTGGCCTTGCCACCTTTAAATAAACGCCGTGCCGACTCGTAAGGCTGCAAGCTTTTTAAGTGTGGCGATAATAACTTGGCAATTAAATCAGCACTCATTTTGCTTGCTCCAAACGAATGGCTACCGCTTGGCGGTGCGCATCTAAACCTTCGGCATTGGCCAATGTCATAATGGCAGGGCCAATATTTTGTAAACCTTGGTAAGACAATTCCTGCACCGTATAACGGCGGATAAAATCCATTAGTCCAAGGCTAGAATAATTTCGTGCATAACCGTAAGTTGGCAAAACGTGGTTAGTACCACTGGCATAATCTCCGGCAGATTCCGGTGACCACTCACCAACAAAAATAGAACCGGCGTTGGTAAGCGATGCTAACAACTCACGAGCGTTATCCAGTTGTAGGATCAAATGCTCTGGCGCGTATTGATTAGATACCGCAACAGATTGCGCTACATCGTCAGTCAAAATATAACGGCTGTTGGCCATGGCTTGTTCGGCAATGGCTTGGCGGCTTAGAGTTTGTAACTGGCGAGTTACCGCTGCTTGAGTTTGCTCAATCAGCTCTGCGCTGTCGCTAACCAATATCGCTTGAGAATCGGTACCGTGTTCGGCTTGGGATAATAAATCCGCTGCCACAAACTCCGGATTAGCATTGCCATCGGCTATGACTAACACTTCCGATGGGCCTGCTGGCATATCGATAGCAGCGCCTTGTGCGTCCTGGCTGACCTGCTGTTTGGCTTCGGTGACATAACTGTTACCGGGGCCGAAAATTTTATCGACCTTAACAATAGATTCGGTACCAAATGCCATAGCGGCAATAGCTTGGGCGCCGCCGACTAAATACACTTCATCAACCCCACAAATAGTGGCAGCGTAGCGGATTTCAGCGGCAATAGAGCCGTCTTTTGCCGGTGGCGTACATAATATTTTGCGCGGGCAACCGGCCACTTGTGCTGTGGCACCTAGCATTAAAACCGTTGAAGGTAAGGGCGCAGTACCTCCGGGAATGTATAAACCTACTGCGGCAATGGGTGCATGTTTTAACTCACAGACCACACCTGGCTGGGTTTCAATGCGTGTATCACTGGGCACTTGTGCCTGATGAAACTGGCGTATATTGCTATAGGCTAAATCAATAGCGGCAATCACTTCATTGCTGAGTTCGCTTTTAGCGCTATCGAGCTTGGCTTGCGCTAAACGCAAACCATCAATGGCAGCGCCATCAAATTTTTGATTGTACTCAAACAACGCCTGATCTTTATTGGCACGTACATTGGCAATGATGTCTTTTACCGTTTGCGTCAGTGCCGCATTGTCATCCAGCGCAGGACGACTCAGCAGTTGCTGTTGTGCGTCAGCATCAAGCGCTGACCAGCGTTGTGTTGTTTTATTTGCGCCCAAGGTGTTGTTATCACTCACAGTGTTAGCCCATCATTTTTTCAATTGGCATAACAAGTATGGAGCTACAACCCAAGGCTTTGAGTTTTTCCATGGTTTCCCAAAACAAGGTCTCGGTGCAAACCACGTGAATAGCCACGCTTTTGTCATTATCAGCTAAAGGTAACTGAGTAGGGTTTTCAGCACCCGGCAACAAGGCTTTAACTTGCTCAAGCTTGTCTTTAGGCGCGTGTAACATGATGTATTTGCTTTCTTTAGCTTGCATCACACCGCTAATACGCGGCATAAGTTTATCCATCAGCGCTTGTTTGGCTTCGGGTAACTCACCATCGCGTTGAATTAATACCGCAGTAGAGCGGAAAATTTCTTGTACTTCTACCAAGCCATTGGCTTCTAAGGTGGCACCGGTAGAGACTAAATCACAAATGGCATCGGCTAAACCGGCACGAGGTGCAACTTCTACCGAACCGTTAAGCATTACCGCACTGGCGTTAACGCCTTCTTGCTTAAAGTAACGCTCTAATAAGTATGGGTAAGTGGTAGCGATTTTTTTGCCTTCAAAATCCGTAACACCTTTGTAAGGGAATTCGGTAGGCGCAGCGATAGATAAACGGCAACCGCCAAAATCTAACTTGGTTAATTCTTTATAATTAGCATTGCGGCCGGTGGCTTGGCGCTCAAGCATTTTTTCTTCTAGCTCGTTTTCGCCAATAAAGCCTAAATCTACTACGCCATCCATTACAAGACCGGGAATGTCATCATCACGTACCCGTAGTAAATCGATAGGCAAGTTAGTGGAATGGGCAATCAGTAATCGGTCACGAATGGAAAGCTTAACACCAATGGCCTTGAGTAATTCCATACTGCCATCGCATAAACGACCGGATTTCTGTACTGCAATTCTTAATCTATTACTGTCTATCATGGACTTTATCTGCCTATATTTTGTGAATTCAAAACGCCAACGCGTAAACGCCTAAAACTAAAAACCCCCGAAAGTTTCCTTCCGAGGGTTTAGCGTATAAAACTGTTCCACTGGAAGGTAACTACAGACCTTCCAGCACGAACCTGAAAGGTTATGCTATATGATGGTGATGTAGTGCTTTCAGGTTGTTCATAAGTAAGTTCTTTTTCGCTAGAGAATATGCTCTCAAATCAATGGCGCCTAAATTAACTAAAGATGCTGTGTATTGCAATGATTAAGTATTCATTAATGCAGAATTTTTATGGTATTACTTATATTTTAATGTGGTATGTAAATGAGTCTTTAGGCTAAACACGAAATATCTTTGATATTGCTGAGGTCTATTCCAATAGCAAATTGTTAATGAATAATAATAGGGAACACCCGATGACTTTTACTTCTAGTTCCATTTCCCCATTACGTCGTCAATGGCTGATTGTTGTCGGCCTGAGCATGGGCGCCGTGGCCTGCGGAGGTGGAGGTTCGAATTCGTTAACTACGCCACCAACCACCACTCCGCCTACCACAACACCGCCCGCCGCGACGGTTTATACCGGTGTATTTGTGGACGCCGCTGTGGCAGGGCTTAACTTTCGCACTGCCACCCAAACGGGCATCACTAACGAAAATGGCGAGTTTAGTTATCAGGAAAACGAAGAGGTAATTTTCTCTATTGGCGCTATTGATCTGCCGTCGGTATTAGCCAAAGCTATGTTAAGCCCCTTAGACATCTTTGCCACTGAGGATTTCTACGATATTGGCGTGGTCAACTTATCACGCTTACTGCAAACCTTAGATGATGATGGCATACCGGGTAATGGTATTAGGTTAAACGAGAATGTGCATACATTAGCTGCGGGGTTGAATGTTGATTTTACCGCCGTCGATTTTGCTGTGCAGGTAGATACCCTAGTCGCCAACGGCAGCAATACCAATACTATGCTGATCAGTGCCGAATCGGCAGTGAATCACCTTATGATCACCTTAGAAAATGGTATGCCACCGACAACAGGTTGCGGTACTGATCATGCAAAGGTGGGGTATAGCGGTGAGCTTGCCACGTTAGCTCATAATGTGGCCGGTACTGTGACGGTTGTGAATAACTGCACATTAGAGGTGAGCATGTTTAACTATGATGGCGGCGGACCTTTGGTGTATTTCTATGGGAGCACAGATCACGGTTACAATAGCGACGCAGCGTTTGCCATGGGCAATTTACTTAACGGCAGGGTTTATCAACAGGAAACCTTAATGATTAACTTACCGGCAGGTAAAACACTGGATGATTTTAATTCGCTAAGCGTGTGGTGCGCTGACTTCAATGTCAGTTTTGGACAAACCCTATTAAGCGCTCCATAGGTAAATATAAGCGCGGGGCCTTATATCCACTAGTTTGACTAATACTGCATAAAATACCAATATGGCATAATAATCGCTTGTTAATTGCACAAATGTTAAGGTGAACGGCATCTTTGACGATAACGGTATGTAATATTTGTACCATTTTGTTGTCTTATAGGTAGTAACCATAACCAAATTAGCTGCTACAGCGAGATAGGAAGGATAGTGTCATGACCAGCGATTTACTTTTTTCAGTGTTACCACGAGAGGGCAAAGTCTCGCCGGTACAGGACGAATATCGCGTGGAACAAGTGAGTAAAGAAGCACAACTTAAAGCCGTAACGGATGAAGATGAAAATCTTAACGCCAAAGAGCGTGACGCCCGTGAACGGCAAGAAAAGAAAAAGCAAGCGGCTAAGCTGGCAAAGAATACTAGCGAAGACGCAGAACACACCCCTGAAGATAAAATCGAAGTCGGTGAAGATGGGAAAACCATCAAGCACCTCGATATCTATATTTGATTCCGATCCCCGCAATTTCGTGTTATTAATCAACAGGTCGTGTAAATAAGGCTGTTAGCCCAAGCGATTAAAGTCACAATATAAAGCCCACGTTATTTAATCTATAGAATAAGCAATAAAGTTAACGCATTTCGTTGGCTGACTTATTGTGGCGGTTGGGTATTATGCTTTTATTAAATTTGAACAAGGATGATCTAATGAGTAAAACGCTTTCTGTATTGATGCTGCTGTGTGTGTTGTTGGCAGGGTGCAATGACCCTAAAGTTGATGAACAGAACTCAGAGCAGAACCCAGAACTTAATTCAGATCAGCAACCAGAGCAAAAGCCTTGGGTCTGGGGCGATCATCTTAAAGCCGATCAATACAGCGGCAAACAACAATTTCAATCCACTATTACTGGCGTCGATTATCCCTATCATGTTTATTTACCCGTCTCTTACGCAGAGAACCCCGATAAACACTACGCCATTATGTACGTTATGGATGGCCAGTGGAATTTTGAGGGCTTTGCCAATTATATCGAACAGGACAAGCGCGATGTGATTATTGTCGGCGTTGAAGAAGGTCCTAAAGGCAGTGACCGCCGCTCCATTGATTATCGTCTACCCGGCGCCATAACCTATTTGCAATTTATCCGCGAAGAATTTATGCCGTTGATTGAGTCCAACTATAGAGTGGATGCCAATGAGCGAAGCTTTCAAGGCACCTCCTTCGGTGGCCTTGTGACAACCGCCCTATTGTTTGTTGATGACGCTGAAAAGCCCTTATTCAAAAACTACATCGCCTATGACACGTCCTATTGGGATAACCCCTTGGCCATGGATGAACTGATTGAACAGCGCTTGAAAATCAACAGCAGCATTGAATCTAATCTGTATTTAACCACCGCATTTCCCTTGGGTAATTTCTTTTTTGTGATGGGCTTTATTGATCAGTTAGAAAAGTTAGCAATCCCAGGTCTCAATATTGATCACGAGTGGTATTTAGTCACCCACAACGGCGTAGCCGGGGCCTCGATGGAGGACACGTTGGATAAAATTTACGGTGAAATTGAATAGCGGCCGTGGGGTTATTTTATCGGCTACGCCAACGAGTTATCCCCGTTCGTCCTGAGCTTGTCGAAGGATGGTCAACTTTATTGACGTACATCGTTTGTCTTACCTGCGAAGGCAGGTATCTACTTTTTATTGTACGCACACTGGTGAGCCGATAATTATGAATCGATCTTTTCTAGATCCAACAACTGACGACTATTGCGTAAAGTTAATATTTTTATTTCATTTTCAATTTTATAGATAATTCGATAGTTGCCAAATATTACTTCACGATAACGTGAGCCTAATAACTCAGGCACTTCTCGGCCTAACTCTGGTTGGGCGCCAAGCATATCGGTACGGTTAAAAACCTCATTCACCCATTTGTCAGCTGCTGATGGTTTATCAAGAGCAATAAACTTAGCTGCTTCCTCTAGTTTTTCTATCGCTAAAGGGGACCAAACTACTTTCAAGGCTTAATATTCTTCAAAATTTGTGTTCGAGCATCTGAGCTTGAAATACCTAACCCTGCGGAAAGTTGAGCTTCTGCTTTTTGTACTTCTTCAAGTAATTCTATTTTTTCCTGCATAGCTTCATATTCAGCAACATCTAAAACAACAGCCACCCCTTTTCCCCTTTGGGTAATAACAATTGGTCTTCTAGTTTCATTCACTTGACGTATAAATGATGCGGCTCCGGCTCTAAAGTCTGAAAGTGGTTGGATATCTTGATCAAAACGAAGTCTACTCATGAAAATACCTTTAGTTGTACTTTATTTGGTACAAAGTATAGTTAAAACTAAAGAGCGATACAATATGCTACGCCCTGTAGAAGGCACGCCTTGGCAGAAATCTCCCATTCGCCGCAAAATAAATTAACCTGAGATCGGTTTAAGCAATTACCATAGAATAACGCTCTACGTCAGTCAGGTTAAGGGATGGCTTATTCTCTTTAAGACAATAAGCCACCAATCCAGCCAGTAAATTAAGCGTAAA
>JAUHQD010000012.1 GCA_030418115.1 Alteromonadaceae bacterium BrNp21-10 | reverse complement strand
AAAAATGGTCAATGCCGATCCACAACTGGCGTCAGGCAATGGTTCGTTTTATTATTGAGTTTGGGGAACGCCTCGAAAAGCACATTAACTAAATGGCAGTTACACAGAATCTGTTACAGGCTCGTATTCAGAACGTTAAAGTGAAATATCCAGTTTTTTTTAGCATATATTCGATCTTTTCTGCTCTATCTTCCGGTATAAATACATCTTTCTCAGCAGCTTTAAGCTCAACATTTATTTGACGCTTTCTTTTTACTTTTTCATGAGCTGACACAAGGCCGTCTAGGTTGGAGTTAAATATACTTCTAGCGCGATTCATTCCCACTCTAATATTAGCACTAGGATGTTCTCTGTTTCTCATGGAGTCTAATATCGTTTCTAAGAATATTTGGAGTATGTTTAAACGGGAGGTCGTAAGTGTCTGTGTATCACATGCAATTTGAACGTTTTCCTCTGCGTCTTTATCTGTTGATTGTGACTCGGCAGTAAGCCCAGTTAGTCCATTGTTCATTTCGACAAACTGTAAAACACAGGTCATTAAAAACATATCGATGTCTTCAACATCCCAGTCCTCACACGTTTCATCTAGGAGAGGAATGATATTTAAGCAAATTAATTCGGCCATAACGCAATCTGCAAAAACTTCCTTATAAGAAGCGTCCTCTGCTATCCCACTTAACATGCTTACTAAAACACTCACTTGCTCATCATATGTTTCACTGGTATGAATTAGTAAATGTGAAATTATAGAAAGGTTACTTTCAAGCTTTATGTGATGCTTTTTCTTCAAGATGTCGGTTAACTGGTCTAACAAATCTCTATGTGTCGCAGCAAGAAAACCCTGAATTCTCAACACTTGAGGATTGGTGTCTTCATTTTCAATAACGTGACCCAACTCGTGGCTAGCACCGAATAAGGAAAGAATATTCTTCAGTACATAATCTAAACCTGAATAGAACCTGTCGAGAAACGCTTCTTGATACTCTCTAAAATAATAAAGCTCTTTATCAAAAAGAACTATTAACTTATTTGCTTTCCTTACATCAATATCGGAACCACAGGTTAATCGTTCTACTAAGTAAGCAATACAAAGCCCTGAATAATTAAGTTCAAGGTAATCCCTATAGTCATCAGCGTCTATTTCATCGTTTTCCTCTGCTTTTAGTTTATGCTCACGATATTCGGCAAGTATCTTGCTTTTTAGATAAATGAACTCATACCATCGCCTATCGAGTACAATTTTATATTCATCTTCTGATTGGTAAGAAAGGTTTTCCGATGCGGTTGTTCTCAAGAATAAACTCAGTCCACCTTTCGGCCAAACAGCGCCGTCTAAAAATCCATTATTGAACTGTTCCTGAGTTAGCTCCAACAAATGGCTTCTGCTTAACTTTAATTCATCTAATATAAATTCACTCAGCATTTTTGGCCCTTTCCACCAGTTCCACAATCCCCTTTTCTGAAATTTCATGAGCCTTTATCGTTAACGTTTCGCCAGACGAACTCCTTTTTTTAATTTCGATAGATTTAATTTTTGTCTTTTCTAAATTTGATTTTTTTAATGAATGAAATAATCCAACAATACTTGCGGTACTGCCAACCACCGATACTATAGTAATAAGTGTATCCAAACCTTGTATTGAACGAACCTGATAAACCTCAACTTTTTGGTGTACGCCCAGTATTAATTTTTTAACTGCATCTGGCTCTTTAGTAGATAACTTAATTGAAACAGTATTTCCTTCACTCATTACAAAGACCTTTTTAGCAAAAATTTTTAATATTTAGTGGTTTAACGATTCATAAAAACTTTTCTGTATCTTTTAGTCAAGTTCTTTCAAATATTAGTCATAGGGAGTCCATAATTCTCAATTCACTTTAGTGAGCCTTTCAATATTAGGATCAGACATAATCTGAAAGATAGCTAAAAAGTATACAACTGACATTCAGATTTTAAGTGTTCAAGGTCTGCAATATGGCACTTATCAGACCCAATCGGTGGATCCACAGTTCGTATCTGCGACTCAACTTTTCCCTTTTAAATTTTCTGCATCTGATGGTAAAAGGTCATCCCTTGGTGTGGCCAATTAAAATATTGTCTCAGGATTGCTCCAATGCACCTGTAGTAACTTTTGTATCAATGACTTAAGCTTTGTATTAGCAGGACTTTCTAGTGATTACTAAGCGTTTTTTAGCGGCTGCAGCCTAACGATACTTTGCGGAAATAAATAAAAATGATAATAAAATATCTCATCCTAATGGGGACGAGTTTAGCCATATTCTCTTGTGCTAACGCTAACGCCGAGGCTGCAACGAGTCAGCGACTTGAAATATCTTCTGATTTTGTTGATATGGTTATTACGCCAAATGCCGGTGGCCGAGTTATTCATTTTTCTGCAGCAGGTAAGAAAAACGTCCTTCTTGTGGGTAAAGACATTCTCGAGCAACCTCAGCCGACCATTTCCTATTTTGGACAACACATCGACTATTTTGGCCATATTGTGTGGTTAGGACCGCAAAACAGTTGGTGGACATATCAAACGAAAAATCAACAGCGTCGCGAAGCGCGAGCGCCTTGGCCACCAGACCCTTATATCGTTCTTGCTGAAAACAAGGTGCTTAAGTCCAATGACAAACAGATTACCTTACAAGGGATCGACAGCCCCATTAGTGGAGTACGTTTGTCAAAAAGCTTTACGCTGACGCCAAACAAACAGCAGGTTGAATTGCTTGCAGCAGCGCAAAATATTCAAGCTGGCAGTATCTCTCGCGATATTTGGTTTAATACACGTGTAGCGAGTGATGCGGTGATTTATGTTGCAGTCGATTCAACTGACAATATCCGTTTTGATGGCAGTAACGATCCGCTTAAAAGTTATCCGGTCTACAGTCTTGAGAATGGTTTTTTACAATTAAAAAATCCTAATATTTTTGCTGATAACATTAAACGACGAAGCGGTAAGTTGTTTATCCAGCCAACCGCTGGCTGGATAGCGGCGTTCGTCAATCAACAACTTTTTGTGATTGAATTCAAGCTGAATGCTCAATCTTCTATTCATCCTGAACAGGGACAAATCGAACTATATTATAACTTCGACGGACTAGGGGCGGCAGCGGGTTTAATTGAGCTAGAAGTACATAGCCCTTATCAATCTTTTGTTGCGGGTGAGTCTATTAGCGCTAAAGAGTGGTGGAGTATTTATCCTTATGCAGGCCCAAATGCACGCTCTGCACAACTGGCGTACTTACAGCAAAAACTCAACACTGCTGATGTACATTAAATACTGAAAATGCGGTCGCTTAGCAATTAAGTCGACTTTTAAATAATACTGCGATGAGTGAAATAAGCTGATCGTAGTGTTAATTACCTTTGTTCCTTCAATACCTTACTAATTATTCACTTATCGTCTTTGTCTATTGATGTCATAGAAGAAGTCAATTAGCCATATAGTGGTTAGAAGACTATAACTAGTGTCATAAGCTCATCATCCACAGGAAAATATTATGTCTAATCAAGGTAAATGTCCGTTTAATCACACTGCGGAGACCGGTACATCTAATAAAGACTGGTGGCCAAATCAATTAAGACTTGATGTCTTGCATCAGCATTCTTTAAAGTCGAATCCAATGGGCGAGCAATTTGATTACGCTGAAGCTTTTAATAAACTCGACTACCAAGCGCTTAAGCAGGATCTCCATGCTTTAATGACCGATTCTCAAGATTGGTGGCCTGCCGACTTTGGTCACTACGGACCGTTTTTTATTCGCATGGCGTGGCATAGTGCGGGTACTTATCGTACCGGCGATGGCCGTGGTGGTGCCGGTGCAGGTCAACAGCGTTTTGCTCCACTTAATAGCTGGCCAGACAATGGCAACCTCGATAAAGCGCGACGTTTATTGTGGCCAATCAAACAACAATACGGTAGCCAAATTTCATGGGCTGATTTAATCATCTTGACGGGCAATGTGGCCTTAGAATCCATGGGCTTCAAAACCTTTGGTTTTGCAGGTGGTCGGGTTGATGTCTGGGAGCCAGAGCAAGATGTGTATTGGGGCAGTGAAACCACTTGGTTAGCGGGTGATAAACGTTATTCCGGCGAGCGTGACCTAGAAAACCCCTTAGCTGCGGTGCAAATGGGGCTTATTTATGTCAATCCCGAAGGGCCTGACGGCAACCCCGATCCTATTGCCGCTGCTACAGATATTCGTGAAACCTTTGCCCGTATGGCGATGAATGACGAAGAAACCGTGGCACTGATTGCCGGTGGCCATACCTTTGGTAAAACCCACGGTGCCGGTGATGCCGCGTTAGTTGGCGCCGATCCTGAAGCATCTGGCATCGCCGCGCAGGGTTTTGGCTGGTTAAGTACCCATGGCAGTGGTGTCGGTAAAGATGCGATTACCAGTGGACTTGAAGTGACCTGGACTCAAACGCCGACTCAATGGAGCAATTATTTCTTTGAAAACCTATTTGGTTTTGAATGGGAGCTGACTAAAAGTCCTGCAGGCGCACATCAGTGGCAACCTAAAAATGGTGCAGGTGCGGGGCAAATTCCTCATGCTTTTGATGCAAACGAACGTAAAGTTCCAAGCATGTTAACCACCGATTTATCGCTACGGTTTGACCCAGCCTACGAAAAAATATCCCGTAGATTTTATGAAAATCCGGATCAATTTGCCGATGCCTTTGCTCGTGCTTGGTATAAATTAACCCACCGCGATATGGGACCTGTTGCTCGTTATTTAGGGCCTGAAGTGCCCAGTGAAGAACTTATTTGGCAAGATCCGATCCCTGCGGTCAATCATCCGTTAATTGATGAGCAGGATATCAATGCACTTAAAGTAAGTATTTTGGCTTCCGGTTTAAGTGTGTCTGAATTGGTGGCAACGGCTTGGGCATCCGCTTCCACTTATCGCGGTTCTGATATGCGCGGTGGTGCTGATGGTGCTCGAATTCGACTGGCTCCACAAAAAGACTGGGAGGTTAATCAACCCGCGCAACTTGCTAAGGTATTGTCGGTACTCGAAACGATCCAACAGCAGTTTAATCAGGCACAAGCCTCGGATAAACGAGTATCGCTGGCGGATATTATCGTGTTAGCTGGCTGCGCTGCGGTTGAGCAAGCGGCCAAAAAAGCCGGTCATTCAGTTTCCGTGCCCTTTACACCTGGACGCGCCGATACTACACAAGAGCAAACTGATATTGAGGCCTTTGATGTCTTAGAGCCGGTGGCAGATGGTTTTCGTAATTATCTACAAACTAAGTTCAGCGTACCAGCGGAGAAGTTGTTGTTAGATAAGGCTCAGTTGTTAACCTTAAGTGCGCCAGAAATGACGGTGCTTATGGGTGGATTACGAGTATTAAATATTAATATCGGTCAGTCACAACAAGGGGTATTCACTGACCAAGTTGGGGCGTTATCCAATGACTTTTTTGTTAATTTATTGGACATGGCAACCCAGTGGACACCAACCTCTCAAGCAGAAGATGAATTTGTTGGTAAAGATCGCAAAACAGGCAAACAGCGCTGGTCTGCCAGTCGGGTAGACCTTATCTTTGGGTCCAACTCACAACTTCGTGCTTTAGCCGAAGTCTATGGCGCGAGCGATGCACAACCGCGTTTTGTTAGCGACTTTGCGAAGGCTTGGGGTAAAGTAATGAATTTGGGACGCTTTGATTTAAACTAACCGGTTTCGCCTTGAGTACTTACTGGTGCTCAAGGCGACAAATTAGCTTTCATATTTTATATCTGAGTAATCTGGTAGAACCTTGTTTAACTGAAAACGATTAGTGACCGAGTGGGTTGAATGTATTGTCATCGTTGCAGGGCGGTGGTTGCTCGCGAACTAGCCCATATACCCCCAAACTGTAATGATTCACACAGACTTTACCAATAGCAAACGTCCTGCATGACACTATTTAAATAGATGAAGGGGCATTTTTTAACCAAGCTATTTCTTTAAGGGAATATCTTCAAGTAACTTGATAATAGTGCGGTTATTATTGAGTTTGGCTAAGTCAATGAGATAACTTTTCTCAAGCTCCTGCATCGGTTGGTTAGTCAATAATTCTGTTACCAATTGCTCCTCACCATTTACTATGGCGGTTTTCAAAGCTGCAAAGTTCGCGATACCCTGTTTATTGGGTTCAGTATTGTTAGGTCTCATTAGTCAAACTCCGTTAGTTGCTGGTGTTTATGTTGTTGCTGTCGTAGTTAAGTTAGCGCTAATTTATTCTACGTTTTTTCAATTTAACCATACTCTCATTTTTAGGCAGGCGTAACCGCGTGAGTCTCGCGAAAGCAGAAAAATACTCGATATTATTGCGGATCTTTCAGTGCTAGTATCCTACAAAACGGACTATAAATATCCCTTTGATAATACCGGCGCTATGCACTTTTCTGTATAGCACCCTCTGGTCTTAACTGATAAAGTTATTCAACTTAATCCGAAGCGGCCAGTGATATGTCTGAACAGCGTGTAACCCTCAGTGTGGAAAACGGCGTTGCTTTAGTTACCCTTAATCGTCCTGATAAACATAACGCTATTGATATGGCGATGTTTGAAGGCATTGATAAAACCATTAAGCAAATTAACGCTAACCGCGAGATTAGGGTGGTAATTGTTACTGGTGCCGGTGTGAGTTTTTGTTCTGGGTTGGATGTTAAATCGGTACTCAGCAATAAAAGTGGTGCGCTGCGATTGTTATGGAAGTGGTTGCCGGGTAACGCCAACTTAGCCCAACGGGTGAGTATTGGCTGGCGACGTTTGAAGGTGCCGGTGATCATGGTCTTGCATGGCAAGTGTTGGGGTGGGGGCATGCAAATTGCCCTAGGTGGTGATTTTAGAATTGCTGCAACAGATTGCTCGTTATCAATCATGGAAACCCAATGGGGCTTAATTCCCGATATGGGCGGCACGCCGGCATTGCGCGAATGTGTAGCCGGTGATCAAGGGATGAAATTAGCCATGACCAGTGAGGTGATTGATGCTGAGCAAGCCCTTGCCGTTGGTTTAATCACTCAAGTCAGTGACGATCCTTTGCAAGCAGCGCAGTTATTGGCCCAACAACTTATTGAACGTTCGCCCGACACCAACCGCGTGATCAAAAAGATGTACCATAAAATCTGGAGCGTCAACGAGCGCAAAATTCTGGCCTTAGAAACCCTTAATCAAATCAAGATAATTGCCGGTAAAAACCAAAGTATTGCAGTTAAAAGAAAACAAGGGCGCACCGACATCGATTACAAGCTTTAACGGCTAGTTAAATTAGCCTCTAAAGCGATAGCTGATACACACAAATATTCACAGCACTGGCTAAATTGAGTGAATCAATTGTGCCACTGCCGGCGATAGTAAAGGCATCGGCGTTACAAGCTGCTAATGCATCAACGGGTACGCCACGTGCCTCGTTACCGAATAAGTAACAATCGTAATCGGCGAACGTTGCGTTATTAATTGCCGCACCTTGCATATCTAAATAGGCGAACTTTTTAAAACGTGTTTGTAAATCCCTTAGCTCTACATCTTGTTCAATAGACACATGAAAAATAGCCCCCATACTCGCCCGTACTACCTTGGGGTTGAATGGATCAACACTGTTCGGGCTGAGTAATAAACGGCAGTGACCAAACCAAGCGAGTGTTCTTAAAATAGTGCCTAAATTACCCGGGTCTTGTACTTCATGGAGATAAATACAACGCTCGCCATGCTGCGGTTGTTTGTTGCTTAGTGTATCGGTGGTTAAATTCGGTAGCGGTACACAGGCAATAATCCCTTGCGGGGTTTTAGTGTCGCTAAGTTGGCTCATTTGTTTTTGGTTAATGGTGAGTATGCTAAAACCAGAATTGAGTTGATTGGCCCATGCTTCGTACTCTTCAGTGACGTACAACGTCACCGCTTTTGCGTTGGATAGTGTTTTCGACACTTTATGTAACTCTAGAATAAGGTGTTCACCCTCAACTAAATAATAGCCAAATTGGTTGCGGTACTTCTTCTGATGCAGCTTTTTAACGTCATCAAACTTCATAGCATTTAAATCCTTGTTGTAGACGTACCAAGCGTAAAATTAATACCGCAATACCAGTGATGGTGTTGGCTAGCCCATATTTGTGTGAACGCAAACAGCTAGCTTCAATGCTGCTAATTGTATCGTCTTGACCTATTCCAATCCACACTAATAAATACAGGAAAAAGACGCTAAATAATCCGTTCAGGAAATAAATGGCCGATTTAAACCCTAAGGAATTTGCAAATCTAGCCTGCAAGCTTACAATAAGCGCCGTTTTAGCAACCCTTGTAGTGCACCTTTTCTATGGCTCGATCAAAACCCAGAAATATATGGATGGAAGAACACCTCGCCGATCCCTACGTAAAGCAGGCAAAAATCGACGGTTACCGTTCTCGTGCCAGTTATAAACTTATCGAAATTAATGAAAGAGATAAGTTGTTTCGCCCGGGTAATGTGGTGATGGATTTAGGCTCAGCACCGGGTGGTTGGTCACAAGTATTAGTGCCATTAGTGGGCGGCAAAGGTCGTGTTATTGCCTCTGATATTTTACCTATGGATAGCATTATCGGCGTTACTTTTATTCAGGGGGATTTTACTGACGAAGCCGTATACAACCAACTTGTTGATGAGTTGCATGGCGATAGGGTTGATGTAGTGGTGTCTGACATGGCGCCTAATATCAGTGGCGTAAATGCTGCCGACCAATATAGCTCAATCTACCTTGTGGAATTGGCGCTAGATATGGCCCGTAACGTACTCAAACCCGGTGGCAGTTATTGTGCGAAAGTGTTTCAAGGTGTGGGATACGAAGAATACTTAAAAGACGTGCGCAGCTCTTTTGAAAAAGTGTTAATCCGCAAACCGGCGGCTTCTCGTCCGCGCTCGCGGGAAGTGTATATTGTCGGTAAAGGTTTTAAAGGTAAGTAAATTACCTTAGCTAGCGCTCCAATAACGGTAGCTTATGGGCAACCCCATTCCATGTATCGGCATCAGTGGGGGCTGGTTTTATCTCAATAATATTCGGCCACTCGCGACTCAATTGTTTATTAAGTTCTAAAAATTCAGTCTGATCGGCTGGCAGTTCGGTATCTGGAAAAATCGCTTCGGCGGGGCATTCCGGTACGCACAACGCGCAGTCGATGCAGATATCAGGATCGATCACCAAAAAGTTTGGCCCTTCAAAAAAAGCATCAACGGGGCAAACCGCCACACAATCTGTGTATTTACATTTAATGCAATTGTCGACTACTACAAAGGTCATGGTGGGCTAACTGTTCAATGATTCCGCGTGGTGGCAATTGTAAAGTTGCAGGCTTAAAACACAAGTTTATTGCTGACTTTTTCTAATCTTTAAAGGTAAATAACATCACTAGGCTATCTATAACTGACTGGCTGAATTAAAATATCTTGCCCTGACGGAAAGGCCGTCCGGCGTTTAAAGAGTAAGTGTTTTATGCTGCGTTTAACCGATATCAAATTACCCCTTAACCATGATGAACAGGCCATTGAGCTGGCAATATTAAGCAAGCTTAACATTAACCAAAGTCAGTTAGTGTCATATGACATGTTCAAACGGGGTTACGACGCACGCAATAATAGAGACATCCAACTTATTTATACCCTCGATATCGAGGTAAGTAACCAACAAGCATTGCTAGAGCAATTTGCCAATGATCCCCATGTGCGCATCACCCCAGATATGGATTACAAGTTTGTCGCCGAGGCTCCTGCGGATTTAACCCATCGCCCTGTCGTTATTGGCCTTGGCCCCTGTGGTTTATTTGCCGCATTAACGCTGGCGCAAATGGGCTATAAACCGATTATTCTGGAACGTGGTAAAGAAGTGCGCCAACGCACTAAAGACACCTTCGGTTTTTGGCGAAAACAGCCCCTGAATCCTGAATCAAACGTGCAGTTTGGTGAAGGCGGGGCAGGTACCTTTTCCGATGGCAAACTCTATAGTCAGGTTAAAGATCGCAAGCATTATGGTCGCAAGGTGCTGCATGAATTTGTAGCCGCTGGCGCACCCGAAGAAATCATGTATGTCAGCAAACCCCATATTGGCACTTTTAAACTGGTGAATATGGTCGAAAAAATGCGCGAAAAGATCATCTCCCTTGGCGGTGAATTCCGCTTTAGCACCAGAGTCGAAAAACTCGATTTAGACGCTGATGAACAAAACTATAAAATCAAAGGATTACACTTATCCGGTGGCGAATACTTAGCCTGTAAACAAGTTGTATTAGCTATTGGCCACAGCGCCCGCGACACCTTTGAAGCACTTTATCAACAAGGGGTTTATATCGAAGCCAAACCGTTTTCGGTAGGCTTTCGTATTGAACACGAGCAAAGCATGATCGACCGTTGCCGCTTTGGCGATAACGCCGGTAATCCTATTTTAGGCTCAGCCGATTACAAACTAGTGCACCACTGTAAAAATGGCCGAACTGTGTATAGCTTTTGTATGTGCCCCGGCGGTACGGTAGTGGCTGCGGCATCTGAGCCGGGAAAAGTTGTTACTAATGGCATGAGCCAATATTCCCGCCACGAGCGCAATGCCAATAGCGCCATCGTTGTGGGTATTACACCTGAAGAAGACTACCCCGGTCATCCTTTAGCCGGTATCGAATTACAACGTCGTTTAGAAACATTAGCCTTCAATGTCGGCGGCGAAAATTACCATGCCCCCGCCCAGCTAATTGGTGACTTTTTAAAGGGTAAAGCCAGCGCAGAACTAGGTGAGGTTAAACCCTCTTACACCCCCGGCATTACTCTAACGGATCTCAGCAAAGTCGTACCCGATTACGTCACCCAAGCCATTCGTGAAGCTATCCCGGCTTTTGATCGCCAAATAAAAGGCTTTGCCAAAACCGATGGTTTATTAACCGGCGTAGAAACCCGTACCTCATCACCAATCTGCATAAAGCGCGGTGAAGACTACCAAAGTGTTAACGTACAAGGCTTATATCCCGCAGGAGAAGGCGCAGGTTATGCCGGTGGCATTTGGTCAGCAGGAATAGACGGTATACGGGTAGCGGAGGCAGTGGCGCTGGCGTTTGAGGGTGAGTAAGTGGTGAAATTGGATATGTATTTGATTTAAACGCACATCTGCACCCAGAAAGTTATTGTTTATACGTATCGTTTTATAGTTTGTAGCGGACTGAATGTTTGACAGTTCGATGACCAATTACTACCCCTGCCGACAAATAAGCAGTCTTGGTTATTTCGTTCTCAATTCCACCATTTAAATGAGATAACAACCGTTCTCTACGTACAGCTACACTGCTAAATTCGCAAATATTACTGTTGTAGAAACACTCACCTTCCGCAACTATAAAGTAACCATTTCGCCCTTCATTTGAAATATCTGTACACGGTAGGTTGATCATGAACCTTACAAAAAGTATTTCTGGTTTTTCAGTTACCATTGATTCTATTGTTGCGTCTCCTTCTCCATCAAGGACAAACGAAAACTTTGCGGCCATTTCCTCTACTTTTTCACGTTGCCCCTTCCAGTAAGCATCTAACAGTAATCTAGTGTCGATATTTATGTCTGTTTTAATTTGAGAAAGCAAATCTACAAGAGAGGGGAATATTTCAAGTCTATTATCTATATCATGAACTTCGCGTTTTAATTCATCAGCAAGTCCCAATTTGACGTTTCTTGATTTATAGAATGCTCTATCATCTGTTACTAGAAAAACTGAATCTTGCTTTAGCATTGAAATGCAATCCGCCCAAAGTACACCATCTTTAAATTGTTGACTTTTATCACTTGGAGGTATTTTGTTGATTGTTCGCTCAAATGAATCTCGCGCACTTTCTAATGTGAATGGAAAATCTTCTATTGAAACTCCGAGATTTGAAAATATATTCTGAACTTGCTCATATACTTGCTTTTCATTAGGAAGAGAAACTTCTTTAAGGTTTCCAAATACGGATAGTAATTGCCTATGACTAGATTCAATATCGTTTATATGTTCGAACAAGGTATTCCGTAAATGTATTTCGGTTTCAAGCCTTACAATTTCTGGAAGAACAATGCGGGCTTTTTGACGTTTTAAAAAAAAGCGTACCGCACTACCAATGTTAGATGTCAAAGCAAGATCTGAAACCCAAATGTTAGTATCAAAAATTACGATCACACTAGTTTCCTTGATGAACTTAAGTTGAAAAAGTATTACATCATCAATAAGTTTTAATGATACGTACTTTCATACTTGTCTTGTATTCGACAATCCAAGTACCGTAAACGATATTTGGGGTTGTAGTAAAATTTAAATATACCTTTCGTGACAGAAATTCGATATATCTCAATTCTATATTTTTTAGCCAAGCGAAGCTTGGCTCTAATTCCCTTTCACAGTGAACAATATTCTGCTTCAGAATAGCTGACCGCTATTCGAGCCATGGATGGCGAGAAAACGACGACAGAAGGGACGTGGATTTGTCGTGGTAGCGGGCAGCCTGAAGCTGAATATTGTGTTTTAACTGTGCAAGGGTGCCGAGGGATTCCAAAGGGATTTCGGCAAGAAAATCCCTTTGGCTGCTGTCGCCAGCGCGACGCCCAAACTAACTTCCAGTACAAAAACTCGATTTTCGCAGCAATTAACTCCATAACCATTACAATCTAATATTCATCCTTCGACGTCGCTCAGGACGAACGGGAGGGGATCTGGGACGAACGATATATCCCTTGGGTAGTCAATAAACCTAACGCCAACGGCGTAAAACTTATATCACTCCTTCCATAGACTTGCGTACGGAACTGACAATAGTGCGTACACATTCCATCCGTGAGTAATTTGGTCGCACTAATAAAGAAATTTGTCGCATAGGCTGTGGCGACTTAAACGGTACATAAGCTATAGATTTACTGGTGGTAGGATTAAGCGTTGCTAGTTTGGGCAATAAGGTAATGCCTAAATTACTGGCGACCATATAGCGTAGAGTTTCTAAACTGGTGGCTTTAAAGCGTTGGTCTTCTTCCGCGCCTGCGGCAAAACAATAACCCATGGTTTGGTCTCGTAGGCAGTGGCCGTCTTCTAAGGTGAGAATTTGTTGGTCGTCGAGTACGTTTAGCGCTAATGAGGACTTGTTGGCGAACTGATGGGATTGATGCACTGCTAATAGTAATGGCTCTTCAAACAGGTCGTAACGTTCGACATTTTTCATATCTTCCAGCCAAGGCAGTATTAATACATCCAGTTTGCCGTTGTCCAAACTGTCTAGCAGGGTTTGGGTTTTGTTTTCGTGTAGGTAAAAATTCAGCCGTGGCAGTTGCTGATTTAGGTCTTCAATAATGTGCGGCAATATATACGGCGCTAATGTGGGGATAAGACCAATATGCATATCGCCAGATAACGGATCCAGTAATTCTTTGGCGGTTTCTTCAAACGTGGTGGCGGCGCTGAGTACTTTGCGGGCTTCGTGGATCAGTTTTTCGCCGGCTGGTGTAAGCATAATATTGTGGCGGTGGCGTTCGAACAACTGTAGACCTAGGTGGTCCTCCAGTTTCATTATCTGCCCGCTCAACGTCGGTTGACTGACAAAGCAGGCTTCGGCGGCACGGCCAAAGTGTTTATGTTTGACGACGGCGTCTAAGTATTCAAGATCACGGATTTTTATCATGCTAAAAAGGCAACTCGTTGTTCTATCTGATGTTCTGTCAAAAATATATCATGGTTAACTGCTAGCGTTGTAATCAATTCGCGCCCTCATTAAGTGGAATGTTGCGTTGTTGCTGGTTATTACTGGGCATTTTGCATATAATCCGCGCGAAATTTTTGAGGGGTGGTGAAAATATCGCCCCTGTTATTTAAAATTACCCTATTCGGAGAAAACAACATGGCGTTAGAACGCACTTTTTCAATCATCAAGCCAGACGCAGTCGCTAAGAATGTTATCGGCGCAATCTACAATCGTTTTGAGTCAGCTGGCCTACGTATTGTTGCTTCTAAAATGGTTCACCTAAGCCAAGAGCAAGCAGAAGGTTTTTATGCAGAGCATAAAGAGCGTCCTTTCTTTGCTGCTTTAGTTAGCTTTATGACATCTGGCCCGGTTATGGTTCAGGTATTAGAAGGTGAAAATGCAGTATTAAAAAATCGTGAAATCATGGGCGCTACTAACCCAGCTGATGCCTTAGCTGGTACTTTACGCGCAGATTATGCTAATTCAATTGACGAAAATGCGGTTCATGGTTCAGATGCGCCAGAATCAGCAGCACGTGAAATTGCTTATTTTTTCTCTGACGAAGAAGTGTGCTCACGCACTCGTTAATTCGTTAGGATACAGTGGGGCGCAAGTCCCTTAATAAGGGGGCAGTTGCCCCCTTATTTATTGCTCTATACTTAAGTTACTTAATGTTCAAATAACTGTAATGGTTAATTTGAAAGATAAACAAACCCTAGTAGAATAGAGCGCTAATCAATTCAGGTGTAACCCATGTCACAAGCAAAAATTAATCTATTGAATTTCAACCGTCAGGGAATGAAGGACTATTTCGCGTCTATCGGCGAAAAACCTTTTCGTGCCGAGCAGTTGATGAAATGGATCTACCAAGCGGGTTGCGATGATTTTGAAAAAATGACCAACCTGAATAAAGCATTACGCGCCAAGTTAATTGAAAACTGCGAAATTCGAGCACCAGAAATTGCTGTGCAGCAACAAGCTAGCGATGGCACTATTAAATTTGCCATGCGCCTCGACGGCGGCCAAGAAGTAGAAACCGTCTGGATCCCAGAAACTGACCGAGCCACCTTATGTGTGTCTTCACAAGTTGGTTGTGCCTTGGAATGTACGTTTTGCTCTACCGCTCAACAAGGTTTTAATCGTAACTTATCGGTAGCAGAAATTATCGGTCAAGTATGGCGAGCCGCGGTGACTATTGGTTTATCAACCGACACCCGCAAACGACCTATTACCAATGTCGTTATGATGGGTATGGGTGAGCCGCTCTTGAATTTAAAAAACGTGGTACCGGCCATGGATATTATGCTTGATGATATTGGTTTTGGTTTATCCAAACGCCGCGTTACTTTAAGTACCTCCGGTGTGGTGCCTGCGCTAGATATGCTTGGTGATCAAATCGATGTGGCTTTGGCAATTTCCTTACATGCCGCTACTAATGAGTTACGTGACGAACTGGTGCCGGTGAATAAAAAATACCCCATTGAAGAATTTTTGGCAGGTGTGCGCCGCTATTTAGCCAAGTCTAAAGCCAATCAGGGCCGAGTGACGGTTGAATACGTGATGCTGAATGGCATTAACGACAGTACCGATCAGGCGCACGAATTAGCCAAGGTACTGGCCGACACTCCAAGCAAAATTAATCTTATCCCGTTTAACCCATACCCGGGTTCACCTTATACCTGTTCGAGCAATTCGCGCATTGATCGTTTTTCTAAGGTGTTAATGGATTATGGTTTCACCACAGTAGTACGTAAAACCCGTGGTGATGATATTGATGCGGCTTGTGGACAGCTAGTTGGCGATGTGGTCGATCGCACCAAAAGACTGTTAAAGAAGCAGCAAAGAGGCGAGGCTATTTCGGTGAAAATGAGCTGATCCACTATGGAGGTTGAATTGCATAACGGAATTCGGTGATAATTACGGTTCAAGGCTCGCTAGTTGCTTTGGCTTCCGTTACGATAGAACGTCTTTAAGCTCAATTTTGGAATTCAATGACCCATGCGTAAGTTATTCATTATATGTGCGTTTTTATTGAGCGCTTGCAGTAGCCAAACCACGGTTACTCAAGTTCAACCTGTTAAAGAATTTAATGCTTCGGAAGCCGCAAAAACTCGTATTTCCCTAGGGCTTACTTACCTCAAAAACGGCAATTTCAAACAAGCTAAATTCAATTTAGATAAAGCCATGCAATTTGCCCCTGAGCTTGCCGATACCCATTTAGGTTTGGGTTACTATTACCAGCAAGTGGGCGAAAATGAAATGGCGGATGCGGCTTACAACAGAGCCATTAATTTATCGCCACAAAATCCTGATATTGCCAATAGTTACGGTGCATTTTTGTGCCAAGCCGGTGATTATCAACGGGCCAAAGGTTATTTCTTAAAAGCCATTGAAAATCCAAAGTATATTCGTGCCTCGGAATCTTATGAAAATCTGGCTTTATGTAGCCAGAATCAAGGCTTTAAATCAGAGGCCATTGAGTATTTAAAAAATGCCCTGAGCCATGATCCAGGTCGTCGCAAAAGTTTAGTAATATTGATCCAACTTTTAACCGAAGAGCAAGAGTGGAAGTTGGCTCGTCAATATCTAATGCAATATGAAAAAGTCGGTTCGGTTTCTGCTGAAACGTTATGGTTTTGGGTCAAAATTGAACGGGGCTTAGGTAATATTGATAAGTCGGATGCCTATGGCCGTATGTTATTGCAAATGTATCCCCAGCATTCCCACAGTAAAGATTATATCGCATTGAAAGTAGCACCGCTGAAGAAGCCAACCACCGCCGTTGTTAAAAAAACAACATCCATACCCGCTCCAGTAATACCTAAGGTTGATGAAGTTGTTACTGAAGTTAAGCCTATCGACACCAAACCCGTCGCCACCATGGTTGAAGAAACGGTTGTAGAAGAAACCGCCATAGAAGAAGTGGCAGATGTTGCTGAGGTTGCAGAAGTTGCTGAGATTGTTAGCGAGGAGAAGTTAGCTAGCGACGTTGAAAATGATGTCGAAGCAACGGCTGAGACTAAACCGGTTGGCGTTAGAATACCCAAGCCATTTACCGAAGTATTAAAAGAACAACAACTTTCCACGACCACCGATATCAGTGTAGAGTCGACAGAGCCAAGCGATTCGCAGCATGTGGTTCAAGAAGGTGAGAATTTATATCGAATTTCATTAAAATATAATGTGCGCATGGATAAATTAATGAAATGGAATGAGATAACGGATGCCAGTGAGATCCATACCGGCATGAAATTACGCGTATCAGCCCCTGAATAATGCACAAGAGTTTTAGATAACCTAATGACAGATAAAGACACCGAGATCGACACAGACACGCAAGACGAAATCGCACCAGCGCCACAAGTCGTTGTTTCCCCTGGTGCGTTGCTAAAAGCAGCACGTGAACAACTACAAATGACAGTGAGTGATATCGCGCGTAAGTTAAATTTACGCGACCATCATATTGAAAATATCGAAGCCGATAGCTACGACAACAAAATATCCATGACCTTCACCAAAGGCTATTTAAAAAATTACGCAAAAATAGTCAAGGTGCCTCAAGAGCAGATACTGGCCGCGTTTGAAACGCAAAATCAAACTGAAAAGCATCCGGCTAAATTGCAAAGTTTTTCCCGTAAAGTGGCTAAGCAAGCTAGTGATGATCGGCTAATGATGGTGACCTACATTATCTTAGGGGTATTTGTCGCATTGGTGGTAGTGTGGTGGTTACAGCAAAGCCCTGAAGATGAAAAAAGCGTGCTTAATAGCTTGCCCGCCGCGCCGACGACGACCTCATTATCGGGGACATTAACACCTTCGAATGGCAGCGCTAACGATATCGAAGATCCGGCTTTATCCAATGTTGAGAATGTAGAGCAACAGGCAAACGATGGGTTGGATGATGAAGATGACAATATGCCTACCCCTGAAGAAACCACCAGTGCAGCGGTAGTGGAAACCCCAGCGCAGAATAATCTGATTGCAACTGCTACACAGGAAACTGCAACTGATGACGATGCAGTAGATGATATAGTAAGTGCAGAGACCGTTGAGTTGGTATTTGAATTTACTACTGATTGCTGGATCAATATTATCGATGGTAGTGGCGAAGCCATTGCCTTTGGTGTGAAAGCCGCCGGTCGCGTTATGCCTGTCAGTGGTGTATCGCCCTTTGAGGTGACTGTGTGTTCGCCTGAAGTGGTGAATATTTCTTATGCCGGTGATGCAGTGGACTTGACCCAGTTTGCTACAGGCCGAACCGCGCGTTTTAGTTTACCCATTACAGAATAGGGTCATAAGCATCGTCATAACACCATGCCCCAACACGAATTGAGTAAGAATTATGTTTGCTGAATCTCCCATTAAACGCCGACCTTCTAAGCGCATTAATGTAGGCAATGTGCCTATTGGTGATGGTGCGCCTATTGCGGTGCAATCGATGACTAATACGCCGACTACCGATGTTGCTGCTACCGTGGCACAAATTAAGCGTATTCAAGCCGTAGGTGGCGACTTAGTCAGAGTATCGGTGCCGACCATGGAAGCCGCCGAAGCCTTTAAACTCATCAAACAGCAAGTTGATATCCCGCTAATTGCGGATATTCACTTTGATTACCGCATTGCTCTTAAAGTTGCTGAGTATGGCGTGGATTGCCTGCGTATTAATCCAGGTAATATCGGCAATTTAGAACGCATTAAATCCGTCGTTGATTGTGCACGTGATAAAAATATTCCCATTCGTATCGGTGTTAATGGCGGCTCATTAGAGCGTGAAATACAAGAGAAATACGGTGAACCCACACCGGAAGCCTTGTTAGAATCTGCCATGCGTCATGTGGACATTTTAGATAAATTGAATTTCGACCAATTTAAGGTCAGCGTTAAAGCTTCCGATGTGTTTTTAGCCGTCGGCGCTTATCGATTATTAGCTAAACAAATTGATCAGCCACTGCATTTGGGTATTACCGAAGCCGGTGGCTTACGTGCTGGTGCAGTAAAAAGCTCGGTTGGTCTAGGTATGTTATTGGCCGAAGGTATTGGCGATACTATTCGTATCTCCTTAGCGGCAGATCCGGTGGAAGAAATCAAAGTGGGTTTTGATATTCTTAAATCATTACGCATTCGCTCTCGTGGTATTAACTTTATTGCTTGCCCTAGTTGTTCCCGTCAGGAATTTGATGTGATCAGCACAGTCAACGAGTTAGAGCAGCGCCTTGAAGATATCTTAACGCCCATGGATGTGTCGATTATTGGCTGCGTGGTCAATGGCCCCGGTGAAGCGGAGGTATCCCATTTAGGCTTAACGGGTGCGCGTAATATGAGTGGTTATTATCTCGATGGTAAGCGTCAAAAAGAGCGTTTAAGCAATGACGATTTAGTCGACCAACTGGAAAGACGCATTCGCGCCAAAGCCGCCATTCTTGATGAAAAAAATAAAATCCCAGTGAATAAAATATCTGCCTGACAGCTATCCGATCAGAATAGGTGATTTTCAACGATAAAGCCCCTATAATGCCGGGCTTTATATTTATGCGTAGCATAGTATTTTCAACTATTTCAGACTCAGTGTAGGCAAAGCGTTTAGCTACTCTGAGAAACCGCATAATTTTGACCAGATTTAAGTAAGAAGAGTAGTGAGTGAGTAAGCAAATTCAAGCTATCCGTGGGATGAACGACTGTTTGCCAAGCCAGACCGGCGTGTGGCAATACCTCGAAAACGGTATTCGTGACTTGGTTGCCAGTTATGGTTATCAGGAAATCCGTATGCCGGTGGTAGAAAGTACCGACCTGTTTAAACGTTCCATTGGTGAAGTCACTGATATCGTCGAAAAAGAAATGTACACCTTCGACGATCGTAACGGCGACAGTTTAACGCTACGCCCTGAAGGCACCGCCAGCTGCGTACGCGCTGGTAATCAGCACGGTTTGTTGTATAACCAACAGCAGCGTTTGTGGTACATGGGGCCGATGTTTCGTCACGAACGTCCACAAAAAGGTCGCTACCGTCAGTTTCATCAATTTGGTGTGGAAGTGTTTGGCTTAAATGGCCCAGACATTGATGCCGAAGTGGTTTTAATGACAGCCCGTCTGTGGCAAAAATTAGGTATGGCCGAGCATGTTACCTTGGAATTAAATTCCCTCGGTTCTAATCAGGCTCGGGAAAACTATAAAGTTGCCCTAGTCGAGTATTTGCAAGCCCGTTACGACTTGCTCGATGAAGACAGTCAAAAACGCTTAACCAGTAATCCATTACGGGTACTAGATAGTAAAAATCCTGATGTGCAGGCGGCTATTGTGGATGCGCCCAGTTTGCTCGATCACCTTGATGACGAGTCTGCTGAACATTTTTCTGGATTATGTGAACGATTAGACCAGTTAGGTATCCAATACCGGGTTAATCCGCGTTTGGTACGTGGTTTGGATTATTATAATCGCACCGTATTTGAATGGGTTACCAGTAGTTTAGGTGCTCAAGGTACGGTTTGTGCCGGTGGTCGTTACGATGGTTTAGTGGAACATCTCGGCGGTAAAGGTACACCCGGTGTGGGTTTTGCCATGGGCATGGAGCGTTTAGTGCTGATGTTAGAAGCACTGGAACTCACTGATAAAGTTGCCGACTCCGTAGATGTTTATGTCACCGCTATGGGTGACAATGCTGCCGTTTTTGCGATACAAACCGCAGAGCAATTGCGCAGCGCGTTGCCAACATTGCGGGTGTTAAGCCATTGCGGTGGTGGTAACTTTAAAAAACAAATGAAGCGTGCTGATGCTAGTGGCGCTAAATGGGCATTGCTGATTGGTGATGATGAAGCCAGCCAACAGCAAGTTGCCGTTAAATATTTACGTGAAGATAAACCACAAATTTCAATGACAGTGGATGCGCTCATCCCGTTGTTACGTACAGAGGTAGAAAAATAATGGAACAATTTAGCACTGAAGAACAACAAGTCGAAGCCATCAAGCAATTCTGGAAAGAGAATGGTGTTGCCATCGTAATTGGTGCCGTTATCGGTTTAGGTGGATTGTGGGGCTGGCGTTATTATAACGAGCAAGCTATCCAAGCCAAAGAAGCCACTTCTAAAGGATACGAGCAAGTTATTACAGCGTTGGATGCTTCAGATGATGGTTTTTCCAAAGTCAGCCAGTTTATTGAAGCTAATAACGACAGTAGCTATTCATTGTTCGCTGCATTGCAATTAGCTAAAAAAGCCGTTGACGTAAAAGATTACGCTGAAGCTGCTAAGCAATTAACCTGGGCTAACAACCACGCCACAGACACTAACTTGAAGAATATTGTGGGCCTACGTTTAGCCCGCATTCAAATTCAACAACAGCAATATGATGAAGCGTTGGCCACCTTAGATGGTATCAACGATGAATCCTTTGCGGCTAACGTTGCCGAAGTAAAAGGTGATGTGTATAGCCGTCAAGGTAAAATTGACCAAGCTCGCGCGGCTTATAGTTTAGCCATTGAGAAAAATGCTGGCAGTCCATTGCTACAAGTTAAGTTGGATAATCTCGCTGCTGTTAGCGCATAAGGGACTATTGTGAATAAACTGTTTGTTGTTATTCCACTGCTGCTTAGCTTAAGTGGCTGCAGTACCTTCTCCGGTTGGTTTGCCGATGAAGAAGAATTAAAAATTCGTCTACTAAAACCCATTGAAGCTGAATTTAGCGGCAAAATATTGTGGCAGGATGATTTAGATGAAGGCGTTGCCCATTTCTTTTCTCGTCTTAAGCCTGCTGTGGGCTACAACAAGGTGTTTGCTGCTAATCGTGATGGTGTAATAAAAGCCTACGATCAGACAACTGGCAAAATCTTGTGGAAAACCCATGTCGATAAGAATTATGAAAGTGGTTTTTTTTAGCAAAAAATCTGATTCAGCCAAGGTCGCTGGTGGTTTAGTTCTGGCTTACCAAAAAGTCTTCTTAGGCACTGAAAATGGCGAAGTATTAGCGCTGGATGAAACAACTGGCGATGTCCTTTGGCAAGTTGAAGTTAAAGGTGAAGTTATTGCCTCGCCTGCGGTAGATGCTGGTTTAGTGGTAGTGAATACCTCTTCAGGTGTGTTATTTGCTCTTGATGCTGAGAATGGTGAAGAAAAATGGCGTTATGAATCTGACGTACCACCATTGTCACTTCGCGGTGTATCTCAGCCTACTATTGCTTCTGGTGGTGTAATGGTAGGGACGGCCACCGGTAAATTGGCAGTCGCTATTGCCGAAACTGGTCAAATTGCGTGGGAACAAGCGATTGCTTCACCTACGGGTGCGACCGAGTTAGATCGTATTGCCGATATCGATATTCAGCCATTAATTTTAGGTGGAACGGTGTTCACGGTCTCTTTCGATGGCACGTTAGCTGCCGTGGAAATACGCAGTGGCCGTATTATCTGGAAGCGGGAATATAAGTCTTATCGTCGTTTAAGCTCGGACGCTAATAATCTGTTCTTGGTTGATAATGACAGCGTAGTTTATGCCCTTGATCGTCGAAATGGCGTCGAGTTGTGGAGTCAATCCAGTTTACAACAGCGTTTGTTAACCGGCGCCGCACCAGTAGACAAATACTTGGTGGTGGGTGATAAATTTGGTTTTATTCATTGGTTAAACCAAAGTGACGGCAAAATAGTGGCGCGTATGGCCTTAGGTGATGACGATGAAGATGAAAGCATTTATGCGTCACCGGTGGTTGATGGCAAAGTGCTCTATACTCAAACTCGTGATGGGATTGTATTTGCTGTTGAGACTCCCTAAATTTGGTTGTTAACACCAGTTTGAATGTTTTGCAGCTATAATTGTTAGTCAGTTAATTTAGCGGCTCGGTAACCAATCCGGGCCGTTTTTAGTTAGGAAAAGTTATGTTACCTGTTGTTGCTTTGGTTGGTCGTCCGAATGTGGGCAAGTCGACACTCTTTAATCGTCTGACACGCAGCCGGGATGCACTGGTAGCCGATTTCCCGGGATTAACCCGCGACCGTAAATACGGTCAGGCAAAATACGAAGGTCGTCAATTTATTGTGGTGGATACCGGTGGTATCAGCGGCGATGAAGAAGGCATTGATGCGGCAATGGCAGAGCAATCTTTGCTGGCCATTGAAGAAGCCGACGTCGTGTTGTTTTTAGTGGATGCCCGTGCCGGTGTGACCGTAGCCGATCAAGCCATTGCTAATCACTTGCGTAAGCAAAATAAAACCGTACATGTGGTAGCGAATAAAGTCGATGGTATTGATGGCGACAGTGAAAGTGCCGAATTCTTTGCTTTAGCCTTAGGTGATGTTTACCAAATCGCTGCCGCCCATGGCCGTGGTGTATTGCAATTATTAGATGTTTGTTTAGAGCCGCTGGTTGATCATTTCCCTGACATGCATATCGTTGAGCCGGAAAAAATCGAAACCGAAGAAGATGCCGAAGAACAGCTTAAACGCTTGCAAGCTTTGCCAATTAAAATGGCCTTTGTTGGTAAACCCAATGTGGGAAAATCTACTTTAACCAATCGTATTTTAGGTGAAGAGCGGGTCGTAGTTTATGACGAACCTGGTACCACTCGTGACAGTATTTTTATCCCGATGATGCGCAATGAGCGTGAATATGTGCTGATTGATACCGCCGGTGTGCGCCGTCGTAAGAACATTTCCGGTGCTGTCGAAAAGTTTTCCATTATCAAAACCTTGCAAGCCATTGAAGAAGCCAACGTGGTGTTATTGATTATCGATGCCCGCGAAGGTATTACCGATCAAGATTTAAGCTTGTTGGGTTTTGTGCTTAACGCTGGTCGTTCGCTAGTTATCGCAGTGAATAAATGGGATGGTTTAGAGTCCCATGTTAAAGAAGATATTAAGCGTGAATTAGACCGCCGCTTAGGCTTTATTGATTTCGCTCGCATACACTTTATTTCCGCATTGCACGGGACTGGCGTGGGTAACCTGTTTGATTCAGTACAGGAAGCTTATCAGTCGGCCACCAACCGTGTAGGTACGGCGATGTTGACACGCATTATGGAAATGGCACAGGACGATCATAATCCGCCAATGGTACGTGGACGCCGCGTTAAAATGAAATATGCTCATGCGGGTGGTTATAACCCACCAGTGATTGTCATCCATGGTAATCAGGTGAATGACTTACCTGATTCCTACAAACGCTATATGGTGAATTATTATCGCAAGTCGTTAAAAGCTATGGGTACGCCGATTAAAGTGGAGTTCCGTGAAGGGGCCAATCCATTTGAAGCGGATAAGAGCGAATTAAGTCTGACACAGCAACGTAATCGTCACCGTTTGATGAAATATAGCCAACGCAAGCGAAACCAAAACCAACATAAATAGCCGCTATTTCAGCGGCTTTTTTGTTTTTACAGTGCATAAAAAAACAACAGTTTGTTTACCTAAGCCAATAAATCCCTTAAGATTTTCTTCCAGCAACGAATATAAGGGATGTTCATGAGGCTACTCTATTGCGTGTTATGTGTAATGTCATTGCAATGCATGGCAGCGGAAGAATACACCTTATATTTTAGCCGTCATGCCGAAAAAATATCGACTACCGACAGTGATCCGGCTCTTACCAAGAAAGGCCAACACCGTGCGCAAGCACTCGCCGATTATCTCTTTGATAAAAATATTCAGGACATTTACAGCACACAAACCAAACGTAGTCAGCAAACCGCGCAACCTTTAGTAAAAAAGCTCGATCAGATGTTGGCGTTTTACGATACCCAAGATTTAAGCGTGTTGGCAAAAATATTACGCTCACAAAAACGTAATGCGTTGGTGGTGGGTCACAGTAACACCATCCCGCAATTGGTACATTTAGTCGGTGGTCAAGCCAGTAGCATTGACGAAAATCAATACGGTGATCTTTTCGCGGTGACCTTTGTTGATGAAAGCATCATTACTACAGTTGAACCACTCCCGCCATTTCCTGAAGGTGAGTTAGCGCCACTGATGTTTGATCTCAGTCGTTTACCTTCAGAAAAATCCCGCTATCGGGTGTTGTTGAACGGTGAAGACATTGGCTATCAAATACTAGATAGGGTGGTCAAAGACGAACAAATTGAAATTACACAAATTACCATGTCATCCGCCACTCGCACTAATATGATCGTTAAAACCTTCGTAAATAAAACCACCTTGTTACCCTTACAAATTCGTATGAGTGGTAGCGATGGCAAAGCGGTAGATGTGCAAATGACTTTCGCCGACAATCATGTTACCGGTCACTCTCATAAACAACGGCCGTACTTTTTGACTCAAGGACAGGTAGATGTGGATCAATGGTTACCGCCTTTTAGTTACTTAAAAGAAACTATTTTTGCCACCGTCGGCGCGTTAAAATATCAACAGCAGGATCAGTATTTTCGTTGGTTTGACGCAGAGAATATAGAGGTTAAACGCGTCCGCTTGCACTTAGCAGAAACCACTGTGGTCGATAAGGACGGGCTACAACAGCCGATGGATGTGGTGCATTTAACCGGTGGCGCACCTTCATACATTTTTTATCTTAGTCCAGAACAGCATGAAGTATTGAAAATTGAGATCCCTGTACAGGGACTGACGTTTGAAAAAGTGCCGCTTGAATAGCCCAACACCGTTTGTTGAGCTTTGTTCTCGCCGTCGCCAAGGTATTGGTATAATCATTTGTATCTGCGAGGTTTAAGTTGCTGCTGTAATAAATCTGTCATACTTACCTGTAAGGATCGTTTCACTTTGTTTTAGCTCTACTAATGGTTTAGATGTTGAATGAATAGTGTTGAAGATAGATATTTCCCTCGCGAGTTAAGTTGGTTGTCCTTCAATCAGCGCGTGCTGCAAGAAGCGGCAGATAAAAATAACCCGATCATTGAGCGTATTCGATTTTTAGGAATTTACTCCAGTAATATGGATGAATTTTATCGGGTTCGTGTGGCGGATGTTAAACGTAAATTGTTGATTTTACGTAATGAAAATAATGAGGCTGGCGTGCAGAATATGACTCAAATTATGAGTGATATTCAAAAGAAGGTGGCCGAACTCACTGCTGAATTTGATAGTTTGTATCAAGTGATGATTAGTAGCCTGCGACGTTACAATATTTGGATCGTTAACCATAACGAGCTTAACGATTATCAAATAAATTGGGTAACCGATTTCTTTAAAAACAAAGTGTTACGCCACATTGCACCGATATTGATGCATGGTAAAGTGGATCTGGTTAAACGCCTAAACGGAACGGGCACCTATTTGTTTGTGGCCATTGAACACGCCGATAAGCAAACCCGCTACGCCACGATTGAAGTACCGACACCACAAATGTCACGCTTTGTGGTAATACCGCCGCAAAAAAGCCGTAAGAAAAAACACATTATTCTCCTCGATGACATTATAAAATTGTGTCTTGAACCTATTTTTAAAGGTTTTGTAGAGTTTGATAAGCTCAGCGCTTATTCATTCAAAATGACGCGGGATTCAGAATATTCCATCAATGATGATATTGATGAAAGCTTGATTGAGAAAATGTCCGACAGCATGAAACAGCGTCTTAGTGCCGAGCCGGTGCGCGTGAATTACGACAACGCCATGCCGGAAGACATGCTCATATACTTGAAAAAAAGGCTGAATATTACCAATTACGACGGCATATTTGGCAGCGGTGCTTATCGTAATTTTAAAGACTTTATTGCGTTTCCTAATGTCGGTCGTGATTACCTAGAAAACATATCATTACCCGCGATCACGACTAAAGACTTTTCTGAGTTTGATACCACCTTTGATGCCATCAGCCAAAAAGATATTTTGTTGTATTACCCCTATCATCGCTATTTACACTTTACCGAATTTTTACGTCAAGCGGCTTTTGACCCTAATGTGAAACACATTCGTATCAATATTTATCGGGTAGCAAAAAATTCGCGGATCATTAATTCACTGATAGATGCGGTGGATAATGGCAAGCTGGTCACGGTATTGGTGGAATTGCGCGCGCGTTTTGATGAGCAGAATAATATCGAATGGTCGAAGGTTATGAAAGACGCCGGTATTCGAGTGGTATTAGGCACGCCATCGTTAAAGGTACATTGTAAATTATGCGTGATAACTCGCGAAGAAAAAGGCGAAATGATTAACTATGCGCATTTTGGTACCGGTAACTTCAACGAAAAAACCGCCAAAATCTACACCGATTTCAGCCTATTTACCCGCAATCAGGAATTAGCCCAAGAAGCGGTAAATGTATTCGATTTGATTCAAGCCCCTTATAAGCGCCATAAGTTTGAACATTTACATGTTTCGCCCATCGATAGTCGGCGTAAAATTCAACGGCTTATTCGCCGTGAAACCCAATTTGCTAAAGACGGTAAAAAGGCTCAAATCACCTTGAAGCTGAATAATCTGGTGGATTTCAATTTGGTGGATGCGCTCTATCAGGCCAGTCAGGCTGGGGTGAGAATTCGCGCTATTGTAAGAGGTATGTGTACATTGCGCCCTGGTATTAAAGGCCTAAGTGAGAATATCAGTATTATCAGCATTGTTGACCGCTTTTTAGAACATCCACGGGTGATGGTGTTTGAAAATGGGGGTAATAGTGAAGTGTTTATCGGCTCAGCAGATTGGATGACGCGCAATATGGATGACCGCGTGGAAGTGGCATGCCCAATTTATGATGAAACACTTAAAGCGCGAATTTTACATACCATGGAAATTCAATTCAGTGATACGCTTAAAGCGCGCGTGATTGATAAAGACCAGTTGAATAAGTACGTTAAACGCGGCAATCGTAAACACATTCGTTCGCAAGTCGAGATTTTTAATTATTTAAAATCCATAGAAAAGGAATAGGGCTGTTGGTCGTTTAACTATGCTGTTTTTAGCATCGGCCATGGGATTCCAGCAGAGGTACATATGCAAGATCAACAGGGTTTACTATGCCGCATCTAGAGGCCGCATTTACCGAAGTAGAAAGTCGCGAAGCTATTCTTGTCGCAGCATTGGATTTAGGATCAAACAGTTTTCATTTAGTGGTGGCACGCATTGTCGCCGACTCTGTGCAGATCTTGCACCGCATTAAAGAAAAAGTGCGCCTTGCTGAAGGTCTCGATAATCGTAACGTATTGCGCGATGATGCAATGCAGCGTGGTTTAGCAATACTCGAAGTGATGGCCGTTAGCCTACAAGGTTTAGAGCCTCACAATGTACGAATTGTGGCGACTTACACTTTACGTAAAGCTAAAAATGCGCGAGTGTTTATTAAAGCCGCACGCAAAATATTACCTTACCCCATCGAAATTATTTCCGGTATGGAAGAGGCTCGTTTAATTTACTCCGGCGTCGCCCATACCAATCAAGATCAAGGTCAACGATTGGTAGTAGATATTGGCGGCGGCTCGACGGAATTTATTATCGGTGAAGGCTTTGTCCCTAAATTACTGCGGAGCCTAACCATGGGCTGCGTGAGTTTTAGTTCGCAGTTTTTTACCGATGGTAATATCACTCAAACCAATTTCGACAACGCCGTAACCCTCGCACAGCAGCGTTTAGAATTAATTGATGCCAAATATCGTCGACTTGGTTGGCAATATTGTATTGGTACCTCGGGTACTATCCGTTGTATTTTGGAAGTGGCCAAACACCTCAGTGGCAATGACAATAAAACCACTATTGATGTAGCGGATTTACAACAAATTATCGCACTCACCTGTAAGGCCAAGCATATTGATCAGTTAGATTTTGCTGGTATTTCGGAAGATCGTCGCAGTGTATTCCCTGCGGGGTTGGCCATACTTACCGCTGCTTTTCGCAGCTTAGGTATCGAGCAGATGCAGTATTCGTCGAGTGCATTGCGCGAGGGCGTAATTTACGAAATGGAAAATCGCCTGAGTGATCGCGATATACGACAGCGCACCGCCGAGAGCTTAGCTACTCGTTATGATGTCGATGTGGAGCAAGCCAAGCGAGTCCTCGCCACCGCTATGCAATTCTACGACGTTTGCGCGCCAGAGTGGCAGTTGGATTCCCAGGAAAGTAAAGCCCTGTTAGGTTGGGCTGCGTTATTGCATGAGGTAGGCATACAAATTAACTCCAGTGGAGTACAACGCCACTCAGCCTATATTCTGGCCAACGTTGATTTACCCGGTTTTAATCAGGAACAACAGATCCTGTTATCCACATTAGTGCGTTATCAGCGTAAAAAAATTCGCATTGCCGATATACCTGAATTTGAATTATTTAGCAGTGAACAGGTGCACAAATTGATTATTTTATTGCGTCTGAGTGTGTTGCTGAATATTAAACGCCAAGGGGATTTTTTACCGTCGATAGATATTGTTGCCCACCAATGTGGCCTGAGCTTGGTATTTGCCGATCAATGGTTGCAACAAGTTCCTTTGGTTAGCGCCGATTTACAACGGGAGCGTGACGTGTTGCAGGGGCTGGAATTGGAATTTGCATAAAGGCTATTATTTTGTGTTGATCATCCCTGTAGCTATTTCATAATTTTTCGTGCCCAAAGAAGAATACTTTTTTAAATATACAAGTTCAGGTTAGTTTAAATGTGAGTCATGAAAATAAAAAAGGGCTACTGAATGAAGTAGCCCTTGTAGGTTGCTGCTGATGGGTGAGACTATCAGCAAGTCATCAATTTATGTTTAACGTTTAATTTGTTTTACGATATTTTGTACTACTTTAGGGTTCCCGCACACCACGCTACGAGTTTTCATGGGGTTGTTGCCACCGTTGTAGTCGGTAACCAAACCGCCAGATTCACGTACTAACAATTCGCCAGCGGCAATATCCCAAGCATTAATGCCTTTTTCCCAGTAACCATCAAAACGACCAGCAGCGACATAAGCCATATCTAAAGCGGCTGAACCACAACGACGCACATCACCACATTCGGCGTAAATATTACGGAAATGGGTTAAACATTCATCGGTTTGTTCTTTGTCTTTAAAAGGAAAGGCCGTTGCCAATACGGTATTCTTTAAATCACGGGCTTTAGAACAACGGATACGGTAACCGTTTAATTGTGCACCGGCACCACGGCTGGCAGTAAATAACTCACCACGAATAGGATCAAATACCACAGCTTGATCAAGACGGCCTTGATACAGCAATGCAATCGAAACAGAAAAATGTGGAATACCTTTGATGAAATTAGTGGTGCCATCTAGGGGGTCGATGATCCATTGAAAGTCTTTATCGCCGTCAATGTCGCCGCCTTCTTCGCCTAAAAAGCTATGAGTTGGATAAGACTGTTGAATTTTACTGATAATAGCTTGCTCTGCTTCTCTATCAATACGGGTCACAAAATCATTTTCTGACTTTGACTCTTTGACTAAATCGTCGCGGCCTTCGAAGCCACGAAGAATTACGTTTCCAGCTGTGCGCGCAGCGCGCACCGCAATATTCAGCATTGCATGCATATAGTTTATCCACCCATTTTAAAAGAACGTGATTGCTGTCGGTAGACAGCGTATCGATCAACACACGGAGCCAGTTGCTCTCGCTTGATGTGGTCAAAAAATCGCCGCGTAGTTTACCAAAGCAGGCTGAAAACGCAAGGTATAACCCTAGTTTGGGGGAATAAATATGGTTTGTATTCACAATATATAAATAATTCAGATGTTTATATTGTTAGCCCGAATGAGCCGTGCAAAGTTAGGCCGCCCTTATATAAGATGAAGATCCGCGCCTAAAACTTATGCTACAATCCGCGCCCAAATTTGAGTAACGAATTCGCCTAACTCGAACAAGGCTCTATGCATGCTAGATAAAATTAAAGTCATTTTGGTCAATACCACCCATACCGGTAACATCGGCTCCACGGCGCGAGCGATGAAAACCATGGGTTTAAGTCAACTAGTTTTAGTTGCCCCGCTAAAAGAGCCCGATGGCCAAGCGAGCGCATTAGCCGCTGGCGCTACCGATGTGCTTGCCCAAGCGAAAATTGTATCGACATTAGCCGAAGCCGTCGCCGATTGTGGTTTAGTGGTCGGTACTAGTGCCCGTTCCAGAACCTTACCTTGGCCGATGTTAGAGCCCCGTGAATGCGGCGAGAAGCTAATGACGGAATCAGAAAAATATCCAGTGGCACTGGTTTTTGGTACCGAGAACAGTGGGCTGACCAATGAAGAATTACAGTTATGCCATTTTCATGTTTGCATTCCCGCTAATCCAGAGTACAGCTCCTTAAACCTAGCAGCCGCGGTACAAACCTTATGTTACGAAGTGCGCATGGCCCATTTGCAAGAGCAAAAGCGGCCAACGGAAGAAAATGAATATCCATTGTCCGAAGAATTAGAGCGCTTTTATACCCATCTGGAACAAACACTAACTAAAACGACTTTTATTGTTAAACAACATCCGGGTATGGTGATGACTAAATTAAGGCGATTGTTTAATCGCGCTCGACCTGAATCACAAGAGTTGAATATCCTACGTGGCATTTTAACTTCTATCGATAAAAGCATTAAGACTAAAGACTAAACCGGCGACCTATGTTTGCAAGAATGAAAGAAGACATTAACAGCGTATTCCGTCGTGACCCTGCGGCGCGCAATACCTTTGAAGTATTGACTAATTACCCCGGTTTACATGCTATTTGGATGCACCGCTTAGCTTTCAAACTCTGGAAAAATGAGTGGTTTTGGCTAGCGCGTAGTTTATCCACCTTCAACCGCTGGATCACCGGTATCGAAATTCATCCAGGAGCCACTATCGGCCGCCGCTTTTTTATTGACCATGGCATGGGGGTGGTGATCGGTGAAACCGCAGAAATTGGTGATGATGTCACTTTGTATCATGGTGTAACGCTAGGCGGCACTAGTCTTAATGGTGGTAAACGTCACCCAACACTCGAAGACAATGTCGTTGTCGGTGCAGGTGCTAAAGTGTTAGGGCCTATCAATATTGGTAATGGCGCTAAAGTCGGCTCCAACTCTGTTGTCGTTAAAGATGTGCCCAATGGTGCAACGGTTATCGGTATTCCCGGTCGTATAGTCAGTATGCAAAAAGCCCCTGAAGGCCAAACTGAGCGCGACAGGATTGCCCGTAAATACGGCTTTGATGCCTATGCGGTATCACCAGACAATCCTGATCCCGTGGCTAATGCCATTGGCACTATGCTTGACCATGTGCATTTGATGGACACCAAAATGGAAGAAATTTGCAAAGCGGTTAATAGTTTGGGCGGTGATGTGTGCTCAAAATCGCTGCCGAATTTGGAATTAAAAGAATTTGCTGAAGCCGAAAGTGCTGCCTCTGCACTGCGTAAAAAACAAAAAGAAGAGTTTGATCCAGGAATTTAGGGAGATCGCGACACCTAATACTTGACTAAAACACTCGGACTAATACTTGACTAATTTAGTCGGGTATGAAAAAATTAGTGCCATCTTTAACCACGGTACTTGTTCATGAAATTAACTTCTAAAGGTCGTTATGCGGTAACTGCAATGTTGGATGTAGCAATGCATTCTAAACGTAGTCCTGTATCGCTAGCTGATATTTCTGAACGTCAGAGTATATCGCTGTCCTATCTAGAACAGTTATTTTCCCGTTTACGCCGACACAATTTGGTTGATAGCGTAAGAGGGCCTGGTGGTGGTTATCGTCTCGGGCGTGACGCCAACATGATTGCAGTTGGTGAAGTGATTCAAGCAGTTGATGAATCGGTGGATGCGACCCGTTGTAACGGATTATCAGATTGTCAAGGCGGTGAGCGCTGCCTGACACACAGTTTATGGTCAGATTTGAGTTCACGTATATCGAGCTTTCTCAACGGTATCACCTTAGGTGAACTGATGGATAAGAACGATGTGCAAATAGTGGCAGATCGCCAAGACAAAAATAAGCAGCAAAGAATGTCGACGGAAGAAAATATTGCCGTCACCTTGCAGTTGTAAACGGAGCAAGAAATGAAATTACCCATTTATTTGGATTACTCGGCGACGACTCCCGTTGATCCACGTGTTGCTGAAAAAATGATGCAATGCCTGACAACCGACGGCAATTTTGGCAACGCCGCATCACGTTCACATCGCTTTGGCTGGCAAGCCGAAGAAGCGATTGATTTGGCGCGTAGCCAGATTGCAGAACTGATTAATGCTGATCCTCGTGAGATTGTGTTTACTTCAGGTGCTACTGAGTCAAATAACTTGGCTATTAAAGGCGCGGCTAATTTTTATAGCAAAAGAGGCAAGCACATCATCACGCTAAAAACTGAGCATAAAGCGGTACTCGATACCTGTCGTCAGTTAGAGCGTGAAGGTTTTGAAGTGACTTATTTGGATCCACAAACTAACGGTTTGTTGGACTTAGACACCTTAGTTGCTGCCATGCGTGAAGACACCGTTTTAGTGTCGGTGATGCACGTTAATAACGAAGTCGGTGTGATTCAAGATATTGAAAAAATTGGTGAAATTTGCCGCGATCGTAAAGTGTTATTCCATGTGGATGCTGCGCAAAGTGCTGGCAAAATACCAATTGATTTACAAAATTTGAAAGTCGATTTGATGTCGTTTTCAGCCCATAAAGTCTACGGCCCTAAAGGTATTGGTGCATTGTATGTGTGCCGTAAACCACGTATTCGCCTCGAAGCACAAATGCACGGTGGCGGTCATGAGCGTGGTATGCGTTCAGGTACTTTAGCAACTCACCAAATTGTCGGTATGGGTGAAGCGTTCCATTTAGCCAAGCTAGAAATGGCGGCGGAAAACGAGCGTATCTTAATGCTAAGAAACCGCTTGTGGGACGGTATTAAAACTATCGAAGAGCTGCACATCAATGGTGATATGCAACACCGCGTTGCCAGTAATCTGAATGTGAGCTTTGCTTATGTGGAAGGTGAATCATTGATTATGGCGCTTAAAGATATGGCGGTCTCTTCAGGTTCGGCTTGTACATCAGCTAGTTTAGAGCCGTCTTACGTATTACGTGCTTTAGGATTAAATGACGAATTGGCCCATAGCTCGATTCGTTTCAGTATCGGTCGTTTTACCACGGAAGAAGAAATAGACCACGTAGTAAAAGTGATTTGCAACGCAATCGATAAATTGCGTGAAATGTCGCCATTATGGGAAATGTATAAAGATGGCGTCGATTTAGAAAAAGTTGAGTGGGTACACCACTAATTTAAACGCTTTTAATTAGTTTGGTCTTAGGAGGTGTTTATCTTTGTTCAACATAAATGATGAACAAAGATAAACACCTCCTAGGGCACTAACAACAGAGGTAACATGTTATGGCTTACAGTGACAAGGTCATTGACCATTACGAAAATCCACGCAACGTTGGTGGATTCGACAAAAACGACCCTAGTATTGCAACCGGTATGGTTGGCGCACCCGCTTGTGGTGACGTAATGAAATTACAACTTAAAATTGATAAGAATGGCGTGATTGAAGATGCCAAGTTCAAAACTTACGGTTGTGGTTCTGCTATTGCGTCTAGCTCATTGGTTACCGAATGGGTAAAAGGTAAAACCATTGAAGAAGCTGTCACTATTAAAAATACTGACATTGCTGAAGAGTTGGCGTTACCACCAGTAAAAATTCACTGTTCTATTTTGGCCGAAGACGCCATTAAAGCCGCAGTGGAAGATTACAAAAGCAGACATCAGGCATAAGGGTTTAACGTGGCTATTACCGTTACCGAAGCAGCAGCAAATCGAGCCAAGTCTTTTCTAGTCAATCGTGGCAAAGGCTTAGGCTTACGTTTAGGCGTAAAAACCACTGGTTGTTCAGGGTTGGCTTATGTCCTTGAGTTTGTTGATGATCTTAATGACGAAGATCAGGTCTTCGAAAACCACGGTGTCAAAATCATTGTGGATGGTAAAAGCTTAGTGTACCTCGATGGAACTGAGCTAGACTTCGCTAAAGAAGGCTTAAACGAAGGTTTTCAGTTTAACAATCCTAACGTCAACGGCGAATGTGGTTGTGGTGAAAGCTTTAATGTTTAGCAACAGTTGCCGGTGCGCAACAGCACAATTTTAAAAGTCGGTCTTATGACCGATTTTTTCTTTGTCGTATTTAAGTAGCTATAAATTCAATAGGCAGTGATGAATTACTTTGAATTGTTCAATATCGATGTTGGTTTTGATCTCGATTTAGCGCAATTGTCAGCGGACTATCAAAAATTGCAAAAGGTCAGCCATCCTGATCGATTTGCCACCGCCAGTGACAAACAAAAGCTTATTGCCGTTCAGCAAAGCGCCCAACTGAATGATGCGTATAGCACGCTTAAATCGCCGTTGCCCCGTGCAGAATACCTGCTATCCCTTAAAGGGATTGATCTCAATCACGAAAAAACCACCATGCAGGACAATCTGTTTTTAATGCAACAGATGGAATGGCGTGAGCAGCTTGAAGATATTAAACATGCACAAGATATTGACGCACTGGAATCCTTAGACGAGGAAATGCAAACGCAAATCCGTTTGCATTTACAGCGAGTCAAGGACTGGCTAGCAACAGATTGTTCGCAGTCCCATCACAGTGCAGCCGATGAAGTACGCAAATTGAAATTTTTATATAAGTTGCGCGATGAAATCGCCCATCTTGAAGAAAAACTGAGTAACGATTAAATCATGGCTTTATTGCAAATAGCAGAACCCGGTCAAAGTACCGTTCCCCATCAACGTAAATTCGCAGTGGGTATCGATTTAGGTACCACCAATTCACTCGTGGCGACGGTGCGTAGCGGTGAAGCGCTAACCCTTGCCAATGAGCAAGGTGAGCATTTGTTGCCTTCGGTGGTGCATTATTTGGCGAATGACAAAGTCATTGGCCGCGCTGCCGTTGAACAGGCCAGCGCAGATCCTGCCAATACCTTATCCTCGGTTAAGCGTTTTATGGGCCGCAGTGCTACTGATATTCAGGCGCGCTATCCCGATTTACCTTACCAGTTTATTGCCAATCAAAATGTCGCGTCGATTCAAACCGCAGCGGGTGCGATTAATGCTATTCAAGTGTCAGCAGATATTTTAACTGCTCTTAAACAACGCGCTGAAACTGTATTAGGTGATGAACTCACCGGTGCAGTGGTGACGGTGCCCGCTTATTTTGATGATGCTCAGCGCCAAGATACCAAAGATGCCGCTAAGTTAGCTGGTTTAAATGTACTGCGTTTACTTAATGAGCCAACTGCCGCGGCCATTGCTTATGGCCTTGAAAGTGCTCAAGAGGGCGTGATTGCGGTTTATGATTTAGGCGGTGGTACTTTTGATATTTCTATTTTGCGTTTGAGCAAAGGGGTATTTGAAGTGTTGGCTACAGGTGGTGATTCGGCTCTGGGTGGTGATGATTTTGATCACCTACTAGTCGAACATATTCGTGGAAAAGTCGGTTTAACCGATGTGTTATCTCCACGCTTACATCGTGATTTACTCAATCAAGCGAAAAAGGCCAAAGAGTTATTAACGGATAATGCCGTTACCGATGTTGTCATTAAAGACGATCAGCAACAAACTCAATCTTGCCAAGTTAGTCGCGAAGAATTCGATGGCTTGATTGGTGGGTTAATTAAACAAACTTTACGCGCTTGTCGCCGTGCCCTTAAAGACGCGGAACTGGATAAAACAGAAGTATTAAAAGTGGTAATGGTTGGCGGTTCCACCCGCGTGCCAGCCGTGCGCACTCAGGTAGGTGAGTTTTTCGGACAAACGCCATTAACCTCTATCGACCCTGATAAAGTCGTGGCCATTGGTGCCGCCATTCAAGCGGATATTTTGGTTGGTAATAAGCCCGACGGTGAAATGTTGTTGCTGGATGTACTACCGTTGTCTTTAGGTATTGAAACCATGGGCGAGTTGGTAGAAAAAGTCATTCCTAGAAATACCACTATTCCGGTAGCCAAAGCACAAGAATTTACCACCTTTAAAGACGGCCAAACGGCGATGATGATCCACGTCTTGCAAGGCGAGCGTGAATTAGTCTCCGATTGTCGATCACTGGCCAAATTTGAATTACGCGGTATTCCACCCATGGCTGCCGGTGCAGCGCATATTCGGGTGACATTCCAAGTGGATGCCGATGGTTTGTTAAGTGTAACCGCCATGGAAAAATCCAGTGGTGTGCAGGCCCGTGTTGAAGTAAAACCCTCTTATGGGCTAAGCGATGATCAAGTCGCGAATATGCTTAAGGCCTCCATGCAAAACGCCAGTGAAGATATGCAGGCGCGTATGCTAAAAGAGCAACAAGTTGAAGTACAACGAGTGAATGAAGCCTTACAAGCTGCACTAGCGGCAGATGCGCATTTACTCGATGACAGTGAACGTGCAGCGGTGGATAATGCTATCCAAGCCATGCTTGTCGCCGCTGAAAACGGTGATATCGATGGAATTAAAAGTGCCATCGAAGATGTTGATCAGCAAAGCCAAGAATTTGCCCAGCGCCGAATGAATCAATCGATTCGTGCCGCGTTAACCGGGCAACAAGTTAAAGATATTTAATAGGAATAAAAAATGCCACAAATTATATTCTTACCTCACCCTGAATTATGTCCAGATGGTGCGGTATTAGAAGCCGAAAAAGGCTCCACAGTGCTAGATGTTGCCTTAAAAAATGGTATCGACATTGAGCACGCCTGTGAAAAATCTTGCGCTTGTACCACTTGCCATGTGGTTGTGCGTGAAGGGTTTGACTCGTTAGCTGAAAGTGATGAACTAGAAGACGACATGCTAGATAAAGCTTGGGGCTTAGAGCCAGAATCGCGTCTAGGTTGTCAGGCGATAATTAAAGATGAAGACTTAACGGTAGAAATCCCCAAGTACACTGTTAATCAGGTGAGTGAAGCACACTAAGTATTCGTTTACCCTATTTGCTATTTCCTCAGGCAACAACCGTTATTGTTGTTGCCACTTAGCCAGCGAAAAGTTAAAGCCTTTATTCAATAGCCACTGCTCTGCTTCTTCAGGACTTTGGGTGTAATACTGGTGTTCAATATCATAATTGGACACGTTTTCTATAATATTTTTCTGCATTTCAAACCGACATAGGGTGACTTCGTGGGTTTGATTATTGGCGGCGCACCAGTCATAGATCAGTTGAAAACCATCAAAGGCTTCAAAGGTTGGCATGATCCAATTACGAATATCCACCAATGCAGCCCATGGCTGATGTTTGATGCCATCGACAAGTTCCTGAGTTTCTTCCAGTACTTTTTTGACGGTACCTTTTGACCATACATTATTCAGGCGCACGCACAGTACATTGCCAACTAACTCTAATTGGTAAACGCCATTGCTTTGTTGTGTTGCCACCATTTGTATCTCCCTGAATTTAACAATATGAGTTATATCGTTGCTCTTAAACTAGTACCTATATTGTTAGTCTTGCTAATGCACTGGTAATCTATACCAAAATCTAAGCACAGTATGCAACTGTTGATTTATTTATACATTTGTAATCAATGCCTTTTTTCATGGGAACGATAATGAATCGACTTCAATTAGGGGCAGGTTTTTTGAAAAAAAGCGAAACGGTCGTTGAATCGTTTCTTGAATTCAGGTTATTTAGCTTTTCCGGGAGATAGTCCGGTAAGGGCTTTGAAAGTGTGATTAAAATGCGCTTGGTCGAAGTAACCTAAGTCATGGGCGAGTTCGGTCATGTTGATGTTACTGCCGTTATTTAAATTCGTCAGCGCATCCATTATACGGTAACGATCAATGACCCACTTAGGTGATACGCCGATGTAGCTTTTGAATAAGCGCTGTAAGCTGCGTTGCTCAATGCTAAATTTTTCGCATAATTCTGTCACCGTTAACATCATTTTATTGGCTTCAATATAGGCGACTATTTGTCGACTGAGCTTGGCTTTTTCATCTAATTGCGGGTTAGTGTGACGTAACAACTGCTGCATATAATCGATCATGTGGCTTATGTTGTCAGCTTTGATTAATGCCTGCTGCAATTGATGATTTTCAGCCTTAAGTAGTGGGTTAACCGGAATACATTGATTATGTAATTCATCAACACTGCGACCATAAATACAATGAAAAGCCCCTGGCCAGAATTTAACGCCGAAGACTTGCCCTTGGCCTTTTAGCGTATAAGAAAATGCGCCTGATTTAATGCCAGTGATCCCGGTTTGGCCCTGTGGATCAATCACAATGTGTTGGCTGGGATGGGGTAGGTTTTGTTGAGTGTGTGCGGGTTTATCAACGAGATCCCAGCTAACCACCCAGTAGTGCTCGATAAAATCGGCTAAATCCGTTGCCGGTAAATAATGGTTTAACTCGAAATGCTGGAGGCTGACGTGCTGCTGAATTAACCCTTTGGCGGGCTTAAGTTTTTCAGCCAATGGCAAACTCCTCATATAGATTGTCGCAAATTTACAAGTTGTATCCTATTTCTACAGATAGTCTGTGGTTTTCCCAACTACCTAGAGAGAATCCCATGACAAAAACAGCGACAGGCCAATATACAATAACACAGTGGAGTGAGGCACCTTTTAAAGCGTTAACTCCACCACAAAAAGCTAACATGGCGGAGATAAAAATGGAATTTGTTGGTGACCTAGTTGGTCATTCAGAAACTCGCTATTTAATGGCCTACGTCAATGACGACACCGCCTACTTTAACGGTACTCAACATTTTAGTGGTGAACTTAACGGCCAACAAGGAGAGTTTGTGATTCTGGAACAAGGGGAATTTAAAGACGGTATCGCCACTTCTCAGTGGCAGATTGTCGAAGGTTCAGGGACGGGCGCACTGAAAGGTATTGTCGGTAGTGGGCATTATCGTGCTGGGCACGGTTGTAGCGCAGATTACCAACTGGATTATCAACTAAACACTTAACAATAACGTGCAGCTCTAATCTAGAGGCATTGAGCCTCTAGATTATTAAATTGGCTATGCGCCGGCTTATAACGGCCGGTAATCCAGCATATCCAGATGCTTGTTGATAGCGCTGATTTTATCTTCAGCGTGATGGTTAACGTAGAGCACAGTGGTGTTTTCAGCGGTGCAGATGTGATCCAATAAGGCCAATACACGCTGGCGGTTAATATCATCAAGGCCTAAGCAAGGCTCATCCATGATTAACAGAGTAGGGTGCTTCACCATTGCTCTGGCAATTAAAATTAAGCGTTGATCACCAAATGACAGTTGCTGAAATCGTTGGTTGGCCAACTGACCTAAGCCTAGTAAGGCTAACCATTTATCGGCGATGGCAACTTGCTCTTTGCTGGGTGAATCATACAAACCAATACTGTCGTAAAATCCGGAAATTATGGTTTGTCGTAATGTGCAATTAACTCGATATTGCAAATGCAGGGTATTGGAAATAAAACCAATATATTGTTTTATTTGCCAGATACTCTCGCCACTGCCCCGCTGAAAACCGAAGACAAAAATATCATTGCTATAACACTGGGGATGATCGCCCGTGATCAAATTGAGTAAACAGGTTTTGCCACTACCGTTAGGGCCACTCAGCTGCCAATGCTCACCAGCATTGATTTGCCAGTTCAGATTTTCAAACACGCAATTGTCGCCATAACGCACCGCGACATTGCGCAAATGCACCAACGGTTGTGAGGGATCCAGCGTGGGTGGTTGTCGCGAACTATTGTTCTGTTCCGGCGGCGGTAAGCTGAGGTCAGCTGATTGTAAATGCAGTAGTTTGTACAATTGTTCAAATTGGCTGACGTCGTTACGCGCTACTTGCAGCGTCAGTTGCCCCTGTTGTAAATAGGCAAAGTGACTGATGAATTCTGGTATTTCATCAAAGCGGTTCAGTACCATGATAACCGTGGTCTGTTGGCTCAGTTGCCCAAGGAAGTCCCTTAACTTGCCGCTGCTAGCGCTATCTAAACCATCGAAAGGCTCATCTAATATTAATAAACTAGGGCGAAATAATAGTGCACGGATCAACAATAACTTAACGGTTTCGCCGGTGGATAATTCAATAAAGGCACGGTCTATTAGTTGTTCAAAATTAAGCAACTGAATGAGTTCATCGAGGTAAGGCTGATCAAGTGCTGCCTCGATGGTGTCACCATTATCATCGATTAATAACATTTCGCGGGCGGTGGTGGGGACGGGGATAACATCGAGAATATCCGCGGCATCTTTCTGGCGTTCTAGGGCCATTAATGCTTGCAGTGCATCACTGGAGACAAGACGGCTGGAGGCTATTGCATTTTGGATATCGCCAGCTTGTAACTCAATATTGTATTGGCTTAAATCGGTCATCAACAGGCTGGCTAATGCCGACTTACCAGCACCATTGGCACCGACAATGGCCCAGTGTTGACCGGCTTGAATTTGCCAGTTGATGTCATGTAGCCAGAAATGTTGATTGAATAACGCACTGACATTTTGCAGCTGAACCTGAGTCATGCCACTCCTTTACCGTAAATAGATTAATTGTCGGCTATTTAATGGTTTAGTGGCGTAATACGCAACACTCATTAGTAATAATATATCCCCAATTCAATATGAAAAGTGCAACAGCTAGTAGCGCAGAGGAAATGGCAATATTGAAGTAGGGGTTAATATGCGGTCATTTTTTTAAGTTCGACTAGTGTATATATCATTAGTGTTCATCAACAGATGTTAGGTAGGCACAGTATGAAAACGGGCAAAGTGATTTTTAATTGGAATGACGACATTTTGTATGTCGAGGCGATAGGGCCCTTTAATGCAGCCCAAATCCATGAAGCGGTGGTTAATTATCAAATTGTGATTTCCCATAGTCCTGTGCGGCAGTTCAAAGTGATTGAATGTTGGGATGATGAAGCCCTAGGGCCGCCAGATGGATTAGAGGAAGTAGGTCAAAATTGGTGTGTCTTACTCACTCGAGGCTGTATTGCTATTGCCATCGTGGTGAACAATGAATTACAAAAAATGGTGGCGGAGAAATTTCTACCGGCAATAGGTAAGGTATTTAGAGATAAGTCAGAGGCTTTATTATGGCTTAAGCAACAGCCCTAACAAAAAGGGTGATCCATTTAGATCACCCTTTTTCATTTCTTATGAGGTTGTAGTTTTATTGAAAATTACTGTTGTTTAATTTGCCATACCGCTACCGAACCACTGATTTCGTTACCTGTAATCAGTAACGCTTCGCCGGTGGGGCTGTCTTCGGCGGCAACAAACTTCATGCCTTCTGGGGCTAAATCACCACTAATTTCTGTGCCTTCTAAGCCATCGGTTAAATCACGATTGTAGAAGTAATCAACAAAACGCACATCGTAAGGATTAGTCACGTCGTAGACAAAAATGCTACTCATGCGCTCTAAACCAACAAAGGCATAAGTTTGCTGGCCAATTTTACCCACGGTCAGGGCTTCTGGCTCACCGCCTTTATCGTCCGAGCGGGCGTCACCTTCATTGGCATCTTCATCGTTATTAAACTGTTCGCCATGTACTGCTGCGGTTATACGGCCAAAGTCGTCACCGGAATCAAAAACCTGCAAACCATTACTATCCCAAATTGAGAATGAACGAGCACCAAAGGCATATAACTCGTCATGGTCACCGTCATTATCGGTGTCACCCATAGCAGGTATTACTTTAAGTCGGCCTAATACATCTTTATCGTAATTGATGGCTAGCGGGCTATTGGCGTCTAAATCTAAATCTTTAACTCGCGCTTCATCAATGAAGGATAAACAACCATCGTCTTCATCATATTCAACGCCACCGGCGGCTAAACAAGTTGCTTCATCCCCAGAATCATAAAAATATTCACGGGCGTCGCCTTCATTGGCCGTCAATATAAAATCTGCTCCTTTCCAATTCATCATGGTGATCGTATCGGGCATATACAGGCCATATAAACCAGCATAGGTGTTGAAGTTAACGCCATCTTTGTTAGACACATCAATGCGGTTAATTGACCAGTCTTTATAACCTAGGCCGAAAATTTCAACGCTATTATCCGTTAAATCAATTTTCGCCATGGCGTTGTTTTCTTGCATGGCAACATAGGCAGTGCTGTTACTCGTGGCAATATATTCTGGCTCTAAATCTTGGGCAACGGTACTGTTACCAGGATTGGAGAAACGCACTTTTTTTGCTTCTAGCTCAGCTTGCATACCGTTAAAAGCAGTGAATGTAACCTGCGTAGCGGTATCAGCAGGCATGCCATCGGTGATAGTAATAATGCTCACCGAACCTTCTGGGTCCACCAAATAATCGCCACTGGGCTCACCTTCGTTGGCTACTAAAGCTTTGCTGCCATCGGGCGTAAAGGTCACCATATCCGGTAAATTACCTGCTTCGACGGCTTTAACTAATGCTGGCGTGCCAGTGCTGATATCGTAAAACAAGATGGCACCGTTATCGGCATGGGCATCTGCGGCCATGGCTACGGCTAATAAATCACCGTGGATGGCAATGCTGTTAGCATCGCTAATGGTTAAGGTATTTGCGCCTGCCGTTACAGAGGTTGGTAAAACAAACGTTGTTGAAGTTAAGCTTTCATCGGTTAATGGGTCACTAACATCAGCACCTAAATCGCTGGCATCGATTATTTCGATAGTGGCTTGGGCACCAGAGCTATTGATCGCGTAAATCATCTGGCTGGCTACGTGATACTGCACAATCTCCGCAGCACCTTCTTTATCTTCTGCCGGTGTTACAAAACGACCGACCATAGAAATAGCCAGTGATTGCGGTGCGCTTTGACCATCGGCGCCAGGTGTACCTTGTTCACCGGCTGAACCATTAGTTCCGTCTACGCCATTGCTGCCGTTAACGCCGTCATTACCATCATCTACACAGGCTGTTGTCATTGCTAATATTGAAGCGGCTAACAGTCCTCGAACAAATTTATTTTGCATGGTTATTCCTAGTTATTTTTAGAGTTGAGGTTGTACGGCGTTCGAAGGTAGACGTTAAATATGAAATTTGGATGACAAAAATAAGATGGTTTTGTGGCGAATTTATGAATAGGAGGGGGATTTCTATTTGTATAGATAAAACCTATTAACTTTATAAAAACAATCAATTTCAAAATTGGGTCGAGAATTCCTATTATCTCCTCCGTCGAAAACAAGTTACATAACAGCAACCACTATAGGAAACCAGAAAATGTCACAAACTATTATTAATACTGAAATTTTACCTTTTAAAGCCACTGCCTTTCATAACGGTGAATTCATTGATGTATCTGATGCTGACCTAAAAGGTAAGTGGTCAGTGGTATTTTTCTACCCAGCTGATTTCACCTTTGTTTGCCCAACTGAGTTAGGCGACATGGCGGATCATTATGCACAGCTGCAAGAAATGGGCGTAGAAATTTACTCCGTATCTACTGACACCCACTTCACTCACAAAGCATGGCACGACGGTTCAGATACTATTGGTAAAATCCAATTCCCAATGATCGGCGACCCAACGGGCACTATCACTCGTAATTTCGGTGTGATGATTGAAGAAGATGGTTTGGCACTTCGCGGTACTTTCGTTATTAATCCAGAAGGCGAAATCAAAGTAGCTGAAGTTCATGACCTAGGTATTGGCCGTAGCGCTAAAGAACTGGTTCGTAAAATTCAAGCGGCGCAATATGTTGCTTCTCACGATGGCGAAGTATGCCCTGCAGCATGGCAGCCAGGTGAAGAAACCCTAGCACCTTCTTTAGACCTAGTTGGCAAAATCTAAACATAGATTTTAAAAAATCAGAGTAATTAAAGTAGTAAAAGTAAGTAGTGCCTGTTTCCCGTGTTAACTGGAAACAGGCAATTAATTCAGATTAAACGGAGAAGACACTGATGTTGGACTCAAATTTAAAAACGCAATTGCAAAGCTATTTGCAAAACTTAAAAACACCGGTGGAATTGATCAAGTTTGTTGATGACAGTAAAAAAGCACAAGAGCTGAATGACTTAGTCGAACAAATTGCCGCACTGTCACCCCTTGTTACTGTGGTTACAGGCGATGATGCCAGTGAACGTGTGCCATCAATGATCGTAAGCTCTCCGGTTAATCAAACCCAAATCCGTTTTGCTGGTTTGCCACTGGGCCACGAGTTTACCTCGTTGGTATTGGCACTGTTACACAGCGGCGGTCATCCCATGAAAATTGACGCTGAATTGATAGAACAAGTGCGTCAGTTAGAAGGAGATTACCAGTTTGAAACTTATGTTTCCTTAACCTGCCAAAACTGCCCAGAAGTGATTCAGGCATTGAATATGATGGCAGCGATCAACCCACAAATTACCAATGTGATGATTGACGGTGCGCTATTCCAAGACGAAGTTAATGATCGCAACGTGATGGCCGTACCTACGGTTTATCTCAACGGTGAAACTTTCGCCCAAGGGCGTATTTCACTCAAAGAAGTGTTGAATAAGGTGGATAAAAATGCCGCCAAACGGGATGCCAGCGCGCTGAATGACAAAGCCCCATACGATGTATTAATCGTAGGTGGTGGCCCAGCTGGTGCATCATCGGCTATTTATAGTGCTCGTAAAGGCATTCGCACCGGCTTAGTCGCCGACCGTTTTGGTGGGCAGGTGTTAGACACCATGGCCATTGAAAACTTTATCTCGGTCAAAGCCACCCAAGGGCCAAAATTGGTCTCGGGCCTAGAAGAACACGTACGTGAATACGACGTGGATATTATGGCTAATAATAAAGCCAACAAGCTAATAGCCAGTGAAGTAGAAGGCGGGCTGATTGAAGTGCAATTGGAAAACGGCGCTAGTTTACACAGCCGTTCAGTGATTATGGCCACCGGTGCCCGCTGGCGCGAAATGAACGTCCCCGGTGAGCAAGAATATCGTGGCAAAGGCGTAGCCTATTGCCCCCATTGTGATGGCCCCTTATTTAAAGGCAAGTCAGTGGCAGTTATCGGCGGAGGTAACTCCGGTATCGAAGCGGCCATTGATTTAGCCGGTATTGTTAAACAGGTTACTGTGTTGGAATTTGCCGGTGAGTTACGTGCCGATGAAGTGCTACAACGTAAAGCACGTTCCATGGGCAATATTGAAATTATTACCAACGCGCAAACCACTGAAGTCATGGGGAATGGTAACAACGTAACCGGTTTAACTTATACCTGCCGTAAAACTGGCGATGCGAAACACATCGATTTAGCCGGTATTTTCGTACAAATCGGTTTAGTGCCTAACGCTGAATTTTTGAAAGGTGATATGCAACTAACCGAGCGCGGTGAAATTATTATTGGCGCTAATGGCCAAACCTCAGTGCCCGGTGTTTTTGCAGCCGGTGACGTGACTAACACACCGTTTAAACAAATCATCATTGCTATGGGGGGCGGTGCGACGGCAGCGCTAGGGGCTTTTGATTATCTGATTCGTACGCCGATTGCTGGTGAGGAGGATCAAGAACAAGCCGCTTAATCGGCTCAACCGATTTAACATTTGAAACTCTCCTGTTTCGTCCTATTGCCTGCTGCGATGTATTTTTGTAGCAGGTTTTTTTTGGCTGCACGAATAAAAGAAACCCACCGCGATACCCAAATTAAACATCTACGATAAAAGCGAGAATTGCGCAGTGGGAACTAGGACTATTGTTTAAACACGACCCGAGTAGAAATCGGATAAAGGTCAGAAATAAACAGATCCCCATCTGCTAACTGCTCATCTAGCCAAGTGAGTTGATGCTGCAATACTCCCTGCATACCGACTACATCGGGTTGGCTTTGTTGTAAATGTTGCAATGCTAGTTGTTGACGGTTTGGCCATGCATTAATGCCATCATTGACGGTGTCTAAACGCAGATTAAAACTCTCAACGGTGTGCGATGTTGTTGCATCGGGTGGTTTCATCAGCGGCAGTTACTAGCGCACTTTGGCTAATTTAAATAAGTGAGGTGAGAATTTTGAATAATATAATTCCTTACTTGACTTAATTGTTTTGCCTTTTTTTGAAGGCGGTATTGTAACCACGGATTAGGAGAGCGAGTGAGCTAACCTTATCCATCGAATATTCTGCATAAAAAACTAACGAGAAAATATCAGTCGTCGCATTAGGTTTTCACACAACATGGGTAAAATGCCGTTATCAAGTTTTAAGTTTGTACAGGTACTTTTATGATTAAATACCTGTAAAAGCGAATCTAATTTAGCCGCCTGAATTGTCAGCAATAGGTAAAGTAGCTCCTATATGCTTGTGTAAAAAACCTTCAAGAGCCCGTAAAGTTGCTAATCGATGGGCTTCAATTTCCAAATGGTGGTTACCGTTTTCAAATTCGATATAGGTAACATCTTTTTCGTAACTTCTTAATTCAGATTCCATTTTTCTGCTCTGTTCAACGGAAACCACACGGTCTTTGTCACCGTGTAATAATAAAACAGGGATGGTAATATTTTTCGCCAAATTGATGGGGGATTTCCCTTCTAAGTCATCGCCAAATTGTTTTTTGGCTACTTTATAATTGGTAAAATTCATTAGTTTACGCAAACTTAACTCTAAATCGGCCATACCAGCGAAACTCGCGGCACATTTAAAGGTTTCTTGTTGTGTAGCCGCTGCCATAAGTGCTGCGTAGCCACCGTAACTGGCGCCTACAATGCATATTTTATTTTTATCTATGGGATAGTTTTCACTTAACCAGTTGGCTGCGTCTTGGAGATCGTCTTGCATTGTGCCGCCATAGTTTTGGATTGCCTTCATTTCAAAAGCAAAGCCGTAGCCGGAAGAACCTCTAAAGTTTGGTTGTAATACTGTGTAGCCGCGGTTGGCAAAAAATTCAGCTAACCAGTCGAAGTTTGCATAATCTCTGGCTAAAGGACCTCCGTGTGGCAAAATTATAGCTGGCGAGTTCTGTTTAATACCGCCTTGTGCTCGCGTTAAATAACCTTCAATTTTCAAGCCATCGCGTGCTTTGTAGGTGACTTTTTGTTTTCCTGATAGAGGTTTTTCAAAGAGCATTGGATACTCTTCTAATAAAAAATCCATCGTTTTCTGGTCTTTGTCGCCAACAAAATAAGCCCCAGGCGTAGTGGAACTGCTATTATACAAAATGTATTTTCGTTCATTAGCACTGTAACTGACGACATTGTTAAATGAGTTGGGAAGAGCTTTGTTTAATTTATCTTGAAATTCAGTATATGACTTATCAAAGAATATTTTGCCTCCCTCGCTACCAGTATGATGAACGCCTACTATGTCATGCGTAATATTTGAATATATCAGTGGACCTTCAATATCATGCTTCTCATCAGAAATGACCAATTCTCTTGGTAACTCGGGCTTACTGACGTCGACTTTGAATAATGCGTAGCGGCCTTCGTGGTCGGCGATAATATAGAGAATATTTGGATCTAGGCCAAAACCAAGGGGGGTAATATCTGGGGCATCGAATATTTCATATTCCCAAATGGTGCGCCATGATTCTGAGGCTAAATCGAATAAACGGTAGAATATTTTAGTGTCGTCTCTGCCAAAACCTAAGCGCACTCTATGTTGTTGATCAGTCAACCAGCCATTAACGTTGGCTTTACCACTTAAGACTAAAGAGCGCGTCGTTTTTTTAGATAAATCTACTAAGTACACACTAGGTTTTGTAGGGATGTCGAAATCGACCGCCATCATGATATGGTCTGGATCTTCGGGCATCATATCAATAATGTTATTTTGAAATTGTGCTATGTGCTCTTTTTTCTGATTATAAGTACCGATTTTCGGCGCGATTACTGGACTTAGAGTACCATCTTCACCTTTGGGGTTTAGTTTTAACAATCTCGATTCTGTATAGGCTGCTCCATGGCTAAACACTGGATAATCAGAGCTGACTAAAAGCAAGTTGTCATTGGCCCAAACAAACCAGCCAATTTTAAACTTTTCATTATCCGTCTTAAGTATGTAGTTGGTTTTGGCCACAATAAGATCTGTAACGCCAATTAATGAACTACCATCGACATTTCTAATAAAGGCAATCTGTTTGCCATTGGGCGAGAGTTTTACACTCTGTGCATTGGGTAACTTGCCAAAGGCATCAACTGGCAATAATTCTGCATAACTTGAAAAAATGCAAAGTAACAAATATAGGGTGGTGATAAAACGTGGCATAAATGTCCTTATTAAAAATGCGTAAAAAAGCTTATACAAATCAACTTTGAGAATCCTAATGTTTCTTAGTGACTTGTGCAATGAAATGGCGTCGGCCACAATTCAAAGAAGTGACCATAAGCCAGTGGGCATCATATACAAAAGGGAGTAGTGTAAATGATGTTTAATTGGTACAGCCAACAATAGACGATGCAATGCTGCTGACTATTCAACGATCGATGTTACTTCACCATCCACAAACTTATTGGTTATTTTATCGCCACTAGCCAATTCATTACTCGATTTAATCACTTTGCCCGCTTTAAAAGCAATATTATAACCACGAGACAGGGTCGCTAAGGGACTGACGGTCTCTAATAAATGCCCTGAGTTGGCAAGTTGTTGGCGTTTATTATCCAATTGTAATTGCATGCGCTGTTTAAGACTGGCCTGTAAGTTGGCTAACTGTTGTTGATAATGGGCTAGTTGGTGTTGTGGATCTTGTTGGCTTAAGCGCTGGCTTGTGCGGCTAAGTTGTAAGTTGCCTTGGTTAAGTTGCCCTTTAATGCTGTTGTGCAAACGTAGCTGTAAATTATCCACTCGTTGCACTTGCTGCTCTAGTTGACGACTGGGGTGGTGTAATTGTAATTGCTGTAGTCGTTGCTGACTTGAATGGCTTGCATGCCTTAGACGGCCATTGATGGCTTGATACAGCTGATTTAGGCGTGATTGTATATCTTGTTTTAGCTGCTGTTGGTCAAGGCTGACGATTTCTGCTGCCGCTGATGGTGTAGGCGCGCGCAGGTCGGCGACAAAGTCACTGATGCATACATCCACTTCATGACCTACAGCGCTAATAATCGGCAACGCCGAATGATAAATCGCGCGGGCGACGGCTTCTTCGTTAAAGCACCATAGGTCTTCTAAGGAGCCGCCGCCGCGACCAACGATCAATACATCCACTTCATTGCGCTGGTTAGCCAGTTGTATGGCATTGACGATTTGCGCTGTCGCCGCTTGCCCCTGCACCTGACTAGGGTAAATCACCACTTGGGTTAATGGGCTACGACGTTTTAATACGGTAAGAATATCGTGCAAAGCGGCACCGGTGGAGGAAGTGACTATACCCACCCGTTTTATTTGCGCTGGCAGCGGTTGTTTGTATTGCTGTGCAAACAAACCCTCGGCGGCTAACTGCTGTTTAAGTCGTTCAAATTGTTGTTTGAGTTGTCCCTCACCACCTAGCTCTAAATGCTCGACAATTAGTTGATAATCACCACGGGGTTCATACAAACTGATATTGGCGCGCACTAGCACCTGTTCGCCTTCTTTGGGAATGGTCACCACACGGCGATTATTACCCTTAAACATCGCCGCTTTAACCTGCGCTTTTTGATCTTTTAGGGTGAAATACCAGTGGCCAGAACTGGCCTTCACAAAGTTGGATATTTCCGCACTCACCCAAATTGTGCCAATTTCACTTTCGAGTATGGTTCGCGCTAATCGATTGAGTTTTGTGATGGTAAAAATGTTATTTGATTGGGCAGACATGCAATTCTGTTTCCAAAGTAATAAAAAAGCGCGTATTTGCGATATTTTGAGTTTACCTGAATAAGCAAACCGGCTACAATCCCGCCGCAACAAATTCTCCAATCCACAGGTATCGTTGCATGCTCCGAATTGCTAAAGAAGCCCTTACTTTTGATGATGTATTGTTAGTGCCAGGGCACTCAACTGTATTACCTCATACTGCCAATTTAAAAACCCGATTGACCCGTGGTGTAGAACTTAATCTACCTATGGTATCCGCTGCTATGGATACCGTTACGGAAGCGCGTCTAGCTATTGCCTTAGCACAAGAAGGCGGCATGGGTTTCATCCATAAAAATATGACTGCCGAGCAACAAGCCGCGCAGGTTTTATTGGTTAAAAAATACGAAAGCGGTGTGGTCTCTGACCCTTGTACCGTATCTGCCACTGCTACCGTGGGTGAAGTGAATGCCTTAAGCAAGCGCTTAGGTTATTCCGGTTTCCCGGTTGTGGATGACGAAAATAATTTGGTGGGTATTGTCACCAGTCGTGATCTACGTTTTGAAAACCATCTTGAATTAGCCATCGATAAAGTGATGACTCATAAAAACAAGCTGGTCACGGTGAAAGAAGGTGCGCCTTCTGAACAAGTGCTTGAGCTAATGCATGAGCATCGTATCGAAAAAATCTTAGTGGTAGATGATCAATACAAACTGAAAGGTTTGATTACCGTTAAAGATTTCCAAAAAGCCGAAAATAAACCTAACTCTTGTAAAGACAGCTTAGGCCGTTTACGCGTAGGTGCTGCCGTTAGTGTGGGTGCAGGTACCGAAGAGCGGGTTAAATTGTTGGTAGAAGCGGGTGTGGATGTATTGCTAGTGGATACCTCACACGGTCATTCCCAAGGTGTTATTGATCGCGTTAAATGGGTTCGTCAAAATTATCCCGATGTGCAATTGATTGCAGGTAATGTTGCCACTGGTGAAGGTGCTTTAGCCCTTGCTGATGCCGGTGTTGACGGCGTGAAAGTGGGTATTGGTCCAGGTTCAATTTGTACAACGCGTATTGTTACCGGTTGTGGTGTACCACAAATTACGGCTATCTCCGATGCAGTTGAAGCGCTGAAAGGTCGTGATATTCCGGTTATTGCCGATGGTGGTATTCGTTTCTCTGGGGATATTTCTAAAGCCTTAGCCGCTGGTGCAAGTTGTGTCATGGTTGGCAGTATGTTGGCTGGTACCGAAGAAGCACCGGGCGAAGTGGAATTATACCAAGGACGTTATTACAAATCTTACCGTGGTATGGGCTCATTAGGGGCGATGAATCAAAGTCATGGTTCCTCTGACCGTTACTTCCAAGATAGCAAAGACGCTGAGAAATTAGTGCCGGAAGGTATTGAAGGCCGTGTGGCTTACAAAGGCCCGATTGCTAATATTATTCACCAGCAAGTGGGCGGTATTCGCTCCGCTATGGGTTTAACCGGTTGTGCGACCATTGAAGAGCTTAATACTAAGCCGATGTTCGTTAAAGTAACCGCCGCTGGTATGGGTGAATCTCATGTACATGATGTAACCATTACCAAAGAAGCCCCAAATTACCGTATGGGTTGAGGCTAAAATTCCGTCAATTAAGGCGCAAATTTTTAGCACTCAATAAAAGAAGTTATTGAGCTGGCAATTACACCTAAAGATTATTATTTAGGGTTAATCGCCAGCTTTTGTTTTTATAATTCAGTTGGAACACCGCCATGACTACTAATATTCATGAACAACGTATTTTGATCCTCGATTTTGGATCGCAATACACTCAGCTTATTGCCCGCCGGGTGCGTGAAATAGGGGTGTACTGCGAACTATGGGCTTGGGATGTAACAGAAGCGCAAATTCGTGAATTCAATCCGAACGGTATTATCCTTTCTGGTGGCCCAGAATCCGTTACCGAAGCTGGCTCACCGCGAGCGCCTGAATATGTGTTCAGTGCTGGCGTACCGGTATTTGGTATTTGTTACGGTATGCAAACCATGGCCGAGCAGTTGGGCGGTAAAGTCCAAGGATCTAACCTTAAAGAATTTGGTTACGCTCAGGTAGAAGTCATTCAGCATAGTGGTTTGACTAAGCAAATTGAAGATCACGTTGGTGATAACGGTAATGCTTTACTCGATGTGTGGATGAGCCACGGTGATAAAGTGTTGGAAATCCCAGCAGGATTTAGCACCTTTGCAAAAACCGCGAGCTGCCCTCATGCCGGTATGGCCAATGAAGACAAGCAATTCTATGGCGTGCAGTTTCACCCAGAAGTGACTCATACCCGTCAAGGTGAGCGTTTATTATCGCACTTTGTGTTGGACATCTGTGGTTGTGAAAAACGCTGGACACCGGCGTCGATCATCGAAGACGCCGTTGCCCGTTTGAAAGTACAAATAGGTGATGACCAAGTTATTCTTGGTTTATCCGGCGGTGTGGATTCATCGGTTACCGCGATGTTATTGCATCAAGCTATTGGCGAAAACCTCACTTGCGTGTTTGTGGATAACGGTTTATTACGTTTAAACGAAGGCAAGCAAGTAATGGATATGTTTGGCAATCACTTTGGTTTAAACATAATCAAAGTGGATGCTGAAAACCGTTTCCTTGATGCCTTAGCCGGTGAAGATGAGCCAGAAGCTAAACGTAAAATTATTGGCCGCGTGTTTGTAGAATTGTTCGATGAAGAGTCGAAGAAACTCACTAACGCTAAATGGTTAGCCCAAGGCACCATTTACCCTGATGTGATTGAATCAGCGGGTTCGGCCACCGGTAAAGCTCACGTGATTAAATCTCATCACAATGTTGGCGGTTTGCCAGCAGATATGAAAATGGGTTTAGTGGAGCCGTTACGTGAATTGTTTAAAGACGAAGTACGTAAAGTCGGTTTAGAGTTAGGTTTGCCATACGACATGCTTTATCGTCACCCATTCCCTGGGCCAGGTTTAGGTGTGCGCGTATTAGGTGAAGTCAAAAAAGAATATTGTGATTTGTTACGTCGTGCCGATGCCATTTTTATTGAAGAACTGCATAAAGCCGATTTGTACAACAAAGTCAGTCAAGCGTTTACCGTGTTCTTGCCGGTGAAGTCGGTTGGCGTAATGGGTGATGCACGTAAATATGACTGGGTTGTGTCGCTACGCGCAGTAGAAACTATCGACTTTATGACGGCCCACTGGGCGCATTTACCCTATGATTTCTTGGGTAATGTGTCTAACCGCATTATCAACGAAATCGACGGTATATCCCGAGTGGTGTATGACATATCAGGTAAGCCACCGGCTACCATTGAATGGGAATAAACTTGTTGTTTAGTTAACCTCAGTTCGGGATAAAAATGCCGCTGAAAAGCGGCATTTTTGCATGTAAGTATTTAACAGCGAATAGCAATTATTCTTCTGGCCAGCGGGCTTTAATGTCTAAAATCTGATCTAACACTTGCTCTAAGGTTTCTACTAATTTGGGCTCAAACTGTTCACCACTTTGCTCTCGGATATAGCTCATGGTTTTGTCAATACTCCATGCTTCTTTATAGGGGCGCTTGGAAGTGAGGGCGTCGAATACATCGGCTAGGGCGACAATACGACCTTCAATGGGAATATCTTCACCTTTTAATCCATGAGGGTAGCCTGTGCCATTCCATTTTTCGTGATGATACAAGGATACGGATTTGGCTAAGGTTAATAATGATGAGTCACATTCCCCTAAAATCTCTGCGCCAATAAGTGGATGTTTTTTCATCTCATCGAATTCTTCATCGGTAAGTTTACCAGGCTTGAGCATGATTTGATCTGCTATACCGATTTTGCCAATGTCATGCATGGGCGCAGCATGGAATAGTTCATCGGCATCTTCTTCAGTATAACCGTAGGCTAGTGCAATCAATTTTGAGTAATGGCTCATACGGATAATATGAGTGCCGGTTTCGTTGTCTTTGTATTCTGATGCGCGGCCGAGACGTTGTATTATCTGTAGGCGGGTGCGGCGTAATTCGTCGGCTTGTACCAGTGATAGGTGGGTTTTTACTCGCGCTTTGACAATAGCCGGTGATATGGGTTTGGTAATGTAATCCACGCCACCAGCTTCGAAGCCATTGGTTTCATCGACTTCATCTTTGAGCGCAGTAACGAAGATAATAGGAATATTGGCCGTTTGCGGATGTTGTTTAAGCTGCTTACAGGCATCAATACCGGTCATTTCCGGCATCATAATGTCCATCAATATTAGGTTGGGTTTGTTTTCCAGTGCCAGCTTAACCGCTAATAGGCCATTTTTAGCATAGATTAGCCGATAATCGTCATCTAATACTTGCTTGAGCACCCGTAAATTGGTGGGTTCATCATCGACTAATAGCAAGGATGCTTTATGGTTTTTCATCAGCTTATTACTCCTTATTAAACCGATTGTGTAACTAACTTTTGTAATAACTCTAGGGCTACATCAAACTCAAAATCTTCAAATGCGCTATGAATGGCAAACACTTGCTGACGGTTGCCATTGCTGACGTTATCAAGTAACAGAGTTAAAGCTTTTTCGTCAAATTCACTGGCCTTGGCGACGTCGATCAAGCGTAAGGCACTTTGTTGGAATAAGGCGTTATCCGATGCCTGATCTTCATGTGACTGCCCTGTAACAGCACCTACAGCGAGACTTTGTTGTAATTCGTTACATTCCTGTTGTAGTTCGATAAATAGACTATTGATTCGTTCAATAACCACTTGGCAGTGTTCAAATTGCTGATTGTGAACGGTGTCCTCTAGCAACAAAAATTGTTCTTCAAGCTTGCGGATAGCCAAATTGCCCGATAAGCCTTTCTGTGCATGCGCATGATGTAATAGTGCTTTGCTATCAGCATCACTGACTAATTCTTCTAATGTCTTGGTCAATGTTTTATGTTGCTGTAGAAAACGACTTAGCTCACGTATATATATTCCCTTGTCTTGCCATATGGCCAAGGCTTCTTTAAGGTTAATTAATTTCCCACTAGAAGTTTGGGTACTGTGAGTCGTTGTGGTTACCGTGATTTGTTTACCCGTGACGCGGGCAATTTCGGTACTTAACTCAGCAAAGTTAACGGGTTTGCTGGCGAAGCCTTGCATGCCGGATTGCATGGCTGCTACCTTATCTTCTTCAAGAACACTGGCGGTTAACGCCACCATCGGTACCCGTGGTTTATTTTCGTGTTTCTCCCATTCTCGGATAATACGGGCCGCTGTATGACCATCAATTATCGGCATTTGCACGTCCATTAATACCACATCAAAATGGTGTTTTTTTCTTAGTTTGACGGCACTTTCACCATCATTGGCGGTGGTTATACGGTGTCCTTGTCGGCCAAAATACAGTTTAAGTAGCTCTAGGTTTTGCTGAATATCATCGGCAATGAGCATACTCATTGGCTCAAGCTGATTAGCCTTGGCGGCTTCAGCGCTAACGGCAAGTTTATCACCCACAGCAAGGGGAATACTAAATTCAAAGCAACTGCCTTCACCTACGGTACTACTGACACTAATCTCTCCGCCCATCAGTTCGACCAACTGTTTACTGATGGAGGTACCAAGCCCAGTACCACCAAAGCGACGAGTCATGGAGGCATCAGCTTGGGTAAATGGGTCAAAAATATGCTGTAAATGATCGGCGGCGATACCAATGCCGGTATCGATAATACTAAAGTGGATAAGGTCGCCTTCGGCTTGGGTCACACGCAGGCGCACACTACCTTGTTTGGTAAATTTGATTGCATTACCAATTAGGTTTATTAGCACTTGGCGAATACGGTCGGGGGCACCGAAATAAAATTCCTCTACGGCGGGATCTATATCCAAATCCAGAGATAATGATTTTTTACGCGCTTGAACCCACATAGTCGAGATCACCAAATCTAACTGTTGACGTAACGAAAAATTGATCCGTTCCAGCGTTAGTTTACCTTTTTCCATTTTTGCACTGTCGAGGATATCGTCGATCAAATGCAGCAATGAGTGGGCGGCACTGCTTATGGTGCTTAAATGCTTGCGTTGCTCGTTGGGTAAGTCAGCCTCTAGCAGAATTTCGCTAAAACCTAAAATTGCATTCATTGGTGTGCGGATTTCGTGACTCATGTTTGCTAAAAATTCGCTTTTGATCGCGGTAGCTTGTTCAGCGCTTTCTTTGGCTTGTAGGAGTTGGTTTTCCATTTTTTTGCGTTCGGTAATATCCATCAAAAAACCATCTAACCAGACAATGTTTCCCAGATCATCGCGAATGCATTCACCTGCATCTAACACCCAGCGTATGCTGCCATCTTTATGGTAAATACGATATTCAATTTGAAAGCCATTTTCGCTATTAGTAACACTTTGTGTATGTTCTTCATCGTCAGGATGGATAATGTGTCCAAAAGAAATGTCATTATCTGTACGTAAGAATTCTTCTGCGCTGTAGCCGGTAATGCCTTCAACGGCATCACTAATAAACTGCATTTGCCAATTAGCATCGCAATTGCAGCGGTAAGCGGCACCGGGAATATTACCAATTAGGGAGCGAAATTTTTCTTCGTTGTCCCGTAGTTCTTTTTCCATTTCAAGACGGACACTGATATCGGATATAAACGCCACAAAAAAATCTTCATCAATTAGTTTCACATAGCCAACCACCAGCCTAATTGGTACTTGATGGCCGGACTTGTGCATAATTTTCACTTCACTGCCGGTGATGGCGACTTCATGTTTGAGGTCTAAGAATTTGTGCATATCAGCAATGCGCTGGTTGGGGGTTAGCTTCTCGATACTCTGTCCAATTAGCTCATTAGGTTGCCAGCCAAGAATTTTCGTCACAGCTTGGTTTGCACTGACCACTATGCCTTTGGCATTAAAGGTGACGACGCCGTCTACACTGGTTTGCATAATCGCTTGTAATCGTGTTTCGTTACTTTGGGCTTTGAACGTAACATCGCGATACTTAATTAGCAGATTGACGCCTAATACAAATACCGTAGTGAATAAGGTAATAACGGTGATACCGACGGATAGCAGGGTGGTATCCGTTGCTGACTGGGCAGTAACTAACTCTTCGTAACTGATAAAGCGTGCTGCCAACATGCCGATGTAATGCATGCCCGAAATTGCTACGCCCATAATAAGCGCGCTAATAAAGTTAAGGCTGAGTTCGGATAGTTCTATTTTTTGATAGTTGCGCAAGCCAAAGCGGATCCACAGTGAAACAATGGCTAAGGTCACAGCACATAAAATGGATAACATAAAATAGGTAATATCGTAGCGCAGTAAGGGCGCCATTTGCATGGCGGCCATACCGGCATAGTGCATGATGCCAATACCCGCACCTACCAGTGTACCGCCGACAATCATTTCCAGTTTTGAGGCATTGGGTTTGGCAATGATATTCAACGCTATCCACGAAGCGCCAACGCTGGGGAGTATGGAAAGTACCGTTAGTCGCCATTCATAATCTACAGGGGTGCACAAATCAAAGGCGAGCATGCCGATAAAGTGCATTGACCACACACCGCCCCCTAAGGACACACTGCCTGCTAACATTGCCAGTTTGCGCTGGAAGGGGCTGGTGATATCTTCGGTATGGGATACTAATTGCAATCCCATGAAAGAAGAAAAAATGGCGGTAGCCACGGATAAACTGACGAGCCCTAAATTATAGGAGCCAAAGACAAGTAAATTATCTTCAGGGTAGTGAAATAGCTCAATCAGCCAATCCATATAACATTCCTTATCCAATGGTGATTTATCGTAAAATAATTATTGAGTAATGTTAACGTTTACAGGGAAACAATCATTAACCCGCGATAATCATTTTGATAAAAATAATACACTTTTATGACTTAAGTATGACACTTCTCAATTGTCTTACCATTATACAGTATTGGCTTTATGGTTAAATCTTGATGTTGCCCTGACTGCACCATTAGTCAGGCTGCTTAGTCATTAACAATATAGGATTGTTTATAACTGCTTGATGAGCTTAGCAGGATTACCAGCAACCAACGTATCTTGCGCCACGTTTTTAGTGACGACTGCACCTGCCGCCACCACCGCTCGTTCGCCAATAGTAACGCCAGGGCAAATTATCACTCCTGCGCCAATCCACACATCATCACCAATAGAAACAGATTTATATATCTCAATGCCGCTACGGCGCTCTTCTGCATTCAGTGGATGGTTGTTGGTGAGGATTTGCACATGGGGGCCAATCAGTACATTGGCACCGATGGTTACGCCACCACTATCTAACAGAGTCAGCCCAGTATTGGCATAAAAGTTTTCACCGATGCTGAGTGTTTCTCCACGCTCAATCCACACCGGTGGCTCGATTTTAATACGTGAAGGTGTAGACAGTATGTGTGCTAACAATTGGTTAAAGTGATTCTTGTTCGGGTCTTGATTGTAGCGTATACACACTTTGCGCATGGCTAATTTTTGTTGCTGTAGGCTGGCAGTGCTACTCATGGACAATCGCTATTTATTGTACTTTTTTACTAGCATAGCAGCATCTTAGTTATTTTCGCAGAGGGCTGTCCGAAATGGCTTTGATTTGGTATTTATTGTAATTACAGCCAGCCATTCTGATGGGCAATACGTGCTGCTTCTACGCGGTTATTAGCTTGCAGTTTACTGGCGGCGTTGGATAAATAATTACGTACCGTACCGGCAGATAAAAACAGTTTTTCGCCTATGGCCTCGGTACTTAAACCTTCAAAGGTGAGCCGTAATGCTTGGCGTTCTTTGTCGGTAAGGGGATCCCGTTCCATCCAAGCGTTGGCCATTAATTCTGGTGCAATGACTTTGCCGCCGCTAGCCACTTTGCGGATGGCCGCAGCCAATTCTTCCGAAGGGGACTCTTTAAGTAAGTAACCACTCACGCCTGCATCCATCGCCCTACGTAAATAACCGCTGCGGGAGAACGTGGTTAGAATTAAGGTCTTTACTGGTAGTTGCAGTTGTTGAATTTGCTCGGCTAATTCGATGCCGGTCATCTCTGGCATTTCAATATCGGTGAGGACAATGTTCACTGGGGTTTGCGAGCTATCGCGTAAATAGTCCAGTGCTTGTTGGCCATTGTTGGCTTTGTATACCACGGTAAAGTCAGGCTCTAAATCCAATAGTGCGCCTAGTGCGCCAAGCAACATACCCTGATCTTCAGCCAGTAAAATATTGATGGTTTTGCTACTCATACTAAAGGCACCGATAAACTAACTTGCATACCATTTTGCCAAGCAATACTAAGTTGACCATTGAGGTCGGTGATGCGTTCTTCTATGCCTTTCAAACCATTACCTGATTGTTGCTTGAGTTGCCGGCTATTGCCGTTATCGGATACTTGCAAAGTGAACTTATCCTTAAGTTGTTCCAGTTGAATTTTGACTTCGGTGGCATTGGCATGTTTTAAAATATTAGTGACCAGTTCCCGTAACACCATGGCTAACTCACTACTAACTTGTTCAGGTAACTGAAATTCAATGGCGTTAATATGGGTGACGACCTCATTGGATTGCAATACATATTTAGCATGTTTGAGTTCATCCTTTAAATTACCACTACGGTAGCCACTGATCACTTCTCTTACTTCCGCTAAGGCTGTGCGGGCGAGTTGTTGTAATTCTTTGATTTCAGTTTTCGCTTGTTCAGGATTAATCGAGATGAGCTTTTCGGCTAGTTCTGCTTTGAGTGCGATAACCGAAAAACTATGGCCGACGGAGTCATGCATATCTCGAGCAATACGTTCGCGTTCGGCTATTTTGGCAAAATGTTGTACTTCCTGTTGTGACAGATTGAGTTGATCCCGCTTGCGCGCCATGGCGAAGTGATATGTGTTGAGCAAGCCGATCATCGGCGTAAAAATCAATGCCGGTAAGAAAAAATACACGCTGAGGTCCGCAACATAACTGAGGCCAACTATCCATAACATCAGTATGCCGATGGCAACTAAGGTTAAACGCATGGATATTAAACGGGAGCAGAAAGCCCCAGCGTAAACAAAAAACACACTGGCTACTGGTAAATACAGGCTTAACCAACTGCCGAGGACGGCGATGGCAATAATATTTAGCCATATACGATTACCGTCATGCCAGTAACCGTTGAAGTAAAACACCAAGAACAGACTAATGCCGACGACGGAGGAGATGGCTAGCTCAATATTTATTGGCATGGCCAGCATCGGCAATATGTACATACCCAGATACAACAGCCATACATAGGGTAGAATTTTATCCTCCCTAGGTGTGGGTAATAACAGTTTGTCGATTTTGCTCAATAAGGTCACTAGTCGTTCCTAATCTTGGGTCGGTCTTTTATAGGCTATTGTGGTAAGCAACAGGAATACTAAGGTAAAGGCTAATAATGATGCAATATGCATCCATGCAGGTCTACCTAAATCCTTGTCGATTATTTTTAACCCCAGTTGCGCTAAATGGTAAGGAGGAAAAGCATTGGCAAGGTTTTGCATCACCTTCGGAAACAAATCAATTGGGAACCATAGGCCCGATAGAAATGACATCGGCAAGTAAATCAGGTTGACGATGGCGGGTGCTGCATTGGCTTTAAGCACTAACCCTAGGCATAAACCAATAACACAAAACGGCAGACTTCCGGCAATAAAGATAAAGGCTAAGGACATCCACTGCCATAATGCTAAGCGTACGCCGCCCAAGGTGTAGGCAATAACAAACAAGCTCACAATAATGATGGTCGCAAAGAGCATAGAGACTAATACTCTGGCGATAATTTGTGCCGAAGGCGGCATGGGTGACGCTTGTTTAAGATCCATCCAGCCTTGGCCACGCTCCACTGCCATGCCAACACCGAAAGAGAACAGGGCTGGACCAACAATACCAAACACTCCATAAGTGACCAGCATATAACTGGAGGTATTGGTTCCTTGGCTAAAAATAACGCCAAAGAAAATGTAAAACATTACTGGGAATAATAAAGCGGGAATGGCAAATCCCGGTTGGCGTATGGTTTTTCGCCATTCACTTAATGTTTCTAGCCAGTATAAGCGTAGTAATCTAGACATAGGAAATGCCATGTCATTATCTTGTTGTAAGTTCTGAATGATGGGGATGTGGGTAGTTGTCATGGTCTGGCTCCTTAATGGGCTGATTGCGCGTGTTGATTGCAATGTAAAAAGGCATCTTCGAGTGCGGCACCTTGAATCGATAATTCAGGCATGGCAATCGATTCGTCACATAATCCTATAACCGAGGCGTTAGCGTCGGTGCTGTGTAATTCCACATATTTACCGCTGCGTACCACATTAGTAATCGCTGGAATATGGATTAATGCAGTTGTGGCCAAATCTGACATAAAACGGATAACCTTACTGGCTACCTGCGCTTTGATATCGGCACTAGACCCTTGTTGGATTATCTTGCCTTGGTTGAGCATGATAATGCGATCAGCCAAATGGTCGGCTTCGTCTAAATAGTGGGTGGTTAACACAATGGCAGCGCCGCTGGCTTTGATATCCATAATGCTTTGCCATAAACGTCGGCGTGATTCTACGTCCATGGCAACGCTAGGCTCATCTAAAAACAGTAATCGTGGATTACCGCAAATGGCCAAGGCAAACAGTAGCCGTTGTTTTTCGCCACCGGATAATTTTTTACTGCTACGGGATTGCAACTCGCTTAATCCCGCATAATCCAACACGGTTTGTAGCTCCATGGGATTGGCATAGTAGCTTTGAAATAATTCAATGTGCTCAGCAATGGTTAGAGTATCGGGCAAGTTGGCAATTTGTAACATCGCACCTGTTAGCCGTTTGGCTTGTAGGCTGCCTGCAGGGTAACCGAATAATGATGCGCTGCCGCTATCTGCACGAATACGCCCAAGCAACAGATTGATTAAGGTGGTTTTACCCGCGCCGTTGGGACCGAGTATCGCCAGAATTTCTCCGGCATGAATGGATAGGTCAATTTGGCAAAGTGCGGCTTTACCGGCAAAGGCTTTAGACAAATTTTCAACCTGAGCGATAACATCAGACATGGTGATTCCTTGGGTAGATTTGATGCACTCAGTATTTCGTAATTGGCTAGATGGCAATAGCCACAGTTGTCACTAATTGCAGATGACATTTGTCATATTGATCGTCGTCGACCTCAATTTTTGTGGAGGCTATTGCAGCAAGTTTGTCGTGGTCATGAATGTTACTTAAAGAGGCAACGCACTAATATTGCGTCACGCAAGTACAATGGTTAAGCGAATTAAATGCCACTAGTGAATTACCTGCCTATGGGGGGATTAGTGACGTTCAGGGATTATTCTACTTTGCTTCCAGTGAACTAGTCAGTTAGTTCATCTATATCAATCTACAGCTGTTATTGAATCTGCCTATTTTATAGTGGACAAGTCATTTTGTAATACGCTATATATTGCTTGTAAAATTGCGGGCTCAGACAAACCAATCCGAAACGCTGATAAAAAGTGACCGCTGTCGTTCGTGTACCCAGCCATAATTTTTGCATATCTTGTTGTAGATCAGCGATGATTTTAGTGAGTATCTTGCTTCCTATACCTTGGTCTTGATAAGCGGCTAATGTGGCAAATTTTCGCAATTGTGCATCCTCGCCTTGTCTAAATACCGACGCCACACAGACTAAATCCGTTCCAATATAACCCCCAATGCTGTGAGTCGTGGCCTTCCTGCAACCAACAAAAGCTCATCGGTTTGTTCGGCCATAACACTTGATGCCTTATTGCTAAGGTGTCATCAACGTTGATTTTTTGAATGGTAAGTGTCTGCATCTGCTTTATCTGAGTTAAATAAACACTTTATTTTCATTATCTTACAACAAGCACTCTAAAGAATGTTTAGTTATTAAAAATTATACCTAGGTACTGTTTTGCGGTCTGTTACATAAATATGGCTGCCGTATTATGGATCTCGTCAAGGCAAATTTACTTAAAAAATTAATGAAGAGGCACTACCCATGAAAAAATTATTAACTATCGCAGCTTTCGCTACCGCATTAACTTCTCCTTTGTCGTATGCAGATATTAACTCTGACTTAGAAAATATCTGTACTATTGTTAAGAACAACGACAAAGGTGAGCTACGTAAGAAAATGCGTTCGGTTAATAAAGAATACAACGTACGTTTAGGTGATATCTATTCTGGCGTATCTTGTGGTGGTGCTAGTTTGATCCGTTACTCAATGCAGAATGATGCAGCAGACGTTGGTGAGTATATGATTAAAAAAATGTCGAAAAAAGATTTAGCAGCTGCCGAAAAAGACGGTGTTGCATTACAGCAATGGGCTGAAACCAACGGTTTTATTTCAACATCTATCGGTCAAGCATTGGTATCCCGTTTGAATTAAAAGTTTGCATGACTATCAGCATGACTATCAGCGGAGTTGATTTCCTCTCTTCGCTGATTTTACTCCTTAGGGCGCATAATATGCGCCCTTTTTTTATCTCCAGGGATGGAGTGTATCCCGAGTGACGTCTGGAACGTCGCCGGGGTATCTTCAGAAATGCACAGCATTTCTAAGATGGAGTGTATCCCGAGTGACGTCTGGAACGTCGCCGGGGTATCTTCAGAAATGCACAGCATTTCTAAGATGGAGTGTATCCCGAGTGACGTCTGGAACGTCGCCGGGGTATTTTCAGAAATGCACAGCATTTCTAAGATGGAGTGTACCCGAGTGACATCTGGAACGTCGCCGGGGTATCTTTAGAAATACACAGTATTTCTAAAGATGGAATGTATCCCGAGCAGCAACGGGAACGCTGTTGCCAAACTCAATCAATGTCGGTGGAAGCCTGTATATCTCATCGACGTTTGTATCTCGATTCATTCCGCAGCATTAGCGATATTACTGCGCATACTGTAGAAAACGAAGTTATATGAGAGAGCTACTTTCCTTCAGACATAAAAAAAGCAAACCCTAAGGTTTGCTTTTTCACTCTACAGATTAATGCCTCATTGCTGAAGCATTACATCCACTCTAATTAAAGAGCTACGATGTTTTCTGCTTGAGGTCCTTTTTGACCTTGAGTGATAGTGAATTCTACTTTTTGGCCTTCAGCTAAAGTTTTGAAACCTGAGCTAGTGATAGCACTGAAATGAGCGAAAACGTCTGGACCAGACTGCTGCTCGATGAAACCAAAACCTTTAGACTCATTGAACCACTTAACTGTACCGCTTACTGTATTAGACATAATATATCCTGAAATTTAAATAATTAATTGGCCTTAAAGGCCGGAATAGCATAAAAATAGGTAAAAACTTAGAAACTTCAGGACGTGGAATTACAAGTAAATCTGCGAAATGGAGCATGTAAACTAAAGACTTTCTTTCTAGCTGGCCGACAAGATATAGTAATCGTGCGGCGGAGTCAATCTATTTAAAAACCTGTTAGTCGGTATATTAGGACAAGTTATTGATTCTTGTTTAAATTAGCGAATAATCCTCTCTTGTACTATACCAGTCTTAATTAATGAAATTATTATGTGTGCTGGGTTTTCTTACTCATGTCCTCTTCGTTTAATCGCATTCACATAAGGTTGTGGTATGGGTGGCAAACAGATTGAAAATGGAATTATCCTTGCGTTAGTTGCTATCACAATTATCTTAGTGTTATTGCAAAAATATTCGTTAAATCATTATTTTGTTGTTACTCCGCAATTAAGTAATGTCATTGTAGGAGTGAGTGATGCATCTTTGGGAGGGGGGTCTGAGGCACAACTCAATGTCAGTGATAAGGCTTTTTTACTTGATTGTGAAATTGATGATGCAACTTATGCTTACCCCTTTTGTGAAATTACTATTAGCTTATTCGATGAGCAGCACCCCACAGGGCTGGACCTTTCAGTATTTACTCAGGTTAGCGTTTTTGCTCGTTATATCAATGATAATCCTGCACCGTTACGGGTGCAGTTGCGCAATTTTAATGCTGAATATTCAACGTTGGCTGATCAGGATTCCTGGAAGTATATTGGCGTTGAGTTTGATCCTATGAAAAATGACTACCCGACCATTATTCCCATGGATTCCATGCAAGTGGCATCTTGGTGGCTAGTCGAACAGCATATTCCTATTCGTTTATCCAGCCCGGAATTTGATAAGGTCATGTCATTAGAAATATCGACAGGTAACGGTATTCTTGCCGGACATTATCAGCTGCAGTTAGAGAAAATAATATTTTCTGGGAAATGGCTTAATAGTCGACAAATGTATGGCTTTATTGCTGCTATGTGGATAGTCGCTGCTTTGGTTTTGCTCGCTTTTAATGGTTTACGGGCCAGTCGCAATCTTAAAGTCGTTACGAGACAAGCTAAAGAGTTGAAGCAACTGAATCGACTACTTAACGTTGAAACAGAGTCTTTAAAAAATATGGCAGAACGCGACCCGCTAACTGGCGCGCTGAATCGTAGTGGGATCAAACCCATTTTTACCCAAGAGTTAAAATTATTGTCCTTAATCTTTATGGATATTGACCATTTTAAGCAAATTAATGATCGTCATGGCCATGGGATGGGCGATGCGGTACTAAAAGAGTTTGTGCGCTTAGTTCAATATAATTGCCGCGCAACCGATTGCTTAGCGCGCTGGGGCGGGGAAGAATTTTTGTTGGTCTGCCCTAATACTGACAGCTTTGCCGCACAAGATTTAGCGGAATCTCTACGGCTGTTGATTGAAGAAAATCACTGGGTTCATGATGAGCGCTTAACCGCCAGTTTTGGTGTAGCACAGCGTCTTAATGAAACCAATAGCGACTTTATTAAACGTGCCGATATGGCGTTGTATGATGCTAAAGCCCAAGGCCGAAATCGAGTGGTAGTGGCATTAGACTAAAGCGGCTTTTTAAAATTGTGTAAAACACCATGAATGTCGGTAAACGTGACGGCATGTTGCTCACGTAATCGCAGGCTAAACTCGATACGACCATCGAAGACTAGTGTTAATTGTTGTTGATGAAAATAGGCATCAGTCACTCTGCAACCAATAATATCGCGCAATTCAACTCGTTGTGCGCTGTCGCATTGCAATCGATAAACGTTCGGTACATTGAGTTGTCCTTCAGCAAAAGCCAAAGTCAGGCGACCTTTGTTCTCAACGTTAGCAATAAGCCTAGCATTAAGTAGTAATGATAAAGTGAGCATGTTATTCAAAACCATACTGAAAGATTAAACGGGTGACTCAGCATTTTTTTAATTCGTCCTAAATACCGAGGTCGGTTTTCTCACTACTTACATGAATAGAACTTAATGGTCACCAACAATAATATCCTAAATTTAATTGAAAGATTGTTCATTGATTTTTTCCGTAACCAATACAGATTGTCTTCGATAAAACTAAAAGTGCCATTTTACCAACGCGTTAATATTTGACTCGTTGGTGCGCAACGCGGGGCTATCAGCAATTCCAAATTTATTGCGCCAAAATACATATTCAACACCAAAATACAGTTGACTAGATAATCCTAACCAATCGCTGGCAGACCACTTGAGCTGTGAGGTCCAGTTCAAACTGCTGTTCTGATCTTTGGTGGTGTTATACCAATCAATAAAACCATCGTAAATAAAGGAGTGATTACCGAATTTAAAGGGGCGTGACCATGCGCTAGTGATTTGCCAGTTATTACTGACGTTATCGTTTTGACGACGATAAACATTAACTTGTAGAAAGGTAAAGCCTCTAATGTCGAGGTCGGCCCCCATTCCCAATAATATATCTGTCGATACTGTGGACATTTCTAAGGTACTTGCGACTAGGACATCTTTTATCCAAGAATTGGATATACAGCTAATCCCTGCCTTACATAAGCTCAATCGTGGTGACCATTCTGCGTAATTGTCGCGGTCGCCATTGTCCGAACGCAAATGGTCAAGAAACATAAAACTATCGCCCCAGTTGGTACCCGCTGCATGCTCTAGTGTGATAATTTGCCGATCTGGGTCACCCACTCTAAAGTCTTGTCCATAGGTATAGCTGACACTAAAGTCTTGCCACAAAACTTCACTGTGTACACTAAAAGGTAATAGCAGAGTGACCAGAATAGATTTCAAGCAAATCAGTTTGCGCATAAGTAGAGAGTCCTTTAAATATTTTGAATGGTATTTCAATGCCATAATCAATGCTGCAATATTCATTCTTTGAGTCCTGATATAGGGGGCGAGTTGTCGTGGTGCTAATTGAAATAGGTGATGAGTGTAAACTGAATAGCTCAGTAAACCATGGTGGTCGCTTTGCTGTTATATGCCGGATTATAATATAAGTTGTGGTGGCGGTAACACTGACCATGCTAATTTAATGACAGAGAGCTCAACGTACTCATAGGTTTGATTAATTGCCGCTGACTAATGTTCATGAATGTGAGTGCTATATGGTCAATGACGTTCTGCAACTATGTCATAAAAATGTTATTTATCAAATATCTGTTGCGCTCAAAGAAAAAACCACCTGCATAGAGGTGGTTTTTAAATATTGACTGATGCGGTGCCGTATTAATTGGTACTGGCAGTCAGCCCTTGGTTGATGTCGATGACATCTTGTTCGGTTAATGAGCCAGAGGCTAATTTTAGGGTCAGTATGCTGGTGATGTAACCGTATTGCGAGCGCGCTAAATTACGTTTGGCATCGTAGAGGTTTCTTGTACTGTTTAATACATCAACAATGGTCCGCGTACCCACATCAAAGCCAGCTTCGGTGGCACTAAGTGCACTTTCAGCTGATACTACTGCTTGTTCTAATGCACGAATACGTGAAATAGCCGCAGTAACATCGTAAAAGTTTGAACGCACACTACGTACTACAGAGCGATGTATACGCTCACGTTCTTCACTGCTGACAATAAAGTTATGGCGAGCTGTTTCTACTGCTGAACTTGTGCCGCCACCGCTATAGATAGGTACGCTCAGGTTTATGCCAATAGAGCTAGTATTATAGCGGTCAGCATCACCGCTGCTGTCGTTGGAACTGACATTGCCACTTAAACTTAGTTCTGGATAGTGACCGGTATTGGCAAGGTCAATATCTTCTTTGGCAATATCCACCAATATATTCGACGCCATCAATTGGGTATTTTTATTCTCAGCCATAGATAGCCAGTCGATAACATTGCTCGGCATTGGCGTATCTGCACTAAAACGCGGCTTGTCCATGACATAGAGGTTTTGATGGTAGATGCCGGTAATTTCACGTAATGCTTCTAAACGAATTTCAACACTATTTCGGGCACTGATTTCTGAGGCCACGGAATTATCAAACAATGCCTGGGCTTCATGTACGTCGGTTTTTGCGGTAAGGCCCACTTTAAAACGCTGTGATGTTTGTTCTAGTTGGCGCTCAATTGCACGTTTTTCAGCAAGAGCAAATTCTAAGTCATCTTGCGCTTGTAACACACTGAAGTAGGTAGTGACGGTACGTAAAATTAAATCTTGTTTGGCATTGGCATAACTAGCATCTGCTTGGCTGGCAACTAGTTCTGCTCGGTCTAATCTTGCGTAATTAGCCGCGCTATAAAGCGACTGTCTCAAAGATAATGTGGCACCATTGCTTGAGCCATCGGCATCCATACCGGCTTTGCTGGCAGAAACCGACAGTGAAATTTGTGGCAACAAATTGGCCTTACTATTACCGATAGATGAAAAAGCCGCATCTTTGCTGGCTTGGGATTTCAATGTAACCGGATCATGCGCAAGTGCCTGTTGGTATACTTCGTACAGGTCATCCGCCACCGCTTGAGATGCCACGCTTAAGCCAATAAGCATGGCTAATAATGTTTTTTTCATGTGCATTCCTATTTTTGTATCCATTATGCTATTCAAGGGCTGAATGAGCTTTTAATTTTATTTTCGCAATTGTCCACTTTTACACTTTTCCTATGACGGGTGATGTTTATTGATAACAGCTGTTGTCATGTTCACTATGGTAAGCAGAACCTTAGTGCGTAAATTGTAATTAATTAAGCGGTCGAATATTATCTCTTTGTGGTAACACAGCGTATCCAAGTGTAACAGAATGTGTGGTTATCGCTGTTAATCAGCAATGTAAATCCTTAATAAATTCAAGATACTAGCCTAGATTATTAACGTAATATTGTCATTAGTTTAGGCTATTTGGGTATTTATGGACCGCGACCTTTAATGCTATGCCTAGAGATAAGGCGGTTTTGTCAGGATTCAAGGCCTAGTTGCTTATTATTCATATTATCTCTGAATGTCGATAACGATAGAGGTATAATATTCATTTTGCCTCGCTTACTAAAATAAGGAATTTGAGTTGTCAGACCGCGCACCTAAAATACAACAGTTTGTTCAAAATGATATGCAACTATTGAGCAAGAAAACTCTATACAAAGGTTTTTTTCATCTTGCAGCTTATACCTTTAAACACAAACTTTTTGCGGGTGGTTGGAGCAAAGAAGTGGTCCGCGAGATGTATCAACGTAGTGATGCAGTCGCCGTATTGCCTTTTGATGTTCAGCGTAATGAGTTGGTGCTGATTGAACAGTTACGCATCGGTGCTATAGAGAGTGAGCATAGTCCATGGTTGTTGGAGTGTATTGCTGGCATGATTGATGAAGGCGAACAGGCCGATGATGTAGTGCGCCGCGAAGCCATGGAAGAAGCTGGTTTAACTTTTGGCCGCTTACACAAAGCCTTAAGTTATTACTCCAGTCCTGGTGGCACAACGGAACGCTTACATATTTATATTGCCGAAGTGGATGCATCCACGGCCAAAGGTATTCACGGTTTAGTGGATGAACATGAAGACATTCTAGTGCATCGAATTAACTTAGATGATGCCTATACTCTGTTAGAGCAAGGTAAAATTGACAATGCATCCACCGTAATTGCATTACAGTGGTTAGCATTAAATAAGGCGAAACTCATTGACCAATGGTCTGTATAACAAACGTAGTATGAGTATTAATCAGCGTAAATACGTGCCTAACTTATCTAAGTTACAGGCCACTTGTGATGTGAATTACGGTAAATTGCTGGGTTTATTGCCTGCATGCGATGATGACTCTTTACAATATCGTTTTAATAACGGTAAAGATCTTACTTACGATATTCACATTGTCGAAGTTAGTCCGTATACCACCACATTAGATATCTGCCAGCAACATCGCGGTTTACCCGATTATGTGCAGCCGACAATGCAGGTGCGTTTGTATCATGATGTGCGCATGGCCGAAGTATTAAAAAGCCAGCATGTAGGCGCTTTTCGGGCGAGTTATGCTTACCCCAATAAAAGAATGCATCAGCCGAATGAAAAAGAAATGGTCAATACCTTTTTATATGAATGGTTACAGTTCTGCCATAAACATATAGGTAGTAGGGAAATGTTTAATCAGTAAATGTTGAGTGCAGCCAAGCCCTTATTAATTGCCCAAATCAGTGACTGCCATTTGTACGCGGACACCCAGAAAACGGGCTATAACAACGTTAATCCCTATCTTAGTTTGTCTGCAGTGCTTAAGCAGCTTGCCCAGTATAAACCCGATTGTGTGGTGGTTAGCGGCGATATCACTAACGATTATAGTCAACAGAGTTATTGGCATTTACAACAGCTGTGCGCGGAATATTTAGGACACACGCCTCTGCATTTGTTACCCGGCAACCATGATGATATTGCTGCGATGCAGACAGTATTTTCTGCGAAAGAATTATGGCATAGGGGGCCGGTAACCTATGGTAATTGGCATCTGCATTGCCTATCCAGCAAAACTGACAATAAATCTGGTGAAGTGAGTGCGCAGCAATTAGCGCAGACTTGTGATTATATTCAGCAATATCTTCATCAACATCATGTAGTAGCACTACATCATCATCCTATTCCTTGCCATGGCTGGATGGATAAATATCCACTGATTAATGCTGAAGAGTTTCTAAATCAGGTGAGTCATTTGTCGTCAGTTAAGGCGCTGATCCATGGTCATATTCACACCGCTATCGAACAACAAGTAAATGAGGTGAGTATTTTTAGTTGCCCATCAAGCTGCTGGCAGTGGGCAACACAGGCTGAATTTGCTTTTAGTGAGGAATGGCCGGGCTTTAGATTGCTAAATTGTTTTGCGGATGGTCGACTTACCACCGAGGTGATTAGAGTGTCGTTATTGAGGTGAGGAGTACCATTATTGAAATGAAGAACGCCATTATCTATTGATAAACTTATCGATGGTTAAAACGCGCAGCGCTGCCATAGCGCCGCCCGTGTTTTACTTCATAATGCTTTTTTACACCATATTTCGTTACACCATCATCGTGGCTTCGGTCATCAATACAGCTGAGCCACCAATACGCACGGTTAGTTGTTTTTCACCTTTATTATCCATTTCCAAATGCAAAATACTTTGACGTTGATCGTTAGCGCCACGTTGCACCGAAAATACATGAGTACCGTTACGAATATTCGGGTTTTGACACAAAAAGTTAGCCAAGTGTGGCATTGCTGGCGCCACCGGTGGATCGTCATAATTGGCGATATCGGGGCCTAATAGTCGTGCATGAAAGTCTGCTTCGTTATGGTCGGTGTTATTTGAGAACAACAAAATACCATGAGACACCGAAGCCGGAACCGATGAGTGGCTCCATTGTTCAATATCAAAACGCGCCGCTCTTACTGCGTTGTAAGATTTAATTGGGATAATTAAATAGGGTGTATCGCAGCTGACAATTAATGGTTGATGACGGTCAAAGCCAATATCGGCTGGGATCAAGGTTAACATTTTTGCCAATTCATCGGTGGTCGGTACGAAGCGATCAATTTGCGCTGTGGTGGAAATTGACTGAGTAATCAATCCTGGAGCGCCCTGATATTCATCTACGAACACGGTATAGGTATCATTGCCGTTTCTAAAATGCAGTGGTGTACTTGGCTCTAGGGGTAACGCTTTAGTTGCCGTTAATACTTGTGCTGCAGCAATCAAGGTATGCATTGATGGTTTTATTTCCCGCTTAGTTGCGGAAAAAATGCGTAAATCTTTAGTGTTAGGCTCTTCGTCGTCAAAAACAAAGATGGTATCAGAGGCATTGTTTTCATTGGCGATGAGTTTCATTTGATGATCACTAAGCCCTTGCGCTTGTGGAAACACAGGTATCTTTGCACCATTAAAAGGTTTAGTCGTAAATACGTCGGCGGTGTAAAATTTGTAACCCATTTCAGTCTCCATGCTGCCACTAACCTGCTGATTTGATTAGGGGTTAAATATTAATTAGCTGATGCTCTTAGCTTCATCATATTAGAAGCTGTATTTAATGTGTAGTGCTAATTGTGTAGTATTCGAGATTGTTCAGTTATCCATTTTCTAATTGTTAATACAGGTTTAGATTCCTTACCTATGCAGCAACTTATTGTTTACATTCACGGCTTTCAAAGTTCCCCTCAATCAGCCAAAGCGCTACTTACCCGCGCGTATTTTACTGAGCATTATCCAGAAGTTAGATTAGCCACCCCACAAATACCTTGTTATCCGTTAGCTGCGGTAAAGTTATTAGAGCACTTAGTATCACAATATCCGGATTGGAAAATTGGTTTTATAGGTAGTTCTTTAGGGGGCTATTTATCCACTTATTTAGCCAATAAATTTGGCGGTAAGGCGGTGCTGATTAACCCAGCGGTGAAGCCTTTCGAGTTATTAGAAGACTATTCTGAAGAGCTGGTACAACCTTATACCGGAGAAAAGTTCACTTTAAGTGCTGAGCATATACAACAACTGCAAGCGCTGGAGGTTCTCGAATTTACCCAACCTAAACGCTATTGGGCGATGCTGCAAACTGGCGACGAAACCTTGGATTATCGACAAGCCGCAGATAAATATGCCCAAGCTAAATTAACCATTGAGCAGGGCGGTGACCACAGCTTTGTTGGCTTTAAAAATCATTTACCGGCTATCGCTGATTTTCTTTTAAAGGATGATGGTTAACATTAACGATTATTCATCAGGTTTTAATGCGCGATGGTTGTTTCTGATGGCTATTTGGCGTAAAAACGGTAGAGTAAATTTTCTTGCAGCAATTATGGTAAACAGACCCTCTCACTATGACTCAATATAACGCCGACTCCATTGAAGTTCTTAATGGTCTAGAACCGGTAAAACGCCGTCCAGGCATGTACACCGATACCACCAGACCCAACCATCTTAGCCAAGAAGTCATCGATAACAGCGTTGATGAAGCATTGGCTGGCCACGCCACCAATATTAAGGTAGTGCTGCACGCCGATCAATCCATTGAAGTTATTGATGATGGTCGTGGTATGCCGGTGGATATTCATCCGGAGGAAGGCATATCCGGTGTTGAATTGATCATGGTTAAATTGCATGCTGGTGGTAAATTCTCCAACAATAATTATCAGTTTTCCGGTGGTCTGCATGGCGTCGGTATTTCAGTGGTAAATGCACTGTCTACTCGCGTTGAAGTGACTATTCGTCGCGATGGTAATGTTTATCAAATTGCTTTTGGTGATGGCGATAAAATTGAAGACTTAGCTATTATTGATACCTGCGGTAAACGCAATACTGGTACTAGAGTACGCTTCTGGCCAGATCCTAAATACTTTGACTCGGCAAAATTTTCGGTTTCTAAATTACTGCACGTATTGCGCGCCAAGGCGGTGTTATGTCCGGGTTTGCGCATTCGTTTTGACGATAAAGTGAATGGCGGTACGCAGGAATGGTATTTTGAAGATGGTTTAAAAGATTATCTATACCAAGCCGTGCAAGAGTATGAATGTTTACCAGAAAAAGAACCTTTCGTCGGTGCTTTTTCAGCCAATAACGAAGCTGCCGATTGGGCGGTAATGTGGCTACCGGAAGGTGGTGAAATGATCACCGAAAGTTATGTGAATCTGATTCCCACTGCTCAAGGCGGAACCCATGTTAATGGTCTGCGTCAGGGGTTATTGGAATCCATGCGTGAATTTTGTGAATACCGTAATTTAGTACCACGTGGGGTAAAGCTCACCCCAGAGGATATTTGGGATCGCTGCTGTTACGTGCTCTCAACCAAGATGCAAGATCCGCAATTTGCCGGTCAAACTAAAGAGCGTTTATCCGCGCGCCAAGCAGCAGCCTTTGTTTCTGGTGTGGTGAAAGATGCCTTTAGTTTATGGTTGAACGAACATACTGATTTAGCCGAACAATTAGCGGAAATGTGTATTGCCAATGCGCAAAAACGTTTGCGTCAAAGCAAAAAAGTCGCCCGTAAAAAAGTCACTCAAGGCCCAGCCTTACCCGGTAAGTTAACCGATTGTTCAACCCAAGATATTACCCGCTCAGAATTGTTCTTAGTGGAAGGGGATTCAGCCGGTGGTTCAGCCAAACAAGCGCGCGACCGTGAATTCCAAGCCATTATGCCGTTACGAGGTAAGATCCTAAATAGCTGGGAAGTAGATTCTTCACAAGTGCTGGCATCACAAGAAATTCATGACATTTCAGTGGCCTTGGGTATAGATCCAGATTCCACCGATTTAACCGATTTACGCTACGGAAAAATCTGTATTCTGGCAGATGCTGACTCCGATGGGTTGCATATAGCAACCTTGTTATGTGCCTTGTTTGTGCGTCACTTCCGCACCTTAGTCGATCAGGGCCATGTGTATGTGGCCATGCCGCCATTGTTCCGTATCGATGTAGGTAAAGATGTGTATTACGCGCTCGATGAAAGCGAAAGGCAGGGTATTCTCGATCGTATTGAGGCCGAGAAAAAACGCGGCAAAGTTAACGTTCAACGTTTCAAAGGCTTGGGTGAAATGAATCCCTTACAATTGCGCGAAACCACCATGGATCCTAACACTCGGCGTTTGGTGCAACTGACCATCGATGATTCGGTACAAATGATGGAGCTTATGGATATGTTGCTCTCGAAAAAACGCTCACCCGATCGCAAGGAATGGTTAGAGAGCAAAGGTAATATGGTTAGTTTGGAATTATAAAAATAGTATTTGGGTATATTCTGCATTAAAAAGAGTAGGTCAGCATAAAGCTGGCCTACTTTAAAAAAACCACATAAATGGCCCGAATAGCAGGGCTAGAAAACCTTTTGCAGCACCTTTGGAAAGTCCAACCACAATGGCATGCCCTATCCAGAGAAGGGCAAATGCGCCGTCTTGGTTTTCTTTATCCTCTTTCTGTTTTTCCTCTTTACGAATTGCCTGCAAAGGAACATCAACGGTACTGAATTTTCCTTTTTCAAAGTCACAACCAAACCAAGCCGAACAGTTTGCATTGCTGGGTTCTGCTTGATTTACGAACCCACATTTATTGCATTTATAGCAGCGTACTAAATGAGACATGATAGACCCTCAGTTAACGACATTGATTATTAATTTTGATTAGCTGACTCACCCTTGTGTTTCTGTTACGTTGCTCATCTGTTAGGGAATCAATAAGAAAGCTTTCTACTATAAAGGTGCTTCTGAGCTGGTCAGTTTTGCAGCTACATACAGTTGCATTAAATTTGGGGTTATTGTCCTTACATTCTGAAAACAGTAATTCTGAAAAACCGTATACCAACAACCAATGTATTCCGTAAAGAATGACTCCTAGGTATATTAATCGGTGCCAATTATTGCCGGTGGATTTTTCAGTCATTGCTGATCCCCGTGTTATTTTCGATAATTCTTTGGGTTAATGCGGTTTGGGTTTTAAAGCTAGCAGCGAGCATGGAGCGGTTAAGTTGACTTCTTGAGGCTCTGATATCACCGTTTCGGGAACTGGGGCTGTGGAAATTAGAATAAGACATAAGTAAAGTAAATCTGATTAAGTTTTGCTCAAATTATTACTACCATCGCATAATGAATTAAATTAAGCCAATGATAATATTGATTAAATTTTAAAATACTGAGTTCTACAGTGGTGGTTATTCTCTTTCGTCAACGATACCTAATTGGTCGTATTGGTTGATGTGTTAAATAATACGTATTAACTTAGGTTGGTATGGGTAAAATAAAACATAGTTAGAAGTGATTTATGACACCCGCTTGCGATAAATATGTATTCCTTATTTGCCACAATATTATCTGGCAGGCATAGTGATAGGTCTGACAACCGCCTTAACATGGATAACGGTCATGAGTATAGAAACCACTAATACAGAATTGGATTGTGATATGAGTCAGGGCTGTGGTGCAATTGAACTTATTATTCAGCCACGAGAAAAAGACTTGGGCGAATTTTCGGTGCGTCGCTCGTTGCCGACCACCGAGCGTAAAATGGTTGGGCCGTGGATTTTCTTTGACCATATGGGGCCAGCTAATTTTCCGGCAGGATCTGGAATAAATGTACGCCCCCATCCTCACATTAACCTAGCTACGGTTACTTATTTGTTTGAAGGTGAAATTCTGCATCGAGATTCCCTTGGTAGTCATGCGGCAATAACACCGGGTGATATTAATTTAATGGTGGCAGGGCGGGGCATTACCCATTCAGAGCGAGAACGGCCGGAAGTAAAAAATGTCGACCATATTTTGCACGGTTTACAATTATGGTTAGCGTTACCAGAGAAAGACGAAGAAATAGACCCTGCTTTTTATCATTATCCAGCAGCCAGTATTCCGAACGCCACTATTAATGGGGTGCCACTTAAAGTACTAATGGGCAGCGCTTATGGACTGACCTCACCGGTTTTAACCTATGCAGAAACCTTGTATGTGGAAGCACATATGCAAGCTGGACAAATCCTAGAACTGCCTAATTGTGAAGAGCGTGCAATTTATGTTGCTAAGGGTGGGTTAAAAATTAAAGACAGAGTCATACCGGAATTTTCCATGGTCATTTTATCGGCGGCTGAGGGGGTAACAATTGAAGCCACTGCTGAAACTAGAGTTGTACTGATCGGCGGTGAAAAAATGACTAAACGCTATATTGAGTGGAACTTCATTTCAAGCCGTAAAAAACGCATAGAGCAGGCTAAACAAGACTGGTTAGTAGGGAATTTTCCAAAAGTGGTGGATGATGAAGAAGAATATATTCCTCTTCCCCAATAATAATCGAAGTCGATAGAACCCTTTAAACAACTTGAGTGGGGGCTCCTCGATGCCCATCAGTTTACAAAAAAGTGAAACCGGCACTTATCGTCAAACCATTCGTATTCATCAGCATACTGTTTTTGCTGATGTAGGTTTGGTGCTAGGCGGGGAAGATAGCGCACCCGACCCCCATGATCTGTATGACACTTCACTAGCCGCCTGCAAAGCCATCACGTTGTTAATGTTCGCCAAACGCAAAGACATTCCTCTCACCAGTGTTGACGTTGATATCGAACGAGACAATAGCCAAGAAGCTAAGGGGATATATGTGCTTAATGTTTCCCTTAAGCTTAATGGTGAGTTAACTGACGAGCAACGTCAGCTGTTGGCAGGCATTGCCGATAAATGCCCAATTCAGAAGTTGATGACAGTTGGAACGACAGTGGTGCATTCGTTAGTAACTTGATATAAACAACCTTATTAACGCATTGAAGAAATGCTGTAGTGATATTTTTATTTAAGGAACGTCGGTTTGCCAACCCCCATTGCGCTGAAAGTAGAACAATTGAAGTTTACTTGGCCAGCAGCTCAGAATAAATCCACTAAGCCATTACTCAGCATTGATGCATTATCGGTTGCCCAAGGCGGTCGCTTGTTTATTCAAGGGGCTAGCGGTAGTGGCAAATCAACTTTGTTAGGTTTGTTAGCTGGTATTCACCCTATTCAACAGGGCGATATTCGTTTATTGGGACAATCCTTAAAAATGATGTCCGCTAGTGCCCGAGATCGTTTTCGTGCTCAGCATATTGGTTATATTTTTCAGCAGTTAAATTTATTACCCTATTTGAATGTATTGGAAAATGTGCAAATAGCGGGCATGTTTGCCATTCATTCAATGTCGAATAATGCAAGCTTGCAACGAGCCAAGAGCGTGTTACAGCAGCTGAATATTGCTGAGTCTTTGTACACGCAGCCCGTCAGCCATTTGAGTATTGGTCAACAGCAACGAGTGGCCATTGCACGAGCGTTATTCTTACAGCCGCAAATTATCATTGCCGATGAGCCGACATCGGCTTTGGATGCACAAAACCGTGATGATTTTATGCAAACCTTAATAGCTTCTAGCGCAGAGTTAGGGGCGACCTTGGTGTTTGTAAGCCATGATCCGTCACTGCGGGACTATTTTGAACAAGTACTAGTATTGGCAGATGGGGATTTGTCATCATGACTTTACTTTCTTTAGCCACTAAAAGCCTGTTAAATCGTCGTTATACCTTAGGCTTAAGTTTGTTGGCGGTTGCTATGAGCGTGATGATGTTGCTGGGGGTTGAGCGCTTACAACAACAAATAAAAAGTGGTTTTGCCCAAACCATTTCCGCTACTGATTTAATCGTTGGCCCCCGCAGCAGTCCACTGACCTTATTACTTTCCACAGTGTTTGATTTAGCTGAGCAAAATCATGGCATGAGTTGGCAGAGTTATCAGCAAATTAAAAATATGCCGGATGTGCAATGGGTGGTGCCGTTATCCTTTGGAGATTCCCATGAGGGCTATCGTGTTGTGGGTACCTTGCCGAGTTACTTTATCTACCGCCAGTTTGCCAATAAAACGTCGCTATCGTTTCAACAAGGTCGCGCTTTTACCGATGATGAAGGTGTTGTGCTCGGTGCTATGGTAGCGCAAAAGCTTGGTTATCAGTTGGGCGACCAAGTGGTGTTAAGTCATGGTCTAGCGGCACGCAGTTTTAGTCAGCATCGTCAGCACCCGCTAAAAGTGGTGGGCATTTTAGCGATGACTGGCACCCCAGTAGATAAACGGTTGTTTGTGGACTTACAGGCTATTGAGGAAATGCATGCCACGGCAGAGCATCATGATGCCCATCAGCAGCCGGATAAAATTAGTGGCTTGTTAATGGGGGCAACTTCAAAGTTTTCGTTATTGAATTTACTCCGCGACTTGAATGAATTTACCCCTGAACCGCTAACGGCGATTTTACCGCAAGTGGCGTTGCAGCAGTTGTGGAATTTAATGTCGGTAGTTGAGAAAGGGCTAATGGTATTGAGTGTGTTGGTGGTGGTTACCGGCTTGATCGGTTTGCTTACCAATATCCTGACTAATTTACATCAACGGCATCGTGAACTTGCGATTTTGCGCGCCTTGGGCGCCGCACCGCGGCATATTTTCACTTTATTAATGGGCGAAATGCTGTTGCTTGGTTGTTTAGGCTGCGCCTTGGGAGTTGGCTTATTTTACGCCGCACAAGTTGTTGCAGCTCCCTTAGTGCAACAATCGTTGGGCATGCCGTTAATGATCTCCATGCTTAGCTTAGCTGAATGGCAGTTATTGGGGTTACTGCTGGTTGCGATTATCGTTGTGGGATTTGTGCCGGCTATCCGTGCTTACCGCATGACTTTGCACGATGGCATGCAAATTCGCAGTTAGTTCAGCGTGGTTGAGTTCCCCCTATTAATCCAATTAAGGTCTCGCCAGCCATTATTTTAGGTAACTTTTCAAAACACTAATAACTTGCTCTACTTCTTCTTGGCGCTGTATTTGAGTTAATTCAGCGGCGCCAAGATGCTCACGTAAATGATCTTCGATCACTTCTTTCATTAAACCATTTACGGCGCCTTTTATGGCGGCGATTTGCTGTAACACGCCCATGCAATCGGGCTCACCTTCTAAAGATTTTTCCAGTGCCACTGATTGTCCTTTAATACGTCGTACTCGCGAGAGTAACTTTTTCTTGCTGGCTGCTGTATGTGACATACTCATTCCTTATTTGTAATTTAGTATACTGGGGTATAGTATATTGGTAAGTCGGCAGTTATGCCATTGTGTAAGATAAATAGTTTGATTTGGAAAGATTAGTGCAGATGCAAAAGCAAAAAGACAGCAGTATTCAATGGGCACATTCCCATGATTTCGGTATGGATAATCAACAGGGCGCCAGCCGAGTTAAAATTGTATTTTGGTTAACCACCATCATTATGTTGTTGGAAATTACAGCCGGAACTTGGTCTGGATCCATGGCCTTACTCGCCGATGGTTGGCATATGGGGACACATTCTGCCGCATTCTTGATTACCTTGTTTGCTTATTCCTATGCGCAAAAACATGCCCATAATCGTGGTTTTAGTTTTGGTACTGGCAAGGTTAATTATTTAGGTGGATTCGCCAGTGCTGTGGCATTAGCCATTGTGGCGTTGATGATGATAGTGGAATCCCTACAAAGACTGATTGAGCCGCAAACCATCCATTTTAATGAAGCCATAGCTGTGGCCGTTATTGGCCTAGTGGTTAATGTGGTGTCAGTGTTGGTGTTACATGACGACCATCACCACCATCATCATGAGCATGACGATAATGGACATGATGCAGAGCATCATAAACATGGGCATCAGGATCATAATATGAAAGCGGCCTATTTTCATGTGCTAGCCGATACCTTAACGTCGTTATTAGCCATAGTCGCCTTGCTGGCGGGTAAGTATTTTGGTTGGATTTGGATGGATGCCGTGGTCGGGATCGTTGGTGCAGTGGTGATCGCTAAATGGTCAATTGGATTGATTAAAGAGTCGGGTGATGTGTTATTAGATAAAACCGTGCATAGCGGCGCCATTGACAAAATTGTCGATGATTTCAACAATGCCAATAATACCAGCATTGAGGATATTCATTTCTGGAAGCTAGGCACTTCCCATAATGCGGCTATCTTATCAGTCGTTTCAGCTAAGCCACTCGCTGTTGATGATTATAAACAGCTTTTATTAAATCATCTGCCGCATTTATCCCACGTGACAATCGAGGTTAATGTTCGTTAAAACACGCTAGAGCGTTAGGGGTTGTTGGGGGGGATGTCTACAGGGGCTGGTGGTTTTTTGCTCGTTGAGAGGGAACTCGGCAAAATATCCACACCCACCCAGCGACCTAATTTAATCGCTAATGGAATGGTGATAGGCGAAAACGGCAGTACCGCCACCACACCAATGCCAAGGCTCTTAACCAGTTCAACAAATTGCAAGTTAGCCAGCTGCATTTCTTCATAGCTGGCCGTACCTTGGGTATACTTTCGATAGGTTTTGAGCATGATCTTGGTTTCAGCCGTTTCCTGACGTAACGCGGCTTTTATGCGTAGCATTTGTTGCTTAAGTTGCGCTTTTACGCCTTGCCTTTTGCTGCTCAGGTAGCGCAGTGGCGACCCGAGCCGGTACAACCAAGTTTTCATTTTGAGGAATTTAGCACATCAAATAATGGCGCTAGCTTCGCACAGTTTTGTGAATTTACAAGATACTTTGTGAATCATACACCACTACTTTTTTCCATAGGTGCGCGGCATCCTTTACAAAGGTCAAATGTACAGGTTCTGTTTGATATTTATCTTGCTCAGCTTTGCTATCAAAGGTCACCACTAAAGTGTAATCGTAACTGCTATCGACAACATCGCGATCGGATGTTGCTCTGGTGCCGATGTGCTTACTTTTGACAAATTCAGAGGCATTGATAAATTTGCTGAGATGCTGTTCAAAGGCATCACGATCAGCGGCATCGGTGGGGTTATTCAGCCAAAAATACACACTGTGGACAAAGCCACCAGCTTCAATAGTTTGTTGTTCAGCATTAGCCATAAAAGAAATACTCAGGTAACTGATTAAAATTAAAAGTGATTTTTTCATTCTTTAACCTATTTTTCATCTTGTTTTTGTAATAAACGATCTGCAGCATGAACCAAGAAGATGTAATTAGCACCTAAATTAATCACGTATTCATTTTCGCCCCACAAAAATGGCCAGTCTTCCTTATTCTCGGGGAAGTCGGGTTTAAGTATAAGTACGCCCGGTACAATCCCGCCGGCAATAAACGAATAGTCAGCGCGGTTCATCCCATAAGCAACACGCTTGGATTGAGTGCCAACGCTGGATACAAAAGAAATATCTGAATCGGGATGGGTACCATATAAATAATGTAGCCCTTGAAATACCGGTTGCACATCAAAGATGTCTGGAAATGCCTGATGCAGGTAATAATGATTTACCGCGTTATTAATAATAGTGCCATTACCAGCCCAACCACCTTCAGTAATTTGAACGCCAAAAGGATTAGCACTCATTTGCTCTGTTTGCTGTTGTTTATACTCCAGCGCCCATTGGCGGATTTTTTGTGAAAAGGCTTTGTTCATATGGGGTATAGCACGTACGGTTAGCGCCGCTAATTGGCCAAAGCGTTGTTGAATGTCGCTGATATTATTCTGAATGTAATCCGCATACTGCTTATCACTGGTGCTGATCAATAATTCTACCGCTGCTTTAAGTCGTTCTACCTCTAACGGCCCACCCGTGGTATTCCCGTGGCGAAACAGATCCGGTGATTTGGCTTGTTCTTCTGCCCATACCCTTTTCGCGGTACTGAGGCATTCTTTAGCAAGCACATCGTTGTAACCGCTGAGCGCTCGACCTGCTGCGGTTAATGCGGCAATGGATCCGTAATTTAATGCGGAAGACTTACTGGTGAAGGCCCAGCGGTCATCAAATTTGCCACTGCGTACACCATCGGCTTCAAGTACGGTTTTATTGGCATCATAAATGAGGTTGTCGGTCATGGTCAGGCCATCACCTAAGTGAGTGTATTGCGAGATGTCAGGGACGATGATACCGGCGATGGCATGGCCTACGGCGTGATGCTGAGCAATTAACGCTAATGTACCATGCTCAATCTGCTGCAAAATATCAGGCTTACCATCGGGAACATGCAGATCCACATATTTTTCGTCGTAGCTAACACGAGTGGTATCCCGCAGGGGTTTAAATTGCTCCCACACATTCACTAAGTTATTCACCGTACGATATTGAGTTTGGGTACGGATATCGTAATCGCCAGCATCGTACCAGCCGCCGATATTTAATCCGGGAATATGCTCACCGGGTTGAAAGGCGGTATCGGTGCTTGGGCCTTGTGCGTATAAATCAAAATGTTCGTGATTAATTGGCGCTTGCAAGGCATCGTCTAAGTGTGACGCTCCGTGCCAAACGCGGTAGGCCTCATTCACCAACACATGATCCATTTGCACCGGGAAATAAACATCTAAGGTAGGGTGCCATGCATTTTGATAAACATCATTATCAATTCTAAAAGGTACGGTTTCGGTATCGCCATAGGCTAAGACATACAGCCCCGGTTCTTGCACATCACTAAAATCAAAACTGACATAGTTATAACGTTTGTATTGTCCCCAGTCCTGAACCTTGGCACTGAGCACGGATTGACGTTTGCCATTGGCGGTTACTTTAAGTAACGAGGCATTTCCACGTTGTTGATCATTTTTATCCAATTCAATAATGGCGCGTTTTTGTTGTAAAGGATGGTAACCCACTTGAGAGTGACCAATCACAGGCTGACGTAGCCAATCGTCGACGGCATTGGCGGTTAACGTCCACTCTAATACAGCGCCGGTTTGATTGCTGGGTAACAGCTCACGCACGACAAACCAGCCATTTTGTGCTTTGTTACGACCATCGAATAACGCTAATTCACCACTGGCAGATTGGATATTAACCCGCTTGTAAGGATCATTGGGCGCTAGTACTAATGCTTGTCCTGTTGCTAATGGCGTTGGCTGTTGAATGCCATTTTGCTCTTTCGGGCCAGTTGGATATAAAGGGAATAGGCCGCTGCTACTGTCCATTAAAAAGGCTTTTTCGAAATAACTGGCTGGTAAAAATTCCAGATTAAAGCCTACTTTACCCGCTAGTGCGGCAGGCACAGGTGTCGGTAAATTAACCGAGATTTTGATGCCGTCTTTTACGCTTTGGGCTTTAATAGAAAAATCGAATTGATAATCACTATAGGTTAAAAACGCCTCAATACTGTTGTTTTCTCGATCGACACGGCGCTCTTTAAACGCAGGGATGGCATCCCACTGCTCTGGTGTGGCATTTAAGCGCACATCGCCATTGGTGGCGGTACGTACGCCGTGATGAATGAGTTCGATGCCACTCATTTTTGAATCACTAAATAAGCCGTTGTACCAGTTACTAAATACCAACACATTCACGCCTTGGTGTTCAAAATAATCTAGTTCATTGAGTTTGACGGGCTCTTTTGAAGCGGTGTCGGCACTACTTAGGAAGGGAATGAAAAATAACAACGACGATACAACAGCAACTTTCAATCTCATGACGAAAACCTTTTAGACAAATTTAGTGCTGATAACCGAGTTAAATGTGGTAACAGCTTATTAACATTGAATAAAAAATATCATGGGTGGTTGCGGCTAAAAATTATCTTTTTATATTTGTGGGTGTTTATCTTTCATATCATGGGCTGCCCACTGGTACTAAAATATTTAACTGATACTGCTGAAGTAATAAATTATGATCAATCCACTTTATTAAACATGTCTCTTAATAAGATCAATTCATCTGGGTAGCGCCATTGTTTGGCTGGGGTAGCAAAGGGGTCGACCAGCTGTATAGCGGTTACTTCCGATTGACTCCAGTCCGGTACTGGGAACTGACTGATTTCACCGGTAAAGTTACCGGATAAGGTGCACTGATAAAAACGGAAACCATTGTCTTTCTCGCCTAATAATTCACCCACTTCGACATTAAAGCCGGTTTCTTGCCACGTTTCACGATGGGCGGTGCATTGTGCGGTTTCCTGACTTGCGGAGGTGCCGCCGGGAATATCATACTTTCCGGATAAGCGATGAGTAATGCTCATTAAGCGGTTTTGTAAGCGAATAACACAGCCAGCATTGCCAGAATGAGTATCAAAATGGCGATCATCAATACGGCATATAGGATCCGCTGGTTGCTCTGAAGAGCAGGAGATTACTAGAAATAAACATATTGAAACAAAATATTGTTTAGCATAGACACGCTCAATCATTGATTTATCCAATACAATGGGCTCAGAAAGTTGTCGCTATTAGAATGCATTACCTTGGCGGCGGCAATGAAGAATCTGAAATATCAATACAATTCTAATAAAAAAGGCCTTATTACATGTCTACGCGAACAAAAATTACTCCCATCCTTTTTGCCGTTATATTAATCGCTGCATTGGTAGCTTATTTGTATATGCCGGTGGATCAGGCTGAAGAAGTCAGGCAATCGCAATCTACGCCAGTAGTTTTGCATAAGGTCAATGAAACTGAATTTAGGGTATTGGTTGAGGCGTTGGGTACTACTATCGCTAATGAGGCGGTCAATATTACTGCGCAAAGCAGTGATGTGGTTGATCAAATTCTGTTTGACGATGGTCAGATTGTGGAAGCCGGGCAAGTATTACTCACTCTAAATAGCCGTGAAGAACGCGCACGGGTGAATGAATTAGAAATCAATCTTGCTGAAGCACACAGACAGTATAAACGGCTAAAAAATCTAGCCAAAGAAAATATGGCATCGGCGCAACTGTTGGATGAACAAGAAGCCAAAGTAAAAGCCTTAAAAGCACAACGAGAAATAGCTAATACTAAACTGGCCGAGTTGGAAGTACGTGCGCCATTCGCTGGTAAATTGGGTATTCGTCAAATTAGTTTAGGTGCATTGGTCACTCCGGGGATGAGCATTACCACACTAGATGATTTGCATCAGGTAAAGGTGGATTTCAGTATCTCAGAGGCGCATTTATCCAGCATTAGCTTAGAACAGTCCATTGCAGCTAAATCCATCGCTTGGCCTGATGAATTGTTTAAGGGGCGTGTTAAAAGTATTGATTCGAGAATGGACCCCATCACCCGCGCCATAAAAGTCCGCGCCGTCATTGATAATCCAGATTATAAATTACGTCCTGGTATGTTGTTACAAATTGACTTGCAAAAACAAGTATTACAAACCCTAGTGGTGCCAGAGTCAGCGTTGATCCCCATTCAAGAAAAACAATTCGTGTTTGTGGTGTCTGCAGACAATATTTCCGAACGTCGTGAAGTGATAACGGGTCATCGTATTCCTGGACAGGTACAAATTATCAGTGGATTAACTGCCGGTGAAAGGGTGGTGAAAGAAGGGGGCTTGCGTTTAAAAAATGGTGGTCAAGTGTCCGTATTGAGCGTGGAGGAATAACCCATGTTGCTATCAGACTTATCTGTAAAACGGCCGGTATTCGCCATTGTTGTAAACTTGATGTTGGTGGTCTTCGGCGTTGTCTCTATTGCTTCTTTGTCGTTGCGAGAATATCCGGATATCGATCCACCCATTGTATCCATTAACACCAATTATCCCGGTGCCTCAGCCAATATTGTTGAGTCGAGAATTACCCAGCTACTGGAAGATCGCATCAGTGGTATTGCGGGGATTAAAAACATTAATTCCAGTAGTCGTAATGGTCGCTCGAGTATCTCCATTGAATTTGATTTAAGCAGAGATATTGATTCAGCATCGAATGACGTACGTGAGCGAGTAAGTCGTGCGCTAAATAATTTGCCGGAACAAGCTGATCCGCCAGAAGTGTTCAAGTCTGACTCCGATGAGCAGGTTATTGTTTGGTACAACCTACGTTCGGACAATATGTCGGTAATGGAATTAACCGATTACGCTGACCGTTTTATTGCCGACCGTTTGTCAGTTGTCGATGGTGTGGCCCGAGTACGTTTGGGTGGTGGTCGTGAATATGCCATGAAAATATGGCTAGATCGCAATGCTATGGCTGCTCGCGGCATTACCGTTAGTGATATCGAAAGTGTTATCCGCTCTGAAAACGTCGAGTTACCCGCTGGGGAAGTGGAATCCAATGATCGAGATTTTGAAGTTCGAGTTGCACGTACCTTCTTAACGCCAAGCGATTTTGGCAAATTAACCATTAAAGAAGGTGACGATGGTTATTTGGTTAAGTTAGGTGAAGTGGCTACGGTGGAATTAGCTGCCGAAGATGATGAAACCGAATTCCGTGGTGACGGTGTCAATATGATTGGCTTAGGCATAGTCAAGCAATCCAAAGCCAATACCTTATCGGTAGCCCAAGAAGTGCGTAAGGCCATGAAGGTAATTGAAGCGGGCCTGCCGGAAAATATTTTTATTGTTCCCAGTTACGATTCGTCGGTATTTATTGAAGGCTCTATTAACGAAGTGTACGAAACCTTAGCCATTGCCGTGGCTATGGTAATCATTGTGATATTTTTATTTTTAGGCAATGTACGAGCCACCTTGATCCCTGCGGTTACGGTGCCGGTATCCTTAATAGGCGCGTTTATTGTGATGTACGCGTTAGGCTATTCCATTAACCTACTGACCTTACTGGCGTTGGTGTTGGCCATTGGTTTAGTGGTCGATGATGCCATCGTGGTTCTAGAAAACATTCACCGACGTATCGAAATGGGGGAGCCGCCGTTATTGGCTGCTTACCGAGGAGCGCGTGAAGTAGGCTTTGCGGTTATTGCCACTACCTTAGTGCTAATTTCGGTGTTTATACCGTTGATTTTCTTACAAGGAAACATAGGCCGGTTATTTACTGAGTTTGCCGTAGCGATTGCCGCGGCGGTGGCTTTCTCTAGTTTTACCGCGTTGTCATTATCACCGATGATGTGCTCGCGTTTACTCAAGAAAAGTGAGCGTTCTAGCCGCTTTGGTAACTTTATGGACACGCGCTTCAAAGCATTTGAAGAACGTTACTTTAATATTTTGGGCAGCTCTATCCGTCAGCCGGTTGCGACATTATTACTTATTATTTTCAGTATTGTGGCGTTAATGGCACTGGCGGAGCGGATCCCCAGTGAATTTGTGCCTCGAGAAGACAGGGGCGATTTCTTTGTGCAAATGCAAAGTGCGGAAGGTGCCAGTTTTGTCAGTAATGCTCGTAATATGAAAAAGGTAGAAGATATTTTGCTGCCCTATCTTGATAATGGCGAAATGCGGCGGGTATTGGTTCGTACACCGGGATTTGGCGGTAGTGCCGGTATGGCCATTGTAGGGGCCGTTGATTGGAAGTTACGTAAACGTTCTACTTTTGAACTGATGGATGAAGTCAGCGCTAAGTTGGCACAAATTCCCGATGTACGTGCTTTTGCTTTCGTGCGTAGTGCTTTAGGTGGTGGCGGTGGGCGACCCGTGCAATTTGTGTTGCAAGGCGATACCTATGAAGAGTTGACTCAATGGCGGGATATTCTGTTAGAGAAAGCGGGTGAGAATCCTAATTTGCAGCGTTTGGATTCCGATTACAAAGAAACCTTGCCGCAGTTAATGGTAAATATTAATCGAGACCGTGCCGCTGATTTAGGGGTATCTATCGGTGATATTGGCCGCACCTTAGAAACTATGCTCGGTAGTCGCCGGGTATCGACCTATTTAGATCGTGGCCAAGAATATAATGTGATTATGGAAGGTGTTGATGCGGATTATCGTAGCCCGCAAAGTATCAACAATTTATATGTGCGTTCACAGCGTACTCAAGAACTTATTCCATTGGATAATCTACTTACCTTCGAAGAGCGGGCAACGTCTTCACAACTTAACCGCTATAACCGCATGCGTAGTATTACTATCAGCGCCAACCTTGCCCAAGGCTATACCTTAGGTGAAGCCTTGGCTTATTTGAATAATATTGTGGATACGGAATTACCCGAGAAGGTATCGGTTGACTATAAAGGCGAATCGCAGTTGTATCAGGAGTCTGGTAATTCGGTGATATTTATATTCGCCTTAGCCATGGCGATAACCTTTTTGGTGTTAGCTGCACAATTTGAGAGCTTTGTGCATCCATTGGTAATCATGCTCACCGTGCCTTTGGCGCTATTAGGGGCGTTTATTGGTTTATATTTTGCCGATATGACGTTGAATATTTACAGTCAAATTGGGTTAGTGATGTTAATTGGCTTAGCGGCCAAAAACGGTATTTTGATAGTCGAGTTTACTAATCAGCTGCGTGATGCCGGTATTGAATTTGAACAGGCATTACGCCAAGCATCAGCACAACGTTTACGCCCCATTGTGATGACAGGCTTCACCACGGTATTTAGTTCTTTGCCTTTAGTACTCGCGAGTGGCCCCGGATCGGAAAGCCGTATGGTAATAGGCATGGTGATTTTTGCTGGGGTGTTGTTATCCACATTTATGACCTTGTTCGTTATCCCTACCGCTTATTTTTGGTTAGCAAGGCATACTGGCTCACCGAAGAAGCTTGAGCGGGAATTGGAAGTGCTGGAGGAGCAAAGCCAGCAAGCTGAAGCAGCTAAAGCCGCGAAGAGTTGAAATAGCGGCTTAACAGAGTAAGCTCAGCGTAAAGGAATGAATGATGAAAGCGGAAGATTAGTTATCTTCCGCTTTTTTATATCTAGAGATATTTCATAAAAGCGTTGAAATTATGTAGGTTATATAGTTTTCTTAATATTCAAAGTTGACGTAAGGATAGTAAATAAATATGCCTTCATCCCCGATCTCAAAATGGGTTCATCAATCTTGGTTTAGTGTTTTAGTGCTGACTTATTGCTACTCAATAGCCGCAGGGGCGGATGAATTAAAGGTCAAGATCCTGAGTAGTGATCAACAACCGGCAGCAAATATTGTGGTATTTGCTCAAAGCAAAAATCCCAATGATACCAGTTTACTGGTGCAGCCAACGTCATCAGATTCTACACCACAGCCACTAGAGGAGATGCAAAGGTTAGCGGTGATGGATCAACTTAATAGTCAATTTGTGCCGCATATTTTGGTGGTTCAGCAAGATACTTGGGTGAATTTTCCCAACTCCGATTCTATCAAACACCATGTGTATTCTTTTTCCCCAGCGAAACCTTTTCAATTAAAGCTTTATGATGGCGGTACGGCGCAGCCCCTACAATTTAGTCAGCAAGGCGAAGTGGCGTTAGGCTGTAATATCCATGATTGGATGCTAGGTTATATTTTTGTGGTGGACAGCCCATGGTTTGCAAAAACTGCCAAAAATGGGGAAGTGTCCATAGAACTACCCTCTGGAGATTATGAATTAAAGATATGGAGTCCTTTATTACAGGGACGCGACAAAGATTTTTCGCAAGATATTAGTGTTAGCGGCTCAACGACTCACAATCTGCAATTACAATCGCCGTTGTTACCGGCGCTTAGTGATTATGAAAATTCAGACGAATTAGATGATTATTAAGAGTGAATAATGGCTAATAAAACTATCAGTGTTTTTATGCGTAGTATCGTTTATGCAGTGGGGCTTTTAGGGGCCATTTATGCTCCAACGGCGGCGAGTAATATCAAAGTTGAAGCTATGCTCGAAGGTGGCTATGTTAATGCCAGCTATGATAAATCTTGGCTCAACAGTTGGATGGAAGGCGGGGTAGGCGTATTACGATTTAATCGTGATGATCGCTTTAAAGTGACTCAAGGGATAATGCAGGTGTCTGCCGATGTTCTTGCCGATATTAGCTTTGATGCCGTTGCCGCTTATTATCCAGATGGTGATTCACATTTAGGTTTTACAGAAGCGTATTTGACCTATGCCCCGCTAAGTGCGGGCCTAAAGCATCAAGTGCGTGTTGGTATGTTCTATCCGAAAATGTCATTAGAAAATGTCGATATTGGCTGGACCAGCCCCTTTACTTACAGCTTTTCGGCAATTAACTCTTGGATAGCTGAAGAGTTGCGTACCGTTGGCGCTGAATGGTCTATCACTCGTAGTGGTCGCGCCCATCATAGCCCTCATAGTTTTACCGCTGTAGCGTCCCTATATCGAGCCAATGACCCTGTTGGTACATTACTCAGTTGGCGTGGTTGGGCGTTGCATAATCGACAAACCACACTGAACGAAAATGTATATTTTGCCGATTATTTTCAGTTTCAAAATCGCCCAGTGGTATTTCCAGACTATTTGAAACCTATTGAGGAAACCGATGGTCGTTGGGGATATTACCTTGGTGTACAGTGGCGCTATTTAAAATCCACCGATGTGCGCGCTTATTATTACGATAACAATGCGGACCCGTTATCAATAGAAACGAACATGCAATATGGCTGGGACACGCGTTTTACCTCAGTGGCAATCCAGCACAAATTTACCTCTAGTTTTAGAGTGTTAGCGCAGTGGCTTGATGGTGTGACTTATATGGGGGATATCAATAACGGCACTTTTGCAGAGTATAATTCTTGGTATTTGTTAGGCAGTTATAAATGGCAGAATCATCGATTTTCATTACGCTACGACCATTTTGATGTGACCGATATCGATAATAACCCGATGGATCCTAACGACAGCAATGGCCATTCAATAACTGCAGCGTGGCGCCATAATCTGAATAAACATTGGAATGTCGGTGCTGAATGGTTAATGGTAGATAGTGATAATGAAAATCGTACTTTGTGGCCTAAGTGGACTGCGAAGAATAAGCAAAAGCAGTTAATGCTGTTGTTGCAGTATCGGTTGTGAACGACTGCTTTTAGCCTTGTTTAAGGCAATAAAAAGCCCCGCATATAGAGCACTATAGCGGGGCTTTTTAGTATCTTTAAATATTATTGGTCGTCTAAGAAACTACGTAGTTGCTCAGAGCGACTTGGGTGACGTAATTTACGTAATGCTTTGGCTTCGATTTGACGTATACGCTCACGGGTTACGTCGAACTGCTTACCGACTTCTTCAAGCGTATGGTCAGTATTCATATCAATACCGAAGCGCATTCTAAGGACTTTAGCTTCACGAGCTGTAAGCCCGGCTAGTACTTCTTGAGTTGCGCCTTTAAGGTTACCCGAAGTCGCAGAATCCAAAGGTTGAACAATAGTATCGTCCTGAATAAAGTCACCTAAGTGTGAATCTTCATCATCACCAATGGGTGTTTCCATGGAGATCGGCTCTTTGGCTATTTTCAGTACCTTACGAATTTTATCTTCCGGCATGATCATGCGTTCTGACAATTCTTCTGGCGTTGGCTCACGCCCCATTTCTTGCAACATCTGGCGAGAAATACGATTAAGTTTGTTGATAGTCTCAATCATATGTACCGGAATACGAATCGTACGCGCCTGATCAGCAATCGAACGAGTAATTGCCTGGCGGATCCACCAAGTCGCATAGGTTGAGAACTTATAACCACGACGGTATTCAAATTTATCAACTGCTTTCATCAAACCGATATTACCTTCTTGGATGAGATCCAAGAACTGTAAGCCACGGTTGGTGTATTTTTTAGCAATTGAAATAACCAAACGTAAGTTGGCTTCCACCATTTCTTTTTTGGCGCGACGTGCTTTAGCTTCACCAATGGACATACGACGGTTAATATCTTTGATATCAACAATGTTAAGTCCGGTTTCATCTTGAATGCTATTCAGTTTACTGACACTACGCTCTAGTTCTTCACGGTATTCCGCTAATGCTTCAACATAGGGCTTGTCACTGGCGAAAATATCTACTATCCAGTCAGTGCTAGTTTCATTGCCGGCAAAGGCGAGTAAAAACTCTTTCTTAGGCATTTTAGCCTGTATCACACAATGCTTAAGTACTAGGCGCTCTTGCACACGCACTCTATCCATCATGCCACGCATATTTTTTACCATGCGATCAAATTGCTTAGGAACTAAACGGAATTCCTTAAAGACTTCACTGAGCTCATGAATTTGCTTTTTAGCGTCTTTGTGAGCACGACCTTTACTAGCGATGGCATCGCGAGCAAGATTATATTGCTTTCTTAAACCATCGAATTTTTCACGGGCTAATTCCGGATCGAGGCCAGTATCTTCTTCTTCCTCATCTTCATCCCCGTCTTCGTCTTTTAATTCTTCTTTAGAAAGTTCTGAACCAATGTGAGTCGCAGTTGGCGCAATATCATCTACCGCGTCAGGGTCGATAAAACCAATAACAATGTCGCTTAAGCGAATTTCTTCTGCTTCGAACAAATCCCATTGGTCAAGCAAATAAGTAATGGCTTCTGGATATTCCGCCACAGAACGCTGTACTTCATTGATGCCTTCTTCAATACGCTTAGCGATAACAATTTCGCCTTCACGGGTTAGTAGCTCAACGGTACCCATTTCACGCATATACATACGTACTGGGTCAGTGGTGCGTCCAATCTCACTTTCTACAGTGGCAAGCGCTTGAGCCGCAGCTTCAGCGGCGTCCTCATCGGTATTACTTTCTTGCATCAACAGTTCATCGGCATCGGGGGCATTCTCAAATACCTTGATACCCATGTCGTTGATCATACTTACGATGTCTTCAATTTGATCAGAATCGACAATATCCTGTGGCAAGTGATCATTAACTTCGGCAAAAGTTAAATAGCCTTGCTCTTTACCTTTGGCGATCAGGAGTTTTATCTGAGACTGCTTGTTTGACAACATAGAGACTTCCACTAGTTAATAATTAGGATTGTTTTCGACACGGAGCGAATTCGCCAGTATAGCAGATACCGGTATAGGTCATCTACAATTAGGGCTAATTTTGTTCATATTAAAAAGTATTTAATGCTTACTTTCACTATAGCCTGATATGGGGACTATTTATCTGATTTAAACGTCACGCTCTTTAAGAAGTAGCATAAATTCTTGGAGTTCTTGTTCTGACAATTTGTTGAAGGCAGATTTTGTTTGTAATTCATCAATGCGACTAGCAATTTGCTTGTCCACCATTCTAGTGAAAGTGTCTTTAAATTCAGTAATTTTGTTGGCATTAATAAACTCGTTTAAGTCGTCGCTATTATTAGACAAATCATGGATCGCTAATTTGGCTAGCGCTTTATAATTTTGGTGTTCACGGAAGTGCTCAATAATTTGTCCGCTGGTGCGATTCGATTTTAATAAACAGTATTCGTGGACTTCTTGTAAAAAGCTTAATCCTGGGAAGAGTCGTGAGTCCAACAAACTCGGTACAACTTCAGGACATTGACTGGCCAACATGGGTTGCTCTAATAGTAACCGCAACATAGTTTGAATGTGTGTCTGCTTATGCTTATTAGGTTGTGAAAACTCTTGTGAGTTGTCTACTTTAGTTTGTTTAACTTGTGCCTGAGATCGACTTATGCCGGTTAGTTTTGTGGCTTTCAGCTCAAGCAGTTCCTTTTGGTTTTCACCAGGGATCTGTGCTAATAAGGGGTCAATCTCAGTTCTTAGGGCCGCTTTACCTTCGTCACTACCCACATGATGGGTTTTTAACAAGGTGTCGAATAAAAACTGAGATAACGGAACCGCATCGGTATTGAGTTTTTCTTCGAAAGCTTCTTTGCCAATTTGCCGAACCAAGGTATCAGGATCTTCACCATCGGGCAAAAATAAGAACTTCATTTCTACACCATCTTTAAGATAGGGCAGGGCATTGTTTAATGCACGCCAAGCGGCATCGCGGCCAGCGCGATCGCCGTCATAACAGCAAATAATTTGCGGTGCAGCGCGAAATAGCGTTTGAATATGTTCGGCGGTGGTGGCAGTACCCAATGAAGCCACAGCGTAATTGATGTCGAATTGGGCTAATGCCACCACATCCATATAACCTTCAACAATGAGGGTGCGGTGTAAAGTGCGGTTGGCTTGTTTAGCTTGGTAAAAACCATACAGCTCGTTACCTTTGTGGAACACTCGTGTCTCTGGTGAGTTAAGGTATTTTGGGCCATCGCTATTTTCTAGCACGCGTCCACCAAAGCCTATGACTCGGCCGCGCTTATCGCGAATGGGGAACATAATACGATCACGGAAAAAATCGAAACGTTTACCGTTGTCATTTTCGGTAATAATTTTCAGATCCAACAACTGCTGTTGTGAGTCACTGTCTTTAGAAAATTGTTTAAGGGCGCCATCCCATTCTGGCGGAGCAAAACCAATACCAAAATTTTTGACGACATCACCACTAAGTCCGCGATTTTTTAAATACTCAATGGCATTGGCGCTTTTTGGATGGTGTTTTAATTGGTGAGCAAAAAAACGCGCGACTTTCTCTAACAGTTCGTAATCGTCTTCTCGTTGTTGCTTTTGTGCAGGAGAAAAACTTGGACCACTGTCTTTTTCTCTAGGGACATCAATACTATGGTAGCGCGCTAGTTCTTCCACTGCCTCAGGGAACTCTAGGCGGTCGTATTCCATCAAGAAGGAAATAACGTTGCCATGAGCACCGCAGCCAAAACAGTGATAAAACTGTTTATCTTGACTGACGGTAAATGAAGGGCTTTTTTCGCTGTGAAAGGGGCAGCAAGCCTGATAATTCTTACCGGCTTTCTTTAGTTTTACCCGGCTATCAACAATTTCGACCACGTCAGAACGGGCTATTAAATCATCAATGAAATCACGAGGAATACGTCCGGCCATAGCTGCTTAAAACTGTCTCAAAAATATTAATTCGGAAAAATAAACGGAAAAAACAAAACAAGCCGTACCTTCTCACGAAGATACGGCTTGCGCAATTGCTGAATACGTTTTCTGGAACTAAGCGGTTAATCGGGCTTTTATAAGACCGCTGATTTTACCCATATCCGCGCGACCAGCCGCTTTAGGCTTTAACCAAGCCATGAGTTTACCCATGTCTTGCATACCTGCCGCACCGGTTTCACTTACCGCTTGTTCGATTAAGTTTTTTACTTCATCTGCGGTTAGTGCTTGCGGTAAAAACGAGTTTAATATTTCTATTTCAGCTAACTCAGTACTGGCTAAATCATCACGACCGGCTTCGGTAAATTGTGATGCTGCGTCTTTACGCTGCTTAACCATTTTGGTTAACAGGCTGAGTACGTCACTTTCAGATAGTTCACGACGTTCGTCGATCTCAATCTGTTTGACTTGAGCCATCGCCATACGAATAGTGCCAAGGCGCAATTTATCTTTTGCACGCATAGCCGCTATTTGGGCGTCTTTTAACTGTAAAATTAAACTCATGGGGTAACCAGAAACTCAAAAGGGATCCGCAAGAAATCAGGATCCCAGAGTGAGATTAATATAATTTGATACGACGTGCGTTCTCGCGAGCTAACTTCTTCAAATGACGCTTTTTAGCCGCTGCTTTCTTACGCTTACGTTCCCAAGTTGGCTTTTCAAAAAATTCGCGACGACGAACTTCTGAAAGAACGCCCGCTTTTTCACATGAACGTTTGAAACGACGCAGGGCTACGTCAAATGGTTCGTTTTCTCTTACTTTAACGATTGGCATTAAAATCTCACCTCAAAAATGTACATATACTGTAATTGTGCCAGACGCCTTAGCTTAGGCGACGTGGTTAAAAATGGTGCGGAATTCTAATCATATCGGCCGTGTTTGTAAACCCCAACTAAGGGAAATATGGAGAAATACTCTGCTGACAGGTAGAATGCCCAGTAAATCGAGCACAATCAGTAGAAAAAACATGCGAGTATTAGGAATAGAAACCTCTTGTGACGAAACCGGCATTGCGGTTTACGACGACACACAAGGCTTATTATCACACCAACTCTATAGCCAAGTAAAGTTACATGCAGATTACGGCGGTGTAGTACCCGAATTAGCTTCCCGTGACCATGTGCGTAAAATTGTGCCGTTAATCAAGCAGGCGTTACTTGAGGCAGATTCTACACAAAGCGATATTGATGGCATTGCTTTTACTCAAGGGCCCGGATTGGTAGGAGCGTTATTAGTCGGGTCATCAGTAGGGCGTAGTTTAGCCTATGCTTGGGGGTGCCCCGCAGTGGGGGTGCATCATATGGAAGGACATTTATTAGCGCCCATGCTGGAAGATAATCCACCAGAATTTCCTTTTGTGGCGTTATTGGTGTCCGGCGGACATACCATGTTGGTTGAAGTTAACGGCATTGGTCAATATTTGGTGTTGGGTGAATCCGTTGACGATGCTGCCGGTGAAGCTTTTGATAAAACCGCTAAATTACTTGGTCTTGATTATCCCGGTGGGCCATTATTAGCTAAATTAGCCGAGCAAGGCGAAAGTGGAATATATAAATTTCCACGACCTATGACCGATAGGCCCGGATTGGATTTTAGTTTCAGTGGTTTAAAGACTTTTGCAGCTAATACCATTCGCGCTCAAGAATTAACTCCTCAAACAAAGGCCAATATTGCTCTAGCATTTCAAGAAGCGGTAGTGGATACCCTAGCGATAAAATGTAAACGAGCGATGCAACAAACTGGTTTGAAGCGCTTAGTAATTGCTGGTGGTGTCAGTGCCAATATTCAATTACAGCAAAAACTGGCAGCAATGATGGCGAAAATGGGTGGGCAGGTGTTTTATCCACGGCAGGAATTTTGTACTGATAATGGGGCAATGATTGCTTATGCAGGATTACAACGCCTCAAAGCCGGGCAAACTATTGAACTAGGAGCGAAAGCTAAGCCCCGTTGGTCGTTGGAAGAATTACCCGCGGTGAGTTAATCGCGGCTTTTTATTCGTACTATTCGTTGGTTTTGCCTTTATCCCAGATGCGGCTTTCCCGACCATGGTATAGGCGTTTAATATTGTCTTTGTGACGTAAGATAATCAGTAGCGAAAGCATGGCAACCGGTATGGTATACAGCGGCTTAATAAACCAAGTAAACACCGGCGCCAGTGACACCGTAATGATCGCTGCCAACGAAGAATAGCCGCTAATAAAAACAGTCACTATCCAGCTACCAATCAGTAATCCTGACAAATCTAAGCCGATAGGTAACATGGCACCTAAGGCGGTGGCGACCGCTTTGCCGCCCTTAAAGCCAAAATACAACGGATAAATATGCCCAAGACAGGACGCAATCCCAATAAAACCGAGTAAGATCGCATCGATTTTTAAAAAATAACCCGCCCACACCGGTACCGTACCTTTGAGTACATCAAATACCAGGGTTAGTATTGCCGGAATACGGCCGCCAAGACGATAGACATTAGTAGTGCCGGGATTGCCTGAGCCGTATTGGCGAGGGTCGGGTAACTTAAAAATTTTACAGATCAGTACCGCACTGGAAATAGAACCAGTGAGATAAGCTATTGCTAACATTAAGATAAAGAGAGTGGCCATTTTATCCAGTCGTTAAAAAAGGTTACACTGCGCGGATTGGCATTAGGGCGATAACATACCTGAAATTTAAAAAAATCTCAGCCCATTCCACCATTCTATTTTCGAGGGTTAAAGCACATTGGACAAGATTCTTATTCAAGGACTGCAAGTCAGCTCATTGATTGGCGTGTACGACTGGGAGCGTACTAGTCAAACAGCACTGTTGGTAGATATTGAGATAGACGTTGATTTAGCGCCTGCAGGTGATTCTGATGATGTGGCTGATACCTTAGATTACGCCAAAGTGGCTGAGTTATTACAGCTGACGGCCAAGCAAAGCACTTTTCAGTTATTAGAGGCCTTAGCGGCCGCGATGATAGCTGCACTATTTGCACAATTTAATTGTCATAAAATTCAATTAACCTTAAGCAAGCCCAATATTTTAGCGGATGCCAGTAATGTGGCCATTCAATTAACAAGGACAGCTTCCTAGTGGCAGTTATTTTTATTAGTCTCGGTAGTAATATCGATAGACAACAACATATCAATGCGGGTTTAAGTGCATTAAAAGCCGCATTTGATGAGCTGGCTATTTCACGGGTATATGAAAGTGAATCGGTGGGCTTTGAAGGCAGTGATTTTTATAATTTGGTCGCCAGAGCACAAACCGATATGAGCATTGAAGCGGTGATCCAGCATCTGAAAAAAATTGAAGATGTGAATGGGCGAATTCGTGGTGATAAAAAGTTTGCTCCAAGAACCTTAGATCTCGATTTGTTACTTTATGATGATGTTGTGTGCCAACAGCCTGTTGAACTTCCCCGTGGTGAAATATTGCATAATGCTTTTGTGTTATGGCCACTATCAGAATTAGCTGGCGACGTGCTGCATCCACTAGCAAAACTGAGTTATGACACTTTATGGGCGCAATTTGATAAATCGTCCCAGCAATTGTGGCCGGTTAACTTTGTCTGGGAGGATGCCTTACTATGAGTACCCTAGAAGTCATTATATTGGCCATTATTCAGGGCATAACCGAGTTTCTGCCGATTTCTAGCTCTGGCCACCTGATTTTGCCATCGGCATTATTCGGTTGGGACAATCAAGGCTTAGCCTTTGATGTGGCGGTGCATGTCGGCAGTTTGTTGGCCGTGCTAATTTATTTTCGGGCTGATATTCAAAAGCTCACGGTGGCATGGTTTAGCAGTTTAGGCGGGCGTGTTACCGAACAGAGTAAACTTGCTTGGTGGGTGATTATTGCCACTATACCCGCTGTTATTGCTGGCTTTTTAGGTAAAGCATTAGTGGTGGAGTATGCCCGCTCAGCGTTAGTGATTGCTTGCACTACTATCGGTTTTGGTTTGTTGTTGTGGTATGCCGATTATCGCGCTAAGCAAAATAAAAACATTTACCAACTGACATGGAAAAGTGCCATTTTTGTTGGCTTGATGCAGGTATGGGCATTGATCCCCGGCACTTCCCGTTCAGGCATTACCATGACCGCTGGATTGATGGCTGGGCTCGATAGAGAAAGCGCCGCCCGCTTTTCATTTTTATTATCTATTCCAACCATATTGGGTGCAGGCTTGCTGTTGTCGCTAGATTTAGTTAGCAGCAGTGACCCTGTAGATTGGCAGGCAATGCTCATTGGCATGTTGTTGTCTTTTATTAGTGCTTATATCTGTATCACGCTATTTTTAAGTTGGATTTCTAAAATTGGCATGCTGCCCTTTGTTATCTACCGTTTGATCCTAGGTGTTATTTTATTAGCGTTTGTCTTTTTATAAGAAGGAATACATAAATGAACCAGCCCACTATTTTTAGCAAAATTATCGACCGAGAAATTCCTGCTGATATCGTTTATGAAGATGACGACGTGTTGGCCTTTAGTGACGTGAATCCGCAAGCGCCAGTGCATTTGCTTATTATTCCTAAAAAGCCGATTGCTACTGTTAATGACATCACCCCAGAAGATGAAAAAGTGGTGGGCCATTTATTTACCGTAGCAGCAAAAATTGCCGCCGATAAAGGCTTTGCTGCTGATGGCTACCGAGTGGTAATGAACTGCAACGACGATGGCGGACAAACGGTGTATCACTTGCACCTACATCTATTAGCCGGTAAACCATTGGGCTGGCCGCCTTATCAGGAACGCATTAAAAGAGCCTGATAATAGAGTAATCCGCTAAAAGTAATTGATAAAAAAACCCGACTAAAGTCGGGATTTTTATTTCTTAGGGAAACGTTATTCCAGACCTAACACCGACTTACCTTGAATAAAGGTAATATCTACCGGTATACGTGCCTTGGTTAAGCGTGCTAAGTCTTGTGCTAATTGCGCTTGAATAATACCTTTATCAGCCACTAGCTGACTCACACCTTGGTAATCACCATCACCCTGTAAGGTTAGGATTAATGCCGAAAGTGCATCGATAGCAGTGGTCATTTTGTCCATGTTCACGCTGTATAGGCCATTTTCATCACGGCTAAAGGCACCATGCTCTTTGAAAAAATTAAAGCGGATCATATTGGCTTTACCATGAGCGCTGGAGGCACCAAATCGCACTGAGCGAAAAATACCTGCCATAAAGGTGGTGTAATAATCTTCCAATGTGCCGCTATCGATGGCGCCTTTTTCGAGTAATTGGCTAATCATATATAAACCTAGAATATCGGCTTTTCCTTCTTCTAGTGCCGAAGCATGTTCTTTGAGTGCACCACGTACGGTATTGCTACCATCTAGTGTATTTTTAATGCCTAGACCATGAGCCACTTCGTGGAACATAGTGTTGGCGAAGAATGCGTCAAAGGTAATGTGCTGGCGTTGTTCGGGTACGATTAACTGTTCGGCGATAGGCACCATAATTTGTTCAAACTTGGCTTGCATGGCATTTTTAAGCTGTAAACGGCGAGTGCCTTTTTGTAGTTGTACTTCTTCATCATTGGGTAGGTTAATGGCGATGGTTTTACTACCCGCATTGGAATGACCTGCATAATAAATTACGTCATAGGCATTCAAGTCGGCGTTGGCTCCGGGCATTTCTTGTTTGTATTGGTCATCTACGGGCAGCCCTTTTTGGAGTTCAGGCAAAAACGCCGCATATTTCGCTAGTTTTTCGCTCCAAGCTAAATCCTTTAACAGTACGTAAGATTCAAAGGCGGCTCGATAGCCAAATAACTGGTCTTCATAGGATTCAATAGGACCTATTACTAGCTCGATGGGATTGGTTTTCATTTCCATCCAAGCAAAATCGGATGGTTGATAGTCGTCGGTTTCTAATGCGTCTGCACGTAAGTTCAAGTAATTGGCAAATTCACTGTTTTCCGCTAAAGGTGCAGCTTGGCGTAATAGCTTGGCGGCGCTCGCCAATTCTTGTTGATAATAATGAGAGTAGGGCACGCTCACTAGTTGACCTTGTTGATTGCGTTTTATGACGGAATATAAACTGCGCTTGTCGGCTACATCGGCTTGTTCAAATTCTGTTTTGGTCATATCTGCAGGGTAAAATTCAGCCCCTAAAGGTTTATCCTTTGTCAGGCTTAAAAAGGGCGCATCGCCGGCTAATCTATCCCAAGGGCCATAATTGATGTCGGCAAATTGACGGACTTTAGGATCGTCAATGCTGTTTAAAAATTGCTGTTTATTTTGGCCAAAGGCTTGGCGCCAAAATAAATTGTCCATAATTATTGATGCGTCGATTAATAACGCCAACATCTGTTTTTGATTATCGCTATAGGCTGATAAATCGACTTTTAGCTCCACCGGTTGGTAAATGTCGAGTCTGTTTTGCGCGCTTTGAAGTATTTGCGGAGATTCGGCGTTTGCATGTTGGCTATTGTTGGTGTTTTGCGAAGCTGGATTACAAGCACTTAAGGCGATGATGGACAATGCCACAGTAGATTTAATGAGCTGCATGTTGGTCTCTTTTATGTGATGTTGTGCAGCCAGTTTAGCAAAATATCATTGCGCTCCTAGTGTTTACCCATATTAAGTGAACGCTCAAATGTTGTGTATTGTGAATAAATATGAACATTTGTGTCTTAAGCCATTTTGTTGGTCCGGAACCCTAATTTTCACAACAAAAATGCCTCAATTTATTACTATAATTATTTGATCTAATGATGTGAACTAGCAGATTTCTTTATAAATATCATATGTTTGGTTATAAAATAAACAGGCAAAGTAGGTTAAGCTGTTATCGACTGCACAAACTTAAAATCACACGCTATAGTTATCCTCGTTAGGGAATAGAATTAGTTTGCATCTATAGGTCTTTTATAACAAGCTTGCGAGTTCATAATATTGGAGTAGTCCAATGGATAGGGATTGTGCAGTGGTTAGGTCGTAGTATTCTATTCTAAGATCCTATTATCAAATTTACTCAGCATTAACGATATTTGTACGGAGAATGGAAATATGTCTACAGAAAATGCGTTGTTAACCATTTTGGTAGAAAAAATTAACAATGACACGTTGGTGTTACCCACGTTACCCGCCATCGCGTTAAAAGTCAGAGAAGCTGCAGACGATCCAGACGCAAACTTAAATATGATGGCTGATGTTATTGGTCAGGATCCCGCTTTAAGTGCCCGTATGATTAAAATCGCCAATAGTGCGTATTTGGGGCGCACGGTAAAAGTAGAAAGTTTACAGCAAGCGGTAACCCGTATTGGTTTACGCCAAATTAAAAATATTTCCACGGCCTTGGCTATGGAGCAACTGTTTGTTTCAAAAAATGAAATTGTTAAAGATTTTTTGAACAAATTATGGGATCGGACCGTTGACGTCACCGCCAATGCGATGGCCGCCTATAAATTGTATTCACGATCCCCTAAAGCTAATAAAAAGATTAATTCTGATGCGTTGACGTTATCGGTATTGGTACACAACATTGGGGTGTTGCCAATTTTAAGTGAAGCAGAACGTCATGAAGATGTGTTCGCCAATCCCACTTTTTTAAACGTTGCTATTCAAAAGCTGGCTGGCCGTTTAGGTGGAACTATTATGCGTGAATGGGGCTTTAGTGATGAAATGGTACAAATTACTGAAAACTGGCGGAGCTTGAAAGTTCAAACAGATGCTGTTTCCTATATGGATTTTGTGCGCTTAGGTGCGGTGTTATCTGGTTCAATCAGTAGCTATAAAGACACCATTCTGAATATTTGCCAGAAAAAGGGCATTCTTGAAGACGTTAATATTTTACATTCTGAAGAATTTAAAGCACTAGTGTTAGACGCTAAGGCCATCTTTAAATAACCCCCCTAAATTCAGCCGTATTGTATTGATATTGCGGCTGAACTGCTGTGGCTGTCAGCTGTTTGCAAGTTGTGTCTTGAACCACGCTAATTAAAAACTAACAACAACCCACGTTAGTCATTCGGCTAGACAACATTTAAAATGGTGAGGTGGGTGTCGATTTTATGAGCTGTTTTATGCTAACGTCGAAAAACCAATATTGGTATACTTACAAGGCATAGCGGTGCTAATTAATACCCATTCAACCACGATCTAAATGAGCTAATTCAATTATGTCGCAACCACAAAAAGGCATTTGTGCCGAAGCCAATCTTCACGCGTTATTTCTAATGTTTAATGTGATGGAGGACGGTGAAAATATTATTCGCCACAAGCTCGCTAAAGTACTCGATATTTTTGAACACTACGATGAAGAGCATTACGAAGCGATGGTGTCAGGGGTTGTTGCGGTGGGTACTAATTATTGGATGGAGCTGTATCCAGGGTTGTTACCTAATGATCTTGCGCCGTTTCCTGATTTTTCCGAGCATGATCGCAGTGCGCCGGTGGTACCTTTTGATTTATTTATTCAAATAAGAGCTGACCGAGCGGACATTTGCCATGCCATAGGTATTGAAGTCTGTGATTTATTGGATGGGAATGTTGAGCTGGTTGAGCAAGTAAAAGGCTTCCGCTTTTTGGATGGCCGTGATCTTACTGGTTTTGTGAATGGCACAGAAAATCCCAAAGGTATGAAAAAGTTTGAAGTGGCAATAGTCGGTGATAACGATCCGGATTTTGCCGGTGGCAGTTATATTCATGTACAGCGTTATCAGCACAATATGGAAAAGTGGAATAAGCTGGCCGTGCTCGAGCAGGAAAACATTATTGGTCGTAGTAAAGATGAAAATATTGAGTTTGATAGTGATGATAGGCCTGCGTTTTCACACACCAAACGAACAGGTCTAAAAAATGCCGATGGTTCATCCATGGAAATTTTACGCCAAAGCATGCCTTATGGCGATATGAAAGTGCAGGGGTTGTATTTTATTTCCTGTGCCCACAGCCCACAACCCTTTACTAAAATGCTGCAGAGTATGATTGTGGCTGATGATGATGGTGTGTATGACAAATTTTTGGACTATACCACCCCAGAAACCGGCGCCGCTTTTTTTGCACCATCCATTAATTTTATTAAACAACACGCTAAGTAACCCTATTTGATGATGTGGGATAAGTTAACTGATACCCCATACCTTCACATTAATTGGACATACTCATCATGAATAAAACAATGAAAAAAGCCCTACTACTTGCCTTATGTACTTCGCTTTCTGCTGGGGTATTGGCCATCACTCCCAGTGAAAACGCCATTCGTATCGCTCAAGATAACCCCATTATAGATACTCATATCGACGTGCCCTATCGATTACAAGAAAAATGGGATGATGTGACCCAAGCTACAGAAGGTGGAGATTTTGATTATCCGCGAGCTGTGCAGGGAGGATTAAATGCCTTGTTTATGTCTATATATATTCCAGCCAGTTACGAAAAATCTGGTGGCGGCGGGTTATTAGCTAATCAATTGATTGATAGCGTTGAAGCGATTGCCGGACGTGCACCGGATAAGTTTCAATTAGCTTATAGTACTGATGACGTTGCCAAGGCCTTTGCTAATAACCGTATTGCTATGCCCATGGGCATGGAAAACGGTACGCCTATTGATGGCAGTATTGAGAATTTACAACACTTCTATCAGCGCGGTATTCGCTACATTACTTTGGCACATTCTTTAAGCAATCATATTGCCGATTCTTCTTATGATTTGCGCCGCCAATGGAAAGGACTGAGTCCTTTTGGTAAAGAGCTGGTCGTCGAAATGAATAAAATTGGCATGATGGTGGATATTTCTCATGTGTCAGATGCTGCATTTTATCAGGCCATTGCAATTTCCAAGGCTCCGGTGATTGCATCACATTCTTCGTTGCGTAAGTTTACCCCCGGATTCGAGCGCAATATGGATGACGACATGCTCAAGGCGTTAGCTAAAAATGGTGGCGTCATGCAAATTAATTTTGGCTCCAGCTTTGTTAATTCTATCGCACAAAATTGGTACACCCAGCGTAGCGCTAAAATGAAGGAGTTGGATTTAACGGATAAGCCTCAAGAGGAAGAAGCCTTTAAAACCAAGTATATCAGCGATAATCCATTTCCCTTTGCTAGCTTAGACAACGTGCTAGACCATGTTGATCATGTAAAAGCCTTAGTGGGTATTGACCATGTTGGTATTGGTTCTGATTTTGATGGTGTGGGTGACTCTTTACCCAAAGACTTAAAAGATGTGTCCTATTACCCGCACTTTGTACAAGGGCTGTTGGACCGTGGTTACACTGAAGACGAAATCATTAAAATCCTCAGTGGTAATATCTTACGAGTATGGAAGCAGGTTGAGGCGGTAGCTGAGTCGTTATAAGACTCTGTACTGATCGAAAGCGAGTGGGCAGAGGCTTGAATTAAGCCACTGCCTTAACCGTTTAATTAAGCTTAAAGCACACCTAGTTCGGCTAGGCGTTCATTCAGATAACTGTCGGCGGTGTGTCGTTCGGATAACACCACTTCAGGATTAGGATGTAAAAACAGCGGTAATGAGATCCGTGATTTGCTTTGATCCGCACCTTGTGGATTAATGACTCTATGGGTGGTTGATGGAAAATAACCTGCTGAGGCCTCTTGTAACATATCACCAATATTAACGATTAAATTGCCAAAATCGCAAGGCACATCCAGCCAACCGCCATCCGTATTTTTCACCTGTAAGCCGGGTTCATTAGCGGCGGGTAAAATGGTCAGTAAATTAATATCTTCATGAGCAGCTGCACGTATGGCTCCTGCTTCTTCATCACCGCGCAACGGCGGGTAATGTAAAATCCTAAGTAAGGTTTTTTTACTGTCTTTGATCATGCTGGATAAGGGCTGTGAATAATTGACCGATACGGTCTCGGGTGATAATTGTTCCACCCAACCTAGCAGCGTTGCTGCTAGGTTATTGGCCTGCTCGTAGTAGTCGGCTAATTGTTGTTTCAATAACAGCGGGCATTGTCCCCATGGATAGTAATGAAAATACTCTTTGATATCTTTGATTTGATGACCTTTGGCCACCTCTGAAATACTGGCAGGAAAGAAACCATCTTGAGTGGCCACATGATAGCGATATTGATCTTTATCGTGCCCATTAAAAAAATCTTGCCATGCGGCATAGATATCTTCAACACACTGTTGTTGTATTGGGTGGTTTTTTAACACACCAAAGCCCGTGGTGCGCAGCGATTCGACAAACTCTTCGGCCGCATTCTCTGCCTGATAATCGACGGCAACAAGTTTCATAATAATTTCCTGAAATTGAACTCTATAGTTAGCGTAGTTGACTCTTTTATCGTCGGTATTGGTTTATGTTACAAATATAAAAATGTGGCGGCAATGGCGGCGCTCATTAAATTTGCCAATGTTGCGGCGGCTACGGCACGTAGGCCAAGCTCTGCTATATCTTTACGACGATTAGGTGCTAGTGCTCCTAATCCGCCCATTAATATGGCAATGGAAGAAAAGTTGGCAAAACCACACAGGGCAAAAGTAATGATGGCCTGAGTTTGTGCTGATAATGCTTCTTTGTGTTCAATGAAGTCCAAATAGGCTACAAATTCATTTACTACTAATTTTTGACCAATAAAGCTGCCAGCAATATTCGCTTCGTGCCATGGTACCCCTAGGGTCCAAGCCAATGGCTGGAATATATAACCAAGAATGCTTTGGAAAGTAAGGTCATCTACCCCGAATAGCCCGCCGGTCCAGCCGATTAAACCATTGAGTAGGGCAATTAATGCCACAAAAGCTAACAACATAGCACCTACATTCAGAGCTAATTGCATTCCCGCTGATGCGCCACTGGCTGCTGCATCAAAAATATTAGTATATTTTTCGCTGTCGTTGTCGAGCTCAGCAAGGTCATTTTTAGGTGTCTCGGTTTCGGGAAGGATAATTTTAGCCATCAATAAACCGGCTGGTGCCGCCATAAAACTGGCTGCCAGTAAGTATTTTATTTCAATCCCCAAACCCGCGTAGCCGGCCATTACTGAACCGGCAATAGACGCTAGGCCACCGACCATAATCGCAAACAGCTCGGAGCGCGTCATGGTTGGAATAAAGGGCTTAACTACTAATGGTGCCTCTGTTTGACCTACAAAAATATTGGCTGCCGCTGACATGGATTCAGGACGGCTGGTTTTTAATACCCATTGCAGGAAACCACCGATAACACGAATAATCCACGACATAACACCGAGGTAATACAGCACACTGATCAAAGATGAAAAGAATACGATGACGGGTAATACATTAAACGCAAACATAAAGCCGATAGACTTATCGCCCACGGCACCAAACATAAATTCGATGCCTTTATCACTGTAACCAATAATCGCTTCTACGACCTTGGATAGGCTCAGTAACATTTCAATCCCCGGAGGAAAATACAACACAAAAGCGCCGACTAGGGCTTGAATGGCAAAAGCCCCGCCCACAGTGCGCCAGTTAATCGCTCGTCGATTACTGGACAATAAAATTGCGAGGACAAAAATGAACCCTATGCCGATTAAACTAGTCATGTGTCTTCCTTGTAAAGGTTAGGCGTTAGCGGCTTTTTGAATATGGGCTTTAACAACTTCGATGGCGGGCCTGTTTTTGCCCCCCTGAGTGACGACTATGTCGGCTTTATGACGACAGGGCTGAATAAATTGATGATACATGGGTTTTACGGTTTGTTCATATTGTTTGGATATGGATTCAATGCTGCGACCACGTTCTACTAAATCACGCTTAATTCGACGTAATAAACAAATGTCCAAAGGAGTATCAATATAGACCTTTAAATCAAACAGTTTGTTTAATGGCTTACAGGCTAAGAGCATTATACCTTCGACCAAGATAATTTTATTAGTCGACAACGTTTGGGTGTTTTTCTCGCGGGTGTGGGTTTTAAAACAATAGCTAGGGTAGTCAATGGTTTCACCTTTGACTAACTGTTGAAGGTGATGTGCCAACAAGTCATGTTCAAACGCATCGGGGTGATCATAGTTGGTTTGTTCACGATCACTTATCGTCATATGTGACTGATCTCGGTAGTAATGATCCTCACATAGTATGGTTATATCTGTATTTAATGAGTTAAGTTCATTACATAAGGTTTGCGTAAATAAAGATTTACCGGAGCCTGATGCTCCGGAAATAGCAATGATATGGGGAGTTGTCATAGTTTTGTTCGTAATGTCCTAAACAAGGTGTAGGTTACCAACCTTTACGAGTCGCTAACAATAAAAAAGTAAATTAGTACTGCAAACCTTTGTTTGCACATAAATACAAATAATTGACTATTTAACTTACATAATTAATGCGTAACTTCATGTAAATTAATACTTTAATGTATATATGCTGTTATTTTATTAATAACTAAGCGGATGACTCATTTTATTAGGTAGTTGTCTAGATTAGCTATAATCATTTTTGTTAAAAGGCGAGGTATTATGTAGCGTTCAGCGCTATTTCCTGTTCATATTTTTTAGCTGTTACAGCTATTTGAAAAAGTTCCATGAAGCTTGTGTTAATTTTTGTCTCTTGTCACAAATTTGTCATACACTAGAACTTAGAATTACCACGTTGAAAGACAACATATTTTAAACGCTGAGTAACTATTGCCGAAATCAATCGAGCTTTACTGAGTGCTTCGAACACAACTATACAAAATTAAGGAATACACATGGGACACAAATCGATGCTGACTCGCGTCGCGACTGCTGTTGCGATTTCCGTTGGGTTAGCGGGACCAGTTTTGGCTCAAGAAACCTCATCCAGTATTAGTGGTAAGATTATGGGGCCTCAGGGCAACCCTGCCGCAGGTACTACCATTACTGTTACTCACACGCCTTCAGGAACGACCAAGCAAGTTATTGTTGGAGATAATGGCCAGTTTAACGCTCGCGGATTGAGAGTAGGTGGTCCTTATAAAGTAGAGGTTGACTCAAGTACCTTCGAAGATAAAACCGTAAATGATGTATTTTTATCTTTGGGTGAAACTTATAACCTTGATTTGGCGCTTGAACCAGAACAGACGATGGAAAACATTGTCGTCACTGCTTCACAGGTTAGTAATGTGTCGTTCGGTGAAAAAGGTCCGTCTGTCAATTTTAGCTTGGAGCAATTAGAATCTGCGCCAGCGATCAACCGTAACATTTCTGATGTTGTGCGTATTGATGCTCGAATTTATGTTGATGAATCACGTGGTGATATTAATTCAATACAGTGTGCGGGTAAGAACCCTCGCTTCAATAGCTTGACTGTTGATGGCGTTAGAATGAATGATTCATTTGGTTTGAACTCAAATGGCTATCCAACTGAGCGTATGCCGTTTTCCTATGACGCGATTGAGCAGGTTGCTGTTGAATTAGCTCCCTTTGATGTGCAGTACGGTGGTTTTACAGCTTGTAATATTAACGCTGTTACAAAGTCTGGCTCAAACGAAATTCATGGCTCATTTTTTTATGATTACACCAGTGATAGCTTAAAAGGTGACTCCCTTGAAGGTGATGATGTCCGTTTAGGTAAATTCAGTGAAAAGCGTATGGGGTTTAATTTAGGCGGTTCCCTAATTGAAGATAAATTGTATTTTTTTGCCGCCTACGAAAAACTGGAAGGTGCCAATTTATTTGATCGTGGTGCTATAGGTTCTGGTGCCGTTAACGAAGTTGCCGTGACCCAAGCTGAGCTTGACGAAATAGTTAACATTTCTAAAACTTTATATCAATATGATCCGGGCGGCATTCCTTCTAGCATGCCCAATGAAGATGAAAAATTATTGGTGAAATTGGATTGGAACATTTCTGATGAACACCGTATGTCGTTTACCTACAACTACAATGATGGTAATAATTTTACTGAATCCGATGGTGATCGTGATGAATTTGAATTTAGCAATCACCTGTATGAACGCGGTGCGGAATTAAACTCCTATGTATTAGCGCTTTACTCTGACTGGACTGATAAGTTTTCAACTGAATTACGTATTGGTTATTTGGATTTGGAAAATCGCCAACGCTCAGTTGGGGGAACCGATTTTGGTGAAATTCAGATTAGTTTGGATGACGTCACCGTTTATCTGGGTGGGGATGATAGTCGCCAATCAAATGAACTTAATTATGATCTGACGAACTTCACCTTCAAAGGTCAGTATTACATGGACAATGGTCATAATTTATCTTTTGGCCTTGAACGAGAGTCATTGGATGTATTCAACTTGTTTGTGCAGCATACCGAAACGGAAATCCGTTTTTATGGTGGCATTGATAGTTTCCGTGACGGACTTGCCGGGGCTATTTATTACAATAATGCGCCTTCCAATAACCCTGAAGATGCGGCGGCTGACTGGGGATATGCGTTAAATACTGCATATATCCAGGATGAGTTCTCATTGACTGACGATTTAACGGTTATTGCCGGTGTACGTTATGACTGGTATACAAGTAGCGATAAACCTGAAGAGAATCCTGTTTTTGTTGCTGATTATGGTTTTTCTAACTCAACGAACTTAGATGGTGAGGGATTATTTCAACCTCGTATCGGTTTTACTTATAACTTGAGTGATGACATTACTATGCGTGGTGGGGTTGGGCTTTATTCTGGGGGTAATCCAAATGTGTGGTTATCTAATAATTTTTCAGCTAACAACGTATTACAGTTTGGCCAACGAGGTCGTTCGTTTGGTTATACCAATGGGTCGCGTTCATTGTTTGATGCCGATGTAGTCTACGTAGGTTTGGAAGAAGGGGTACCGGCGGGTCCTGGTTATGGCATTCCGTCAGAACTATATAATGCGGTTGCCGGTGGAGATGGGGATAATTTTGAAATTAATTATTTAGACCCAGACTTCAAATTACCTTCTGAGTGGAAATATGCATTAGGTATGACATATATACTACCTCAAGATTATGTGTTGAATGCGGACTTATTAGTGACATCCACTCAGGATGCCGCCATCGTGTTACACGGTGATATAGAAAAAATTGGTGCTGATGAAAATGGTTACCCCATTTATGACAGTGTCCGGGAAGGAACATTTGTTCTTACTAATAGTGATACATCAAGTACTTCAGTGTCTATATCTGGTTCAATTTCAAAATCCTATGATAATGGCTTGGACTGGCTAATTGGCTATGCATATAGTGATGCTGAAGATATACAACCTATGACCAGCTCGGTGGCGATTTCAAATTACACTTTACGAGCATTTTTTGATCCTGAAGAGCAAGTATCATCGACTTCTAATTATAATATTGAACACCGCTTAACAGGCTTATTGAATTGGAAAACGAACTTGATTGGTGATTATGAAACACGTGTGACTTTATTTGGGTCACTTAATTCTGGTCAACCATATAGTCTTACTTATGATAGTAGCAATTCACCTATCAGCACACCTTACTTAGATGGTCAGGATGCAGTCTTACTTCCTGGCGAAGCACGTAATGCTCATACAGGCTCTTCATGGGGAAAATTGGATTTGCGCATATCTCAAGAACTGCCAGGTTTTGCTGAAGGTCATTCAGCATCTGCATTTTTGGTTGTCGATAATTTAAGTAACTTGCTTAATGATGATTGGGGTGTACTGTATCAAGTAGACTTCCCTAATACAGTGACAGATGCTTCTGACCCTGAATCACGTGTTGGGGATGCTTCTTTATATGAAATACGTGTAGGCGTTAATTATAAGTTTTAAGATGAACTTTGAAGTAAAAAGCCAGCATTTATGCTGGCTTTTTTATGGCAGACTTCTAGCATTCTTAAGTGAACTAAAGTGTAGGGTTTATAGTGTGTTACGAATTTTAATCTGGTTAACGGTGACAGTAATGTCTCAGGTAATGGCAGTGGAGTCTTTGCGGGTTGCGACCTTTAACGTCAGTATGGATGCCACCAATTATGTTGAGCGCGGACAGCCGATAACAGGCAATGAATTGTTTGAGCGCTTGGCTACGGGTGAACATCCGCAAATTAAGAATATCGCGGAAATACTGCAACGTGTGCGTCCCGATATTGTGTTGCTGAATGAATTTGATTATACCGCGGATGATAACGACGGAGTTTTAGCTTTTACGCAACATTATTTGTCGAAATCGCAAAATGGCGAACAAGTTATTGAATACCCTTATTATTATGTGGCGCCAGTAAATACTGGTGTGGATAGTGGTCACGATCTTGATAAAGATGGTGTTGCATCAGGTACCAAAGGCGATGCTTTTGGTTTTGGTTTATACCCCGGCCATTACGGTATGATCTTGCTTAGTCGTTTCCCCATTGATAAAGCAGCAGTGCGTACTTTTCAAATGTTTAAATGGCAAGACATGCCAAATAATAAGCTGACGGATATTATTGGTGAAAACGGTCAGCAATGGTATTCCCCAGCCGCTCAGCAAGATTTACGCTTATCCTCAAAATCTCATTGGGATGTGCCGATTAATATTGATGGCAAAGTTGTGCATATATTGGCCAGTCATCCAACGCCGCCGGTTTTCGACGGTCCAGAAGATCGCAATGGTAAACGTAACCATGATGAAGTGCGTTTTTGGGTGGATTACATCAGTGGCAAACCGCAAGCATCTTATATCTATGATGATAATGGCCGCGCTGGTGGATTAAGCGGTAAACGCTTTATTGTGATGGGAGATTTAAACTCGTCTATGGGTGAAGGCGATTCCCACAAACAAGCAATTGTAGATTTACTGACTCATACAAAAGTACAGGGCAACGTTATTCCCAAAAGTGATGGCGGCAAAGCACATTCACCAGATAACCATCTAGGGGCAATCCATACTGCAGGTTGGCGTATGCGCGCTGATTATGTGCTGCCATCAACTCTGGGGATAAAAGTCGCTCAGGCTGGCGTGTTCTGGCCTGTTAACGATGATCCTCTGTACCGTTTGATTGAGGAGCGTAACAGTTCATCCGATCACCGTTTGGTGTGGATGGATATAACGTTAAATTGAAGGGAGTAAGGATCTGAATTTGATGATTTAGGCCGCATAGGCCTAAACATTTTCGAATAGGTCTTCCACTAGTTTTAACGTCGCGTCAATATTGCTGACATCTGCAGGAGCGATGAAAATGGTATCGTCTCCAGCAATAGTGCCAAGCACACCATCTTCCGGACTTAATGAATCCAGTAGTCGTGCAATAAGCTGTGCAGCACCAGGGCTGGTGCGAATAATCACCATTACATTGTTATGCACCACATCGAGTACAAGCTGCTTAAGTGAACTTTTAGCGGTGGGCATGCCCAGTTCTGGCGGTAAACAATAAACCATTTGGCCTTTGGCATTGCGAGTACGCACAGCACCGTATTTGCTAAGTAGCCGAGAAATTTTTGATTGGCTGACATTGTCATAACCAAGTTCTTGAAGGGCGGCGGCTATCTCTCCCTGAGAACCAAATTTTTCTGCTTTTAAAATTTCTTTAAACGCTTTAATCAATTCGTCTTTATTGTTGGACATGAATAATTTTGCTCCTAGTGATCAATCTATTCTGCACAAAGAGTTGATTTTTAGCAATTCGACCACACATTATCGACTAAATATTTAGCATTAATGCATAATTAATAGTTTAGTTGGGGTTTTAAGCAACTATATTTGTTGTTGCGTATTCAGTTTAGGGCCACTCTATAGTAGTGTTGCGCCCGAAAAAAACACATCACAGGAGATTATAATGAAAGTAGTCGTATTAGGCGCAGCCGGCGGTATTGGTCAGGCGTTATCATTGTTATTAAAAACCCAATTACCAGCAGGTACCGAGCTGTCGTTATACGATGTCGCTCCTGTTGTTCCTGGCGTAGCTGTTGATTTAAGTCATATCCCCACTGATGTAAAAGTAAAAGGTTTCGGTAAAGATGACCTTGCTACTGCTTTAACCGGTGCTGATATTGTATTGATTCCTGCCGGTGTACCAAGAAAGCCGGGTATGGATCGCTCTGACTTGTTCAATATTAATGCCGGTATCGTTAAGAACTTGGTTGATGCTATTGCTGACAATTGCCCAGATGCTTGTACTTGTATTATTACTAACCCAGTGAACACTACCGTTGCTATTGCTGCCGAAGCATTGAAAGCCAAAGGTGTTTATAACAAGAACAAACTATTTGGTGTGACTACACTGGATGTTATTCGTTCTGAAACCTTTGTGGCTGAACTACACGGATTAAATGCGGCTAACGTGCATGTGCCTGTTATTGGCGGTCACTCTGGTACCACTATTTTACCCTTGTTGTCTCAAGTTGAAGGCGTAAGCTTTACTGATGAGCAAGTTGCTAGCCTTACTACGCGTATTCAAAATGCAGGTACTGAAGTGGTTGAAGCGAAAGCCGGTGGCGGATCTGCGACCTTATCAATGGGTCATGCCGCTGCACGTTTCTGTTTGTCATTAGTTTCAGCGATGAAAGGTGACAATGTGGTTGAATACACTTATGTACAAGTGGATAGTGATGATGCTGCATTCTTCGCGCACCCTGTACGTCTAGGCGTAAACGGCGTTGAAGAAATTTTACCATATGGTGAGCTAAGTGCTTTTGAACAAAAAGCCAAAGAAGACATGCTAGAAGGTTTACGCGGTGATATTAAAATTGGCGTTGAATTTGTTAACGGCTAATTAATGATCTCTATATAAATTATATTCTAAAGGCCAGCTTTTATGCTGGTCTTTTTGTATATGGTAAAGTGGCTTTATTGTTCTCTTGGTACTGTCATATTAATGTTGTTTTATAGTTGAGTGTTAGCCACCGTTAATATTTTCTTTCTAATTTCAAACTAAGTTGTTTAAACCAAGTTTCAAACGTTTTGTTATAGAAATACAGTTGTAGGTAATTACACTAGCGCTTCAATATTCTTCTTATTTTTTAAAGGTCACGACTGCAATGCAAAATGCTTCTGGGTTAACCCAGCTTCCAAAGTTTATTTATGGTACTACCCGATTAGGTGATGACAGCATCGATTTTGATGAACGTGTAAAAATAGCCCATTACGCCATGGAGTCCTGTAGTTGGTTTCATGTGAGTGATCAATATGGCAGCGCGATTTCCGTATTGGCTGAGGCGTTTAAGCAAAAGCCCGATGCCATTCCTAAAATGATTTTTAAAGTTGAAGGGGAAAGCATTGAGGAGCTGCGAGACGTTATTCAGCGTAATATTGAACCTCTAGGTGTCAAGCATATGGATATTGGCCAATTGTGCTTACGAGGAGAGTTGGCTGAGCAATATGCACAAAGTGGTGCGTGCTACCAAGATATTGAGCAATTGCGTAGTGAAGGGGTGATTAAGCAATTTGTTAAAGAGGTGTTCCCTTGGAGCTCAGAGGTAACCTATCAGGCACTTAAAGCAGGTCACGATGAGCAATTAGTTGATGGTTATATATTTTACTTAAATCCACTACAGCGCTTTGCATTGAATCCCTTGTGGGATCTTATCCAACAGAAAGATAAAGCGGTTATTGCGATGCGTACGGTATGTGGCAATACTCCACAAGCATTACGTGATGTGCCGGGAGCTGCATGGAAAGAATATATTCAGCAGCGAGCGGTAGATATAGCTCCTTTATTTGAAAGTTCGGGTATCAAAAATTGGGCTGATTTTTGTGTGGGTTATGCTTTAGCACATTCCCAAGTACAAGCGACCGTAGGCTCCAGCGCCCGACGTGAAAACATTGATGCTTTGGTTAATGCCGCACAAGCGCCGACTCTTATTGACGACAAAATCCTCAAGAAAATCACCGCATTACATCAGCAATGGTCGGATTCTTTAGATCAACATGCCGAACCTTGGTCTATGTAATATTCCGCGGTAGAACACTCAAGCCGCGCGTTCTACCGCTATTTTAGCTAGTGTAATCAGCGCTTGCTTATATTCTGAGTCAGCTATTGGTGCCAATGCATCAATAGCCTGTTGTGACGCTTCTAAGGATTTATTTTTGGTGTAGGTTAGGGCGTTAGTTTCCTGCATTGCATGTAGGATTTCATCTAAGTGCTGCATGCCATTATTGTTTTCAATGGCATCTTTAATAATCTGTTGCTGTTTGTCATTACCATGCCACATGGCATATAGCAGCGGTAATGTTGGCTTACCTTCAGATAAATCATCGCCTACGTTTTTACCCATTTCATCGGCGTCGGCAACATAATCCAAAATGTCATCGACCAATTGAAAAGCGGTACCTAAATACTTACCGTAATTTTGCATGGCTTGTTCGATTGCAGTAGGTTGATCAGTGAGTATCGCCACTAATTGTGTTGCCGCTTCAAACAGGCGAGCGGTTTTGCTGTAAATGACTTGCATATAACGCTCTTCGGTCGTGTCAGGATCGTTGCAATTCATCAGCTGTAAGACTTCACCTTCGGCTATCACGTTCGTCGAGTCAGACAAAATCTGCATGACACGCATGCGCTCTAAGTTGACCATTAACTGGAAAGAGCGGGTATAAAGAAAGTCACCAACCAATACGCTGGCTTGATTACCAAAAACTGCATTGGCAGTTTCTTTACCCCGGCGCATAGTAGATTCATCTACCACATCATCATGGAGTAGCGTTGCGGTATGAATAAACTCTATAATAGTGGCTAGAGTATGATGCTGATTGTTGTCGATGTTGAGTGCGCGAGCGGCCAATACGGTAAGCAATGGCCGTAGACGTTTACCGCCACTATTGACTATATAAAAACCCAACTGATTGATAAGCGCGACATCTGAGCTAAGTTGCTGCTGAATAAGGTCATTCACGGATTGCATATCCGCGGCGGCGAGTTGTTGAATTTGCTCAAATTTCATTTGTGCTCTTTTTATACAGTTGGTTTATGACTACAAAGACATAATGTCAATATTGGAGCCGCGATTTTTACAGAAAAGTAGCGCGGTATCCAGTTGCAATATCGGCTAATTTCGGCGGTTTAACGCGGTTAAAAATAAATCAGAATTTAGGCTTGCGGCGCTGTAGTGGTTCGCGTACAATTCGCGCCCTGTATTTGAATATAGCGTCTGATGACGCAAAGAAAAGAGCGGAGTTAAATATGTACGCGGTTTTCCAAAGTGGTGGTAAACAACACCGTGTGGCTGAAGGCCAAACCGTTCGTCTCGAAAAGATCGAAATTGCACCAGGTGAGTCTGTTGAATTCGATAATATCTTGATGGTGAGCAATGGTGACGATATTAAAATCGGTACACCTTATGTTGACGGCGGTAAAGTAACTGCAGAAGTGGTAACCCACGGTCGCGGTGATAAAGTAAATATAGTTAAGTTTCGTCGTCGGAAGCATTCACGCAAACAGATGGGCCATCGTCAATGGTTCACTGAAGTGAAAATTACCGGCATTAACGCTTAGTAGGAGTACGAAGATGGCACATAAAAAGGCGGGTGGTAGTACTCGGAACGGTCGTGATTCAGAAAGTAAACGTTTAGGTGTTAAACGTTACGGTGGTGAATCAGTTTTAGCAGGCAATATTTTAGTTCGTCAGCGTGGCACTCGATTCCACCCTGGTGACAATGTCGGTTTAGGTAGAGACCATACTTTGTTTGCTTTATCTGAAGGTAAAGTACAATTTGAAGTGAAAGGTCCTAAAAACCGTAAATTTGTGAGCATTGTTGCTGAATAAGTAACGCTTTCAAACTGTTTTTAAAACCCCGCTTAAGCGGGGTTTTTTATTGCTAACGTCGAAGTTAACGCATTATTGACGGATAGCACTAAGCTTAGACAGGCTTAACTATTTTTATTATTATTCCTATGTGATGTTGGCTTTAGCTGAGTTTGTTTAGGAATGCTAATCTGCATTTAGATACAGCTATAGTGGTCACTTTAGACACCCCAATTTGTAAAGGTATAACATGAAATTTGTAGATGAAGCCGATATTCGCGTAGAAGCGGGCGACGGTGGAAACGGTATAATTAGCTTTCGTCGTGAAAAATACATTCCCAAAGGCGGTCCTGATGGCGGTGATGGCGGTGATGGCGGCAGCGTGTATCTACTCGCGGATGAAAACTTAAATACACTGATTGATTATCGTTTTGAGCGCTTTCATCGAGCCGAACGTGGTAAGAATGGTCAGCGTACTGACAATACCGGCAGAGGCGGCGCTGACCTAGAGGTTAGAGTACCAGTAGGTACCCGTGCTACCGATGTTGATACCGGTGAAACCTTGGGTGATTTAACCAAGCATGAACAACGTTTGTTAGTGGCTAAAGGCGGTTATCACGGCTTAGGAAATGCACGTTTTAAAAGTAGTACCAATCGTGCACCACGGCAGAAAAGTAATGGTACACCCGGTGATATCCGTAATATTAAATTAGAACTCATGTTATTGGCCGATGTCGGTTTGTTGGGTTTACCTAACGCCGGTAAATCGACTTTCATTCGTTCAGTGTCTGCCGCTAAACCTAAAGTAGCCGATTATCCGTTTACTACTTTAGTGCCTAATTTAGGGGTGGTACGTCAGGATGCACAACGTAGTTTTGTGATTGCCGACATTCCAGGATTGATCGAAGGCGCCGCCGATGGTGCTGGACTAGGTATTCAATTTCTTAAACATCTTGAGCGTTGCCGAGTGTTATTGCATCTTATTGATGTATTACCTGCAGACGGTAGTGACCCAGTAGAAAATGCTAAGGCGATTATTGGTGAGTTAGAAAAGTACAGCCCCGCATTGGCTGCTAAACCGCGTTGGATTGTGTTTAATAAAATGGACCTAATGTTGCCTGATGAGCTTGATGAAATATGTCAGCGAGTACTGACGGGTCTGAATTGGCAACACCCCCATTTCCAAATTTCGGCTTTCCAAAAAAAGGGCACTGAAGCATTGTGCCTACAGGTAATGAATTTTATTGAAACGTTACCTGCCGATATTATTCAAGAAGATTCACAAGAAGACGTCGACTTTAAGTGGGATACATATCATAAAAAGGTCATTGCAGAAACGGATGACTTTGATGACGATGATGACTTTGATGACGATGATGACTTCGACGACGATGATTATGATGTCGAAGTGGTTTACCAAAAGTAACTAGGGTAGTTGAGGTTAAAAGGGTTATGTTAATTTCTATGATTGCCGCGATGGCAAACAACCGTGTCATTGGTGCTGATAATGACATGCCCTGGCACTTACCCGCCGATTTAAAGCATTTTAAAGCTATAACGATGGGTAAGCCCGTGATTATGGGGCGCAAGACTTACGCCTCCATTGGCAAAGCCTTACCAGGGCGTTTGAATGTGGTTATTAGCCGTGACGATAATTTTACGCTGGATGATGCGTTGGTAGTGGCTAGTCCCGCCGCGGCTATAGAAGCAGTGGGCGTCGTAGAAGAAGTGATGATTATTGGCGGCGGCAGTATCTATCAGCATTTTCTAGCACATTGCCAACGTCTGTATTTAACCCACATCGATTTACAAGTCGAAGGCGACACTTGTTTCCCAGATTACGCTTCACAAGCGAATTGGCAGTGTATTGATGAACAGCATTGTAGTGCCGATGATAACAACCATTATGATTATTGGTTTGAGACGTTGCAAAAAGTCGGCTAACGCTAGGTAATCAATAGCTAATTATTAACCAATAAAAAAAGGGATTTCATTGAATCCCTTTTTTATTGTCTGAAGCTGGAGTAATTACACTTTAAACTGCTGTATCGAGCTTTGTAATTCTTCCGCCAGTTTCGCTACTTCATGGCTAGAGTCAGAGGTTTGTTCAGCACCTTTCACTGTATCCTCAGCGATGGATACAATATTTTCTAGTTTCTCGCTAATTTCTTGGGATACCTGATTTTGTTCACGAGCTGATTGTTCTATTTGCGCACTCACATCATAGGCCTTGTGTACTGCATCGGTAATCGAATCTAATGCCAATGTTGATTTTTCGGTTTGGCTAACACAGAGTTCCGTTTGCTTACGACCTTGTTGCATCACTGCTACCGCTTTCTCAGCGCCGGCCTGCAGCATCTCTATCATGGCATGAATTTCTTGAGTTGATTGTTGTGTACGGCTGGCAAGGGTACGTACCTCATCGGCCACTACAGCAAAGCCACGACCTTGCTCACCAGCACGGGCTGCTTCGATTGCTGCGTTAAGTGCTAATAAGTTAGTCTGATCGGCAACACCGCGAATAACATCTAATATGCCACCAATACTGGCGCTATCTTCGTGAAGTTTGTTAATAACGGCTGCTGCTGATTCTACCTCTTTAGCCAAATCAAGAATGGTATTTTTGTTTTCAATTGATAACACTTTGACACGCTCGGCTTCATCGTCAGCATGGCGAATTTGATTCAGTGTATCTTGTGCATTTTGTGCGACCAATTCAGATGTACTATTCATTTCAGCTGTGGCGGTGGCTACTTGTGCCACCTGTGATTTCTGCTCTTGAATAGAATTAGTGGTTTCAGCCGTAACGGCTGATGTTTCTTCGGACGCGGCTGCCAATTGCGCTGCACGACTGCTAATGCCGGCAATTAAGGTTTTCAGGTTATTGATTAGGTTATTACAGTTGCTGGCTAAGGTGCCAAACTCGTCATCTGAGGAATCATCCAGACGCTGAGTTAAATCGCCACCAGCGACCGTTTTAAGCATCTCATTGACTTTATTTAGCGGTACTGTAATCGCACGGACCGATACCATTGAAATACCAACCGCAACAACTGCCGAGATGATCATGGCAATATAAGTAACATAAGTACCACTGCTAACTGAACTGGCCACATCCTCTCTGCTATGATCAGAGGTTTTAGTTGCTAGGCCTAACAACTTGTCAAGATCGGCAATGGCGGAAACAATATTATTTTCCGAGTCGTTAAGGGTTTTTTGCGCGGTAAGTTGAGCATTCAGACGTTTGACGTGACTTTGCACTAATCCATCAGCACCATTGAATAATTGCTCCAAAGAGCCAATCATTTCACTGACTTCATCGAGCATACCACTGTCATCATTACTGTCAGCCGTGGTAATTACTTTGTCGTGATTTTCTTTAACGCGATTAACCAGTAGCGATAATTCATTACCGACCGTTTCCGCTCTAGTAAGGCTTTGAGTGCCTGCATAGCTGTTACTGACAGCCATTAACGACATCAGCGCAGTCTCTAAATCGGCACCTATTTTTGAAGCTTCACGTAAGCTAGCATTCGATTGAGTAGCATCTGAATCAGAAAAATCCAGCAGCAAGGTCGAGGTATCATCGGTGCTTTCTTCAATGTTATCGAGTAAATCACGTATGTGACTGTGTAAATTCAAATCGCTAGTACGATTATCAAATAGCGTGGCGACATTGGCTCTATAATTTTGATAAACATCTTCAATCTGCTGCAAGGTGTTTTTAAGTGCAGCTTGTTTAGCGACGATGCTTTTTAATTCGTTAAGTTCTTGTTCAAATTTATCTTGGCTGTCACCAAATTTACTTACCTTCGTTTTAAGTTCTGCACTGTTTTGCTCGTAGTAGCCTTCAAAGGTCAGTTTACTCATAGATAAAAAGCTGACTTTTAATTGATTACTACCTGATAACGTAGGAAGGGCTAAAGAGTTAACTTCATCAGTGGCTGTTTCAATATCACTGAGATTGATCAATGAGGAAATACTAATTAAAAACAACAGTAGTGTTATTATTAAGAAACCACCAAAAACACGCATTGCGACAGTTATTTTCATTATTTCTCCAGGAAATTTTTATTATTATTCTGCCTATTAGACGTTTGATTTAATATCATTTCAATAGGCAAGCTAATTAGTTCCGAACGGAAGTCTGTAACTGTTTGTATCGGCAGACTATTTTCATTCTTTACCTTTTACTGAATAGCGCTTCAAATTACTCAGTTTTATAAGTGTCAGATGATTTCCGTAAACACAGCCAGTATCCAGTGCGTGAACCTGCGGATGATCGGCTATTCCTCTTAGCGCTGCCCAATGGCCAAAAAAGATTTGTTGATGGGCTTTGAGTTTCAGTGCTGGGTGCAAAAACCAAGGAGTTAGATTTTTTGGAGCCATCTCAACCGGTGATTTAACCTGTAGGTCGAGTTGCTTATTTTCAGCAATAAAGCGCATCCGTGTCATAGCGTTGATGATAAAACGAGTACGATCCATACCGGTGAGATCGTCTGACCAAGAAGTCGGGTGGTTAGCGTACATATTTTGCAGCAGCTGATGCCAGTGACCCGACTGCAGTTGTTGAGTGACTTCGTCACTTAATGTTAAGGCTTTTTTGATACTCCACCCGGGATAAAGACCAGCATGGCTAATCAATAATCCCTTTTTAATTTTGTGCGCTAGTGGCTTGTGGCGCAGCCAGTCAACGATGCTATCAAGGTGTCTGGCATTTAAAATGGCGCTGAAACGATTGCTGAGTTTATCTGGCTTTATGCCCTGACTAATGGCGAGGAAGTGCAAGTCGTGGTTGCCTAGAACGCAGTCAAAATTATCTTCTAAGTCCATTAAAAAATTAAGGGTTTTTAATGCTTCGGGGCCGCGGCCTATTAAGTCGCCCACTGCCCACAATTTATCTTTATCGCTGTTGAAGTTAACTTCTTTCAATAAATGACGTAAGGATTGGTAGCAAGCTTGTATGTCACCAACAATATAATCTGCCATTAATTCACCAAATTAGGTACACGCAGGCTGAAAACGGGTATTGGCGCATTGAATAATACTTTGTCGTCGCTTTGAAACTCATAGTGACCTTGCATAGTACCCACCGGGGTATCCAAGATAGCCCCGCTATTATATTGATAACTTTCAGTCGGTTTAATTAATGGTTGTTGACCGACGACACCGGCACCTTGTACTTCGGATATTTTGCCATTGCCATCGGTGATCAACCAATAACGATTGAGTAGCTGTACTGGCTTGTCACCGTTATTTTTGATGGTGATAAAATAAGCGAAGGCAAATTTTTCTTCCGCGGAAATGGGGTGATCCGCAATAAATTTAGTGCTTACAGAGATTTTGATTTGATCGGCTACAGCGGCAAGCATGAGATCACCCTTCGATTAAAAAGTTAGCCATTGTCACATAGTCGTTCAGTGACAAATTTTCGGCACGCAGTTCAGGATTAATACTAAGGTCAATCATTTGCTGTTCGGTTAAGTGATTTTTCAGACTGTTACGTAGTGTTTTGCGGCGTTGATTGAAAGCCGCAGTACAAACCTCATTTAACACGCTTAAATCTTTAACCGGATAAGGTTTAGTCACATGGGGAACGATACGCACCACGGCGGAATCCACTTTAGGCGCTGGTTTAAACGCGCTGGGTGGTACTTCTAGTACCGGTTGGACCTTGCAATGATATTGAGCCATTACGGATAAACGTCCGTAGTTTTTATTGCCGGGTTTTGCTGCTAAACGGTTTACCACTTCTTTTTGCAGCATAAAGTGCATATCAAAGACTTTATCGGCAAAGCTGAATAAATGAAACATCAGTGGTGTGGAAATATTGTAAGGCAAATTGCCAAACACCCGCAGTGGCTGTTGGTCTGTCATCAGCTGTGAAAAATCAAATTTCAGGGCATCTGCCTCAATCACATTTAATTTACTAGCAATAAAAGGGTGCGAGCGTAAACGGGCTGCGAGGTCGCGATCCAGTTCGACTACATTTAATTTATCCACCAATTCACATACAGGCTCGGTCAAAGCGCCCAAACCGGGACCAATTTCAATTAAGGTTTGATTGGCTTGTGGATTAATCGCCGAGACAATTTGTCCAATAACGTACTCGTCGTGTAAAAAATTCTGGCCAAAGCGTTTTCTGGCCGTGTGGCCAAGATGTGTTTTGCTCACGCTTTCTCTCCTGCCAGTAAAATGGCTTGTTGCAACGCATAAATGAAACTACCGGCATCGGCATTTCCCGTACCTGCCAAATCTAACGCAGTACCATGGTCCACAGAGGTTCTAACAAAGGGTAAGCCAAGGGTGATATTGACAGATGCGCCAAAGCCTTTGTATTTGAGTACAGGCAAGCCTTGGTCGTGATACATGGCTAACACGGCATCGGCTTGTTGCAAATACTTGGGCTGAAACAAACTATCAGCGGGTAGCGGCCCCGTTAAATGGATGCCTTGTTCACGAAGTTTATCTAGGGTCGGGATGATGACATCAATTTCCTCGCGCCCCATATGCCCGTCTTCACCGGCGTGGGGGTTGAGGCCACAAACATAAATATGTGGTTGCTGAATGCCAAATTTGTGCTGAAGTTCATTATTAACAATGGTAATTACCCGTTGCAAACGTTCTTCGGTAATGGCTTTAGAAACATAGGCTAACGGAATATGGGTGGTAGCCAATACCACCCGTAAGCCTTCAGTGGCGAGCATCATGACCACATCGGGAATGTTGGCCTGTAAGGCAAAGTACTCAGTGTGGCCACTAAAGGAAATACCGGCTTTATTGATAATACCTTTGTGTACGGGGCCGGTAACCACAGCATCAAAATGGCCATTGATATTCTGGTCACAAGCTTGACGTAGGGTTTCAACCACGTAATGACCGTTATCACTGTTAAGTTCGCCTGCGATTACTTCTGAACCTAGAGGTATATCAACAACAAACAATTCTGCGGCATTTTGAGTGTTTGTTTGCCCTTGGTAATCAATGAGTGCGAGCGGCAGACCGAGCAATTTTGCTCGATCTAGCATCATCTGCTTATTAGCGAAAATAACCAGTTGTACTGGCCATTGTTGTTGCGCCAATGCAATGGTGAGATCGGGGCCAACTCCAGCGGGTTCGCCCGGGGTAATCGCTATTTTCATTGGTTGCTTCAAGGTTTATTCACTTACCACTTCAATATATGCTGCATCACGCATTTCACGTGTCCAAGCATCACTTTCTTCAGCAAATTTACGATTATAAAGCAGTTGATAGGCCTTATCTTGCTTAAGTTTTTCGCTGGCATCTTCGACGCGACGGTCAAGCAATTGTACTAAATGCCAACCATGAGACGAACGAAACGGTTGTGAATATTCATCTTTTTCTAATGCCGCTAAGACACTTTTAAATTCTGGTACATATAGCTCTGGGTCAGCAAAACCTAACTCACCACCTTTGATAGCTGAACCGGGATCCGCAGAATACTCTTTGGCTAAGGCAGCAAAATCGGCTTCACCGGCGATCAGCTTGGCACGAAAGTCCTTGAGCATACTTTCGGCTTTTTTCTCACTTAAAATAACCGATGATTTGATCAGAATATGGCGAGCATTAACTTGGGTGACTTCGACTTTTTGCTGGCCGCGAATGTCCAAAATTTTCAGTATGTGGAAACCGGCACCACTACGAATAGGACCGATAAGTTGGTCTTTAACTTTACCTTGAACCGCTTCAGCAAAAAGGGTTGGCATTGCGTTAACATTTAACCAGCCTAAGTCACCGCCTTCTAGGGCTTTAGCACCTGCAGAAGAGGCAATGGCAATCTTGGAAAAATCCGAACCGTTATTCAGTACTTCAATTACCTTATCGGCACGGTTACGCTCACGTTCAATATCTTCTTGTGACGGTTGTGATGGCAAACCGATAAGAATGTGACCTAATTGATATTCGACTTGATCCGCCCCTTGTTCATCCATCAGCTTAGTCAGACTGTCAACTTCTTGTGGGGTAATATAAATACGGCGACGGACATTGGCACGGCGAACTTCACCATGAATAATTTCGCGGCGAACTTCTTCACGATAGGTATCATAACTCACGTTTTCTGAGGCCAAACTGGCACGCAAGTCTTCAATACTTAAACCGTCAGATTGCGCCATATTAGCAATGGTTTGTTCTAGTTGCGGATCGCTGACTTGGATCCCCATGCGTTCGGCCATTTGCATTTGTAAATTATTGACAATAAGACGCTCGATGGATTGGGTACGCAGTACTTTGTCTGAGGGGAGTTGTTGATCATTGCGCAGAGCGTTGCGCTTCACCGTATTTAATAATTGTTCAATTTCACTTTCTAAAATAACGCCTTGGTCAACAATGACCGCAACTTTGTCTAATACAACAGGTTTTGCCTGCACATTAAAAGAAATACACAACACACAAGCTAAACATTTTAAAATTAATTTCATATTTTTATGGTCTATTCATTAAGAAAATAGGGCTGACGGTACCCAAAAAGGCCGTCATTGAGTAATGCACGGGAGCTATTCTTACCGCCCATGCCTTTAAAAACAAATTTTAGTATTATTCCCGACTCATAATCTTCAGTGCTTTGGCCACCTAAGACATCGAATCGATTGGTTAAATAGCGCTGAGATACAATTTGTAATGCCCAACAACAGGATTCATATTGTACGCCAGCATAACTCTCAATGGTACGATTACGATCAATATCCTTATACCAGCGGCCAACCCAATGCCAGTTTGCGGAAATGGGCCAACTGGTGGTTACGCCTAATTGGTCAATTTCTTCACCAGAAAGTTCACGTACAAAGCGATGAGATAGTTGCACTATTTTATTGTCACCCAAACGATAATCTAAGGATAAACTGCTTTTCTCCACTTTATTGGTATCGGTGGATATCTGTAATTCAGCATGGGTAAACCATTTACTGCCTAGGCGCCAATCAAGCTCAGCGGCCAGCGCCGAACGGTCGTTATCTTTATGGGCTTCTAATACTTTGTTGTTCGACAGATAAAATATTTGCCCTAAGCTCAGACGTAAATGTTCTTGATTGTTATTATCTAAAATCCGTGTGGTTAAACCCAATGATACCTGATTGGTGTCACTGATACGGTCAATACCGGTGAACTCTTGGCCGCGGAACAAGCCCGCAAAGTCATTTTGCAAGCGCGTGGTGTCGTAGATGCCAATGTTACTTTGATCTTGATAACTGGAGTATAAATATTGAATTTTAGGCTCCAGCGTTTGCGTATTACCTTTACCAAAAAACAGGGTTTCACGTTCAAAAGCTAATGCACCGTATAGACGTCCGCGGCCGATGGTGCGGCTGACGTTTTCTTTTAAGCCAAAGCGCTCAGCATCTTGTTGAATGTAATTTGTCTGCAAGAGGGTAGTTTCGGCAATAAATTCCCCCCAAGTGGCATGTAAAGGTAGGCGTAAACTGGGCGCAATATGAAAACGCGTCGCTGTTGGCGCATCGGCGGTGCCTTTATCAAAATAGGCTAGTTCACTGTTTAAATTAAACTCCAGCCCGGCAACCCAAGGTTGGGAATACTGTAGACGTAACTCCGGTAGGGCACGATAGCTATCCGGGTGGTCACCAATAATCTGAAAGTCTTGTAGTTCGGCACTAAAGTTTAAGTTGTCGCTAAAATAATTGATGCCGGCTGAACGATACAAATGGGTGTCGGCACGATTATAAAAATCGGAACCTAAATCAACAATGTAGTTATCATCACTAATACCGTTGATATTAATGTTTGATTGCCAATTATCACTCAGCGCAGCCTGATGATTAATACGATAAAAATAGCGTGGTTTACTGTCATCAGTATGACGGTCATGGTCAAGGTATTCTAAATCCAACTGGCCGCTTTGTGAGTCGCCTAAATAGCGGAATTCAGTTTGTAATTGTACGCCGCGGTTAACCATCACTCTTGGAGTGAAGGTGGCGTCATAATTGTCGGCAATATTCCAATAATAGGGTTGAGCGTAGCTTAAACCGGTACTGTCAGAGCTACCAACAACGGGAAATAGTAACCCAGATTGGCGTTGCTCGGTGACAGGGAAACGAAAGTAAGGGAGGTAAAAAACCGGTACGCCCATCAAGTAGAAACGGGTATGTTCTGCTTCGCCCCATATGTTGTTTTTGGACAAACTGATACTACTGGCTTTAATTTGCCAATCTTCATCGCCCTCTGGGCAAGTGGTAAAAGTCACATCTTGTAACTCTATACCTTGCTCTTTGTCTAATGCGATACGCTGCGCTTGACCTCGGCCAACAAAACCCAACATCCGGTACTCGGTGTTGTCCATTGATAGCTGTCCTGATTTAAAACTCAGGTGCACATCTTCACTTTTTACGTTGATTTGTTGATCGCGATACTGAATTTCGCCGCTGGCGGTTAGTTGTTGGGTGTTTTTGTCAATTCGTGCTTGTTGAGCATTTATTTGCGCAGTATCACTAATTATTTGCACTTTGCCGGCAAATTCAGCCACTTGATCTTGTTCAATTTGGGTGCGATTGGCTTTGACTTCAATGCCGGTGGATTTGTCTCTTAATCTAATTTCAGCGGCGTTAGCCGGTGCCGGACATTGGGTGACTTGAGCTATCGCAGGTGCGCTCAGTACGAACAAAATGAATGGTAATGTACGGTTACTTTTCATACAAGAAATAAATTAGCTTACACAGTTAGGGCTGAAAAAGACGAGTGCGACGTTAGATTTTAAGGTTTTCATGGAAATTTACCAGTAAAGTCTGTCTTCTAGGACAAAAAACAGCAAAGTATATGCTCAGGGGATGGTTAGAGAAATAGCAATTTTGAAATTGGCTGTATACATTCATCAACTAACGTCATTTTTAATTTTAATAAAGTTCGCCATTTCTCTTGGCGGATCTATTGGTTATAGTGGCTGTATTCATCTTAAGTTATTTTTATTGTGTCAGATAATCAGCGACAAATTGAACTCATAAAGTGGTTGCAGCACAGCCAATTGTTTTTGGGACAACAGTTAACCATGGTATCGGGTGATGCTAGTTTTAGGCGTTATTTTCGCTTTAGCCAGAATGGTCAATCTTTTATTGCAGTCGATGCACCACCGCCTCAGGAAAACTGTCAGGCATTCGTGGCATTTTCTAAGGCCTATCGGCAACAGAAAATTTGTGTACCTGAGGTGTTGGCGGTGGATCTTCAACAGGGATTTATGTGTCTTGAAGATTTCGGTGATCAGCAGTTTTCCCAAAAAATTCAGTTAAATAATCCGGAGCTTTATTATCAACAAGCTTTAGCATTGTTGCCGGGCATTCAAGGGCTGACTCATACCTCATTGGGGCCTATTGCAAACTATGATCAATCCCGACTAGATCTGGAAGCCAGCTTATTTAGTCAATGGTTAGTGAATACTCACTTGAATTTGACGTTATCCAAAAAGCAAATAGCGATGCTTAATAACGTTGAGAATATGCTGGCTAAAAACTTTCTAACTCAGCCACAAGTCGCCGTGCATCGTGATTTTCATTCGCGTAATTTGATGATTTTAGATAATCACCAAATAGGCGTGATCGATTTTCAAGATACGCTAATGGGCCCCATTACTTATGATTTGGTGTCTTTATTGCGCGATTGTTATGTACGTTGGCCGAATGCTTGGGTAATAGAACAATTGCAAATAGTCTGGTCGAATAACTATAAGCAATATTCTTGGCCAGAGTTTAAACGTTGGTTTGATTGGACCGGAATACAACGGCATTTGAAGGCCGCAGGTATATTTGCGCGGTTGTATCATCGAGATAACAAAGCGGTGTATATGCAGGATATTCCAAGAACCTTAGGTTATGTTATTGACGTTGCTGCCGAATACCCAGAGTTACTGGAATTGAGTCAGTGGTTAAAGGCTAGTGTATTGCCAGCAGTTGAGTCGAGTTTACCCATCCAAGGATTACGCCCGTGAATTTGACGACCGCCATGATTTTGTGTGCAGGGCGCGGTGAGCGTATGCGCCCACTAACGGACATGACACCCAAGCCATTACTTGAGGTGCGAGGAATGCCGTTACTGGGTTGGCATTTACAACGGTTACAGCAAGCAGGATTTCGCCATATAGTGATCAACCATTGCTGGTTAGGCCAACAGATTGAAGATTATGTCGGCAATTTAGATTTGGATTTAAAGGTGTGTTTTAGCGAAGAAAAAGTCGCCTTAGAAACTGCAGGCGGTATCGTTAAAGCGTTGCCATTATTGGGTAATGACCCCTTTGCCGTGGTGAATGGCGATATTTTTAGTGATTTCGATTTTGCCCAATTAGCTCCATTAAGCAATAGCACACTGGCACATTTGGTACTGGTGACTAATCCGTCACATAATCTTCAGGGTGATTTCGTATTACAACAGCAACAGGTGCAAGCAAGTGGCCCTAACAAGCTGACATTTTCTGGCATTGCAGTATATTCGCCAATGCTATTTTCAGGGCTTAAGCCAAGTGTGCTATCGCCCTTAGCGCCGTTATTGCGCGAAGCGATGAATAAGCATGTGGTTAGCGGCGAGCACTATCAAGGCCAATGGTGTGATGTGGGCACACCACAACGACTTCAACAGTTAAATAAAGGGTAGGACAACAGTAGTGAAAATTTGGGGAAAGGTTCTCGGTGCTCTATTTGGTTTTATGTTTGGACGGATCCCTGGTGCTATCTTAGGTGCGATTGTCGGCCATATGTTCGATAAGGGCTACAGTCAAGATTTCGATCAGATGGGCGGTTTCAGTCGCTTTTTTACCAGCAGTAAAGATTTAAAGAAACAAGCGATTTTTTTTCATGCCTTGTTTTCATTAATTGGTCATGTGGCTAAAGCCAGTGGCCGTGTTACCGCTGATGAGATCCGCATGGCGGCAGCGTTAATGGATCAAATGAACTTGCAAGGGGATATTCGCCGTGAAGCGCAACAGGCGTTTAACGAAGGTAAAGCGGCTGATTTTCCGATAAGAGAAATATTGCAGGAATTTAACCAGTCTTGTCATGGTCGTCGTGACATTATGCAGGTATTTTTAGAAATCCTTATTCAGGCTGCCTACGCTGATGGAAAATTAGATGCCGCCGAACAAGTGGTGTTAGAAACTGCTGCTAAAATATTAGGCTTTAGGCAGAATGAGCTGCTGTATTTATTGTCGGTGTATGAGGCGGAACAACGATTTAGATCTGGGCAGGGGCGTTCTCGCACTGGCCAACGACAGCAATCATCAAATCAAAGGCAACAACAGGCTTATTCCAGTACTCAATCCTTGGCCGATGCTTATCGCATTTTAGGTGTGCAGCAAAGCCAGTCGTTGGTGGATATCAAAAAACAATACCGTAAACTGATGAGTGAACATCATCCCGATAAACTGGTATCCAAGGGTTTGCCAAAACAAGCCATGGAAATTGCCAAGGCTAAGGCACAAGATATCCAAGCGGCTTATGAGCTGATTAAAAAGGAAAAAAGTTGAGCTAATTTCAGATTAATTCACGTTAAGGCAGTAATTAAAAAGTCTGCGGTAACAGTGTTGCCTTAATTAATAAAATGGGCTCAACCGGCACATCGTTCCAGCCGAGTTCGGCATCAAATTTGGTTTCAACTTCAGACATCGCATCAATGACATCATGACCGCTACTGACAGTAGCAAATACCGTGTAGCCCCAATCTCGGCCAGGATTAAGACTCTCATTGTCTTTTAAATTAAAGAAAAATTGGCGATTTGCCGTATGCGCACCACTTTGTCTGGCCATCGCAACCGTGTAGGCATCATTTTTATTGCCATTTCCGGATTCGTTAAAAATTTCGCCAAACTTAGGTTGCTCAATAAAATCTGTATTGTAGCCGCCACCTTGTACTACAAATTCGGGGACAATACGGTGAAAAATGGTATTTTCAAAACTGCGTTTGTCCACATAACGCAAGAAGTTGTTGGCGGTAATGGGGGCTTTGTAGCGATCGAGTTCGATAACAATATCGCCCATGGTGGTTTCTAGCTTCACTTTGGGGTAGAGGTTGTCTGCTTGCAGTTGCGAGCCGTCGTTTGCCGGCGCTTTGGCCATGGAGAAGGTGCTAATACAACAAACCAGTAGGGCTACTATCACTGTTTTCATTATAAATCTCTCTTAAGCTTTTCGAACGGATAAAATACTGAATTTTTGATTAGATGCAACCACCTGACAACCTCGGAAAAGGCGTTTTAATTTTTGTTGATAGTCCAAATGGCGATTGCCGACCACCCGCAATTCACCATGGGGGTACAAACATGTTTGGCTGTCTTTAAACATTTGCCACGCAATATGGTCGGTAATGGTATTTTTTTGATGGAAAGGGGGATTACACAACACAATATTGGCTTGGTGATGGATTAATTCGTCCAAGCAATTACTGACCACAAACTCACACTGTTGCAGTCGCTCAGGCATGTTGTTTTCAATATTCATTTTGGCCGAAGCTACTGCCATTACGGATTCATCCACAAAAATTATCTTGGCATCGGGGTGTTTCTTTAACACGCTTAAGCCGACGATACCGTTACCACAACCTAAATCAATGACCGTCTTGGCACTGCAATCCGGTAAATTTTCAATCAGAAAGCGCCCACCAATATCAATACTCTGGCGTGAAAAAACATTGGCGAGATTACTAATAGTAAAAGCGGTATTAGGCAGTGGCCAAATCGTGGGGTAGGGCGATATATGGTTTTTATCAGCGGTGGGTGAACAAAAGATCAATCGCGCCTTTTTTTGTGCAAGTGAGGTGGTGGTCGGCCCTAAATATTTTTCAAACAGTTCCAAGGTGGTTTTACTGATGCCCGTGACTTTGGCTGCGGCGATGACTTGGGTATCTTTACTGACCACCGCTTGCAGATCGATAAGCTGCTGTTCTAACAATGCCAATGATTTAGGTAACTTGATCACAATGGTTTGCGCCGTAACAGGTGGAGTGAGCGAGTCGTGGATTTGTAAGGTTTCTGCCGCTAAGTCGTTGGCGGTTAAATTCATCTGTAAGGCTTTGAGGCTCACATAAGAATCGGAGTACCAATAAGGGGAATAGGGCTGTAACCAACAACCCAAGGCACCGAAGTCATCATTGAAAATAAGCAGGTTAGTTAATTGTGCCGGTTCAAGTTCATTATGGATATACTGAATAAGTAATTCATCCGCAGCATCCCAAGCTTGTAAATTTTTGTGTTGAGACCGCTTGGGGTAGCGATACAGTTTAAGGGTTTTGTCAAAAAGCGTTAAACTGCAATTAATTTGAGAATGTTGAGTCATTTTTACCTAGGTTAAATCTATTTGAGTCAGTTTCAGTTTAACTTTGAACAGCCTAACGAACTTGAGCTTCCGAATGCGCAGCTGCGTTATGAACAGAATTTTATTGGTCATAACGAGGCGACGCAATTATTTGAGCATTTTTCATCTTCGCTGAACTGGACGCAGGATCATATCAAAATTGCCGGTAAGCGGGTATTAATACCACGTTTGCAAGCATGGTATGGCGCTGCGAATGCACAATATCAGTACTCGGGTATTCAATTGATTCCCTTGCCTTGGACAAAACAGTTGCAATCATTACGTAATAAATGTGCTGATTACTGCGGTGAAAACTTCAATTCGGTATTGGCCAATTTATACCGTGATGGCAGTGATAGCGTGGGATGGCATGCTGATGACGAACCTGAATTAGGACCAGAGCCGGTTATTGCTTCTATCAGTTTAGGCTGTGCTCGAGAATTCGAAATGCGCCATAATGCTACCAAGCAAAAAGCCAAAATTTTGTTAGAGCATGGCAGTTTGCTAGTGATGAAAGGTACTACTCAAAAAAACTGGCAGCATCAAATTGCTAAACACCGCAGCATCATTGAGCCGCGCATAAATTTGACGTTTCGAGTGGTGGACTTGAGTTATAACGATGGCCAAAAAGGCCGTAAAAAAATATAATGAGAGCGGTCAACGATTTACCTTGGAATTACAAATTTATACAAAAAAATGCGTGTCTAAAACAGAGATAGGCGCTAGATTTAGAATGAAGATGTAGTACGGATTAGCCTTGATTGAATGGTTGTGATTTATTCTCGTCATCTTCTAAAGGAGATATTAATAACACGGTGAAATCGAATATTAATGGTCAATCCGTATCGGTAGTTAAATGGAGATATAGCGCATGAATATTCAAATCAATATAGAAAGTAAATTAATAGAACATTTCGATCCTGCGCACTTGGAAGTCATCAATGAGAGTTTTCAACATAACGTTCCCGCTGGAGCTGAAACCCATTTTAAAGTCGTGCTGGTTACTCCAAAGTTTGATGGAAAGCGTCTAATTAATCGTCACAGAGCCGTTAATGCTGTTCTTAAAGAGGAGCTAGCAGAACAAATTCATGCATTGGCATTACATACCTACACTGATATTGAGTGGGAAGGTTTGTACGGCGGGGCACCTTCGTCTCCTGCCTGTCGCGGCGGTAGTAAGCGAAAAGTATCTTAAGGTTTGGCACAATAGAGAAGAATCAATAAAAAGGGGCGAGTAGCCTAATGCCAGTCAGTTAAGCTGACTGGCATTTTTCTATTTGTGGGGGTATCGACTTGCTTTGGGCTTTATCCATCTTGGGTAAGCTCTTTCCTCCCTACGTGGTGGTAGCTGGTAAAATCCCAACTGGTCAATAAGCGAGTTATAGAGTAGCGGAAGTTT